>PKUA01000004.1 GCA_002868905.1 Desulfuromonas sp.
CAAGGGTTTCATGCTGCTTGATAATTCGAGAACTGAACCGTACAGGGCCACTGAATGTAAATGCAGAGGATGCTCAGCATCAAAATTGAACTCTGCAGCTAAGTCTAGTAACTTCAGAAGAAGCTCGTCGTAAAACGTGAAGACTATATTAAATTTGTCCATATTATTTAGAGGCATAACTTGGTTTTAGACGGACCCTCATAACAAACAGAAATGAGGTTCCTGTCCGTATAAGAACCTACAATTCAATAGGAATATTCAAAATTTCTCTTTAAAAATTAGCGAGTTGAATGATTGAAAAATATTCCTGGGAGTTTATACGGACCCGCCTATCCATCACCTGAGGTCCGGCGGCGAGTAATCTTTCCCACCGATAGTTCATAAACAACAAAGCCACCCACTTTTGACAGCAGATGGCTTGTAGTCATTGATCGATAATCCCCCTGATTCTCAGAAACCCAGCAATATAGGACACTGGCACTATACGGGAATAAGTCCATATCGTCAAAATTCAGACCGTCCCAAATGTTGTGTCAGAAGGTATCAGTAGCCTGAAACCAGCCCCTGTGGACCACTCCCGCAAACCCTGCTCCTGACACACACGGAAAATCAGGAAGCCCACTTCATGTCGAGCTTTCTGTGTTTTTTCATGCAGTCCTGGAGGTAGAGATTGATCAGGCTTTGGTAGGGCACTTCCGTCTCTTCTGCCATCTCCTTGAAATAATCAATGACATCCGGCCGCAGCCGGAGTGTGACTTGTTTTTTTTAACTGTTTGGCATACGGGTTACGCCGCTTCTTCATTTTTGAGAGATCATACTCTTTTTCCATGGATTCACCTTTGATAATGGGTTGCTTCATCTCTGTTGCCTTCCGTGCCGAGATGATCCGAATCACGGATTCTTCGGATCGGTAGCAATGACATACCAGCAGCAACTTCATATCTGAACTCAGCCCAAGCAACAGGAACCGATCCTCCCAGTCCGAATGTTCATCGTCGTAGAACTCGATCGCAGCCTCATCGTAAAAGACCGTTACCGCCTCCTCAAATGATATCCCATGTTTGTTCAGATTGACCTTGGTCTTCACTGGATCTCATTCGAAATGCAGCTCATTCATACCTACAATATATTTACGTTGTAATTACGTGTCGATTTTCAACAGCAAGCTCAGCAGAATCAGGCAACAGGAGGGGTTCACATAATACGCCACGAAACCTAAACCTCAAAGGATGAAAGGAGTACCGAATGGACGCAGAAAAAAACGGCATGCGGGTTGGCTATGCCAGGGTCAGTACAGTCGGCCAAAAACTTGACGTTCAATTGGACCGCCTGTCTACCACTGACGCGCCGCTGATCTCGATCCAAGGTGAAGGGGTGCCCACTTTTGGGGATAGTAGGCTCCCCGTGCCAGACTAGAACGAATCAATTCGCTCGCCAGATCGTTAAAGCCTTTAGCGAATTTCAGGATGCTCCCGCAAAAATCGCAACCACCCCTCCTCCACCTGGTTCTTTGCTTCGCCTTCGCCCTGAACCACCCGCACAAACCGCTCCTGCTCTGCATCGATCGGTTCGATTTCACCCTTCCCCAGCGCCACCAGGTAGCGCCCCATAATCCGGATCACATACCGGGTGAAGGGTTCGTAGCCGTCGCTTAGCGGGACATCGAAGCCGCCGAGGTCAAATTGGGCGAGGTGGTCTTCCGGGAAGTAGCTCTTGACTGTTGCAATCCGGGCGAACAGGTAGTCGATCATCTTCGGGTCCTGCAGAATACCGGTGTGGCTGCTGTCGAAGCCGAACTGCTGGCGCGACTGCCTCTGCGCTTCGGGGCGGAGCTGGCTTGCCAACGGGACCACGCCGTCGCTGTTCTTGCTCAGTTTCAGGGCGTCGGGATTGTCGAAGGCGTAAAGGAGCTGGACGTTGAGTGATTCTGGCAGCGGGTTGCGAAACAGCTCCTGGATGAAGCGGCTTTGCGGATTGACGTCGCGCCAGGAGGGGAGGACGATCAGGCCGTGTTTTTCTCCCGTGGCGGCGGACGGGTGTCCGCCGAACGGGGTGGCGATGGTGGCCAGCAGGGAGACATGGTTTTCGTCAGGGCTGTCGTGGTAGCGGTTCAGCGCTTCGCGTACCACCAGGCCTCCCATGCTGTGGGCGACGATGATCATCGGCATCGGCCCCTGCCGGACGACCTTGCCGGCGAGAAAGATCCGGTAAAAGAATTCGGCGAACTGGTCGAGGTCGCCACCGGAGGGGTAGTAGAAGAACCAGGGTTTGTAACGCGTTCGGTCGAGCCGATCGATGATCGACGTGAAGTTGCGGGGCGTGCCGCCGATGCCATGGACGAAAACGACGGGGATCTTGTGGCCGGCATCCTCTTCCAGGGCGTAGAACATGGTCGGAGCGCGTTCCAGGAAGGAGGCGGGGTCGTACATGCCGAGGGTCGCCATGTTCTCGGCGAAGATCGGGTCGTCGAGGCTGCGAATTGATCCGGTCGGGTAGAACAGGGAAGCCTGCAGTTCGGTGTCGTCCGGCCGCGGAATCGCCTCGGCCCAGGCGACCCGGCTCGGTTCGGTCAGGGCAAAGTCGACGCCGTCGCGGACCTTGTCCGGCGAGGTCTGCCGATTGAGGATGATGTGTTTCCGGCCGACAACTTCGCCGCTGTCGAACGTGCCGTTTGCATTATGATCGGAGTAGACCAGCAGGTCGAATTCTCCATCCGGCAGGTTGAGTCCGTAGTGGGTCCCGACGCCAATGAAGAACATGGTGTCGACCCGTTCATGCGGTTTGAACCGGCTTGAGTAGGCTGCGATTGCCATCGGCAGGTCATTATGGCGACCGCTCGGGTCGAGGGTGCGGCCAAGGACAAAGTGGGTGTCTCGGTCGAGCATGTGCTTGAGGTTGACCTGGCCCGGCTCGGCCTGCTGGATGCGGGCGTATTCGGCCTGCACCGAGGCGTATTTCAGGTAGGAGCAGGAGCAGAGCAGGGGGAGCAGCAGCAGGATGGGGAGCACGTGGCGCCAGAGGCCCTTGCATGTTATCACCCGCAGGAAAGCGTCATGTTTCATAATCCCCACTCCCCCTCGATCAGCACGACCTTGATCCGCCCCGGTGGGAAGCACTTATCGATGATCGTCCAGGTGTTGCAGATCCGTTTGGGTGAGCTGCAGTCGTGGCAGTAGCCGGATTTGGCACACGGGGTCGGCATATTGTGACGCTTGGCATTCAGTGGTGCGGCGTGGTTCTTGACCCGGTCGATGGCGGTGGGGAGGTCGGGGACGATCTTGTTGGCCCCGGCGAAGATCACCACCTTCTTCGGCCCGAACTGAAGCGCGGCGGTCCGGTTGCCGATCATGTCGAGGTTGACCAGCTTTCCGTCCGCGGTGACCGCGTTACTGCCGGTCAGAAACAGGTCGGTCAGCAGCGCCCGGCGGCGCCGCTCGATGATCTCGGCCGGGGTCGTCTCGGGGTCGAAGGTCTTGATCACTTCAATGGCGGGGTCGGCCAGCAGCTCGTCGAGAACCCCGGTGGAGTGCATGGTGAGGGAATCTCCCCACGAGACCAGTTTGTGCTTGATCGTCGGCAGGATTCGGTCGAAGAAAACCAGCTTGGCGTGCGCCGGTTCGTTGGCGAGATAGACGTCGAAGCCATTGCGGGTCAGGGCTTCGGCGGCTTGCTGCAGTTGTGGAGAGGCCGGCATCATCTCCCCTCTTGAATCAGAAAGCCGCAGGTCAGCATCGGCTGTTCCTGCGGCTGTTGGTGACGCGTCGTCGCTGCAAACCACCCTCCGTAACTATTAAAAAATACAGGGCATTATGGCAGCTACAGGGGAAGTCGTCACCCTGTTGCGGAAGCTTGGTTGGTCGCAGAGAGTGCCCCGTCGTCAGGCCAGTCTTGCGGCACAATCGTCGATCCAGGCCAGGACCTCAGAGACTTTGAACGGTTTCTTGAACAATGTATAGCCAAGGTCGTGCACTTCTTTTTGGAGTTCGGGGAGCATGGCGGAGCCGGTCAGGATCGCCTTGTTGGCGTCCTTGGCCTTGCAGCCTCGCGCCCGTTGCAGCTTGAAAAATTCGAGGCCGGTCATATTCGGCATCATCTGATCGGAAAGGATGACATCGGCGCAGGGGGTTTTGCTCGGGCAGGCGGTTTCTTGTTCCTTGAAAACCGGGCAGAGGGTCGGATCGGAGAATACACTGACCTTATGCCCTCTTGAATGCAGGGCGTGCTTCAACAGGTTGGCCAGGGCGGGATCGTCTTCAAACACGATGATACGGAGTCCCCCGTTTTCAATCATGCTGCATCCTCCAATTTGGTAAAGTGCCCCTCCCCGTCGCTGCAACCCGGCCAGATTAGTAAATTATCACCTTGGGATGCAATGTTTAAATTCATAGAGAAGGAGAATTAGCGGCGGGGTGCGCTCTCCAGGAGCGGTTCGAGGAATTTCTCGTAGGTCACCTGCTGCTTGGCGGTCAGCAGGTCGACGTTCCCCTCGTTATCGAGCAGGAAGGTGGCGACGCCGACGACTGTGCGCAAAAGGTAGCCGGTCCCCTCGACCTTCTTCTCGAGTTCGCGGGTGCGTCGATTCAACAGATTTTCCAGTTCGTCCAGGTCGACGTACATTCACTTTCTCCTCTTATTTGGTTTCGGAGTCGCTCCGGGACTCCTTCTTCCCGATCGGGATGATGCGGAAATCCTCGGTGCGGGGGAGAGCTTCGAATTGGTCTATCAACTCCTGCGGTGGCGGTGCGACCCGCCGCTGCCTCAGGTCGAGCCAGGCGCCGTCGACCTCGAGCACGGCGCAAATCTCCTTCCCGCGCAGGATGCGGTGACGCATGCTCCACTTGCGATGATCCTCGGAGCCAGCGGAGAGGCGGACGTCAATCAGCAGTTCGTCACCGATGTTGAGTTCGCGCCGGAAGCGGGCTTCCTCGCGGAACAGCAAGGGCCCGATGCCACGCAGTTTCATCCAGCCGATACCGACACCGTGTTGTTGCAGGAAAGCGATCCGGGCCTGGGCGGCGTAGTCGTAGTAAGCCGAGTGCCGGACGTGACCGTTCGGATCGAGGTCGGACCAGCGGACGATGATTTTCTGAGTGAAAGCTTCCATGAGATCTTCCCGGGGATATCCACTTGCACGGTTGGTCGCAATCAGGGCCGACTGATCGCATCTGCTTACCACCATTTGCGCCGATTTGCAATCGGTCGCAGACAAAACGGCAGGGTCTGCCCCAGCGGACCCTGCCGTTTCATTCCCGATATAGCGGTCCGGAGCTGGTCGAACCTAGTTCATGCCACGGCCGCGGCTGCGTCCGATGACCCACGACAAGAAGGCGATCAGTCCGATCAGGCCGGGGACGAAGGCGATGTTGAACGCCTTGAGCATCATCCCCAGCTCTTCGATGTCGGCCCGGAGCTGGTACTGCACATCGCGCAGTTGCTTGCGAATCCGGACCTTCTCGGCGACGAACTTATCGACTTCCGCCTGCTGCTCAGGCGTGAGCTGGGGGGAGCCTGAGTCCTGGCGCTGCGCCTGCAGTTCATTGAGCTTGGCCTCGGCATCCTGCAGCCGGGTAACAAGCTCCTGCTCCTTGGCACGATAGCGCAGCTCGGCGCGTTGCTGGATTTCCGCGACCAGCTCGAACGGGCGCTGGAAGCTGCCGCGGCTCCGAATCGCGATCAGGTCGGTGCTCCCGGCGAGGGAGTCGATGGCGTTGTGCACCAGGTCGAGGTTGTTTGAGGTCGGCGTCGCCAGGCGTTGACCGAAGAAGTTGCTGATCTGCACCCAGAACCGATCCTGCAGCAGGTCGGTGTCGGCAATGACGATCACGTGGATCGGTTCCTTGCTCTCTGTCAGCGGTTCGCTCGCAGACTCTTGGGTTTCACCTTCTTTATCTGACTCGCTTTCGGCCGGTGCTTCAACCTCGGGAGGACCGTCGGGGAAAGAGGTTCTGGCAGGGCCGAACAGGCGTGCCGCCAGGGTGTAGCGTTCGCCGCTCGGTTCGAAGTTGGCGAGCAGCTTGGCCGGGTTCGCCTGGAAAGCGATCTCCGGAAGCTCAATCAACATTGACTCTGTACTGCTCTGCAGCAGCGGGGTGAACTCGAACCCGCTCCCCGCGACCGGCGCCAGCGCCCCGGCACTGGCGAGGTTGAGCTTGCCGAGTTGCGAGGTGACGCCGTCGTCGTGGTTGACGTTCTCCGGTCCCAGCGAGAGGTACGGCAGGTACTGCAGCACCTGCATCCGTCCGCTGCGGCCGGGGTAGGAGACCTGCTGGGCGGTGCGCAGGTCGCCGACAATTTTCTGTTTGCGCAGTTCGACCCCCCAGGCGGCGAGCAGTTTCTCGGCGGCAGGGTTCTCCTGGAGAATCGAGGCCGGGTTGCGGCGCGCGGTCGACTCGGTCAGCGGGTCAGCAAAGACCAGGGCCTTGCCCCCTCCGAGGACGAACTGGTCGGCGGCGTAGAGGGCTGGTTCGGACAGACCGAACGGGTTGACCAGCAGCAGGGTGTTGACCTCAGCAGGAATTTCCAGGTCGGCCTGCTGCAGCTCCCGGACCTCGTACTGCTGGCGGAGCTGGTCGAGGACCATCCACGGCTGCTCCATCCCCTGCGGGGTGAATCCACCCTGCAGCGGCACGGCGGAGAGAATGCCGAGCACCGGTTTCTCCGGGTGGGTGACACCATAGAGCAGTTCGCTCAGGTCGTATTCGAGAAACTCTTCCCGCTCGGGGGAGAAGAAGGAAATCGATTTGCTCGTTCCGTCGTCCGCTTTGGCGACCAGGCCGAAATAGAGGGCATCGCCGCCGCTGTTGACCGGAACCCCCTGCAGCCCGGCGGCGACAGCATCATCCTCAGCTTCGGAGAACGGCTTCGGGTCGATTTTTTCCAGGGTCAGCTTTTCACCGCTGCGCTGGGCGTATTCTTCCAGCAGGTCGGTGACCCGTTCGGCATAGGTTTCGATACCCGGTGCCTGCCGCAGGGCGTCTTCGGCGAGGTAGTAACGAAATGTGACCGGCCTGTCCAGTTTTTCGAGGATCGCCAGGGTCCCGGCCGAGAGGGTGTTAAGGTTGTTTTCGGTCAGGTCGAAGCGGGCCGAGCGGAGCAGGGTGCCGGCGGCCAGGTTGACGACGATGAACAGGACCAGGGCAAATAGCAGGCCCCGTCCCGAGAGCCATTGTTTCGGTTGCATCATAACCCTCCTTTCACGAGGCCTTTTTGCGGCTGATGACCCAGGCCCCGAGATAGAGCCAGAAGGTAATGAAGGTCAGAAAGAATACGATATTGCGGAGGTCGAGCACTCCTTTGACGATCGCCCGGAAGTGAGTCAGGAAACTGAGCGAGGCGATGCCGTCGACCACCAGTTCCGGTAGCCAGGGGCGGAAGAACTCGAGCACCAGCGGGAAGCCGGCAAGCAGAAAGGCGAAGCAGGCGACGGTCGAGAGCACGAAGGCGATCACCTGGTTGCGGGTCAGGGCCGAAATGCAGGCCGCGACCGCCAGGTAGGCGCCTGCCATCAGCAGGCTGGCGATGTAACCGGCGACGATCACCCCGTTGTCGGGCGAGCCGAGCAGGTTGACCGTGATCCAGACCGGAAAGGTCAGGCCGAGGGAGATGGCGATCATGCTCCAGGCGGCGAGGAACTTGGCAAGGACCGCCTCCCCCATGGAGACCGGCAGGGTCAGCAGCAGCTCGACCGTCCCGGTCTTGCGCTCCTCGGACCAGAGCCGCATACCGAGGGCCGGGACCAGGAAGAGGTAGAGCCAGGGGTGCCAGATGAAGAAGGGTTGCAGGTCGGCCTGCCCCCGCTCGAACATCCCGCCGAAATAGAAGGTGAAGGCCCCCATCAGCACCAGGAAAATGATGACGAAGACATAGGCGAGCGGCGTGGCGAAATAAGCCGCGAGTTCGCGTCGGAACAGGGTCTTGACATGGTTCATGACACCCCTCCTTTGCCATCGGTCAGCGCGCGGAACGCGGCATCGAGGTTGGCGTGCTCGCCGCGCAATTCGGCAGGAGTGCCGTCGGCGACGATTTTCCCCCGATGGATGACCATCGCCCGGGTGCAGACGGCGTCGACCTCCTCAAGGATATGGGTCGAGACGATGATCGCCTTCTGCTCGGCCATGGTCTGCACCAGCTGACGCACCTCGTGTTTCTGGTTCGGGTCGAGACCGTCGGTCGGTTCGTCGAGGATCAAAACGTCCGGATCGTGCAGGATCGCCTGGGCGAGGCCGACCCGCCGTTTGAACCCCTTGGAGAGGGTCTCGATCGGTTGCTTCCAGACCGGTTCGAGATGCATCAGTGCCGCGAGCTCGGCCAGGCGTTGGGTCTTTTTCTCTCCGGTGTAACCGCGGACGCCGGCGATGAAGGAGAGCAGGGTGGCGGGGGTCATCTCCGGGTAGAGCGGAGCCCCCTCGGGGAGGTACCCGAGGTGCGCTTTGGCCACGATCGGTTGCCGGGTGATATCGGCACCGCAGATGCTGGCGGTGCCGGCGGTCGGCGCCAGAAACCCGGTCAGCATTTTCATGGTCGTCGACTTGCCGGCGCCGTTCGGGCCGAGAAAACCGAGCACCTCGCCGCGCGGCACGCTGAACGAGAGGTCATCGACGGCGCACAGTGAACCGAACTCCTTGCGCAGCCCGTCGACTTCGATCAAAGCGGACATAGACATCCTCCTGTTTTTTCTGGAATAGTCGTTCGGTTTCCGCCGAACAAACGGCTTCACATTAATCACCCGTTACCGGGCTGTCAAGGGGTGGGAATTGTTGGCGCAGCAGGTAAACTTGTGAAAGAATGAATCGGCTGGAGATGATCGGTCGATTTCTATCGGAAGGACGAAATATGATGATGAATCTTGATTCGGAATGTTTTTGTAAGCGGCTGAAGGACGAACTGACCTTTCATTTTCTCCGCCATAAGGATATTCGCACCCTCTCTGATTTTCTCGGTTGTCGCCAGGTGCCGGCGGGGGAGGTGCTCTGGAAACAGGGTGACGCCTGTGAGTATCTCGCTTTTATCGCTTCGGGGCGGGTCGAGGTGAGCAAATCGACCGAATTCCCGGGCAAGAACGTCATTGTCGGGATCTACGGCGCCGGCAGCATCGTCGGCGAGCTCTGCCTGCTTAAAGACCAGCCGCGTGCCGTCAATGTCGCCGCGTTGGAAGCGACCGACCTGCTGATCCTCTCCAAGGAGAATTTCGAACAATTGATGGAGCAACACCCTGACGTCGGCGCGCGCCTGCTCAAAGGGATGCTGTTGACTGTTTCAACCCGGCTCGACAAGGCGTTTGAAAGACTTACGGCGGTTTTTTAGGCGGGCGGCAAAAAAAGCGCGCCACTCAGGAGGGAGATGTGACGCGCAAAAAGTTGAGCGTTTGCGAGGTCAGGAAAGGTTCTCGTTTGGATAATCCGCCTGCTACAACGAATCATCTTGGGTAGAATTATAACCGACCACATCTCTTTTTCCACGTGGCAACACGAAAAAAAACACTCCCGAATAAACATGATAAAACTGTGCGATTGCACAACCTGCAGCCATGACATTTTTTTTACAAACCTTTGACCTGCTCATGACGACTCCGTGTCCGGCTTGTGGTCAACTGGCATCAAAAGAGGCGACCACCAGTCCAATCTCATTCGTTGAAAGGAGTCTGTCATGAAAAAGTTGGTTATACCCATGATCCTGTGCGCAATTCTCATTCCACAGTCCGCCCTTGCGGTTCCCCTGGTCCGCTGTGACTTAATCCCTGATCGAGGCGTACTTTCGGCCGGTCAGTTCGAAAAGGCGGTGGTGCAGATCTCACTGAACGTCGGTCACGTTCCGCCGCCGGCGGATCGGCCACCGGTCAACCTCGCCCTGGTGCTCGACCGGTCCGGTTCCATGAACGGTAGCAAGATCGAAAAAGCGAAGGAAGCGGCGATCGAGGCGTTGCACCGGCTGGCGCCGGGTGATTTGTTCTCTCTGGTGGTTTATGATCACACCGTGCAGACCCTGGTTCCGGCGCAGAGTGCAGCCAACACCGAGTGGATTGAAGCGAGAATCCGCAGTATCCGTCCAGGAGGGAACACCGCCCTGTTCGGTGCCGTCAGCCAGGGTGCGGCCGAAGTGCGCAGGAATCTGCATGGGGAGTATTTCCACCGGGTGATTCTGCTCTCGGACGGGCTTGCCAATGTCGGACCGAGTTCGCCGTCCGACCTTGCGCGGCTCGGAGTCGCCCTGCTCAAGGAGGGCATCTCGGTCACCACCGTCGGGGTCGGCACCGATTTTAACGAGGATTTGATGACCCAGCTCGCCGAACGAAGCGACGGCAATCATTATTTCGTCGAATCGAGCCGTGACCTGCCGCGTATCTTCGCGGCCGAGCTTGGCGACGTTCTGTCGGTGGCGGCCCGCAGCATCCGAATCGATATCGAACTGCAGGAGGGGGTGAGGCCGCTACGCCTGATCGGCCGTGACGGCAAGATCCGCGGGAACCATGTAGAACTCTACCTGAATCAGCTCTATGGCGGCCAGGAGAAATATGCTTTACTGGAGATCGAGGTTGACCCGACCGAGGCGGGCAGGATACGTGATCTGGCACGGGCGCGCTGTCGTTATGAAAATGCCCTGTCGAATCGTCCCGAAACTTCGGAGAGCCTTGCCCAGGTCCGTTTTTCGGCCAGCCGTGGAGATATCGTCAAGTCGGCCGACAAAAAGGTGCAGGAGGCCCTGGTAGAAAACGAGATGGCGGTTGCCCGGGAGAAAGCGGTCGACCTGGTCAACACCGGCAGGAAGGACGAGGCGGTCCGGCAACTGCGCGAAGAGAGCGCCAAGCTCAAGGCGCGAAGCGCCTCTCTCGGGTTCTCCGACCTTGCCACGGAAGCCGACTCACTCGATGCCGATGCCGAGGAAATCGCCGAGGAAGGTTTGAGCGCCCCGCGCAAGAAAGAGCTGAAGTCTGAGAGTTATAGAATCCGGACCCAGCAGAAGTCTTATTGAGGCCGATGAAAAACCTCCAGCTGTTTCTCCCTGGGCTCATTGCGAGGCGTAGCCTCTGCTACGCGTCACGCTTCGACCTGCGGGCGCCTTGCCTCTGCAGTTTTTGATCAGCCCGGGAGCGAATTGAATTGGGAGATGACCATCCCCCTTAACCTGAACGTCCCCGCCCGATTCGGGCGGGGCGTCCTTGACTGACTGCCGATGAAATCGACCCGTCTGCTCATCATCGCCTGGTTGCTGCTGTTAGTGCCGACCCTGTTGCTCGGTGCCGCTGCCCTGCACCTGTTGCAGGGGGAGGAGCAGCGGCTGCAGGGGCAGGTTCGCGAGGCTGCTCAGAACCGGGCTCGGAGTGTCGCCGAAAGCATTGATCTGGCGGTGAGCGAGGTTCAGGACGGTCTACTGCAGACCTTACGTCAGCTCCCTAGGGATGGATTGCAACAGCGGCTCGACGCATGGCAGCAGGGGAACCCCCTGGTCCGCAATGTCTTTATCTGGCAGGCCGAACGTGGCCTGTTGTTCCCCCCGCCGGAACAGCCGGGCAACGCCGAGGAGGCGGCTTTTGTTCTGCGCTATCAGCCGCTTTTCTCGGGCGAAGAACCGTGGCAACAACCGAGTCCCGACGTGGCACCGATAACTCCGTCACCGTCGCAAAGCAGCTATACCGAAGCTCGCAAAGAGCTCCGCTCTCTCGCTCAGCAGGCTCCGACCGTGGTGGCGGAAGCGGACGTGGCAGCCAAGTTGTCGGAGCCGGCAGGAACCGGAGGCTGGCGTTCCTGGTTTGCCGACAACCGTCTCCACCTCCTCGGTTGGTACGCTCCGGACGGGGAGGAACGCCGCTATGGTGTTGAGGTGGAGCTGATGGCCCTGCTGGCTCGCATCGGCGGTACTCTGCCGCATGAAACCGATGGCGATGCCTTTCTGCTGCTCGACGGGGAGGGGCGGGTCATGCAGCGGAGCGGACCGGAACGAGAGAACGGGATGTCTGACGCGGTGGTTGAAATTGCTCTCCAGTCCCTGCCGCACTGGCGCCTGGTCGTCCATCCACGTACCGGTAGCGCCGGCGAATCGAGCGGTTTCCTCCTGGTCTCGTCGTTGCTGCTCGGGGCGGTCGTGTTGACGGTCCTGCTCGGCGGCACCACGTTGCTCTGGCAGGCGACCCGGCATCAGCGGGAGGCGCGCAGCAAGACCACCTTCGTTTCCAGTGTCTCCCATGAGCTGAAGACCCCGTTGACGACGATCCGGATGTATGCCGAGCTCCTCGGCGAAGGGACCGTCACCGATGAACAGAAGAGAAGCGGCTACCTCGACGTGATTATCCGGGAGAGTCAGCGCCTGACACGCCTGGTCAATAACGTGCTTAGCTTCAGTCGCCTGGAACAGGGAAAGAAACTTTTCGCCCGGGAGCGTCTCGATTTGGTGGAACTGCTGCACGATCTTCTCGACAGCCAGGTGAAACGGATCGACGACTCCGGGATGGGCCTTGACCGACGCTTGCCCCAGGGGCCACTCTCCATTGATTCGGACCGGGACGCCATCGAACAGATTGTTCTCAACCTGCTCGACAACGCACTGAAATACGCGGTTGAGGGCGAGGAACTGCTCATCGAGGTTGTCTCATCCAGCGCGGATGTGACGGTCAGGGTCTGCGATCGTGGTCCGGGTATCCCCGCGGATCAAAGGGAGGCGGTTTTCAGCAAGTTTCACCGAATCGACACCTCCCTCACCAGTCGTCAGCAAGGTACTGGCCTCGGCTTGAGCATCGCACGTCAGCTCGCCCTGGGCCTTGGCGGTGACCTGGTTTGCACCGGCAGGGATGGGGGTGGAGCCTGTTTTGAGTTGAGCCTGCCAAGGAGTCGCCATGAAGAAAGATGACCATATCCTGCTGGCCGAGGACGATCCGAACCTGCGCCAGGGTTTGGTCGATACCCTCGAGGCGGCCGGCTACCGGGTTTCGGCGTTGGCCGATGGTGAAGAGGCCCTCGCTGCCTATCGCCGGGAGAGGCCGGACCTGCTGTTGCTCGACGTCATGATGCCGGGACTCAGCGGCTACGACCTCTGTCGCGAGATCCGGCGTGCCGATCGGACAACTCCGGTGATCATGCTGACCGCCAAGGGGGAGGAGATCGACAAGGTGATCGGCCTTGAGCTCGGCGCCGATGACTATGTGACCAAGCCGTTCGGGCTGCATGAATTGCGTGCCCGGATCGCGGCGGTGCTAAGGCGGAGCAGGGTCGCTGAACCGGCAAAGACAGAATACGACCTCCCCGATCAGGTTCGGTTCGGTTCTGCGATGGTCGACCGAAAAAGTTATCAGGCCAGGCTCGGGGAGAAGGAGAGCAGCCTGACCGCGCGGGAAATGAGGTTGATCGAGCTGTTTCTATGCCATCCGGGGGAGGTGCTCGATCGCAATCGGCTGCTTAACGGTGCCTGGGGGACCGACTATTTTGGAACGACCCGCACCCTCGATCAGCATATCGCCCAACTCCGGAAGAAAGTCGAACCCGACCCGGCACGTCCCCAGACCCTGTTGACGGTTCACGGTGTCGGCTACCGTTATCTCCCCCCGGACGGGGAATGAGCGTTTACGTCTTTGTCAGCGCCCCGCTATTTTGCTATGGTGACGTGGTAACGTGACCTCGACAGGAGAAACTTCATGCATCCCGTTCTGATCATCGGCTGCGGGGATATCGGTATTCGAACCGGTCGTCTCGCCCTGGCTGCCGGCTTGCCGGTCTCCGGCCTGGTTCGTTCATCGGAAGGCGTCGACCGGTTGCGTCAGGCCGGTATCGAACCGTTGCAGGCCGATCTGATGGATCAAGCCAGCCTCGCAGGATTGCCGACCCGCAACGCCTGGGTTCTCTACGCAGCTCCACCCCCGGGCGGGGGGCATGCCGATGCGAAGATCCGCCATTTCCTCGCTACGATCAAGTCCGGAGCCGAACCGGCCAAGCTGGTCTACCTCAGCACCAGCGGCGTCTATGGCGACTGCAGCGGAGCGGTGGTGACCGAGGCGACTCCGGTCAAACCGACGAGCGCCCGTGCCAGGCGCCGCTGGGACGCCGAGTGCTGCGTTCGCCAGTTTGGCGAGGAGCGGAGCGTGCCGACAGTCGTAATGCGGGTCACCGGTATTTACGGCCCCCACAGGTTCCCTCTGCATTACCTGCTGCAGAAGCATCCGATGCTGCGCCGTGACGAGGCGCCTTTCACCAACCGGATTCACGCAGACGATTTGGCGCAGGTCTGCCTCGCCGCGCTGGAGAAGGGGCGCGATGGTGACCTGTTTAACGTCTGTGACGGGCAGCAGAGCAGCATGACCGATTATTTCATGGCCCTGGCGGATGTCTTCGGCCTGGAGCGTCCACCCGAGGTCGGGATGGAGGAGGCGAAGACGGTCATGAACCCGATGATGTTCTCCTATCTGCAGGAGAGTCGACGGATGGAGAACGGAAAAATGCTCCGCGACCTCGGGATCACCCTCCGATATCCCGATCTGCAGAGCGGCCTGGCGGCGAGCGCCCGCGAAATGCTCGAAGAGCAGCCCGACCTGATCGAAGAGCTTGCCTCGCGCCTTGGCAAAAGTTAAACTTAGGAACGTTTCATCCAGACCACCAACCAAGGAAAACTGCCCCATGACAAAAATCGCCATTATCGGCGGCGGCATCTCAGGACTCTCCGCCGCCTTCGCCATCGAACGGATCGCCGCTGAAAAAGAGTTGCCGGTCAGCACCGTGGTGCTCGAGAAAAAGGAACGTCTCGGCGGCAAAATCTGGAGCATCAAGGATGAGGGGTTTCTCTGCGAGTGGGGGCCGAACGGTTTTCTTGACAACAAGCCGATGACCCTTGAACTGTGCGACCGGCTCGGCATCACCGATCGGTTGCTCCGCTCCAACGATAACGCTCGCAAGCGCTTTATCTATGCTGGTCGCGAGCTGCATCGCCTGCCGGAAAACGGCCCCTCTTTCCTCAAATCGAAGCTTATCTCCTGGCCCGGCAAGATCCGCCTTGCCTGCGAGACGGTGATTCCTCCGAGCAACAGCAACGAGGACGAAACCCTGGCTGACTTCGCCCGTCGTCGCCTTGGGGCGGAGGCTTTGGAGAGGTTGATCGGTCCGATGGTTTCCGGCATCTTCGCCGGCAACCCGGAGACCATGAGCCTGAAGAGCTGTTTTCCGCGGATATACGAGCTGGAAAGGGAGTATGGCGGCCTGATCAAGGCGATGCTCAAACTGGCAAAACAGAAAAAGGCCGAGCGCAAGGCCGGCAAACAGGTCGCCTCCGCCGCCGGCCCCGGTGGCGTCCTGACCTCATTTACCGGGGGCATTCAGGATCTGACCGAAGCGACCGGCGGGAAACTGCAGGGAGAGGTTAAAACCGGGACCGGCGTCAGCGGGATCAAGCGACACGACGACGGGTACGAGTTGACCCTGGACGACGGCAGCAAGGTCGACGCCGACCTTGTGGTGACGGCCTGTCCGGCCTATGCCCTGGCGGAGATGTGCGCAGAACTCGATGATGGATTGTCAGATGTCCTGGGTCAGATCCCTTACGCGTCGATGAACGTTGTCTGCTTCGGGTTTGAACGGGAAAAGATCGCCCACTCGCTCGATGGGTTCGGCTACCTCATCCCGAAATCGGAGGGGTGTTCCATCCTCGGGACATTGTGGGATTCGAGCATTTTCCCAAACCGGGCGCCCGAGGGGAAGGTGCTGCTCCGTTCGATGATGGGGGGGGCGGCTAATCCGCAGGCGTTCGATTTGAGCGACGACGAGGTGAAGCGGCGGACCTCGGCCGACCTGAAGCAGATCATGGGGATCGACGCCGAACCGGATTTCAGCCGGATATTCCGTCACCGTAATGCCATCCCCCAGTACACTTCGGGACACGCCGCCAAACTGGCGGCGCTCGAGGAGAGGTTGCAGCAGCAGCCGAACCTTCTGCTCACCGGCAATGCTTTTTTCGGTGTCGGTCTCAACGACTGCGTCAACGCCTCGAACAAGGTGGCCGAGAAGGTGATTGAACGAATTCAGGCGGGTTAGAACAGGCTGCAGTAGAGACGCCCCGCTGGGGTGTCTTTGTTTGAAATGTTTCCATTGAGACGCCCCAGCGGGGCGTCTCTACAATTTTATACGAACGGTGTTCCCCGGTAGAGACGTAGCATGCTACGTCTCTACGACCAAGTGGATATTCCCATCTTTTTGTAGAGGCGCCCCGCTGGGGCGCCTCTCTGCATTCCACAAAAAAAGGCCGCCCGCAAGCGGACGGCCTCGATCAGATTCTAATAAGCGTCTTTGCTTATTTTACGTGGCAAGTTTTGCAACCGGTCTTCATGCCCTTGCTCTTGTGGCAGGACTTGCAGAGATCCTTGTGGGCCATGTCCTTCGATACTTCGATTTTGGCCGGGGTGCCTTCGTGGCAGGCATCGCAGCCGAGCTTCTCGCCGTGAACTTTGTGGTCGAACGTGACATTGCCGTTTTTGGCTTCGTAGGTCACGACGTCAGAGGCATAGGCGATGGTGGCTGCAAACATAACCAGCAGAGCGACAACAAACAGCTTTTTCATACAATTCCTCCTAGAGTGATTGAAAATTTCCCAAGATCATGCAGAAAAAATGAGTACAGGTCAAGGAAAATTTTTTAATGCACTTATGGATTCAATCTGGGATTTAATAATTTTTCCTCCTGAAAACGTCGGTTTTCAGGCTGGAGACCCGGTCGAGGAAAAGCAGGCCGTCGAGGTGATCGATTTCGTGCTGGATTGCGACCGCTTCGAAACCGCTGCAGCGCAAGACCCTCTCCTCACTGTTGCGGTCGGTAAACTGCAGCAGGATGTTCTCGGCACGGGTCACGTTGCCGGTGTAGTCGGGGACGCTCATGCACCCTTCCCGGAAGGTCTTGCGTCCGTCCTGCTCGAGGATCACCGGGTTGACCATGGTCAGCAGACCGTGATTGTTGTCTCTGCCGAACTTGCTGTGGGAGACGTCGACCACCACTGCGCGGCGGTTGACGCCGATTTGCGGAGCGGCCACCCCGACGGAGTGCCCGGAGTCCCGCATGGTATCGATCAAATCCTGCAGTAAGGCATCGACCGCCGCATCGATATCCTCAATCGGTTGGCAGACCTGTTTCAGGATCGGGTCGGGATAGACCAGAATGGAACGTACAGCCATCGGGTTACAGCTCCACGGCGTCGATGGGCCGAACTGAGATGTCGACCTGCATTTCATTTTTAATCCGCGTCATGACCTGTTCCAATGTCTCGACGGTAACCCCGGCAGGAAGCACCGCTTCGATCATCATCACGTAGACCGGACGTTGTTCGCTGCCGATCAACTTGGTGTTGAGGTCGGTGATGTTGACCTGTCGCTCTCCGAGTTCCTTGGCAACCTGGTAGACGATCCCGGGTTTGTCCGAACCGTAGACAGAGATCATGCAGAGTTCGCCGCCGATCTCCGAACGTTTCTCCCCGCCCGGTCTCAGCACTCTCAGCAGCACTGACAGGTTGGATTCTTCCAGGGGGGCGAAAGCATCACCGAAGTCTTCCCGGGTCGAAATCTCCGGGTGAGAGATGATCAGCAGCATGGCGAACTGCCCGCCGAGAATCGAGCAACTTGAGTCAGCGATATTGCAGCCGAGTCGGAACAGGATTTCGGTGACCTCGGACACGATTCCGGGGCGGTCCCGACCGATGATTGTCAAGGCGAAGTGGGACATGCGAGAGCTCCTTTCTCACGATAGAGAGTCCAAAGACCTTCTATCACGCCGAACAGGTTTTGCCAACTCCGGTCATTCGGTTTTGTGAGAAATTCTCCCTCCGGCGGTTTCGGGGCGCAAGTTAAATGAGACAATCTTAATCAAGAATTGGGTGAAACCACGTATACAATGGTGGTGGAAACGCAAAAAGCCGGATGCAGTAGCATCCGGCTTTACGAATTTTCAGTCACCTGTCATCGGTTTAGGAATCAACCACCCTGGTAACGCCTCGTTCTCCGGGGAGCCCGACACCCATCTGGCCTTCCATGTTGACCGTAGCAGTCCAGACCACCTCGGTCGAGTAATCGGGAGACTGCCAGGAAAACGAAATTCTCGTTCCGTTCTGGTCCGCTTCAATCTGGAAGTCAGAATGGAAATCGTAAATAACTCCGCGTAGTTGATCCTCCCCACGCAGGGTTAGAGTGCCGGAGCAATCACGGCCAAACGGGTTGCGGATACGGATGGAGATATCCCTCCGTTCTCCACATTGAAGCTGCGCAGGGGCTTTGAGACGCATGGCCGCACTCCGGTCAGGATCGTTTTCCCCGGCCAGCTCAGTCTGGTGGTTGGCCCGGTCAGCAATGCGACCGGCCAAAGCCCCTTTCAGGTATTGTTGTAAATCGAGTGTGTACTCCATTGGTGTCCCCCGAACCTGGTTTCCGCTCTCAATCTGCATATAGCAAGCCAATGAAGTTCAGTCGGAGAAAAAAGTTTGATAGAGACCGTAAATGCACGATTCATTAGCGAATTATAGTGAGTTTTTTGTTAGGGTTTGCATTGTGATATCGCTTTTATTTTGAGGGGATGGTCATTTCCCTTAACTGTGCGGGCTTTTTCACGGGCTAATCAACAATCACAATCGAGGCGGAACTGTCAAAGGGATTGGTTCGTACGGCGAGGGAATAAAGAAAGGGGAAATGGGCCTGGAGGCCTGCAAGCGAGGGTCGGAGGTGAAGTTCCTCTTTCAGATGGAGAACTGCCACCAGCAACTCCGAGAAAATATCATGTTCGTGGAATAAGGGATTTTCCAACAGGCGCGAGAGCAGGTCGGATCGTTCCTGCAAAAACTCGCGAATGCCGGAGAAATCGACCCTGGTTGCGTCAATCCGATAACTGCGTTGTTTTAGAGGGTTACAAGGGTTGGAAATGGAGGACCTGGTCAAAGACCAGACAGCCCAGGGTGAGCAGCAGGAAGAGATTAAGTAGTACGAAGCCGCTTCGCCAGTCGCTGCGGGCCAGCATGCGCCATCCTGAAATGGTAAGGATTGGAGCGAGCAGAGTAAACAGTGCAACCCCTGGCAGGGATTTAACCTGGCCGGTCAGTGGCAAGGTGACAGTCACGGCGGCAACTGCCAGCAACCAGAGTTGCAGGAGAACGCGGGTCTGCTCGGGTGACAGGGACGCGGCAAACAGCGGGAGTCCGGCACGTCTGAAGTCGTCACGGTGGTGCAGGACGAACAGCAGGGTGTGCGGAATCTGCCAGAGCAGGAGCAGGGCGGCAAGACTCCATATGCCAGGCTCGAACAGGCTGCCACCGCCGCAAACCCAGCCGATCACCGGAGGCAAGGCGCCGCACGGGGCTCCGGCGAAAACGGCAAGAGAGGTCACCCGCTTGAGTGGAGTGTAGACAAGGTTGTAAAACAGCAGGCAAAGCAGCCCGGTAGCGACCGCAATGACATGTCCGACGGACCACAAAAGGAACAGGGAGCCGAAGCCGAGCACGAGGGAAAATCCGGCGGCTGCAGCAGGGGAGATTTGCCCGGCCGGCAATGGACGGTTTTCGGTTCGCCGCATTCTGGCGTCGAGATCCCGCTCCTGAATTTGATTGATAATGGTGGCAGCGACGGCAAGCAAAAAAACGCCCGCAGATAGCGATGTCATCGCGGTCAGAGAGTGTTGCCCGGTACAAAGATAGCCGACCAAAGAGGAAAGCGCTACCAGGGCGGCCGGCCTGGGCCGACACAGTCGGACGAGGATTCGAGTCATTTCCCGAGTCCCTCAAGGTAATCGATGATCGCCTCGACCTGGTCGGCGGAGAGGTGTCCGTAGGGAGGCATCATCCCCGGGTACCCTTCAACCAGTTCGGCGGACGGCTCGAGGATGGCGCGTTCGAGGTAGACACGGTCGGCGGTCAGCGAGCGGGTCTCGCCATCGACGCTCACGGTCCTTTGCGCACCGAACAGTTCTTTGAACGTCGGGCCGACCTTGGAGCTGCCGTCGTCCGAATGACAGCCGAGACAGCCGTTCTGCTGCACCAGGGCGGCACCGTCCGGCTTCGGCTTCGCCGGCGCAGCGGCTCCGGTCAGGTAGTCGAGAATCTGCACCAGCTCACCCTCTGGTATGCGCCCCTCGTAGCCCGGCATCACCGGTGGGTAGCCCTTGACGATATCGTGCCCGGGTTGCAGAATCGAGCGCTCGAGGTAGTCGCGATCCGTAACCAGGGTCTTTTCGACCCCATCCTGCAGAACAGTCGCCTCCCGGCCGGACAATCCCTTGAAAGTCGGACCGACCATCTGGCTGCCGTCGAGAGAATGGCAGCCGAGGCAGCCGTGCTTGCCGAGCAGTTCACGTCCGAGGTCGGCCGTCTCGGGGGCGGCCTCCTGGCGAAGCCAGTGCTCGAACTCCTCCGGCGGCAGTGCTTCGATGCTGGTGGTCATATCGGCATGGCCGACACCGCAGTACTCGGCGCAGAAAATATCGTAGCTTCCCGCTTCCGGGGCGGTGAACCAGACATAATTCTCCATTCCCGGAACCATGTCCCGCTTGACCCGGAACGCCGGGGCGTAGAAGGCGTGTAGCACGTCGACGGAATGGAGATTGACCTTGACCGGTTGTCCGACCGGCACCCGCAATCGGTTGCTGGTCTGCCCCCCGGCGTATTCGAAGGTCCAGGACCACATTCGGGCGGTGGCCGAGATCTCAAGTGCGCCCTCGGGCACATTGCGCAGCGTGAGGAAGCTGGCCCAGCCGAAGTAGAACATCGCCAGGACGATCAGAGTCGGAATGACCGTCCAGACCACTTCGAGGCCGAGGTTGTGATCGACATCCGATGTCGGCTCCGGCTGCCGGGAGCGGTGGTAGCGGATGATGAAATAGATCATGGCGATGGTGATGCCGACCAGCATCACCAAGGAGATCCCCAAGATGAAAATGAAGACGGGATCGATCGCTTCCTGGGTTGTCACCAGACTCGGGTTCACGTCAGTTCCTCACCGGTAGAGCACATCGAAGAAAGTAAAGCCGATAAAGATCGCCAGGGTCAACAGGGCGACCAGCAAAAAAACCTGGAACAGCGGTTTTTCGTACTTCATGTGCATGAAGACTGCAATCACCAACGACGACTTGACCGAAGCAATGCCGAGGGCGACCCAGATGTTAAGCTCTCCAAGGTCGATCTGGGCGGCTGCGACGGTGATAGCGGTCAGGATCAGCAGTGCAAGCCAGACCGCGATCAGCACCGGGTAGCCGATGATATGTCCCTTGTCGTGTTCACTCATGGCAACTCGCTTCGTCCGTTACAGGACCAGGTAGTAGAGCGGGAACAGGAAGATCCAGATCAGGTCGACCAGGTGCCAGTAGAGCCCTGCATTCTCCAGGGTTACGAAGTCGTCCCCGTTGACTTTGCCGGAGCGGACCAGGAACATGACCCAGGTCAGGATCCCCGCACCGATCAGCACGTGCAGACCGTGCAGGCCGGTGGTCAGGTAGTAGAGACCGAAGAAAACCGACTCGCCCGGCGGGCCTTCTTGCAGGGACGGCGCCCCCGGGTAGATGCCGTGGTGGATCTTGGCGCTCCACTCGAAGTATTTGTTGACCAGAAACAGCAGCGCCATGGCGATGGTGGCAACGAGCAGCTTTACGCATAAAGACCTGTTGCCACGTTGCAGGGCTGAGATCGACATCGCCACCGTCAGGCTACTGGTCAGCAGCACCAAGGTGTTGCCGCCGCCGAACCAGACATTGAGCTCACCGCCGCCGGTGATGAATTCCTGTGGGTAGCGGTTGAGGTAGACCCCGTAGAGGATGAACAGTCCACCGAACAAAATCAGCTCAGTGAACAGGAACAGCCACATGCCGAGCTTGGCCCCGGTGTAATCCTTGTGTTGCTCAGTCATCGGCGCGCACCCCCGCCTGTTTGAAATCGTACGGGCCGTGAGTCACGATCGGTTCTTCGGTAAAGTTCTCCAGCAGCGGCGGTGTCGCCGTCGCGGTCCACTCCAGGCTCGCCCCGCCCCACGGGTTGGTGCCGAACGGCTTGCCGCGGAACAGTCCGTAAAAGACATTGGCGAACATCAGCAGCAGGCCGGCGGCCAGCACCCAGGAGGAGATCGTCGCCAGCAGGTTGAGATCGGCGAACTTCGGCACGTAATCGTAATAGCGGCGCGGCATCCCCTGCATGCCGAGAATCTGCATCGGCATGTAAAGGAAGTTGAAACCGATGAACATCAGGCCCCAGGCCCAGAGAGCGACCTTCTTGTTGTATGTCCGGCCGTAGTATTTCGGCAGCCAGTAATGCATGGCGGCGAAGAAAG
This sequence comes from Desulfuromonas sp., assembly GCA_002868905.1. Lineage (GTDB taxonomy): Bacteria > Desulfobacterota > Desulfuromonadia > Desulfuromonadales > Geothermobacteraceae > BM304. Next base: position 22,250 of record PKUA01000004.1, read on the forward strand.
CGAAGCCGGTCCCGCCGAACATGACGTAATGAAAGTGCCCGACGACGAAGTAGGTGTCATGTACGTGTACGTCGGTCCCCGGGGCACCGAGGATCAGGCCGCCGAGGCCGCCGATGGAGAAGAGCAGGACGAAGGAGAGGGCGTAGACCATCGGCGGGTCGAGCCGGATCGATCCTTTGTAGAGGGTGGAGACCCAGTTGAACACCTTGATCGCCGATGGGATGGCGACGATGAAGGTGAGCAGGGAGAAAACCAGCACCGCCATGTCCGACATGCCACTGGTGAACATGTGATGTCCCCAGACCAGGGAGCCGGCTGCGGCGATGGCGATGGATGAGATGGCGATCGCCTTGTAGCCGAAAACCGGCTTACGGGCGAAGACCGGTATGATGTCGGAGATCACCCCCATCGCCGGCAGGATCATAATGTAGACCGCCGGATGAGAGTAGATCCAGAACAGGTGCTGGTACATGATCGGGTCCCCGCCACTGGCCGGGTCGAACAGCCCGGTCCCAACCAGGCGTTCCGCCATGATCAGCACCAGGGTGATGGCAAGTACCGGCGTCGCCAGCACCTGCACCCAGGCGGTGGCGTAGAGCGACCAGGTGAAGAGCGGCAGTCGGGTCCAGGTCATGCCCGGCGCCCGCAGGCGGTGAACGGTGGTCAAAAAGTTCATGCCGGTCAGGATGCCGGAGAAGCCTAAAATGAAGACCGCGAACACCGCCAGGGAGACGTTGGTGGTGGTCCGGGTCGAGAACGGCACGTAGAAGGTCCAGCCGGTGTCTGGTGCGCCGCCCGCGGTGAACAGGGAAACCAGAGCCAACGTTGCCCCGATGGCGTAGAACCAGAACGAGGCGAGGTTGAGACGGGGGAAAGCGACGTCTTCGGCGCCGATCTGGATCGGCATCACCAGGTTGCCGAAGGCCGCCGGCACGCCGGGGATGATAAACAGGAAAATCATGATCACCCCGTGCAGGGTGAAGGTGGCATTGTAACGCTGGGCGCCGAGGAAGTTGACTCCCGGCGCGATCAACTCCAGCCGGATCAGCAGGCCGAGCATCACCCCGACCAGGAAGAAGATGACGATCGACCAGAAATACATCAGGCCAATCCGCTTGTGGTCGGTGGAGAAAATCCAGGCCGCCAGGCCGCTCCGACCGCCGCTGTTGTCCCAGAACCCGCGCCCGGAGGTCGCAGTAACATCGCTCATAATACCCTCAATGCTTCCGTTTTTTTCGCCCGCCGAAAGCGAGCGCGGCGAACAGTCCACCGGCGAGAAGGAGAACCGCCACCCCGCTGACCTGCAGGATGTTGAAGACGTACCCTTTTTTCTCCGGGTCGTAGCTGAAGCAGAGGCTCGCCAGACGGCGCACGGTGCTGCCGACCTTCCCCTCACCGGCTTCCATCAAGGCCAGGGTGACATCCATCGGCAGGTAACGGGTGCCGTAGAGATAGCGGGTGATGGTGCCGTCGCTGTTCACCACGGCGACCACCACCGGGTGTACGAAATCGACCCCGACCCGGAAGAAGCGGTAGCCGAGAGCATCCATCAACCGGTCGATCTCCGGTTTTCCCCCGCTGATGAAGTGCCATCCCTGCTCGGGGAAAGCCCCGTGCATGGCCGCCCGGTAGATTTTTTCACTCGCCCTGGCGTCCTTCGGGGTCTCGGTCTCATCGAAGCTGACCGAAACCACCCGGTATTCGTCAGGCTTCAGGTCGAGTTTGCCGAGGACATCAGCCAGTCCCCCCTGGAGAAAATTGCAGACATTCGGGCAGCGGTAGTAGACCGGGGCGATGATGGTCGGTCGGTCGACCAGGTCGGCGAGGGTGACGGCACGTCCATCCTCGTCGACAAACGGCAGATCGAGCGGAATTTTTGCGCCAAGTTTCTCCTCGACCTCCGCTTTCTGGTCGGTCGCGACCGGATGCACATGAGGCTGGGAGTCTTCTTTGCCCTCCATGGCATGGGGGGCGCCATGGTGCTCCATCTCCTCGTGCTGGCCCGTGTCGGCTTTCGCAGGGTCGGCCATGTGGTGCTGATGGGCCCCCGCTGATTTTGATTCCTCAGCGTGGTCCATGGCTGCCGGCAGGAGCGTCGGGCACGCCAGGAACATGAAAATGATGGATATAAGGGTGAGGTTTTTTTTCATATCAACTCATAGCATATCGGCTTCAGCCGGACCCGCAACCTGCAGAAATAACTGTCAAACACCTTACCCGACCCCGACATGCTATTCAAGACCAAAAAAGTCTGCTGAAGCAGTGTTGCCGGGCACCCGCCATTCTGCTAGCATGCGGTGCATGGAACACTTGGAAGAGCGCATTATAGAACTGGAAATACGTTCCACCCACCAGGAACGGCTGATCGAAGAGTTGAACGAGGTGGTGACCTCGTCCTGGCGCCGTATCGACCAACTCGAGCGGGAACTCCGTCTGCTGAAGGATGTTCTGAAAGATGTCGGCCCGGACTTAGTCGCTTCTCCCGATGAATAATCATTTCGATTTCAGCGAGATGCCCCGCATCCTCCTGGAAGCGGTTCTGATCTTGTCTCTCGGCATCACTGTCGGACTTGCTGTCAATCACCGCTTGGTCACGGACCTGCTGGAGGGGAATGTCGTCGCCCCGCAGGTCGCGACCGATGCGGTCCCGGCCGGGATTGAACTCCTGCCGCTGCCGGTCGATATTGCAACGGTTCAATCAGCCCTCACCAGTGGCAGCGTCCTGCTTGACGCACGCATCTCCGAACTTTTCAACGAAGAGCATATTTCCGGCGCCCGGAGTTTCCCTCTGGACGAGGCCGACACCCTCATCCCTGCCCTGATGGAGGAGCTCCCCCCGGAAGCAAGCCTGATCACCTACTGCAATGGCTACGGCTGTCCCGACTCCTATGCCCTCGGCGTCAAACTTCTGGCTGCCGGATTCCGGAATGTCGCGGTCTTTGAGGGGGGTATCCCCGAGTGGCGCGATGCCGGTCTGCCGATCGAGGGGGAGAAGTGAAAACCTGGCAGCAATGGGCTTATCACGGTTGCCGTCTCGGTCTCGGTGGCCTGTTCCTTTATGCCGGCTTGCTCAAGGCCGATGATGTCCCTGCTTTTGCCGGGCAGATCGCCGCTTATCGCCTGCTCCCTTACCAGGTCAACTACCTGCTTGCCGCCACCCTGCCATATGTCGAGATTCTGGCCGGAGGCCTGCTGCTCGCCAACCGGCATATCCGACCCGCGTCTTTGCTGCTTGCCGCGATGACCCTGGTGTTTATTGTCGCACTGTTGAGTGTGATCGCACGCGGTTTTGAAATCGACTGCGGTTGTTTCGGGCCCCATGACAGTTCAACACCGCAGCAGGCTCTGCTGCGTGACCTCGGCCTGCTGGTCCTGGCGCATTTCACTTTCCACCTGCGCAACCAGTGTGTTGCTCGCAAGGGAGTTTGAGCGGCATGGATCCGTGGCAAAAACAGTTGATGGACGGGGTGGTCGACTGCAGCCGGATCGCTGAGCGCTTCGGTCTTGATGTCCGCGAGCTGCAATTGATCGCCGACCGCTATCCGCTCCGTTTGACCCAGCACCTGTGCGAATTGATCGAGCATCGGGACGATCCGATCGGCCGCCAGTTCCTGCCGAACCTGGCGGAGCTGCGGGACGACCCGGATACGATGATCGACCCTTTGGCAGAAGCCGACCATTCCCCGGTTCCCGGCGTTGTGCACCGCCATCCCGACCGAGCGCTGCTGTTGGTGAACGGCAGCTGCCCTGCTTACTGCCGGTTCTGTTTCCGCAAGGGGAGGGTCGGCACCGGCGACCTCAAGACCAGTTTCAGTGAGTTGGAGCAGGCGTGCGATTATTTCGCCGGTTGTCGCGAACTACAGGAAGTCATCCTTACCGGCGGCGAGCCGTTGCTGCTGACCGATTTGCTGCTCGAAAACCTGCTGGCGCGGTTGCGCCGAATCGATCATGTCGGGCTGTTGCGCATCCACACTCGGATGCCGGTGATGCTGCCGGACCGGATGACGGATCACCTGGTTGAACTCCTGCGCCGCGTGCAACCGCTTTATCTCGTGATCCATGTCAACCATCCCAGGGAGCTTGCTCCGCAGATGCTTGAAGGGTGTCGGCGTCTGGCCGAATCCGGGGTGCCGCTCGCCAGCCAGACGGTGTTGCTCAAGGGGGTCAATGACGACGTTGCGACCCTGGAGAATTTGTTTCGGTCTTTGCTGCGCAACCGGATTCGTCCCTATTACCTCCACCAGGCGGACCTGGCTCGCGGTGCCGGGCATTTTCGCACCCCACTTGCGGTTGGACAGCGGTTGCTGGGCGAGCTGCAAGGGCGTCTCCCCGGACTCGCCCTGCCGCAGCTCGTGGTCGATCTGCCCGGTGGCAAGGGGAAGGTGCCGGCCCACACCGTCTCCCCCGGTCGCTCGGCCAGCGGGAGGGTTCGCTTTGTCGCCCCGGATGGGTGCCCGGTCGACTATCCGGATCTTGCGACCTGACGCCATGACCTCCGGACGCTACCCGATCCCCGCCGGGCGATTTCGTTGCGAGATCGAGGTTCAACGGAGTCGGTTCATTGCCACGGTGCAACCGGTGACTTCAAGCAGAGAAGCCCAGGCTTTCGTCGCCGCCGTCAAGACTGAATTTCCCGATGCCAATCATAACTGCTGGGCTTATCTGCTCGGCCCACCCGGCAGTAGCGATCAGGTCGGTCTGAGCGACGACGGAGAGCCGCACGGAGTCGCCGGTCGACCGATGTTAACCGCTCTGCAGTATGGAGGGCTCGGTGACCTGGCGGTTGTCGTCACGCGTTTCTTCGGTGGAACCAAGCTCGGCAAGGGGGGGATGGTCAAGGCGTATACGGCGGCGGTGCAGGCGGCTCTACAGCAGCTGCCACGCGGTGAGCGGGTCGACTGGTCCGTCCTGCTGTTGACTCTCGATTACTCGTTGCTGACTCTTTTACAGCGATGTCTGGAGGATTTCGAAGCCGAGATGCTCGATATCAGCTATGCTGAGCTGGTGTCCTGCAGGCTCCGGTTGCCGCTGGAGCGTGAGGATGCATTTCGAAAAATGTTGGACGACCTCGGCTCCGGAAGTGTCGGAGTGGAAAAAGGGTAGCCCCGGGCAGCAAAAGCCTGGGAGGGTTTCAGTGGCTTCGCATTTGGGCCAAAGTCGTAAAGTTTTATCGGCGCTGACTGCGCAGGACGCGCCGGTTGTGGTCTTGCAGTTCCTGGACGAGTTGGACAACCTCCGCTTCGCTCAGCAAGCCCTGCTCGACGAAATAGCGGCCGATTCTCTGCTGCAGGCCTCGTTGGCGCCGCAACAGGATGTCGACCTGTTGTTGGGAGAGGTAGCCGAGGGAGCGTGCCTTGTCGCCAAAGCGTTGACCCGCACCCGGTTGCCGGACGATCATGCCAACCATGTTCTCGGACAACCATCCCCAGCGGACCGCGAGGGCACCGATGGACGGTCGTTGACGCCGTTGCCAGACCACAGCTGCAATCAAATCCTGGTAGGTTATCTTCCCCCTGTAATAAGCGAATATGCCAAATTCAAGAGGGTGTTTCGGCAGCGGTGCCCCTTCCGGGCGGGCGACGTGCTTTTTCGGGATATCCTGGTGTCGTGACTGTTCCGTTCTTTCTCGGGGAGAGGTCCGCGGACAGGGACGGTGGCGGTCGGAGAGGAACTGCTGCAGCAATCGATACGCCTGGTGAATTTCGCGAAAACGGTCGTTTTGCTTTTGTCGCACCGTCGGTGAGGCTTCCGCAAACCGGTCTGGGTGATGTTCCTTGGCCCGCAGTCGAAACGCTGATTTCGCCCCGCTCAGTTGCAGATAGCCGAGGAATTCGGGGGAGAGAGAAATCTCCTGGCCGAACAGGGTGCGGCAGGCATGCATCAGCTGTTTTTCCATCACGGGGGTCATGAGGCTCGAACCCTCCTCGCAAAGTCCGGATTGAGAGATCAGTCTACAACTCTTCGGGGGTAAATGTCACCACTTTGGCGATATCTTCGGCGCCGGTCAAAAGCATGACCAGTCGGTCGACGCCGAGAGCGATGCCGGCGGCCGACTCGATCCCCCCCAGTTCGGCCAGGAACTTCTCCGGGATGGGATAACCCGGCTTGCCCGCCGCGCTGCGCGCCGCCTCGTCCTGAACGAAGCGTTGACGCTGCTCGAGCGGATCGGTCAGTTCGGAGAAGCCGTTGGCCAGCTCGAGGCCTGCGACATAGAGCTCGAACCGTTCGGCCAGGCGGGGATTGTCCGGTTTGCGACGTGCCAGGGCGGCGAGGGGGGCAGGGTAATCGTAGAGCAGGGTCGGTGTGGTCGTTCCGAGTTTTGGTTCAATTCTCTCGGCCAACAGCAGATCGAATTCACCGGCGTCAAGTGCCGCCGAGGCTGAAATGCCAGCGTAGCGCCGGAAGGCATCGTCGACTGTCAGTCTCTCCCACGCCGAAGCGACATCGATTTCCTGTTCCGCCCATGTCAGTACTCCGGATGGGACAAGGCGGCGCAGCAATCGTTCGCACTCTTCCATCAGGTCAAGGTAGGTTCCGTCCGTCCGGTACCATTCGAGCAGGCTGAACTCCGGCAGGTGCCGGCGGCCACGCTCCCCCTGGCGCCAGCAGCGCCCGATCTGAAACAGCTTCGGGTAGCCGGCGGCGAGCAGGCGCTTCATGCAGAGTTCGGGGGAGGTCTGCAAAAACCAGTCGCCTGATTGTTCCGCATCGATGTGGGGCTCCGGGGCATTTCCCGGGAGGCGGTGCGGCGTCTCGACCTCAAGGTAGCCCTGTTCGACGAAAAAGGCCCGGATCGTTTGCACGATGCGGGCCCTCTGCTCGAGATTCTGCCGTTTGCGGGCCAGGGCCCAGTTCGGCTCCAAGATTACTCCTTGACGCGGGTGACGTACTCCCCGGTCCGGGTATCGATCTGAATCAGGGTCCCTTCCTCGACAAAGGAGGGGACCTGGAGGTTATAGCCGGACGCAACCGTCGCCGGTTTGTTATTGCCGGCCGCGGTGTCGCCCTTGACCCACGGCTCCGCCTCGGTGACCCGCAGGTTAACGAAGTTCGGCAGGGTGACACCGATCCCCCGTTCGCCGAAAAGCAGGATTTTGACCTCCATGTTGTCGATCAGGAAATAGCGGTCGTCGCCAAGGACATCCTCGGTCAGGGTGGTCTGCTCGTAAGTCTTCTGGTCCATGAAGACATAACCCGCCTCGTCCTGGTAGAGGTACTGCATGTCCCGTTCTTCGAGTTGCGCCGGTTCGAAGCTCTCGCCGGAGCGGTAGGTCCGGTCGAACAGGGCGCCGGTCAGCATATTGCGCAGTTTGCACTTGTAGAGTGCCTGCCCCTTGCCCGGTTTGGTAAAATCGAACTGGGCAATGACGTGCGGCTCGCCATCAATCAATATTTTAAGTCCTTTGCGCAGGTCACTGCAGGCATACATAGCTTATGTCTCCTTGAGCTTGGTTTTGGTTCCGTGATTGCTCGTCTCCCCACAACCCCGGACGGGAAAGCGTGACATTAAAGCACAGGGGGGTGGTTCTTGTCATGGAAAAATTCCTTTTGGCAATCAGGGAGTTGTGCTATAAGGGCCGGCAGATTTAACCTTCTGGAGGAGCCCATGCTGACCACCAACGATTTCAAAAAAGGCCTTATCATTCAGATCGATGACGCCCCCTGTCTGCTGCTCGACGTTTCGCAGCATTCACCCACCGCTCGCGGCGGTAATACCCTGGTAAAAACCAAGTACCGCAACATGCTTACGGGGCAGGTCCTGGAGAAGACTTTCAAGGCCGGAGACAAGGTCGATGAGGCCGATTTTGAAAAGCGGAAGGGTCAGTTTCTCTACCCGGATGGTGACGGCGGTGTCTTCATGGACCTGGAGAATTATGAACAGTACGAACTCGGACCTGAGCTTTACGAGCCGGTCAAGGGGTTTCTGCTGGAAGGGGTGGAGGTCTTGCTTGGCTTGTTCCAGGGTGGAGTGATCAACATCGAACCGCCGATGACCGTTGAATTGAAGGTGGTCGAGACCCCGCCGGCGATCAAAAACGCCACCGCCACCGCCCAGACCAAGGAGGCGGTCCTCGAAACCGGGCTGCGATTACAGGTCCCGGGCTACCTCGAAAGCGGCGAAACCGTGAAGATCGATACCAGAGAGAGTCGATTCGTCTCCCGCGCGTAATTCTGCTCACCATTTCTCCAACAATCGTGGGGGCCTGTGCCCCCACAGTTGCTTGAGGCCATCAAGGCTGATCAAAAATCTTTAGATGCAGGCCCCCGCAGGTCGAAGAGTGAGGCGTAGCGACAGCTACGTCGCAGCGATGAAGACCAAGGGAACGCAGCAGATGAAGGTTTTTCATCGGCCTTATTTCAATTCGAATGATGCTTTGATGACGACCTGATACTCACTCACCCTGCCGTCGTCTCCAATGTGGCCGCGAACCTCCTGCACCTCGAACCAGGAGAGCTTCTGCAGGCTTGACGAGGCCTTGCTGACCGCCTGCTGGATGGCTGCCTCGATGCTTTCCGTTGCGACCCCGATGATCTCAACCTTCTTGTAGGTTCTTCCTTCTCCGTATGACATGACACCTCCCGTGGTTTAGAGCTTACTCTTTCAGATTAGCATCTCCTTTCCGTTTGAAAAGCGTCCCCACGCCCAATTTGGTGCTGGCCAGTTCGGCCTCGTTCCTCAGACGTTGTTTTTTTCGCAATTATGCAAAACGGCCGGAGGCCACTTGCAGCATTGCAAACGCCTTTTTCCCGCAAGGAATCATCGAGCCAAAAATCGTTTTATTTAAGACACTTAAGGCGTTATTCCCGAACTGTGAAACTCAAAAATCGAGAATGACATCTCGTTTCACTTCTCTTGCATAAATGCAAAAGGTGTGCGACCAGACTTGTCCGGTATTAAGTCCATAAGTTACCGAAAACATTAGATAAAAAATAGAAAAAATTTTTTGAAACATTGTTTGGCATCGGGGTTGCTCTTTATGGGAGGCAGCGGCGGCCATCGAAGGCAGTGAAAAAGGTCGCACTTAATGGAGACGCAATGACCTGTCCGTTTTTTCAAAAGCAAGAAGAACTCTGTGATGTCGGGCTTGGCTACATCTCACCCTACGACGTGAAGACCATAAGTTCTTACTGCTCCACCCATCATGCCGACTGCATGCGTTATCGGCAACTCGACAGGGATCCTGCCAATCGGTGGCAGCTGCAACGTATCAATGCACAGGAAGAATCAACCCGCCGTTCTATCGCCAGGCGGCCGGTGAGTCCGATATCGATCAAGTTTCGTAACAAGTGGCCCATTTCACATCGCTTGAATTTGACGATTAGAGAGAGCCTTCAATATCCAACTACAATCAAGGAGGAGATCATGGAAGAAACATCGAACCGCAGCGGCTGGATCGTTGCCCTCGCCGGCACAGGCATCAACCTCGCCCTCGGCATCCTGTACACCTGGAGCATCTTCAAGGGGGCGATCACCGACTCCATCGCTGCCGGCGGGCCGTTCAACTGGGACCTGGCCAGCGTCAATGACCCGTATGCGGTCGCCTGCCTGGTCTTCGCCGCCGCTATGATCATCGCTGGCAAACTGCAGGACAAGTTTGGCCCCCGCGTAACCTGTATTCTCGGCGGCCTTCTGGTCTCCGCCGGATTTATCTGGATTTCCCAGACCACCAACTACTGGTCCTGGATCGTCGGGTTCGGTGTGCTGGCGGGTATGGGGATCGGCTTCGGCTACTCGGCCGCCACCCCGCCGGCATTGAAATGGTTCCCGCCGGCCAAGACCGGCCTGATTGCCGGGATCGTCGTTTCCGGTTTCGGACTCGCCTCGGTCTACATCGCCCCTCTGGCCAAGTGGCTGCTTGGCAGCTTCGGACTGCAACAGTCGATGATGTTCTTCGGCATCGGATTTGCCGCCGTCGTCTGCAGCCTTGCCATGTTGATCAAAAACCCGCCCCAAGCTGCCACCAGCGGGAAATCCGCTGCCAAGGTTGTTTCGGATAACGAAAAGAGCCCGATGCAGATCCTGAAGACCGGCAAGTTCTACACCTTGTGGCTCTGCTACTTCATCGGCGCCGGAGCCGGCCTGATGGTTATCGGCAGCGCCAAGGGCCTGGCCAAGGCGAGCATGGGGGAGATGGCATTCATGGTCGTGGTGATTATGTCGATCGGTAACGCTGCCGGGCGCCTGGTCGCCGGGGTGCTGTCGGACAAGCTGGGACGCGCCAACACCCTCGCCCTGATGCTGCTGTTCCAGGCGAGCATGATGTTTGCCGCCTACTTCGGTCTCAACGGTGATGCACAACCGGAAATCGTCGCCCTGCTGGTCACCTTCATGGTGTTCAACTACGGTACCAACCTTGCTCTTTTCCCCTCATTCACCAAGGATTACTGGGGGATGAAGCATTTCGGCATGAACTACGGCATCCTTTTCTCCGCCTGGGGTGTTGGCGCCTTTGTCATGGTCCGGGTTGCTGAGATGATCAAGGTGCAGACCGGAAACTTCAACAACAACTTCGCGGTCGCTACCGTCCTGCTGTTGGTTGGCGCCGTCATGGCTTTCACCCTACGTCCGCACGAAGCCCGCGCGAAAGCAGCAGCCCCTGCGACCGACCTCATCGAGGAAGAGGATCTGGTCCTGCAGGAATCCAAGTCATAACCGAACTGGGGCCTTCCCCCCCAGCCTTTTCTCATTGCCATTGCCCCGCCCTCCGGCGGGGCGTTTTTTTTGGAGTAGAAAGGTATTTCCCTTATTTGATGTCGCAGGGGAAACCGTGTCCCGATTCCATGGCGGTCAACAAATGAGTTTGGGTTTTAACCAGGTTGGGTTAGAATGAAGAGCCTTAATTGTCAATTTTCGTGATTCAATGGAGGTTCCCTGTGGTTGATTGGCTTTGCTCCCGAATTTGCTTGATCGTTATACTCTTGATTCTTCCCGCCTTGTCCTTTGCCAGCGGCCTTAGTGACTTGAAACACGACTTCGCTCCCATCGATGGGGTGGTCGTCATGCCCGTCAGTGGCGAGTTCCTGGTCGATCTCGACGCAGCGCGTGGATTGGCGGTTGGCGACCTGCTTGCGGTGGTTGAGTCGGGCGAGCCGATCGTCCACCCGGTCACCGGCGAGTTGTTGGGACGGGTGGAGCAGGTCAAGGGATTGCTGCAGGTGACGCGAGTCAAAACCGGTTACTCCTATGCTCGGCCACTCGGGAAAACGGGGCAGTTGATCAAGGGGGACAAGATCCGCCGGTTTGCCAATGTCAGGACGGCGTTCTGGGACTATGACGGTGCGGGGGAAACTTTTTTTGCAAATTTAAAGCAGGCACTTCCTGATCTTGACTGGCAAAATTATGCGACCGCCCAGTCGAGTCGCCCACCGCAGCCGAAACCGTTGCCGGGGGGAGATCCTCCGCTGGTCTTCATCCTCCGCGCCGGAGAGCTCCAGGTACGCGGCGCCTCGTTTGAGGTGATCCGGTCCTACCCGGACGTGGCACAGGGAACGATCGAAACAGCACCGTCGCCTGAAAAACAACAGCCTGTCGCCACTTCCAAGGACAAAGTGGTACCAAATGTTGTTCCACCCAAGACTCCGACGGCTTCTGCCGTGAACGTTCCGGCTGTCAGGACCGAGGCGCCTGCCACAGGCATCATCGTTAAGCAGCAACAGGCCAGGCAGGGTCTCTGGGATTTGCGTAAAATGCGTGGTGATGCTGTCGGGATTGAGGTCGTCGACCTCGACGGAGACAGCCAACTGGAAACTGCGATTTTATTCCGCGATCATCTTGAGGTTGGTCGTTATTATGACGGTAACTATCAGGGGGTGGACAGGTTCGATTTGCCCTCCTTTGCCAAAGGGGTTGCTCTCGACGGTATCGACCTGGACGGCGATGGTAAGGTCGAGCTGTATCTCTCCCTGGTGAAGGATTTCAAATCGGAGTCTCTCGTTGTCGGACTGTCCGGCGGAGTGTTGCAGGTCAGGCAGGACAATATTCCTTTCCTGATGCGCCGTTTGATCATGCCGGATGGCGAAAAGATTCTCCTCGGGCAACAGCTTGAGGGTGGAAGCCGGATCTACGGCAGCAATATCTACCGGCTGGAAAACGTCGGCGGCCGGGTGACCAGCAGTGGCCGGTTTCAGTATCCGTGGCGTGCCACCCTCTTCGGCCTGCAACCTTTTCAGGTCGATGCCTCAGGGCTTCAATTCGCCAACCTCGGCACCGACCAGATCCTGCAGGTGCTGCTCCCCAACGGGGATATCGTGTGGGAGAGTTCCCAGGAGTATGGTGGAACCACGGTCGGTTTTGACATCGTTGATAATCCAGGCGGTGCTTCCTATGCGACGGAGCAGATTTTGATCAAGCCCCGCATCGAACCTGGCCCGGATGGGCTGCTGCTGGTCCCGCAAAACGATGGCAAGAGTTTTACCAGCCTGCTCTCCAATTTCGGGCCGAGTCGCCTGATCGCCTTGCGTTGGCAGGATGGGCGGCTGCAGGAAGCCTGGAAAACGACCGATCAGGAAGGTGGGATGGTCGATTTTCGACTGGCCGATGCCGACAACGACGGTACCGACGAGCTGGTGATCGCGGTGATCGACAGCACCCCGGGAGCCATGAGCAAAGGGCAGGGGCGTGTGGTGGTGTTTGAATTGCCGTGATTTGATTATTTTGTAGAGACGTAGCATGCTACGTCTCTACTCCGTTTATCCCCCACGAGATTGTTTTTTATGCGTTGTAGAGACGGGTCGGTGACCCGTCTCACCGATCATCATGAGACGTCCCGGCGGGACGTCTCTACAGTTTCACCTCACACAGACGTTCGTCTGAACCATCAATCCAAAAAACCGACCCAATCGACGGTCACCGTCGGCACGTCGAACTCCGCTTCGACCTTCCCCTTGAGCAGGTAGGGGCGGGGCAGACCGAGCTGGCGGCAGTAGCGGTCATAGATAGCCGGGAAAAAGGTTGTTTCGTAGATTGCCGACTCGTCTTCGAAGGTGATGAATTGCATCGGCTGGTCGTGTTTGGTCTGCACGGTTTTCCCGGTGACCCACCAGCCGGCCAGAGTAATCCGCTTGCCGACCCGGCGCGGGATCTCCCGCGCCGGAATGGCTCCGGCGGCGAGGATGGCGTCGCGCCAGGGGGCCAGTGGGTGCTCCGTAGGAACGAACCCGAGCACCTCTTGCTCCTGCCGGTGTCGCTCCCGTTCGTCCAGCGGCGGCAACGTCGGTCCGGAGTCGACTGTCACGCCGAAGTTGAGACTGCCGGATGTGTGCTGCCGTTCGGCGGCAAGGGCTTGCCAGAGCAGCTCAGGGCGGCGTTCGGGCGCTTCGATCCGGTCGAAGCAGCCAGATTTGATCAAGGTCCGAACCTGGTCCGTCGGCAGGGAGGTTCGCACCAGAACGTCGGCGAAAGAGGTAAACGGCCCTTGTCGTTCCCTCTCGCGGATTAGCTCCTGCAGGTCGTTCTGGCGTAATCCCGCAACCTGCATCAGGCCGATCCGGACTTCTCTGCCACGGCCGGTGTACTGCCAGTCGCTGGCGTTGATGTCGGGCGGGGTGATGACGAGGCCGAGGCGCCGACACTCGGAGAGGTAGGCGGAGGCGGAATAATATCCTCCCTGATTGCTGATCACCGCCGCCATGAACTCGGCCGGGTAGTTCGCCTTGAGCCAGGCCGATTTGCAGCTGACCAGAGCGTAGGATGCGGAGTGCGGCTTGCAGAAGGAGTAGCCGCCGAAGGAGAGAATCTGCTCCCAGACCTCGTCGAGCAGCGGTGTTCCCAGTCCGTTGTCTCTTCCCCCGGCGTAGAAGCGCTGGCGGTAATCCTCCAGGTTCTTCCCCTTGTGCTTATAACTGATGATTTTGCGCAGTTGGTCGCCGTGGTAGGGGTCGAAACCGGCCAGTGCCATCGCCATCTGGGTGATCTGCTCCTGGTAGACCGCTATACCGTAGGTCTCGGCGAGTACCGGATCGAGCAGTGGGTGCAAGGAACGCCACGGCTTGCCCCGCATGCGGGCGACGAATTCGAGGATGAAACGGTTGGCGGCCGGCCGGATAATCGAGCTGGCCATCACCAGATGCTCGAACAGGGCGTCCGGGGAGATGCCCGCGCCTGTTTCCGGTCCGAACATCCGGCGTAGCAGCTGGCGGGTGGCGGGCGACTCGATGTAAAAGCAGCCCATGCTGGCGCCGCGACAGAGCAGTTCGCGGGTGGTCGGGTCGTCGAGCGGCCGCCAGGCGCCGTAGTCGATCCGGTTGCCGGTGTTGTGTTCGATGGCGGCCAGCGCGTCGCGGATCACCGCCAGGGAGCGGTTGCCGAGCAGGTCGATTTTGACCAGTCCGGCCATCTCCGCCTGATCCTTTTCCCACTGGATGACCGGCAGCCCCTTGGCGCTGACTTCGATCGGGACATGGTTGCGGATCTCGTCCGGAACGATCACCAGGCCGCCGCAATGCAGGCCGAGATGCCGAAGCTGCCGTCGCATCCGGGCCGCGATGCGCAAAATGAGCGGCCAGTCCCCCTGCAGGGTTTCGCCGCGGAACAAGGGGTGTTCATTGATCGCCGCCAGGGCCTGAGAAGCTCGCCAGTAGCCGGAGATGCGACGGGTTACCTGTTTGATCTCCAGGGCCGGAACGCCGAAGACCTTGGCGACCTCGCGCAGGGCCGAGCGCCCTTTGTAGCCGATCTGGTTGGCGACCATGGCGGCACGCTGCGCGCCGTAACGGGCAAAGGCGGCATCGAGAACACGGTCCCGCTCGTCCCAGGGGAAGTCGACGTCGATGTCGGGGTGGTCGAGACGGCCCGGATTGAGAAACCGCTCGAAGAAGAGGTTGAAGCGTAGCGGGTCGACATGGGTGATGCCGAGGGAGTAGGCGACCAGAGAGGCGGCGGCACTGCCGCGACCGCAGGTCCGCGGGGAGTGGCGGACCAGCTCGGCCACCACCAGGAAATAGTGGGCGAACTGCTTGTCGCGGATGATGGCGAATTCTTTGCGTAACCGGTCGCGGATCGCCGTATCGACCTGGCCATAGCGTCGTTTCGCCCCTTCCAGTGTGCGTCGCTGTAAGTGAAACAGGGCCCGGCTGTCACGCATGTCGCGATAGCGGGGAAAGATAGTGGCGGGGTTGTCCCAGTCGGCCGCGCAGCGGTCGGTGATCCTGGCGCAGTTGGCGATAGCGTCCGGGCAGTGGGGGAAGCGCTCCTGCACCTGTTCCGGGTTGAGAAAGCGGTCGCTGCGGGTGGCGTGGGTGGCCGGATCGAGCTGATCGAGGGTGGTGTTGCCGGCGATGGCTCGCAGCACGCGGTGCAGGTCGAAATCGTCATCGGCGAGCAGCACCGACCGGCAGGTGGCGACCGGCGGGAGGTCGAGTTGCCGGGCGAGGCGGAGCGCGGCGTGCATCTGGTGACCGGGTGAAAGTTCGACGTAGAGTTCCCCTTTGCAACTGGGGCGGAGGGTTTGCAGCAGCTGCGGGTGGTCACTGAAGATGACCATGCCCTGGCGGTGGTGAAGCAATCCCGCAGCCAGGTCGAAGGCGGGATCACAGTGCAGCTTCGAGATGAGGTGGCAGAGGTTCGCGTAGCCGGTCCGGTTCATCGCCAGGGCCACGGCCCGCATGGAGCCATGAACCAGTTCACTGCCGACCAGCGGTGAGATATTGTGCTCCCGGGCGGCCCGGAGGAAGTGCGGGATACCGTAAAGGCCGTTGCGGTCGGTCAGGGCGAGGTGGCGCATGCCGGCGTCACGGGCGCAGCGACACAGTTCGTCCGGGGTGTGAATCCCCCAGTTGGGGGAGTAGCAGGAGTGCACGTGCAGGTGGGCAAACATGCTCATGCCGATACGGTCGCGAGGGCGCGTCCGCGCTGCACGATCTGCAAGCCGTATTTGCTCCGCAACTGGTCGAGTCCCTCCTGGAGCATGCTGTGCCGGCTTCGGGGGGCATCGAACAGGGAGAGTTGCGTCGGTGACAACAGTTCAAGGCAATCGAATCGCATGGCGCGAACCTGGGTGCGTCGCTCCCGGCATGTCTGCAGCAGACTGTCGGCGGCGATGAGCAGGATGGAATCATCACAGGTCGGCGGCGTAAGTTGGAGGGTGCGGCAGTGGTTGACCCCGTCGATGTAATCGAGACAGAGCTGCAGTTTCTGACAGGAGAGCCGACGTTGCCGCAACAGCAGGCCGCACTCCTCGACCTGGCGACAGAGTTCGGCCTGCAGCAACAGCTCGCTGTTGGTTGAACGGGGGAGAATGCTGCCGGCGTTGATCCGGGGTTGTGTACGACGCGGTGTTACCGGGGAAAAATCGATTCCGCGGGCTCGTTGGTACAACAGGGGGGCGAACGGTCCGACGACCGGAGCGAGCTGGGGGAGATCGAGCCGGGCCAGTTCGCTGATCTGGCGGAGGTTCAGTTCGTCGAGCAGGGTCCGCTGTCGTTTGTGGCCGATCCCCGGCAGCAGGGTGATCGGCAGCGGGGCAATGAACGCACCTTCGCTGCCGGGGAAGACGTCGCAGACTCCCGGGCGATGCAGGTAGCCGGCGGCGATGCGAGAGACCAGCTTGTTGCCGGCGACGCCGACCTGGCCGTCGAGGCGGAACCGCTGCCGGATATCGCGGTCGAGCCGGGCGGCGGCGTCGCGCCCCGGACCGAGCAGGCGGCTGCTGCCGCTCAGGTCAAGGAACAGGCGGCCGCCACCGGCCGGTTCCCAGACCGGGGTGTAGTCGCCGACCAGACGTTCCAGGGCCTGGCTGGCGCGACCCAGCAGCACGGGGTCGGGCAGCAGCAGTTGCAGGCGGGGGCAGCGGCGCAGGGCGCGATGCAACGGCATCCCCGGCCAGACCCCGTCCTGTTCCGCCTCGGCCGAGGCGGCGACGAGAAGGGCCCGGTCCGAATGGGCGGGCGCGATGGCGACCGGCCGTTCGCGCAACTCGGGGCGCGCGACCCGGGCGACGGCGATCGGAAAACGGGGAATAGCGAGATGGAGAATGGCAGGCATGACGGCACCGGCGGTGGATTTCAGGCGCAGTGACGGATAACCCCGACCACCACTCCTTCGATCTGCAGGTCGGTATCGGCAGGAACGATCAGGGGTTGCAGGGTCGGGTTGGCCGGGTGGAGTTCGACGCGGTCCCCGCGGTGTTGTAACCGCTTGACGGTCGCCTCTCCGTCGAGCAGGGCGACGACGATCTGCCCGTTGGTGGCAGTCGCCTGCTTGCGTACCACGACGTAGTCGCCGTCGAGGATGCCGTCGCCGATCATAGAATCTCCCATGACCCGCAGCACGAAGTGCTCGCCCGTCCCGACCATGGAGGCGGGGATGTCGAGGGTGTCAGGCGTGGTGATTGCCTCGATCGGTCGGCCGGCGGCGACTGTGCCGACCAGCGGCAGCTCAAGTGAGCCGCTTCTGGTCCGTGATGCGGCCGGGCGGAGGGAGCGGCGGGCGTTCCAGTCACGTTGCAGGTGGCCGCCACGTTGCAGGCGAACCAGGTAGTTCTGCACCGTGCCGAGAGAGCGGAAGCCGAAAGCGTCGGCGATCTCCTGCTGCGACGGTGCGTAGCCGTGCCGGTCGCGGAAGCCGGTAATAAAGTCGAGCAGTTGTTTTTGTTTCGGGGTGAGCGACATGGTGCATCCTTTGTATCGGTTGATTCAAGGATATGCGTAAGTTTTGCGTAAGTCAATAGGGCAAGGGATAATTTGTGGTGAGTTATGGAGAGAGTCAGGGTCAAAGTCCAACACCGTCGGGTCTCGGCCCGACAGCCGACCTACTTTTTGTCAAAGACGGCAACAAAAAGTAGGCAAAAAATGCCGTCGCCCGCGGCGGGCATGTCGTGTGCGAAGCTCGCCAACTTTTTTGACCGACTTACGAACCGACAAGACCCTTCCTCTTTTCACCAATGGCGAGGGCTTTTCGATGGCCCTCGCTCGGGTGTGCAATCGGTGTCCGATCAATGAAACGTCGATGTTAACTTATTTGTGCCTGTGAAAGAGGCAGGATGCGGCCGGAACGGCCCGGGGCCCAAACCCGAACGGGCCCCGTCGATGCGGAGAAATGGCACCCCCCTGGTTAATAAACAGCGATGTTGAAAAGTGGCGACAGTCACCCGCGAATGCCATGCTCGCCGCGGGCGAAAGGCCCTTTTCTGCATCCTCTTTTGGGCCAGCAAAAGAGGATGGCGTCCGGCGGGACGCGACCCGCCGACTTTGATTTGCCTGATGTTGTAACAGTTGCTTTGCCAAACTGATTTTTTTGAAAAACAGTAGGATGGAGTACGACTGTTTTTGTGCTTAACACACATAAGTAAGAACAATTGACAGTTCCCGATGCGCCCGATACATTCGACCCACCAGACTCGAAAAAGAGAAAAGGGAGAAAAACCATGAATAATAATGACATGCTGCAATGGAACCTGTCCCCCCTCTACACCGCCCCGGACGATCCCGCCTGGGACCAGGACCTGCAGGAGGCGACGCGCCTGGCCGGGCAATTCCGGAAGGACTATCGCGGGAAGATGGGCAGTCCGGACCTGGACGCTGACACTCTCGCCTCCGCCCTGGAGGATTACCAGCAGCTGCAACGCAAGGTGTTGTTGCCGTATCTCTATGCCCAGCTCCTTTTTTCCGGCGACAGCGAGCCGGATCAGCACAAGCGCCTGGTCGCCAAGGTGCGGGAAGTCTGGGGAGGGATCACCGAGCAGACCCTGTTCTTTGAACTGGAGCTGCTGCAATTGGAGGAAGATCACTTCAATGGTTTGCTCAAGACGGACCAGGTGTCGCCATCCACCCATTACCTGCAGCAACTTCGCGCCCATGCCCCCTACACCCTGCAGGAGGAGGTCGAACAGGCGCTGAAGCGCAAGGATCTCTCCGGGCGGGAGGCGTTCGTCCAGCTGTTCGACGAGCTGACCAGCAGCCTCAGCTACCGTTTCCGGATGCCGGGAGAGGGAGAGGAGCGCGACGTCAGCGGGGAAGAACTGCTCGGTCTGCTCTACCACCCGGACAGAGCAGCGCGGCGTGACGCGTTCACCACTTTCCTGCAGAAACACGCGGACAATGCCCTGGTGCTGACCAGTTGCTTTAACAATATCCTGCTCGACCACGGCAAGGAGGCGGAGCTACGGAGCTACCCCGATCTGATGACCCCGACCCATCTGTCAAGCGAGACCGAACCGGAGATGGTCGAGCGGATGATGGCAGTCACAGAGGAGAACGTCGGCCTGGCCCAGGACTACTTTGCCCTGAAGCGACAGCTGCTCGACCTGCCGGAACTGTACAACACCGACCTGTATGCCCCGGTCGGCAATTCCGGGCGCACCTTCACCATCGACGAGGCCCGTACCCTGGTTCACGATGCCTTCGCCAGCTTTTCCCCCCGCATGGCAGAGATGGCCGACGGGTTTTTTGCCGAGCGGCGCGTCGATGTCCTGCCGCGTCCCGGCAAGAGCGGCGGCGCCTTCTGCATGGGGATGATGCCGGGCTATCTCCCTTACGTGCTGCTCAACTTCACCGGAACCCTGCGGGACGTCTCGACCCTGGCCCACGAGTTCGGCCACGGCATCCATTCAAGCCTCTCCCAGGGGCAGAACCTGTTTCAGTATCACGCCCCGTTGCCTCTGGCGGAGACGGCGAGCGTATTCGGCGAGATGTTGCTGACCCGGCACCTGCTCGACCGGGAGAACGACCGACAGGTCAAGATCGAGCTGCTCTGCGCCAAACTCGAGGATATCATCGCCACCACTTTCCGCCAGACGGTGCTGACCCGGTTTGAGCAGGTGGCGCACCGTCAGCGCGGTGAGGGGCTGCTCTCCTCCGAGCAGCTCTGCGAGCTCTGGTGGAGTGAGAACGCCAAGCTGTTCGGTGACCAGGTGACCATGATCGAGCCGTACCGCTGGGGGTGGAGCTACATCAGCCATTTCATCCATGCCCGTTTCTACTGCTACTCCTATGTCTTCGGCGAGCTTCTCGTTCTGGCGCTCTATCAGAAGTATCTCGAGGAGGGGGAGAGTTTCGTGCCGAAATATCTCGAACTGCTGTCGCAGGGGGGGAGCGCCAAGCCACAGGCTATGCTTGATCCGCTTGGCATTGACCTGTCGAGTCCCGATTTCTGGCAGAAAGGGTACGACTTCGTCCGGAGTCTACTCGATGAACTACGCGGATTGTTGCAACAGAACGACTGAGACGAGTCGGGGGCCCCGGCGCTAAAGCTCCTCGAAGCGGTTCAATGCAACGTTCTTTTTTGCTTTGTCCGGGTGGAAGATCTGTCCATTCATGGCGATCCAGGCCCCGGCCGGGAGCAGCTGCACTGCAGTCAGGGCGCTAGCGATATTGAAGACGGCGTCGGATTGGCGGAAGCGGGCTGGCTGCATCGCCCCGGTCAGGACGACGGTCTTACCCGGAATGTTGAGCAAGGCTTGCCCGGTCTGCACCATGGTGTCAGTGCCGTGGGTGATGATGATCCGCATTGAATCGCTGGCTGCGACCGCCTGGCGGATGTCGGCCCTGTCCCGGTCGGTCATCTCCAGGCTGTCCTTGCGCATCAGGGGAGTGACCCGGATAGCGAGGGACACGTTCGCCTCGTGTAACATTTCGTCGATCTGCGATTCGCCGACCTGGAAACGGTCCTTGGCGTCGAAATAAACCTTGTCGATGGTCCCGCCGGTGGTGAAGATTTCGATCTGCGTTTTCTGCTCCATGCGCTGTCGCCTCGTATTGTTTATCACCCATGCCGCTTCGCCGATCAACTGGTTGGTCTCAGCTTTGATTTTAGCAGGCTGATTGCCCCCCAACGAAAAAAGCCCCCGGAATTTTCCGGGGGCTTCGGTTTTTTGCGGGTACCAGACTGTTACCAGCTGCTCTCGAGGTCGGAGAGGATTTTCTTAAAATCGGCCCGAACCGAATCAAGGATGGTGCTGGCATACTCGCGGTTGTGAACACCACTGGTTCCGTCGTTGCGGACCAGTTTCAGGTTGAACAGCGCTTTCTGGTAGCGTTCCCAGGCCCCTTTGGTGTCGCGCTTGCGGGCATCGGCACCACGCAGCGCCTCTTCGACCTCGACGCGCATTTCACGCAAGCCGGCGATCTCCTTGGCAGTCGAGGACGACCAGTCATCAAAGATCTCGACATATTCGGCTTCGTGGCAGTCGGTGCAGGACTCTTTGGACGGGCGGTAGAGACCCTGATCTACGGCAGTGTGGCATTCCTGGCAGCCGATACCGGCTCCCCACATCAGACCCTCTTCGCCTTCAACTCCCTTGGCGCCGACCCCGCGGTTCATGTCGTATTGGGCTTCGTGGCATCCCTGACAGTCAGCCATCTGCGGGGCGCTGCTCCCCTCGTTCTCCTGGTGGCAGGTGACACACTTGTTCATCCGGTCAGTCTTGGTGCCGGGCTGATGCACCAGGCCGAAATGGCAGTCGCCGCACTTAAACTCGAAATTCTCGATATGCATCGCATGGTCGAATTGGGTGCCGCCGACGTAGGTATCGGCCATGATGTCGGGCAGACCCTTGTGCTCGCGGAACTCCGGGTTCTTGACATCGTCGAGCATCCGCATCTTGACGATCTTCATCAACTTGACCTTCTTGCGGTACTCCTGGTTCCCCTCGTCAGAGTGGCAGAAAAGGCAGTGTTGATCCGGGACCAGGTGCTCGGAATCAGGGTTGGCGAGGATCTCAAGTTTCTCCTCTTTGGAGATGGTCAACTGCATATAGGTGTCTTTCAGACCACCGAGCTTCGCTTTCATGTAGCCGACTACCCCGGGGCGTCCGTGACAGTCGAGGCAGGAGACGCCGGCGTCGCCGTGGGCCGAGTGCTCCCAGGAGTCGACCTCGGCCAGCGGACCGAAGCCCTTGGCCGGATGGCACATGTGGCAGAATTCCGGTTCGGAGGTCATATGCAGGATCTGCACGTTGACAAAACCAAAAACGGTCATCAATACGACGCAGATGATCGTGACGAGAACAATGTGTCGTTTACACCAGGCGAAAAAATCTTTGATGGAAGCCATAACTCTTTGATCCTTTGCTGCAAAATGTTGTTTCCGTCGATTCGAAAGTGTATACAGTCGACAGATTGACCCGCAAAAAGATACCTGAGGGACCAAAGAAAAAGCAACAAAAAAGATTTAAAAATTAATCATTTAAAAAAGCTTAATCAAAAATTACCAGATTGAGGAAGAACTTATAAAGGGCGGCGACCGGCGATATTGCCGGTCGCCGTATGGGAAAATCAGGAGGTAAAGCGCTCACTCATCCAGGCGATGACCGGCCAGGCGACGAGGGTCAGGGTGCAGGTAACGAATAGAGTGAAAACCAGGGTCAGGGTCGCGAGCCAGAAACGGGCCAGCGGGTTGTGGGTTCGACTTTCGGTGATCCCCTGGGTCATGGATAATGTACGTGCAGTCGCGCTTGTCATTGCTTCAATCCAAATGAATTCGTTAATAGGTTCAAGGTTTCAGTGTCCCATCAATGATGAGCCGGTCCCTCTTCGTTGACCAGGCCGTGAGCCCGGCTGTAACCAATGACGCCAACGTGGCAGGTAGTGCAGCGTGTGTTGGCGTCGTAGGCGGTGTCGCCATCGTGGCAGGCGCCGCAGAACTCGCCGTCGGCCAGACCGGCCATGGTGAAGCTCTCCTCGTTCTCGGCCAGGCGGGCTTCCATTTCGAAAATGCCGTCGTGGCAGCTGTCGCAGTCCATGCCGTTGTCCTCGACGTGGAGTTGGTGGCTGAAAACCACGCCGATCACCGGTTTCATGTAATAGATGTCCTCGGGATAATCCCCCTCGGCAAGTGTGGTAGCGGCACCCGCCAGCAGAAAGATCGAACTGCAGAGGATGGTGGTTAGGATCAGGCGCATTGTTATGTCCTCCTTACAGGGCGCGGGTATCAACCGCGGGTGTAAAATACGTTTGGTTTGGTTCCGGCTTGCGGACGCAGGACCCAGACGGTCTTGGTCATCTGGTGTACTTCCTTGTAGACCCGGTCGGATGGGTTCGACAGGTCACCGAAGATACGCACGCCGGCAGGGCATGCTTCGGAACAGCCGGTGGTTTTCGCTCCCTTGCTCAGGCGCGATTCCCAGCAGAAGGTACATTTGTCAACCGCCCACTTCTCTTCGTTGAAATAACGGGCGTTGTAGGGGCAGCCGAGCTGGCACGACAGGCAGCCGATACATTTTTCGATGTTCATCATAACGATGCCGTTGTTCGGGTCTTTGTAGGTCGCCTTGGTCGGGCAGACCCGTGTGCACTGTGCCAGGTTGCAGTGGTTGCACAGCACCGGGATGAACTCCCGCTGCTGGTCGAGAGCGCCGGCCACCTGGCGTTCGAGGATGTTGGTGCGGAATCCATAGCTCGGAACGCCGTTGGTCTCGGCGCAGGCGCTTTTGCACTTTTCGCAGTCGATGCAATTTTCGATGTGCATGATCATGCTGTAGTGCGGTTTGTAGGGATATTTCTCGACGAAACCCGAGGTCGAGGCGTAGACCTTGTTGACGGAGGAGACCGCCGAGAGGATGGTCCCGCCGGCGAAGACGCCGGTCACGGTCAACCCCATTTTCAGGAAGTGACGCCGCTCTTCGACCGAGCAGTTGTCAACGCCCTCGTTGGTCATTTTGTCAAGATTCTTAAGGTTTTTCATGATGATTCAGCTCCCGTGCTTGATGTCAATCGTTTGGTGGCACAGACCGGCTTAATGATGGTCTTCGACCGGATAGCCATTGAAAATCTTCTCGCCGAGCAGGAACATGAAGCCGACGAACCCGAAGCCGCCGACAACGATCATGAGTTCATGGACTGTCGGTGAATATTTGAGCAGTTCGGTCGAGCCGGTGACGCCGAGTCCCTGGAAGACCGGGATGACCTGGCCGACGATAACCATGTTGTGACGCATGAAGAAGACACCGATCAGCATCAGGATCGCCGCGGTCAGCATCAGCTTCATGTTGGTTCCCTTGGAGAAGAGGTAAAGCCCCAGCGGAATCAGCAGGCTCAGCAGGATTTCTCCGCCCCAGAAACTGAGGGAGTATTCACCGGTCAACATCGCCATGACACCGACGTATTGCCCGTCCGGATGGCCGGCGAGGGTCGCCACGGTGCGCCAGATGGTGAAAAAGGCGATGACGCATATCATCAGTATCGCAACCTTGCGGATGGCTGAGAGACAGTCCGGCATTCCGGGATGCAGTGGCCCTTCGTTGATTCGTTCCGCCCAGAGGTGGAAGAGGATGAGGCACGAGCAGCCGACCATCACCCCCGAGGCGATGAAGAAGATCGGCAGGTAGGGACCGTGCCAGAATTCGCGGCCGTTGAGCAGACCGAAGACGCCGGCCAGGTTGCTGTTGGCGGCGAGTTCGCCGACGACGGCGACGAAACCGCAGGCGACGGCGAGCTTGTATTTACCGAGCAGCAGGAAAATGAATTCGAAGATCATCACCCCGAGGGCGAGACCGTAAAGCGCCCCCATCCACCAGATGTTGGAGGTGAAGTTGGGGGAGATGATGTTGTAGACCAGCATCCGGATCGGCACCTTGATCTCCGCGGCAATGACCAGGAAGCCGGCTGACAGGGTGATGATCGAGAGAAAGACCGCCCGTTTGGCGATCGGCATGTAGGCCTTGACCCCGAAAATGTGGCCGATGGAGGAGACCAGGCAGATTCCGGTCGAGGTGATGGCGAAATAGACGTAGGTTGAAATCAGGATTCCCCAGGGGATCTGGCGAGAGACACCGTAGTAGACATGGTGTCCGCCGACGGTGGCCTGCAGTCCGGCGATGGCGCCGGCTAGCATCATCAGTCCGGTCACCAGTAGAGCGAAATAGTAGGCATTGCTGCCCGACTTCAGACGGTCGACAAGCATGCTCTCCATGGCATTGAGAGTCAGGCCGGCAGTTTCAGCGCGCTGTGTCATGATGGTTCCTTCTCCTTCGGGTGAATAATGCTAGGTTGAAGTGGTTTCTGTTGATTCGGAACCGTCTTTATCAACCGATTTCATGGGCGACCTCCCGCGTGGCCAGGTTTTTGTTCAACTGATGCAGGAGCGTGTCGGGTTCCTCATCAACGCCGCAGAGTAGTTCGATTCCGCAGGTTGTGTATTCATCTTCGTCGGGAACCGCGCTGTCGGAGCAGGCGAGAACCCCGACACCTTGTTCCGCCAGCCAACGTGCCAGGCTTGGCTCGATGGCTGGGTTCCAGACTTCCAGTTGCAGGGCTGGTTCTGTTTCATCATCCGGAGTGCCAATGAAAAAGATCCTGCTCAATCCGTTCTGCGAGGTGTGCAAGGACCCGTAATACGGGACGGCAAGGTTGCACTGTTGCAGCTCGGTGGTCATAAGGACATCAGCCTCCCAGACGGGCGCCGAGCCATGCGAGGACCGGCCAGGCGACCAGAACCAAGGTGCAGGTTGCGAAGAGGGCGAATACGACGGTCAAGACGCCGAGCCACACATTCGCCATCGGGTTGCGTTCGGCCTTGGCAGGAGCGTTAGCGGCAATGGTTTGTTGGTTTTGAGTCGCGGACATGGCTGTCCTCCTTTCAATTCTTTATCTGGATTAGCCCTGGAAGTTCGCGCCGAGCCATGCGAGGACCGGCCAGGCGACCAGAACCAGGGTGCAGGTTGCGAAGAGGGCGAATACGACGGTCAAGACGCCGAGCCACACATTAGCGATCGGGTTACGTTCGGTTTTGGCCGGAGCGTTCATTGCGATTGTGTTGGTGTCGTTGCGAGTCATGGTGTCCTCCTTGAGTTGTCTTGTCTTCGTAGTATCCAAGAGGCGTACCAAAACTTAAAAAATTTTAAAAAAAAGAAAATACCTTATAATTTCCAATGGTTTGCGCGCTAAATAAAATTAAAAACCGCTCATAGAGGTGGCGCTGCTTGTGTTGCAGGGTGCAACATTTGAAAATTTAAAAAGCTTTAATTTGAAAATATTAAAGAAGTGTGAGTCTGGCGGTGCGGGGGAAGTGCCCATAAATTAAGAACTTCTTAAGTTTTGTCCTTAGGTAAAATTAATGATGTTGCAGAAGTGTTGCGTTTGTTGCTAATGCAACATGGCATTCGCTAGAGAATATCAAGCTTCTTCATCCAGCGCCAGAGGGTTGTGCGTTCGATACCGAGTTCCTTGGCAACCATGGTCCGATTGCCGTCGAATTGCTTCAGCAATTCGAGCAAGGTGTCCCGGTCGGGGCGACGATGAGAGAGACGGGCGGCTGGGGGGAGTTTTTTCGGGCTGAGGATCGATGCGGAGAGATGTTCCAGACCGACCTCTCCTTCACGGCAGAGAATGACGGCTTGCTCAACGATGTTCATCAGTTCCCGGATGTTGCCGGGGAAATCGTACTTGATCAGTTTCTGCAGCGCTTCGGGCGAGAAGCCCCGAACGTGTTTGCCATATTGCTTGTTGAATCGGTCGACTGCCATGTCGATCAGCAGGGGGAGGTCGTCGTAGCGTTCCCGCAGCGGCGGGAGGGCGAGGGTGATGACGTTGACCCGGAAGTAGAGGTCTTGGCGGAAGGTGCCGGCCTGGACCATCTGCTCCAGGTTGCGATGGGTGGCGGTGACGAACCTGACGTCGGCTGTCTGGGGTTGCTTGGCCCCGAGGGGCTGAAATTCCCGATTCTCCAGCACCCGCAGCAGCTTGACCTGCAGCGGCAGCGGCAGGTCGCCGATCTCGTCAAGAAATAAAGTTCCACCCTGAGCCATCTCGAGGCGGCCGGGGCGGTTTTCCACCGCGCCGGTGTAGGCGCCGCGTTTGGCACCGAAAATCTCCGCCTCAAGCAGTTGTTCCGGTAGCGCGCCGCAGTTAACCACCACCAGTGGTCCTTGCTGGCGACTGCTCAATTCGTGCAGAGCCTTGGCGACCAGCTCCTTGCCGGCTCCGCTCTCTCCCTGGATTAGCACGGTTGCTTCGCTGGCGGCGACATCCGGGAGTTTTTCGAACAGCCGCCGCATGGCCGGATTACGGCTGACCATGCCATGGAAATTGTATTTGCGCCGTGCCACGATCCGCTCGGGGTGAAATTCGGAGAAATCGCGAATGATCGCCACGGCGCCGACGGTATTGTCCTGACCGTCGAGTACGGTCGAAGCGGAGATGGCGACGTGGTGTTTGCGCCCGTCCCGATCGAGGATGTCCATCTCCCGGTTAAGGACCGGCTTGTGGGTCGCCATGGTCTCTCGGATCGGACAGTCGGTATCACAGATGCTGGTGCGCAGAACGTCGTGACACGGCTTGCCGACCACGTCGGTCGCATTGAAACCGGTGATCTTCTCGACCGCCGAGTTGAAGGCGGTAATCTTAAACTGTTGATCCACGGTATAAATCCCGTCGGCCAACGCTTCCAGAATCTGGGCCTGGTGACCGGGGGGGAGATGACTGAAAGGCATGGAGAGAGCTCCTCACTGTTTCATTTGTTGCAGATTGCAACGACTTGAAACAGTTTAGCGAGAGCAGGTCCGGAGGGCAATAAAAAATTAATCCAATATCATTTAAAATGATTAAAGTTGATGAAGGTGCCTATTTCCATCAGGAATGCTGTTGTATTTCACTTGATTTCTGGCAAAAAGAAAGGGCACGCCGGTGACGGCATGCCCTTTCGAGTTTCTGCGTGTAGACGGCTTGCTTAGTGAGCGGCGCCGGCGAGTTGCAGAACCTGCTCGGTGAACGGGTTGGCGAACAGGATGATCATCGCCACGACGAAGACGTAGATGGCGAGGGACTCGATCATCGCCAGACCGATCATCATGGTAGTGAGGATTTTACCGCTTGCGCCGGGATTGCGAGCAACACCTTCAACAGCGCTCTTGATAGCAAGACCCTGACCGAGACCGGTCCCGAACGACCCGATCGCCATACCGAAGCCGGCAGCGATCATGCACCATGCAAAAAATTCCATTTTCCTACTCCTTTACCAGGTGGTTTGTTGTTCCCAGGCGAGGCTGGGACTTCGCCTTGCGGCGACGACTATCGTCAATTAATTAGTGAGCTTCTTCCAGGGCGCCAGCGATGTAGATCATTGCCAGCAGGGTAAACACGAAGGTCTGAATGAACGCGATCAACACGCCCATGACCATCATCGGCACTGGCAGCAGCAGCGGCACCAGGGCGAGGAAGATCATCAGGACAATTTCATGGCCGTACATGTTGCCGAAGAGACGCAGGCTCAGGCTTAAGGGGCGGGCCAGGTGACCTATAATCTCGATGATAAAGATCAGCGGCGCCAGCACCAGGATCGGTCCCATGAAATGCTTGAGGTAGGCCGGACCGTGCTCCTTGAAGCCGATGATGTGGGTCATGGCAAAGACGGTCAGCGCCAGCGCGGCGTTGGTGTTCAGGTTGGCGGTCGGCGGATAAAAGCCGGGGACCAGGGCGATCAGGTTGGAGACCAGGATGAACAGGGCGAAGGTCGCCAGCATCGGGAAGTAGGTCTTCCCTTTGGGCCCCATGGTCTCTTCGATCAGCCCTTCAATGCCGCCGATGATCGACTCCATGAAGTTCTGCGAGCCGTTCGGCACCATCTTCAGCCCGCGCGATGCAATCAGGGCGAGCACGATCAGCACAGCCATGACGAACCAGGCGTAGACAACGGCCCGCAGGCTGTTTTCGTCATGAATCAACGCGTCGAGGTGTAATTGCTTGGCGATCCACTCAAGGATGAGAAATGGATGTGTCATGATGCTGTCCTGCCTCCATCTATAATGCTCGTTTAACCGTTGTCCAGAGAATGTTCAGGACAACGACCGACAACCCCGCCAGCAGCGCCAGCGGTGGAACCTTGATTTTTGCGATCAGCAGGAAGATGCCGCCGCCGAGGACCGCCAGCCGGATGATATAACCGAACTGAAAGCCGGAGCGTGATTTCTCGCCTGCCAGAAGTTTTTGCAGCGCACGGTAGCGCCAGTGATAACCGAAAATCGCCAGCAGCCCCCCCGCGACCACCCCGAGGGTGACGTCGGTGTCGCGCCAGAAGAGACTGGCGAGGCCGAGAATCCCGAGCAGCAGCCAGTTTCGTCGCGCCAGCTGCGTCAGCAGCTGGTCATCCCGGTTTGTCACTGTCCTGTTGCTGTTGTTCTTCTTCTCGTGCCTGGCGGCGCAGTTCTCGTTCCGTGAGGATGTAGACATTCCGGAATCCCGAGGCAATGCCGAAGCCGAGGAAGATCAGTGTGCACCAGGGTGAACTGTCGAGCCATTTGTCGAGGTAGAATCCCATGGCCAGCCCGATCAGACAGGAGGCGACCATCGAAATTCCGACGCTCGATAAAAAACCTACAGATTTTATAAGTTGGCGTCGCTCTTCACCCATGGCAAATTGTATACAGCATACAGTCTTGGCCAAAAACCCACCTTTGGTATCACAGGGCGGGGTGGGAAGTCAACCGGAAACTCGGTTCGCAGGAGTGTTCTCAGTCCTTTTGGCCGCAGCGTTGAATGTGGCGTAACCGAAGCAGAGATCCAGGTCATTTCGCTTGTCGCAGGCCTCTTGCCTGTCATCCCATGTTCACGAGTGAGCAACCTGGGGTGGACAAGCTCAGGTCGCATCTCCAAGCGCCATACGAATGGCTTTGTCGAGGGGAGTTAAGGAGAAGGGGACCAGTTTACGAATGGATTGATCACGGCAGATGACTTCATTGCCAAGACCCTCAAGAAGTGCTTCGACAACCTTACTGTCGAGGCGGCTCAAAAGGCCAACCCATCGCCCGACCCAACGGGAGGAAATCGATGGGACCGGCAGATACAGATTCACGGTATTGGCTACGGCAGCCATTCTCTCCAACAAAGTGTGGTAGCTGAGAACCTCTGGCCCGCCAATGTCGCAGGTTTGCCCCTGGATGCGCGGTTCGTCCAGGCACGCCGTCAAGTAATGAATCACATCCCGCAAGGCAATCGGCTGACAGCGTGTCTGCAGGAGGTCTGATTCAAGGAGGACCGGTTGAGTCCGCACCAGAAATCGGAGGAGTTCAAACGAGGCGCCGCCCGCGCCGATAATGATGGCAGCGCGGAAGGTGGTGAGTTCGAATGGGCCGCCGGAGAGGACACGGGTGACTTCGCCGCGACTGGCGAGGTGCCTGGAGAGGGAATTGGCCTGCTCGCCAAGGCCGGAGAGGTAAATGACATGGCGGACACCGGCTTTACTCGCGGCCTCAGTAAAATTCTCAGCCGCACGATGGTCAAGATCGCTGAAGCGTTTGGGGCCGGCGGACAAGGAATGGACCAGGTAGTAGGCTGTGTCGATGCCGTCAAAGACGGGTTGCAGCGTTTCCGGCTTGAGCAGGTCCCCCGACACTGCCTCAACGGCACAGGGTGTTGCTAAGCCCTGGTTGCGGACGAGGCAGCGGACTGACCTTTTTTGTTCCAGGAGCGCAGGAAGCAGGGCCTGTCCGACGAAGCCGGTCGATCCGGTCAGTAAGATTGTCGAATCACGGGACGTCAATGGGAACCTCAATGGTTTCCGCGTGGGAAAATTCTGCAGACTGATGTTCTCCTTTCAGCAAGTATAGTCGGTGATTGTCGATATGCAGGTTTTTTGCAGATCTTGGAAGTCCAGCAGCCTGGTTGGATCCCAGGCGATAAATTCGGGTGGAAGGCATGGAATAGTCCTGTCAACCGGATAAAATGAAACGAAACGATTCAAAGGGGGCGACTATGACCGCATACTATTTCAAGTTGTATCTGTTGACCGTGCCGATTTTTTTCGCCATTGATTTGATTTGGCTGGGCGTCGTGGCGCGGGGCTTTTACCAGAAGCACCTTGGGTACATTCTGAGCCCTGAAGTAAACTGGGCAGCAGCCATTGTTTTCTACCTGGTCTACATCGTCGGCATTATCTTTTTCGCCGTGCGTCCGGCATTGAATGAACAGGCGTTGTTGACGGCCTGCCTGCTGGGGGCTTTTTTCGGTTTTATTACCTACGCCACCTATGACCTGACCAACCTGGCAACCCTGAAAGGCTGGCCCCTTATCATTGTGGTCGTCGATATAGCCTGGGGAACCCTGCTTTGCTCCCTGGTGGCTTCGGGAAGTTTCCTGGTTGGGCGCTGGTTGCAATAATTTCGGATAGCGCTAATTGAAACTGCGATATGTGCCTGGTTGTCCGGTCCTCGCCAGCCAGAGAAGAAAAGGTGTGACGGCTGCCCAGACGACGCCCAGGCAAGCCAGGCTAAGCCATATCGGGTCGGAGAAATTCGCCGCCCCCAACCGGACGCCTGCGTAATAGGCAAGCGGGCCCCCGACAAAACCAAAGAGAGAGGCCAGCAAGTACCGCCCCTGAAGCCAGCTCAGGGCAAATCGAAACAGGGTCGCAAATTGGGCCCAGATGACAAAGACCCACAGCGGCAGCCAGAACGGCCAAGCAGAATCAACCGTAAAGGTTAATATGCCGACGGCTTGTTGGGTCGAGTCGATGATAGCACCAAGCAGACACGCCTGAATCATCAGGCGTAGTTCGGTCCCCCTGTTTTTAACCAGCAACAGGTGCAAACCGCACAAGGCCAGCGCACAAAATGCCCCCGTCACCGCATAACCGTGTGCAGCGCCAAGCACGCAACAAAACCAGCCGATTTGATAGAGAGCCAGATTGATGAGAGTGGTCATGAAGTCGTCGACCTGTCATTTCGTTGAGTCAATACCAGCTGGGTCAGGTCGATCAATCCACTGTTAAAGCCGGCTTCGCAATAGGAGAAGTAGTAATCCCATTTGCGCAGGAAGCTCTCGTCGAATCCCATTTCAAGATAGCGCTGTTTTTCCGCGAGGAAGGTCTCACGCCACAAACTGAGGGTTCGGGCATAGTCATCAGGATGATTTTCCAGTCCGCTCATTCTCAGGTTGGTTGATTTCCCCAGAATCGCATTCATGACACCGACAGATGGAAGGTGCCCTCCCGGGAAAATGTGCTTGCGGATCCAGTCGGAACTGTAGCGGTAGGCGTTATATTTATGGTCGGCCATGGTAATGACCTGAATCACAGCCTTGCCGCCGGGGGCAAGCGCCTTGTCGCATGCAACGAAGAAAGACTTGAGTCCGGCATGCCCGACAGCCTCCAGCATTTCGATGGAGACGATTTTATTGAATGTCCCCTCAATGTGCCGATAGTCGCAAAGTTGAATGTCGACCAACTCCTCGAGGTTGGCATCGCGAACCCTCTGGCGTGCCAGCTGGAGCTGCTCCTGCGAGACCGTAATGCCCGTAACCCGGCAGCCGATTTCGCGAGCGGCACGAACGGCGAAGCTCCCCCAGCCGCAGCCTATTTCCAGGACGTGGTCAGTCTTGTCAATTTCAGCCAATTGGATGATTCGATCGATCTTGTTCTGTTGGGCAGTGGCGAGGGAATCTTCCTCACTCTGAAACAAACCGGATGAATAGGTCATCGATTCATCCAGGAAGGTGGAGAAAAACGTGTTGCTCAAATCATAATGTTCCCGGATGTTTTTGGAGCTTCCCGAGACTGTGTTGGGACGTAGCAAATGCAGGAGGAAGTTGATATTCCTGCCGATGAATGCCGTGGGAAGAAGTTTGTCATTGAGGTCGTGTTCGTTGGCCGCCAGATGCGTCAGCAAAGCGGGAAGGTCAGGGGACGACCATTCCCCCGCCATGTAGGACTCGCCAAAGCCAATATCCGAAGCCGTCATGGCTCGGCGGAAAAAACGGGCGGAATGAATCGTGAGCTGAACTGATGGCACGCTGCCCGGAACGCCGCAAATGTGATGGGTGCCGTCAGGCATGGTTAAGGTCAGCTCCCCTTGCCGCAGTTTTTTGAAAAATGTCAGGACCAGAACTTGCCCAAGGCGAGAAAACCAGCTGGGGGATGTCTTGCGAATCGTTAATGGACTGGCAGGTTCGGGTCGGGTAAACACGGGTAACCTCCTTTGCCAGCAGAGCCTGGCCGCTTGCCAGAGAATTCTCGGCATGGTCATTGCCGCCATAATCGGGTGTCTCAACACGGTTTTCAGGAGACTCCCTTCGGTCAGCGGGGTCCCTTTCCCCTGCAACTTGGCAACAAGGTGCAACTGGTTTTTAAGGTAATAACTCAGCTTGATTTCGACTGCGTCGGTGGGCGCTGAGAGTTCAAAGTCATAGTGCCCGGTACGGGGGAAAAAGGGGGAGACGTGAAATACTTTCTCGGCGGTAAATCGGGCCTTGCCATTCCCCTTGTCTCCGGGTGAATTTCGTAAGAGATAAAGGTGCATATCGCCAAAGGTATTGTTGACCTGAGAAACGACACATGTCAGCTGATTTTCCTTGTCGTAACAGTAGAAGAAACTAACCGGATTGAAAATGTAGTGGAAATAACGCGCCGATGTGACAAGCATCACCCTTGCCGGGACCTCAATACCATTTTTCTCCAGCAGCGTCGTCAATTTATCCCGAATCGGCTCGGAACCCCGAAACAGGTAGTCACGATCATGGATTGCGACGGGCCGCAGGCAGTTGTAGCCAAACAGCCGGTTGCTCTCGGATAATTCGGGCAAATCATCCAGGTCGAGACCGTAGAAGTAGTGCGGATAGCGGAAGCTGTGCTGTACCGGTCGGGCCCGGGAATGTATGACCTCGCCGTGGTAAATCTTCGAGATCATAGTTTAATCCCCATCGTTTCACCGACAGCAACGGCCGAGCGCACGGCGTCTTCGTGGAAACCATAGCCGAAGTAGCTGCCGCAGAAATAGCTGCGCATCTGCCCATTGAGCTTGGGCAACTCTTTCTGGGTCGCCATGGAGTCGAACGTGTACAGGGGGTGATGGTAAGTCATTTCGGCGATAACTTTCCCAGGGGCAATCGGGTCGGGGTTGTTGAGGGTCACGCAGTAATGCTGGGCGCTCCTCAGGCCCTGCAGGCGATTCATATAGTACGTGACAAAGACTGGAGGGCTCTTATCACCATTTGCTAACCGCCTGAAGTTCCACGCCGATCTTGCTTTCTCTAATGGTGGCAATAAAGAGCTGTCGGTATGTAAGACCGTCTTGTTTTCCTGGTATTGCCAGGGTGAAAGGAGCCTGGTTTCCTCAGCGCTCGGTTTGTCCAGCAGGCGGAGGGCCTGGTCGGCGTGGGTGGCAACCACCACCCTGTCGAAGTTTGTCCTGGTCCCGTCATGGTGTTGCAGCTCAATCTGGTCGTCATTGCGAACAATCGATTGAACACCGGCTTCCAGGTTGAGAGTGCCTTGAAAGTTTTCCATGAACCGCTTGACGTAGGAATGGCTCCCCCCGACGACTGTTTTCCATGTGGGCCGGTTTTTCAAGGAAAGCAGCCCGTGGTTCCGGAAAAAATCGAGAAAAGACTTTGCCGGGAAAACCCCAACCTCTGCGGGAGGCGTTGACCAGATGGCGGCCGCCATCGGCACCAGGTAATTGTCTCGCAGGTAGTTGCTGTAGCCGTGTAGTCGGAGATAATCCATCAGGCTCACATCCGAAAGGTTGTCGGCAGCCAGATCCCTCTGGGCCTGTTGGCAAAAGGCTTTGATCTCAAAAAGAAAACGGTAGAAGCGTGGGTTGACGAGGTTGCGTCGCTGAGCAAAAAGGCCATTCAGGTCAGATCCCCCATAAATCAAACCGCTCTGCCGGCATTCGAGGCCAAAGGACATCTCCGAGACCCGCGTTGGGACATCGAGTTGGGCCAGAAAATTTTCGAAATTCGGGTAGGTTTGATCGTTGAGGACGATGAATCCGGTATCGACCGCCAGGCCTGTATCCGGCCC
The DNA here is from genome assembly GCA_002868905.1 of Desulfuromonas sp. Classification (GTDB taxonomy): domain Bacteria; phylum Desulfobacterota; class Desulfuromonadia; order Desulfuromonadales; family Geothermobacteraceae; genus BM304. The sequence continues at coordinate 56,913 of PKUA01000004.1, forward strand.
TTGCGTGATCTCGATCGTATGGGTGTGCCCCCCGAGATAACCGTTTTTTTCGAAGAGGGTCACCCGGTGTTTGCGTTGCAGCAGGTAGGCCGCAACGATGCCGGCCACCCCGCCGCCGACGACGGCGATGCGTTCTCCCTCAAGCATTCTCATCCTCCGCGACCTGGAAACCAGGGGAAAAAAGCGTTGGTTTGTTTGCGGTACAATTCAAATTCCGGGTTCCCTTCGTACTTTTCCTCGAGCATCGGGATGCCGGAGACCTTCAGCAGGAGAAATCCGATCAAGAGGGGGCTGACAATGCCGATCATTCCCTGACTCGCCCCGAGACCGATCAAGAAGATGCCCCACCAAAGGAGCGCTTCGCCGAAATAATTCGGGTGCCGGGTGGTTTTCCAGAGGCCATAACGCATGATCTTTCCCCGGTTGGCAGGGTCGCTCTTAAACCGGAGCAGCTGCCAATCGCCCAACGCTTCGAAGAAAAACCCGAAAAACCAGATAAAAGTACCGACCAGATCCGGCCAGCCGAGAGTTTCACCGGGCGAGGTGACGACGAGTAATGCCGGGGTTGACACAGCCACCACCACGAGCCCCTGAAGCATGAAGATTTGCAGGAAACTTCGCCAGACAAACGTCTCTCCCCACTCTTCACGCCACTTGCGATAACGGAAGTCTTCTTCATGCCCTCTTTTTTTGAAGAATAAATGGATCGCCAGGCGCAGGCCCCAGATGGTTAAGAGAAGCAGGATAAGCCACTGCCGGGGATGTCCGGAACCATAGATCAGGTAGCTACCCCAGCAACCGACGAGAAAGGCGGTCCCATAAAAGATATCGACAACGCTGTTGTCCTTGATAGTCAGGGCGAAACAGAAGATCAAAGTCATATAGACAAGGACCAATATACTTGCGATTAAAAAGGTCGCCATTTCTTGATGAAGTGTCCATTGATTTTTAGTTAATGATCAGACATTCTACCTTTTGGGCTAATAGTTGCAAGCTTCCTGCGCCAAAACACATAAGTGAATGGTTTCTCTGCTACAATCAAGTTTCAAGACTTTGGATAGTGGTTTTCTTTTGCCGGGATAGAAAGGAATGGCATGAAGAAATTATTCGCCTCCCTTTGGGTTGTTTCAGTGGTAACTCTCTTATGGGTGTCCCCTTCGCTCTGTGCAAGCACTACGGTCAACGGCGTGGCCTTTTCAAAAAGTGTTGAAACGAAGACCGAACCGTTGTTTCTTCGTGGCGCATCTTTGTTCCGCTGGTCTATGATTTTCGATGTTTACGTCGGGGCCATTTATCTCCCTTCAAACATTCCGACGAATCAGTGGGTGGCCGATATCCCCAAGCATCTCGAGATCTGTTATTTAAGGGACATCCCGGCGGAGGGTTTCATCGAAAGTTCGGAAGAGCACCTGCGGAAGGTGCTGTCGCTGAATGAATACCAGGGAATCGAACCTCGCCTCGGGGAACTTTTTGGTTTATTCCGGGATGTCAAAGAGGGTGATCGCTACGCCTTGACTTACCAGCCTGGGATTGGTACGACACTAAGCCTCAACGGGGAAATTCTCGGGACCATTTCAGGCCATGATTTCGCTGTCGCATATTTTGGGATTTGGCTGGGGGAACAGCCCTTACAGAAAAAATTTCGTGATGAGCTCCTGGGTGCCACCGGTTCGTAAGTTTTATCGGGCTTTGTCATCCTGAGAATGCCTCTAAACGAATTACCACGGTGTTTTTATGGTGATCCCCCGGTTGGGGAAAAAGATCGATCGGTCAATGCCGACGATGGGAAAGCGGGAACGAACCATGGAATTGATTTCGGTAAGGGAAACAAGAGGTTTGAATCCGGGTATGCTCTTCAGGCAGGTTTTTCTCGCTCTGGTTTTGCTGCTGGTCGCAAACAGCGCGATGGCCGAAGGGGCTCCTGGCCCTCCTCCGGGAAAATGGTCGCTCGGAATTGGGGCCGGTGTCAGCTCGAGCCCTTACCGCGGTGTCGGCAGTGAAACGATGCCTTTCCCTCTGCTTGTGTACCGGGGGGAGCGGTTGTTCTTCCGCGGCATCGAACTGGGTTATCGATTGTTGCAACAGAATGGATACGAAATTGCGGTTCTGGCGAAATATCGATTTCAGGGCTACGACGGGCATGACAGTTCTTACCTGCGGGGGATGGAGGACCGGCAGGGAACTTTGGAGGGGGGGCTGCAAGCGTCCAGGAAGACGGCGTATGGGCAGTTTCGCCTGACCCTCCTGGGGGACCTCTTCGGTGAGCATAAGGGCTATGAAGCAGATGCGGCGTACAGCAAAAGTTTTCATTTTGAAAAGCTTATCGTCAAACCGGCCATAAGTGTCATTTGGCAAAGTTCCCAGTTGGTCGACTATTATTACGGTGTCACCCGACAGGAGGAAACCGCGACCCGACCGTTTTACAAAGGTGATTGGTCGGTATTGACGCAAGTTGGCTTGACGGCGATTTACATGTTGAACGGGCAATGGGCCATCAATGCTCGCGCGTCAATGACTCGACTCCCTGACGAGATCGTTAACAGTCCTATCGTCGATGATCGGATGGTGGCAAGTGGGTTTGTGGGTGTCATTTATCGATTCTGAAAAAAATCTTCCCGAAGGAGGCTCCAGGGACCTTTTTGCTTGAAGTTTGAATTTCCTGGGACTGCGAGATTTGAGGCGGTCCAGGCGGGTCGGCATCATCCAATTCCCGGAAGCAGGAATTTCCGGAAGCCAGGGTGCATGTCAACCCCGATCCGATATGATTGAATCATCGCCCGCCATAAGGCTGACCGCGCCAACGACTCACAGGCCATTGAATCAAGGAGCAAGCCATGCAACTCAAAAACTATTTCGAAAACAATCACGGAACCGGTGTCATGTCGACGGCTGGCCGGGACGGGAATGTCGCCACAGCCATTTATGCATCACCGCAAATTCTGGATGATGGAACCCTCGCATTTATCATGCGAGATCGGCTCACCCATAAAAACATCAATGAAAATCCCTATGCCGCTTTTATGTTTATTGAGGATTCCGCCGGCTACAAGGGTGTCAGGCTTTATCTGAAAAAAGTCAAAGAGGACGACAATGCAGAGCTGATCGCAAAAATGACGCGGCAATCCCTCTCTCCCGAGGAAGATGCTGCCATGGGGCCGAAATTCATTGTTTACTTTCAGGTCGAGAAAGCCCTGAAGCTTGTCGGGGGCGATGACGTTGTTTTGGATTAGCGGGGAAGTTGGCACGCTCGGTTTTTCGGCATGCCTTTGGGAGTCATAATGCACGGTTTCTGTAAAGTCCTGATATTTGCAGTCATCTTGGTTTTCTCCGGAGATCTCGCTTTGGCTTATGAAGAACCTCGATACAGTGTCGTCCAGACCTATGACGATTTCGAATTACGACAGTATGAACCTTTTATTGTCGCGGAGATCGTTGTCGATGGTGCGTTTGATGAGGTTGGAGGCCAGGCATTCCGGGGGTTATTTGCTTACATCAGCGAAGACGAGCGCCCTCAAGGCAAAATTGCCATGACCGCGCCGGTTATCCAGCAGCCGGTGCCGAAAGAGACCACACAAGAAAAGACCCGGAGTACGCAGGAACCGGAGAAACCCAGATACCGTTTTGCGTTTGTCATGCCCGCCCAATACAGGCTGGAAGACCTGCCGCTGCCCAAATCCGCAGAGATCCAAATCGATCAGAAGCCGGTGAGGCTCATGGCGGTGCGGCGGTATTCCGGCACGTGGAGTGAGGAGCGTTATCGGGAAAACGAACACATCCTTATGGCCGCGCTCGCAAGAGAGGGCATGCGGATTTTGGGGGAGCCGATTTTCGCACGTTACAATGCGCCTTTCAGCTTATGGTTTCTGCGGCGGAATGAAGTCCTGATTGAAGTGCAGCTTCCTTGAGGGCCGTGCTTCAGGCGCGAGGTTTCCAATGCAAAAGGCTAAAAACCGGATATTTCACCTGGTCCTACCCGCGTGTCTATTGCTGGTGTCCTGTGCCACCAGCCCGCCCAGAGAGCTTGGACTCGCAGGTGCGAAGTTTCTCCCCTGCCCGGACAGCCCGAATTGTGTTTCAAGTGATTCACTCGAAAAAAAGCATGCCATCATTCCTTTGACCTTCGGCTTGAACACAGAGAGGGCCTGGGAGGTTTTGCCGGACCAGGTCGTGCAACTCCCCCGCACCCGAATCGTCACCTCAAAGCCCAACTACTTCCATGCCGAGTCCCGGAGCTCTGTATTTGGTTTCGTCGATGACCTCGAGTTTCATTATCGGCCTGAGCAAGGGGTGATCGCCGTCCGCTCGGCATCCCGAAGCGGATATTTTGATTTTGGGGTCAATCGATCGCGCCTTGAAACTCTGCGGGAGGCTCTCGTCGATCAGTTTCCGGGCGGGAAATGATTTTGTATCGACGGTGAAATCAATCGCATTATTCCCGTTTGACTCCACAATTGCAGTCATTTAGCATTGAGAGAGACCCGCCACTTTTTTGGTCCATCGCCAATAACCTCGAATTGCCGGGCGGTCGTTGATGAAACGAAGCATCGCCAAAGATTTCAGTTTCCTGAGTTCCCTGTTCATCCTGCTGTCCGCCATCCTTATCGGCAGCCTGCTCGCGGCCGTCGATTATCGCCGGTACGTCGAGGAGAGCCAGGATATGCATGACCGGCTTCTCGCCGAGAGGAAACACCAGCTCGAGGACCGGGTTCGCCAGGCGGTCGAATTCATCAACTTCTACCGTGAGCAGGCCGAGGAACGTCTCAAGGCGACTATCAAGGATCGTACCTACGAGGCTTGCGCCATCGCCTCGGGGCTGGTCGCCAAGTACCGGGACCGATTCGATTCCGCAACCATGCGCGACCTAGTGCGTGACAGCCTGCGACAGATCCGCTTCAATGACGGTCGCGGCTATGTCTTCGCGATCAACGTAGATGGCGTCGTGGAATTGAACGCCGATAAGCCCCACTTCGAGGGAGAGAATTTTAACAATATCCAGGATCGCAACGGCAACTTCGTGGTCAGAGATATGTTCGAACTGGCCGCCAGAGAGGGGGAGGGGTTCTCCAGCTATCTCTGGAGCAAGCCGGGAAGCGCAGGGAACGGCCATCTCAAATTCGCCTTCGTCAAATTCTTACCCGAGCTGGATTGGGTGATCGGAACCGGCGATTACCTCGAAGATGTCGAACGGGACCTGCAGCAGGAAGTCATCCAGAACCTGGTCCACCATGAGCCGGAAGGCGAGCATTACCTCTTCGCGGCGACCTGGGATGGTGACGTCCTGGTCGGCCCCGGTGCCGGGAAGAACATGTTCGGGATCAAGGATGCCAACGGCATGTCCGTGGTACAGGAGCTGATCGCCAGAGCTAAGCTGGGTGGCGGCTTCGTGCAATATGTCATGCCTCCTGTCGACGGGTACTCCTCCGTGCCGAAGCTCAGCTATGTCGAAGGGATTCCGGAGTGGCGCTGGTACGTCGGGGCCGGTGAAAGCCTCGAGAACATCGAGGTCGAGCTGGTGGAGCTGCAACGAGATTTTGCGACAGGACTTTTGAGCAAAGTCTCTTATATCGCCCTGGCAACGCTGGCTGCCCTGCTGCTGAACCTCGGTATCGCCAGGTATGTGATCGCCAGGCTCCGGAAGCAGACCGAATCGTTCGTCGGTTTCTTCCAGCAGGCGGCGGAGAGCCCGGTCACCCTCGATCTCGACGCCCTGGTGCATGACGAATTCCGCAGGATCGGCGCGGCCGCGAATACCATGCTCAATGACCGCAACCAGGCGCTCGCCGCCTTCCGGGAGAGCGAGCAGCGTTTCCGTCTCGCCTTCGAGACCATACCGGACCCGGTGGTGCTGGCGCGACTGCAGGACGGCGGCATTGTCGACGTCAACCGGGCCTTCGAAGAGACCACCGGGATTACCAAGGCCGACGCCCTCGGTAAAAACTCCGCCGAGATCGGGGTCTGGGTTAACCCGGAGATGCGGCAGATTTTCCGCTGCCGTCTTCAGGACGACGGCGAAGTGATCAACCTCGAAGAGGCGTTTCGGGTCAAGGACGGCGGGGTCAGGACCTGCTCGCTCTCGGCCAAGGTTTTCACCATCAGGGATGTCCCCCACATCCTGATTATCGTGCGCGATATCACCGCCGAGAAACAGGTGGAAAATGCGCTGCGCGACATGGACCGGATCAAGAGCGAATTCATCTCCACCGCGGCCCACGAATTGCGTACCCCGCTCGCTGCGATGATGGGGTACACCGAGTTGTTGAAAGACCCAAGCATGGTCGACTCCGTCTCCGACGCGCAGCGGGACGGCTTTCTTGAGGAGATCTATGACCGAGGTGAAGCGCTGAGCCGTATCATCGACGACCTGCTCGATATCAGCCGGATTGAAAGCGGGGTGCCGATCGAATTGAACCGTGAACCGGTCGATTTAACGGAGTTGCTCGGCAAGTCGATCAGGCTGTTCCGGGCGCAGTCCGATTCGCACAGCTTCCATCTCGACATGGCCGACGATATAGGCCTGGACACGATCAAGGTCGATCGGTACCGGATCAACCAGGTGCTTGAAAACCTGTTGAGCAACGCGGTGAAATACTCTGCGGCCGGGTCGGAAGTGCGGGTCGGCTGTCGGAAGGTGGATGGTTCCATCGAGATCAGCGTAGCCGACCAGGGGATCGGCATGAGCCCGGAGGAGATGAGCCGGGTGTTCGACAAGTTCTACCGCGCCGATTCGTCCGACACCGCCGTCAGTGGGCTCGGCCTTGGTATGAGCATCGCCAAACAGATCGTCGAGAGTCACCAGGGGAGGATCTGGGTGGAGAGCAAGAAGGGGGAAGGGTCGGTTTTCAGGTTCAGTTTGTCGGCTTGAGATGTGTTTTGCAAAACATATAGAAAACGGATATGCGCCCAGGGGGGTATGGCCCACATATTTCTCCGTCGGGTTTTTCTCTGCTGAACGAAAGAATGTGAGTTCAGGTTCAATTGTGGGGATCGGGATTGTTACGGCCCTCCGTGATCAACCTTGTAAAGGACCATGAGCCTGAATAAAAAAGGCTCACCCGGAACCGGCTGAGCCTTTGCGGTCAGAAGGGATTGCTTATTGCTTGATGTGGCAGCGGTTGCAGTTCGCCTTGGCATCAAACGCACGCTGCCCGTTGTGGCAGATGCCGCAAAGTTTGCCGGCATAAATCTCGGCCATGGTGACCTTGACGGTGCCGAATTTCATCTTCGGGAAAGTGTCTTTGTTATGGCATTCTTTACACTTGACTCCCGCCTCCTGGTGAATCTCACCGGAAAATTTCACCGTTCCCATTGGGCTGTGGGTAAACTCGAGAACTTTCCCTTTTGGAACCGCGATGGCGGCGGTGAGACTGCAGAGCGAAATGATAACGGAAAGTAAAAAGACTTTTTTCATGGGTTTTTCCTCGTCATTAGAGTGGATTGGAATTGCACTGTTGTTATGGCAAATCAGGACCAAGATTACCTTATGAAAGTGCGGGGGTCAAATAGTCATAGGGCTTCGAACGTTAGATTGAAAAAGATAGAGTCATCGAGAGCCTTGTCGCAATTATGTGGCTCTTGCTTGGGATATATCAGGTCGTCGGGCGTTATCATCGTCATGATAGTATGGGTCGACACGTATAAGAGCTCTGGTGTCTGGTTTTTGCTCCTCCCATGAACTTTCGTAATGCAAGGAATTTGTCGATGAGACGAGATGTCCGCTTTCTGGTGATTGGTTCAGTTCTCTGTTTGATTGGTCAGGGGTGTACCTGTCGTGCATGGTACGAAGGGTTTCGAGCTCAACAGCGCCAGGAATGTTTTAAAATCGACAACAGTATGGAACGGCAGGAGTGCCTCGATGGTGTCCAGGATTTGACTTACGAAAAATATCAGGCCGCCCGTGAAGGCTCGGACGGAAAAAAGAGATAACTCAAAACCATTAAATTCCCAAACTGGCCGGTAGCCGGGAAAGGTAGCAAGCAAATGTCTCAGTTTGAAAATGTCACAGTCGTCAGAGAGGCCAATATCTATTTTGATGGGAACGTCACCAGCCGCACGGTGCTGTTTGCTGACGGGTCGCGCAAGACTCTCGGTGTTATGCTGCCGGGCGAATATGAATTCGGCACCGCCGAAAAAGAGGTGATGGAAGTTTTGGCGGGGGAGTTGGAGGTGCTGCTGTCTGGCGCGTCGGGATGGCGAACCGTCAAAGGGGGAGACTCGTTCGAGGTCAATGCAGGGTCGAAGTTCAAGTTGAAGGTGCATCTTCCGACCGATTATTGCTGTTCTTACCTGGGATGAGTGCTCCTCTTTCTGGTTGTTAAGGCGAGACAATATTTTCCTGTTGCAAAAATATTAAAAATAAAATATATAGTTAATCATATTTATTTGCCCTGCAGCTTCCCCCTCCAAAACGGCTGCAGGGCTTTTTTTGTTCTCGGGCTGAAAAAATGACGTTTGATGGCGGGTATAAGTTAGAGTTCGCTCGCCTCGATGTACTTTTTCACCGTGCGTCGGTCCAGTCCGGTGATGTGGGCAACTTTTTCGTAGGTTCCGTATCTCCGATGCAGGACTTTGCAGTAGTCGCAGAGCATCTCCTGGGCGGACACCCCATACTCTCCAACTTTTGCCAGGAAGTTGTCGTCCATGTCGCCGCTACGGGTTCGGGTCTCGCCGGTGTAGTCTCCGGCGAGCAGGATGCGACGTACGGCCTGCTCCAGCTCGCGCACGTTTCCGGGCCAACCGTATTCCGGTCCGAGGCTCTTGTCGAGAATCGTCCTGATCTCTTCGGCCAGCGCAGGCTGGCTCTCGCCGACAATCCGCTCGACGACGCGTTGCAGCAGCAGGTCGAGTTCCAGCGGATTTTCCCGAATTCTCTGTCGCAGGCTTGGGACGGTGATCACGTCCGAGCAGAGGCGGTAAAAAAAGTCGTTCCGAAAAGTTCCCTCGCGGCGCAGGGTGTCTAGCGGTCGATTGGTGGCGGCGATGACCCGGCCGCTGAAGCGTAGTTTGTCGTGGCTGCCGACAGGTGAGAAAATTCTCTCCTGCAGGACCTGCAGCAGCTTAATCTGGATCGGTGCTGACAAGTCACCGATCTCGTCGAGAAAGATCGCTCCATGCGGGCTGCACTGGGCGAAGACCCCCTTGAAGTCGCCGGTGGCTCCGGTGAATGAGCCTTTTCGATGGCCGAACAGCTCCGATTCGATCAGGGATTCAGGGAACTGCGAGAGGTTGCGGGCAATGAAAACCGCGGTAAAGCTCTCCCGGAACTTTCCGGTCTTGTCGTCAAACGGGATGTGCCCGGAGCAGCCGATTGCGGAAGCGGCCGCCCCTTTGCCGACGCCGGTTTCGCCGAGAATCAGGGTCGAGAAATCCTCCATTCGATTCCATAGGTAGTTTTCGAACCACCTGATGTCATGGGTGAACAGGTTTCGCCAGAGATGGCAACGGAATTCCTGCATCGAGGGGCAATCGCCGACCAGGTCCCGGTGGATGAAGAAGAAAGCCCGCCTGAGCTGAAAGAAAAATGACAGATATCTGCAGGCGTCGATTTCCGAGAAGCCCCGGCGGTAGAAGGCTGCCATCGCCTTATCGGCAAACCGAACCGGTTGGGGCCGCTCGCCTGCTTCGACCTGCTGCTGGATATGCCGGTCAAAATCGTCGAGAAAAAGGTGGAAAATTTCGAACAGGAAGACCGTTGGCATCAGCTCGCCATCCCGGCCGGTGAAGTGGGCAAGGGTGGCTGTCCCCTTGCGATCGAGGTCTTCGAGTTGGCGTGTCACCTCGGCCAGGGCATGCTCGGTGATTGCCAGTCGATCAAGGCCGGCAGGGACTGCGCCGATCTGCAGGTCGAGGTCGAGACGCTCGTGGCCGAACGGGTTACAGAATGCCGCCTTGCGCACCTTGTTAAAAAAATCCCGTTGTGCCGGAACCAGTTTTGTTGTGGTAGCCATGCACTAAATGTATATGTCGTGTTCATTCGGTGTCAATCGCGGATTGTTGAAAAAAGAATATTTGCGGATGACAGATGAATAATGCACGTAAAATCAAACACTTGAATTGTGGTGGATTCGATGGCACGCCCTCTGCTCTGCTGGATGACAGTGGAAGTTGAAACGTTATCCCGATCGAAAGGAGATTGTGTCATGACTGACAAACGAGGAATCCCGGTTACGGTCGCCGTGAGTCGCGGGTGGCCGGTCGCGCTGTTGCTGTTCGGAATGGTCCTGGTGGCCTGCTGCCTGCCCGGGCGGGTGTTGGCTGCCGGGCTGCTGAAGGCGGTCAATGGTGGCGACGTGCCGACAGTTATCAAGTCGCACAAGGTCGACGTCGCGATTAACAACGGTTTTGCTCGAACCGAGGTTGAGCAGGTCTTTGTCAATAGTGGTGATATCGACCTGGAGGCGGTCTACACCTTTCCGCTGCCGAAACAGTCCAGCCTTTCCGAGGTCTCGCTCTGGATCGACGAGGCCGAGGTTGTCGGCGAGGTGGTCGAGAAGGAGCGGGCACGGGAGATCTACCAGGAACAGAAGGCGCAGGGGAATCAGACGGCGCTGGCCGAGAAAGACGATTACAAAACATTTGATATCTCCATCGGAAAAATTCCGGCGGGAGGGGAAACCAGGGTCCGCCTGGTTTACTACCAGCCGATGGAGATCGACCTCAACATCGGGCGTTATCTCTATCCACTGCAGGAGGGGAACGTCGATGAGGAGCGGATCGCCTTCTGGAGTGTTGATGACCGGGTGGAGGGACAGTTCTCGTTCCGCCTGCAATTGAAATCGGCCTTCCCGATCAAGGACGTGCGGGTGCCGAATTTCCAGAACGATGCCGTGGTCCGGCGTCTGGGCGGCGATGGCGAAGGTGCCGGTGAGGTCTGGGACGTGGTGATCGACAAGCCGGCAGGTGGGAGTCTGGGGCAGGACATTGTCTTCTATTACCGGCTGGACGATTCTGTCCCCGCCCGGGTCGAGCTGATACCGTTTCGGGCTGACCCCGGCGAGCCGGGAACCTTCATGGTGGTGGTGACGCCCGCGGCCGACCTGCAGCCGATCAGCGAGGGAACCGACTGGGTCTTCGTGCTCGACGTTTCGGGGAGCATGAACGGCCAGAAGATTGCGACCCTAGCTGACGGTGTTGCCCGAACCCTGACCACGATGCCGGTCAACGATCGTTTTCGGGTCGTGACGTTCAATAACAGCGCCAGGGACCTGACCGGCGGTTTTGTCCAGGCGACCCCGGAGAATGTCAGGGGGTGGATCGAGCGCATCAAGATGGTCCAGGCAGGCGGTGGAACCAATCTGTTCGAGGGATTGGCGCTCGGTTACCGGAAGCTCGACGACGACCGGACCACCGGTATGGTGCTGGTGACCGACGGTGTCGCCAACGTTGGACCGACAGGTCATGCTCGCTTCCTTGAACTGCTCAGGGATAACGACCTGCGGCTGTTTACCTTCGTCATCGGCAACAGCGCCAACCAGCCGCTGATGGACCGGCTGGCCAAAGAGTCCGGCGGTTTTGCCATGAACATCTCGAATGCCGACGATATTATCGGACGAATTTTGCAGGCGAAGGCGAAGGTGAGTCATGAGTGCCTGCACGACGTACGGCTCTCTTTCTCAGGTGAGAAGGTCAGGGATCTGACCCCGGCTAAGACCGGAAGTCTCTATCTCGGCCAGCAGCTCGTGATGTTCGGTCGTTACACCGGACACGGTGAGGTGAAGCTCAGCCTCAAGGCGAAGATTTCCGGTCAGGAGAGATCGTGGCAGACGACTGCGCTTTTGCCCGAGGTCGCTACTGACAATCCTGAACTGGAACGGCTCTGGGCGCTGTCGCGCATCGATGAGCTGATGCAGGAGATCCGGGAGAAGGGAGAGGGCGAGGATTCCCGCCGGCAGGTCGTTGAGCTTGGAACCGGGTATTCCCTGGTGACCGATTATACTTCGATGATTGTGGCCAGGGACGAAGTGTTCGAAAACGAAGGAATCCAGAGGATCAACGCCGACCGGGTCGCGCGGGAACGGCGGGCCCAGGCGGTTCGTGCCAACGCTCCGGTGCAGAGCCACCGGGTCGACAAGGAAAAGGGCGGAGGGATGTTCCGTGGCCTCCCCTCACCGGGGATCGGTTCCGGTCCTGTCGGGCCGCTGTTCGTCGGTCTGGCTGCCTGGCTTGCCCGTCGCAGGAAACGATTGAAGTAGGTTTCGTTGCGTGTGGGCGGTGCCGGCAGGTGCCGTCCACGCCTTCGCCGCAGGGAGAAAGACGATGAGCGTATTAACTGTGTCGACTTCGTCAGGGGTTGAAGTTCAGCGTGGTAGCGGAGTTTTTCTGCGCCGCGTTGAGTTGGCGTTTTGGTTGTTGCTGCTGGTTGTCTGCAATCATTCCCTGCTGCAGGGGGAGGTTGTCAGTGGGTTCATCTTTCAGCCGGACCGGGTCGTGGCAGGGGAGTGGTGGCGCGCGCTGTTGTCACCTTTTGTCCATCTGAGCTGGTATCATCTGGCGTTGGACGCGGCTGCGTTTCTGTTGCTCTGGCAGGGGCTCGAAGAGGAGCGCCCGTGGGGACGCTGGGCCTTTTTTCTCGGCAGCTGGGGTGGAAGTCTGCTGATTCCGTTGCTGGTTGCGCCCCGGGTTCTCGAGGGGGGTCTGTGCGGGCTCTCTGGGGTCGCTCACGGCCTGTTTGCTGTCACCGCTCTGGAGTTGCTGTTTGGCGGGCGGCGGGAAGGGGGGCGGGTGCTCGGTTTTGGTTTGTTGGCCGGGGTGGTGCTCAAGGTTGCCTGGGAGACCGTCTTCGGGGGAGAATTGATAGGGAGTCTCCACCTGGGCGATGTCGGTGTTCCGGTCGTTCTTTGTCATCTCGGGGGTCTGTTGGGTGGCTCTCTTGCCTTTGGCTTGTTGTCTCTTTCAGGGTGTCGGGAGGAGAGGTCTTAAGAGTGAACGATTCGCTGCTTTTGCAGAAAACCATTGTCGATATGCATGTCCACGTCGCCGGGGTTGGCGCCGGCGGGAGCGGGTGTTATGTCGCTCCGCATATGCGGCGCAATTGGCGCTACAGAATATATCTGCGGGCATTTGGCGTGCGGGAGCAAGATCTTGAGCTGCACGGCGACGCCCTGGTGGTGCAGACGGTGTCGAAGCTGATTGCAGAGTCCCGGGCCGTCAAGCAGGCGGTCATCCTTGCCCTGGATGGCGTCGTCGACGGAAGTGGGGAGCTCGACCTGGAGCAAACGGTCACCTGCGTGCCGAATGAGTTCGTGGCGGGTGAGGTCGCCCGGCATCCGAATCTGCTGTTCGGGGCGAGCGTTAATCCGTACCGGCCTGACGCCCTGCAGCGCCTGGAGAAGGTGGTGGCCGACGGTGCGGTGTTGCTCAAATGGTTGCCGGCAATTCAGCACATTGATCCGGCCGACCGACGCCTGGTGCCCTTTTATCGGAGGCTGCAGGAGCTCGGACTGCCGTTGCTGACCCATGCCGGCCACGAACGGTCCTTTTCCCGGGCCGCCCCGCATTATGGGGACCCGCAGCGGCTTCGGCTGCCGCTCTCTCTGGGGGTGACGGTGATTGCGGCTCATGCCGCGACGACCGGGAAGAGCGAGGGGGAAGACAATATGCTCCGCCTGATTCGGATGTTCCCGGACTACCCGAAACTCTACGCTGATATCTCGAGTCTGACCCAGGCCAACAAGCTCTTCTTCCTCACTCGCCTCCTGCGGCACAACGTCCACGATCGCCTGATCTATGGAACCGATTTCCCGCTGATTAATACCGCCCTGGTTTCGCCCTGTTACTATCCCTTCCGACTTTCTCTGGGCGAGGTGGCGCGGATTGCCGCTTGCTCCAATCCCTGGGATAAGGACGTTTTGCTCAAACGGGCCCTCGGGGTTCCTGAAGACGTTTTTACGCGCTGGGAAGACCTCGGTCTTGGACGGAGCACAGAAGAAGGACTTTGTTCACCGGGTGACGATTGAGTGTGCATTGTGTGTATGTGTTAAGTTGGAGTGTGTTTTGAATGTACGGCTTTACGGTTTGTAACTAGCTTATATTGAACAGTATTTATCCTGCCCGGGTGATTGGCATGTTGCCTGCCTTAATGATGGGTGTACATCATCACCAACGAGGAGGATCATCATGAATCAATCGGCAACTGCAGGAGGAAAACGACCCTTTTTCTGGCTTAATGCCACCCAGTTTCTCGGCGCATTGAACGACAATCTGTTCAAGCTGATTCTGATCTACGCATTGATCGACAGTCAGGGGCTGGAGCAGGCGGGCAGCATCTCGGCTATGGCAGGCGCTATCTTCGTTGTTCCGTTCCTGTTGTTTTCTCCGCTGGCGGGCCGTCTGGCCGATCGTGTCGCCAAACCCCGGGTGATCGTGGCGACCAAGGTGCTGGAGATTGTCGTGATGGCGATCGGTGCCCTGGCACTCTGGAACGTAAGTTCGGCCGGTCTTTACCTCACCCTGTTCCTGATGGCACTGCAGAGCACATTTTTCAGCCCGGCCAAGTACGGAATCATCCCCGAGTTGGTGCCGGAAGCAGGGCTTTCTCGTGCCAACGGCCTGCTCGAGGCGCTGACCTACCTGGCGATTATCCTCGGCACGGCCTCGGCCAGTCTCCTGCCGTTGCTGAGTGGCGAGTACCGTGTCGCCGGTTGCGCCTGTCTGGCGATTGCGGTGATCGGTCTCGTCACCAGCCTGAGAATCGTGTCCCGGGTTAAGCCTCCGCAAACTGTGGATAACGGGAGCGGCGCTGGCTTGGGGCAGGCGGTTCGGTTGATTGCCAGGGACCGTTACCTGGCACTGGCGGTGTCTGGTGCCGCCCTGTTCATGCTGGTTGGCGCTTTTGTCCAGTTGAACCTGATCCCGCTCGGCATCCAGACCTTCGGTCTCAATCAGGAGCAAAGCGGAGCCCTGTTTCTGCTGGCGGCCTTCGGCATCGGGAGCGGGTCCCTGCTTGCCGGCTGTCTCTCAGGGCGAAACGTCGAGCTCGGGGTGGTCCCGATCGGAGCGGCTCTTCTCTGCGCGGGGGCAACCGGACTCGGGCTGGCCGGTTCTCTCGCCGCGGCCGCTGTCGCTATCGTTCTGCTCGGTGTTGGAGGGGGATTGTTCATTGTTCCCCTTCATGCCTTCGTTCAGGCGCGCGCTCCCGAATCCCACCGGGGGAAGGTGTTGGCCGCCATGAACCAGCTCGGGTGGAGTTGTGTATTGCTCGCTGCCGCCCTGACCCACCTCGTCAACGAGGTGCTGGCCCTGCCGGCCGCCGCAGGCTTCCTCGGCTTCGGCCTTTTCCTGGTTGCCCTGACCCTGCTGGCCCTGGCGATTCTACCTGACTTCCTGCTCCGTTTCGTCGCCCTGGTGTTGATGAAACTGGTCTACCGGGTCAGAGTCAGTGGCCGGGAGCATGTCCCGACCGAAGGGGGAGCCCTGCTGGTCGCCAACCATGTCTCCTGGCTCGATTCCCTGCTACTGCTGGCGACGCAGCAGCGGCGCATCCGCTTCCTGATGGAGCGTGAGGTTTATCACTCGGCACGCTACCGTTTCCTGTTCCGGATCATGGGGGTGATTCCGATCTCCTCCCGCGACGGGCGGCGTGAACTGCTGACCTCTTTTAAGCAGGCGCGGCAGGCGCTGGACGACGGATACCTGGTCTGCATCTTCGCCGAGGGAGCCCTGACCCGCAATGGAACTCTGATGGAATTCCGCCCCGGTTTCGAACGGATCGTCAAGGGGACCGAGTATCCGGTCATCCCGGTCCACATCGGCGGCATCTGGGGCAGCATCTTCTCCTACAAGCACGGGCCGCTTTTTTCAAGTCTCCCCAAGGCATTGCCCGAGCGGGTCACCATCGGTTTCGGTCGCCCCCTCCCGGCCGATAGCCGTTGTCACGAGGTGCGGGATGCGGTCCTGGCGCTCTCGACTGACGCCTCTGCCATGCGCAAGAGCAAAGGCCAGACCCTGGCGTACCGATTCGTCGCCTCGGCCCGCAGCAACTGGTCGCGCCCCGCTCTGGCGGATACGGGCGGGCAGCGTCTCAATTACGGCCGCAGTTTGGTCGCCGCGTTGTTGTTGAAACGGACGTTGAGAGATCAATTGGGCGAAGAGAAATGCGTCGGCATCCTGCTGCCGCCATCGGTCGGCGGGGCGCTCGCCAACCTCGCCGTGATTCTCGATGGGCGGGTTCCGATCAACCTGAATTACTCGGCCGGGGAGTCCGGTCTTCGCTCCGCCATCGAACAAGCGGGTATCGGAACCATCTTCACATCCCGCCGCTTTGAGCAAAAAGCCGGAATGATCGGACTCCCGGGGAAACGGCTCTTTCTCGAGGATATGATGGAATCCTTTACAGCCGGTGAAAAAATCCGGACGACAATCCGTGCCCGGCTGGTTCCGGCCTCCCGGCTGCTGCGAGGCGTCTCAGCCGACCCGGACGGGGTGGCGACCATTATTTTCTCCTCCGGCAGCACCGCCGAACCGAAAGGCGTGATGTTGAGTCACTTCAACGTGGTGTCGAATGTCGACGCTCTCAACACGGTTTTCTCGGTCGGCCGTTCGCATAAAATGTGTGGTGTGCTGCCGTTGTTCCACAGCTTCGGATTTACCGGAACCCTCTGGTTTCCGTTGCTCTCAGGTTTCTCGGCCGTTTACCACCCCAACCCGCTTGACGCCCGTGGAGTGGTGACGACGGTGCGGGATGAGAAGGCGACCTTCCTGCTGGCGACACCGACGTTCCTCGGGTCTTACCTGCGAAGGGCCAATGCAGCCGATTTCGAGTCGCTCCAGGTCGTCGTGACCGGAGCTGAGAAGCTCAGCAGCCGGTTGGCCGAGAAGTTTCAGGAGAAGTTCGGTCTCGCACCATTGGAAGGGTACGGTGCCACCGAGCTCTCGCCAGTTGCCGCCATCAACCTGCCGGACGTCGAAGTCGGCCGGGTTCGGCAGATCGGTACCGTTCCGGGTAGCGTCGGTCGTCCGTTGCCGGGAATCGCGGTCCGGATTGTCGATCCGGAAAGCGGTGCGTTGCTCGGTGCCGATCAGTCCGGCATGATCCAGGTTCGCGGGTCGAACGTGATGCTCGGCTACCTGAATAACGCAGAAAAAACGGCAGGGGTGCTCAAGGATGGCTGGTACGAAACCGGCGATATTGGCAGCCTCGATCGTCACGGGTTCCTCCGTATTTCAGGGCGTCTCGCCCGTTTCAGCAAGATCGCCGGGGAGATGGTTTCCCACGGTGCGCTGGAGGAATTGCTGCAACGGGAACTCGGTGGGGACGAACCGGAGGTCGCCGTCACCGCCGTTCCGGATGAACGCAAAGGGGAAAGGATTGTGATATGCTACCGTTCCGGCTGCGCGGGTGTTGAAAGGCTTCGACGGGTTATCGACAACAGTGATCTGCCGAACCTCTGGCGCCCAACGGCCGACAGCTACATCCCGCTCGAGCGGCTCCCGTTGCTCGGGAGTGGTAAGCTGGATTTGCGAGCTTTGAAAAAACTGGCTGAAGAGTTGCTCGGTCACTCTGCTGCCCAACGTCAGCCGATCGATCTCTGTGGAGGAGAAGGATGTTGAGATTCGCCACGTCGGTTCAGGGTCGATTCATCGCCACCTTACTGCTGGTATTCGTTCTCTGCGGCGCCCCGTTGGCTGCCGCAGAAACCGATCCGCTCCTGGTCGTTCCGGTCAACTCCGGGGCGTGTCTGCAGCATCTCGACCGGCACCACGAAAGATCCTTCCTGCAAGAGGAGGTCCGACAATTTCAGCAGCTGGCAGAAGAAGCGCTGACATTACGGGCCGTCACCATCAAGGCTGGCCGGGAGTTGCAGCACAAGGCCGAAATCGAAGAGCCTCTCTCCGGGCAGGACCTCGACCTTCTGAGCCAGGGCCTGGTGATTCATCTCGACTTGCGCAAGCGGTTGATGGCAGTGGCGGAAGCCCATGAATGCTGGCTTACCCTGAACGACGATGAGCTCGCAATGGCCGGCCTGACCCCGGAGAGTCGGCTCGAAGGGATCATGCTGTCGCTCGCCGCAGCTCTGGTGATGTACGACAACTAACTGTTAACTTTTACCCTGTTCGAGGGTGATGACAAGTTGCGTAAACTGCTCAATCAGGGAGATCAGGGCTACCAGGTTGGGAAGTCGGAGCTGCTCAAGGTCTCAATCAGTTACAATTCCGCCACCAAGCGGGCCAGGGTCCGGCGGGCCATGCGGTTTTACGAGGCGGCACTGGCCAACAACGAGACGATGCGGGTCAACTCGTACCTGGATATTCTCATCAACCAGAGCCCCTCTTACGATATGGTTCGCGAGTGGTCACCCTTGCATGTCATTGCCCGCAAGCTCGGGGTGTTGGAGAACTTGACCAGCGATTCCCTGGTGACCCTGGAGCATGAGGGAGTCAGCCTGTTCAGTATGCTGTTCGGCAATGCCGTCGGTCTGGTGGAGACGCGTAAGGGGAAGCTGTTTCAGCGCCGGGAGGTCCAGACCGATCTGACGACGACCCTCGAACCGGGTGATATCCTGCTGGAGAAGACTCCTTTTCGGCTGACCGACAAGCTGATTCCAGGGTACTGGGGGCATGCCGCGATCTGGATTGGTTCGGAGCAGGAGCTACGGGACCTCGGCCTCTGGGACCATCCCCTCGTCCGCTCTCATCGGCAGGAGATCCGGCAGGGTCGATCGGTGGTCGAGGCGCTCCGCTCCGGGGTGGAAATTAATCCCCTGGAAAGCTTCCTCAATATTGACAGTGTCGGCGTCCTGCGTCGCCCCGGCCTGTCGAGCGACAACCGCCGGCAGATCATCCTGCAGGCGCTACGCCAGGTCGGCAAAGATTACGATTTCAGCTTCGACGTCGAATCCCTCGACCGGGTTTATTGTTCCAAGTTGATCTATCTCGCCTACCACGGCATCGACTGGTCGGTGCATGAGTCTTTCGGTCGATTGACCATTTCGCCCGACGATGTGGCCCAGGGGATTTTCGCCGAAAACGCCCTGGAACTGGTCTCCTTTTATCATGACGGGCGCAAGGTCCGGGAGCGGCCCGCGGCGCAACTTGCCTCACTGATGGGTTTGGCCGGCAGGTAGATCGACCCTGAATTCGGGCCGGCAGGATGTGTCCAGACGAGAGAGAGGTCGATTTCATTCGGCGTCGAGTCGGTTGGAGAGGGTGTTTTTTTCTTTGGGTCGTTCCCAGTTCTTTTCTGTTGAAACATTTCTTCTTTTCACAGGCACAGTTGTCCCGACACGTGCCCCCCTAATAAGAAACCATTAATGCTCGTGCCCCGATGTCAATCCGCGGCGATCAGCCGAGACATCAAAGATCATGCATGCCTGGTTTTCCCAATAGGATAGAGTTGAATGTAACAGGTGTAACTTTTGTATTTTTATAACCTTTGTTATTTTTCTGAAAAATGAAAGATTACGGTTAGTTACCTGAATATTGTTTTGAGGTGGAAACTTCTGAATTCGATTGAATGTTTACTTTGTTTCCCCGGTTTGGCACCTGATATGCCGAAAATACGAGGTTTTGTTGAGATCGGCAGGGTTGGTATGGAATTTGATAATTGGTTTCAGCGCAGGGATTGATGCAATTTATGCGATGTGTTCGTTGGGAGCCAGTCTCTACACGCAGGGATAGATAAAGGCGGAAGACTTGCCATTGGCAAGTAATCTTCGGCCTCTAGTAATCGGTAAAAACGTTGGACCACAAGGGGTCAGTCGCAGGAATGAATGTCCCGTTGAGATAGTCGAACAATACTGAACTCGTTTTGGTGATCGAAGGGCGCTGGATTTTACTTTGATCCAAAGGAAAACTATGAAGTTAAAAAACAAAATCATTCTCATTACTGTTTTGCCGTTACTCGTAACGATCATCATCGTTCTGGCCATGACCTTTAATCAAAAGGGTCATGTTCAGGAGTCCGTCGGCGAAGAAATCGACCAACTTGTCAGGCTTCAGGCGAGTAAAGCCACAGAAGATGTTTACCTCATGCTGGGAGCCATGCAGGAGTCTCTCGAACAGTCGATGAAGTTTGCATTGGTGGCCGCGCGAGATGTTTTTATTCGACAAGGTGAATTAAGTGTTGATGAAATAGATGCCGTGAAATGGAATGCTGTTAATCAGTATACAAAGAATCAGATCGCGATAGATTTGCCAAAGATGATTGTTGGCGAGCAGTGGCTTGGGAAAAACGAAAATATCAAAGTATCGACGCCTGTCGTTGATGAGATCATGCGTCTGACGGGGGCGACCAGCACTATATTCCAGAGGATGAACGATGCAGGGGATATGTTGCGAGTAGCAACAAACGTAGAAAAGCTGGACGGAACCCGTGCTATCGGAACCTATATACCGCGTGTCAATCCCGATGGTTCTCCAAATCCGGTGATTGACACGATCATGCGTGGCGAGACCTTCTACGGAAGAGCTTTTGTCGTCAACGCTTGGTATGTGACCGCTTACGAACCGATATTGGACAACGGGGGGGAAATAGCGGGGGTTTTGTACGTCGGCATTAAGCAGGAGAATGTGGCAAGCCTCCGTTCTGGTATTAAAAGCATGTCGATTGGAAATTCAGGGAGTGTCACGATCCTCGGCGCCAAAGGTCGAGATCGAGGACGTTACATCCTCTCCCGGGAGTCCTCTCTTGAAGGGACAAGTGTTCTCGAAGAAAAAGACGCAGAAGGGAAGAACTATGGCGAGGAAATTGTTGCCGCAGCTCTTCAAATGGACGCCTACCAAGGCAAAGACATCCCCGTCAAGTTCTTCGAATACACGATAAACAAGAATAATGGCGACGTCGCTCACCGGGTTCTGGCCGTAAGTTACTACAAACCGTGGGACTGGGTCATTGTCTCTGACTTTCTCAAGGAAGATTTCATGGCGTCACAGAAACGTGTCGCCGGTTTACTTGAAACAATGGCTCTCTGGATTGCAGGGGTTGCCATATTGATGACATTGGTTGGGATTGCCGTCGGATTGGGGATGGCCAATGGGATCGTACGTCCGGTTACCAGAGCTGTTAACCTGGCCTCGCTAATTGCAAAGGGCGACTTTTCTCAGAGATTGAATCTTCAGCAGAAGGATGAGGTTGGGCAGCTCGGCAATGCGCTCGATGAGATGTCTAACAACCTTGAAGAGACAGCAAATATTGCCGATGAAATTGCTCAAGGGAAC
>PKUA01000001.1 GCA_002868905.1 Desulfuromonas sp.
GTATAGGAGATGGAGGTCCTGACGCTGAGGGGGTAGTCATACGGATCGTAGAACGGGGTATAGTAGTACTCTCGATATGAAGACCCTGCGTAATACGGACCCTCATCATAATAGACAGCTCCACCGTAACTGGCCGGATAATAACAGCCGGCTAAAAATGAAACCAGGACGATGGAAAGAGTGCCGATAACCATCTTTCTCATCTCTTGACTCCTTTTTCATCAATTATAGCAGTTTCTGCAGGCGCTTGCCCGCATGGCGGATAGACCTCGACGGGAGCATGGCTCAATGTTGCGGAATGGAACAGTCGGCAGGTGAGAGACGCGGAATTTCAGGGAGGTGGGTACTCCGGGCGCGACATTCATCAGTGTCACGCCCGGAGGGGTTACAGCGGGATGTCAGAGCGGTTTGGGACTACAAACGTTCGCTGCATCATGCACCTTGACGCCACAGTTGGTACAGCTGAAACGGGGGTTTTCAAACATTTTATCGACTTCGGGGTTCCTCTCCTTCGCCGTGAGTTGACAGGCGTGCAGATCACAATGTTCTTCGGGGTTTTCGCAGCTGAATTCGGTCATTTAGGCCTCCTTTTTTATAACCTGAACCTGGCAGTTGCTGGTGGATGCGAGATTGCAGGTCTCCGGTTCAGGTTTAAGAAAAGTTTAGCGGAAAATCGGCTTTCGTCCAGTCATTTTGGTGACTTCAGGTGCCATCCCTTGCCGCCGTGGTTGCCTGTGATCAATTCCGGTAGCCGCTGCCGATTGCCGAGAAAGGGAGCTCGACATCGATTGCGGGGACCTGTTGCAGAACCCAGGCGGTGAAGGTGTTGCTGTTCGGGCCGGGGAAAACCTTGTACTTCTCCTTCCACGGATAATCCTCGGCGGCCTGATGGATGGAACGGATCAAATCATCGACTCCTGTTCCACGGTACTCCTTGAGGAGCTCCGGTTTCTCCCCGAACCAGAAGCGGTCGGGATGATCTTCGGCGATTCGCAGGACCGGCAGGCCGCGGCGGGCGCGCCAGCCAACCACTTCGTAAACGGTGTATTGGCTGGCCCCGGTCGGCTTGGCGGCAATCCATGTATGGATGGCGAACCAGCCGCGCCATCCCCAGGCAGAAGCTCCGTAGACCTGCAGAACCGCTTCCTGGGTGGTTTTAGGGTCGGGGGCGATGCCGGCGGGTTCACGGCTTGCCGTGCGCCAATCCCTGCCTCCTCCGCAGTTGGCCAGGAATAAAGGGAGCAGGATCACGATTCCAAGCGGCAGCAGGATCATTTTCAGGTGACGGGACCTCATGGCTTCCTCCCAAGTTCATATTATAGTAGACCAGTTTGGTGAAATGCTCAAACTTCAGGCGGCGACAGCATCCTTTTGTCGGCGGGGAGAATTCCTGATTGAAGCAAAGCTGGGAATCCAGTAAGATTCAACACTTGAGTTTCCAATTCAGGATCGAAGCGAGGAACTATGATTCTTGGGTTTGCAGGTAAGGCGGCGTCGGGAAAAACCACGGCCGCAAAACATCTGGCGCCATTGCTTGATCGAGAGACGCATATCATTCCGATGGCGCAGGTTCTGCGTGAGGAAGTTGAGGGGTTTCTGCGTGCCATAGGCGCGGAGGAGCATGTTCCGTTGGTTTACGGCTCCCAGGAAGATAAGGTCCGGGTTTTCTACATTGACCAGGCGGGTGCCAAAAATGAATGTCCGCTGTGGGACGGATTCATGGCAGAACACTGCGACATCCAGTATCGCACCGGCCAAACGGCGATTACCGTGCGGCGAATCCTGCAGTGGTGGGGGACCGAGTATCGCCGGGCCGCAGATCCGGACTACTGGACCAAGGCATGGGACCGCAAGGTTAGCGGTCTTGATCTCGAACGGATGCACATTTTGGTTGACGATGTCCGCTTCATCAATGAACTGCAGGTCATTCGCGCCCACGGAGGGCGATTTGTCAAGATCGAACGACCGGGGTTTAACGGTGCGGGGAGTCATGCCAGTGAAACCTCCCTCGATGGATTCGATGACTGGGATGCCATCATCAAAAACAACGGTTCGCTCGAAGAATTTACACAGAAAGTTGCCCAGTTGCCCACCATGCTAATCTTCGATTCAGAGTAACCGGAAAACTCCTGCCGTCGGTTGAGTGTGGTCGCCGATTGTGGCAGGATGTTCCCGAAGGGATGAAGGTTTTACCCCATGCATGATTTGTTGCGTGACAATCCGATCAGTAATTTCAGTCGTGGCTTTCTCTACCCTTTTCGAGGTGGCCGTTTCCTGTTGCGCAGTCCGAGGCTCTGGAAATACGTTGTCGTCCCTTTTCTGATCAACCTGGTCATTTTCAGTCTCTCGGTCTGGTTCGGTCTCGATTTCTTCAACGACAAGATCGTGGCGATGATACCGAGCGGGGAGGCGTGGTATTGGGTGATCCTGTATTACCTGCTCTGGGTTGTCGCGATCGCACTGACAGCGGTTCTGGTTTTCTTCACGTTTACGGTTGTCGGCCTGCTGATCGCCTCTCCGTTCAACGACCTGCTTTCGGAGCGGACTGAAGAGGTCAAACTTGGCACGGCAGAGGGAATCCCCTTCTCGTTCGCGGCGACCGGGAAAATCCTCTTCGAAGAGGCCAAGAAAATGGCCGTTTTCGTGGTCGGGATGTTGTTGCTGCTGCTGCTCAATCTGATCCCCGGAATCGGCACCCTGATCTATTCGGTCCTGTCGTTTTTGTTTACGGTGTTTTTCCTGGCGGTCGAGTATTCCGGCTTCGTATTCAGTCGTAAAGGGGAAGGGTTCCGCCAACAGCGCCGCTACCTGTTGCAGCGCAAATTCCTCAATTTCGGTTTCGGGGTCGGAGTGCTCTGCCTGCTGGCCATACCGTTCCTGCAGTTTTTCTGCATCCCTCTCGGGGTCATCGGTGCCACGTTGTTGTGGTGCGACACCCGGGAGACAGGGCATCAGACGGTCGGAGGTGAAGGATGAGAGTGATCGCGATTCAGGCTGCCCAGGCTGGGGGAGAGGTCCTGATGCAGCATTTCGGCCGATTGACCCAGATCGAGGAAAAACATCTTGGCGGGCTGGTCACCGAAGCCGACAGGAACAGCGAGCAGACGATCGTCGAGGCGATTCGCAGCACGTTTCCACGACACGATGTCCTGGCCGAGGAAAATACCTATGCAGCGGAAGGTTCACCCTACAAATGGATCATCGATCCCTTAGATGGCACCACCAATTTTGCCCACAGTTTCCCCTGGTTCGCCATCTCCATCGCTCTCGAGGTGGAAGGTGAACTGGTCCTCGGTGTTATTTACAATCCAGTATCAGGAGAAATGTTCGTCGCGGAGAAAGGGCAGGGTGCTTTCCTGAACGATCAACCGATCAAAGTGTCAACGGTGGACAGCCTCGAACAATCGCTGCTTGCGACAGGGTTCCCGTATGATCGCAAAATCAGTGAGGTGAACAATTATGACCATTTCATCACCTTTCAGCAGGCAGCCCAGGCCTGTCGGCGTCCCGGCGCGGCCGCTCTCGATCTGGCGTGCGTTGCCGCCGGTCGGTTCGACGGCTATTGGGAGATGAAGCTGAAGCCGTGGGATGTCGCCGCCGGTAAACTCCTGGTGGAGGAGGCGGGGGGTACCGTCACCGACTTCAAAGGGACCCCGTGCGATATTTACGGAACCGAAACCCTCGCCTCCAACGGCCAGATTCACGACACCATGCTTGAACTCCTCTCCCGTGGAGCAACGGCCACCTCCGCTGAATGAACGGTCGCAATTCACACCTGATGTCAGGATTTCTGGTTTGCTGCCTGATCGCTTTCACGGGTAGTTTGTGTATTGCCCAGCCGCTCGCCCTGGAACAGAGCCGGCAAGGGCTCGAAGCCATGAAGGAGGGTGATGCTGAGTCTGCAGCGGATTTCTTTCGTCAGGGGCTCGAGGTTGATCGGGGCAATCCTGTTCTGCAAGGGAACCTGGTAGCCGCTTTACTCATGACCGGTGAAAGCTTTCTGCAGCAAGGGCGCTTTGACGAAGCTGCTGAGGTCCTCGACGAGCTTGATGATCTTGGGATGGATGAACCGAGGGTTCTTTGGTTACAGGGCCGTGTCATGTTCCAACAACGGGATTTCGAGTCTGCTGAGGTCGCCTTGCAGGAGCTTGTTGCGCTTCAGCCTGACAATGCCGGAGCCTGGGAGGGTCTGGCGGCAGTTTTCGACGGGCTCGGTCGCTACGATGAAGCCATTGCCAGTTTGCAAAAAGCGCTTTAACTCCAGCCCGACAATACAAAACTGCAACAACGTATAAACCAGGCCAGGCGGGAGGCTTCCCTCGCATTGCGCATGGAAAGCGAGTTGAGCGCCAGCTTCGAGGTTCACTACGAGGGGGAGGCGAACGAGGATCTCGGCAGCGCGGTTCTTGATCACCTGGAGGCGGCCTACGCCGAGCTCGGTTCGGAATACAATCTTTATCCGACCTTCAAGATACCGGTTATTCTCTACGGCAACCGCGATTTTTCGGCCGTGACTTCGGCTCCCGAGTGGGTGGCCGGACTCTATGACGGCAAGATTCGCATCCCGCTTGGCGGCTTGCAGCGGGTCGAGGCACCTTTAAAGCGGCTTCTCTATCACGAATTCAGCCATGTTCTCATCCGGCAATTGAGTCGCGGCATGGTGCCGCACTGGCTCAGCGAAGGACTGGCGATGTATGCGGAAAGGCGTTTCCACGCTCCCCCTTTGGCCGTCCTGGCCGAGGCGAGCAAGTCAGGCAGCTTACTTGCGATTCAAGACCTCGAGACGGCATTCAGGGGCGGGGATCCGCGACGGGTTCGTCTCGCTTACGAGCAGGGATATGCGATGACCCGCTTCCTGATAGAAAATTTCGGGTGGTATCAAATTCCCGAAGTCCTGCGACAGTTGGGTGAGGGAAAGGGAATACAGCAAGTGCTTTCAGACGTTTATGCCGGGGCGGAACTGACTCCCGACCGTCTGCTACGCGATGCGCTCCGTTCAAACATGATATTTGACTGAAAATGACTGTTGCCTTGCCCTGTCAAACCCCTATACTTGAGGGGTAACCTTCCCGGCCGGGCGTTGTTCGCCGGCATCGTTTCGGTTCGGGGACCAACCGCAGTGAGGAGGACGCATGACTGAGATGTACGATGGTATGTCACAAGAAGGTGAAACTGATCTCAGACAGGAACTCTCCCGGATCGACCAGGCACTGGACATCATGGAACGTCACTCTGCCGCACTCAATGATGCGGAGGTGACCGTTCAGGAGGAGATGCGCCGGTGGGATCGTGAATTCAAGGACCAGCATCTACACAGTATCAACCGTTCCCGAAAACACAAGCGCTGACAACTGAATAGAAACGTTGAAAGGGCCCTGCGGGGCCCTTTCTTGTGGTTCAACATGGCGGGAAAATCAGTCTTGTCCCTCTTCCGGTTCCTCGGGGGGAAGTTCAGCCTTGATTGCGACGATCTCCTCCTCCAGGGTGGCCGCAGCAGTTCGGAGGCTGTCGAGTTTCTGGAAGATTTCGACGACGTCCTGATGCTCGAGAATGGATGATTCATCACCCTGGCGCAAATTGTCGATGGCGTTGCCGAGGTCGGAGTGTGCGGCCGCGATTTTTTTGTGGATCGAGGTCAGGTCGATTTTTTTCTGCACGACCCGTCTATATTGATTGGCCCTGAAAGTGGCCGAACTCCAGGTCTTGAGGGTCGCGTCCCAGATTTTTTCGGTTGCCCCGCGTTCTTCCTCGGTCGCGTTCTCTTCAGCAGAGACCTGTTGTGGTTCTGTCTCCTCTTGTTTCTGCTCTTTTTCCTGCTTGTTCTCGTCCATGTTTCCTCCTTCTGAATTGGTTCATAGATATTTTCGAAGAATAACATCACGGCAGTTGCCGTCAAGACTTTGTTTCGTTGTCGAATATATATGTTTTCCCGATTCAGGCTTGTCGCAAGGATGTGGATGTCTTACACTGTCGCCGATTATTTGGGTAGAGATGTTGAGCCAGAGTCGATTCAGCTAGGTAATGAATTCGTAAAGGAGACAGGCAGTGATGATTGGTGAAGCAGGTACGACCCCTTTTCAAAAAGATTTGCGACGTCATCTGCGTGAGAGGGATGAGGATCGCGACCTGACCCGTGTTATCTGTGAGTTGGCGACCGCTTCACGTTATGTCATTCATTCCATCAGGACAGGTGAACTCGGCGTTGCCGGTACCTCCAACCTCTACGGCGAGACCCAACTGGCACTCGATGTCCTCTCCGACCGGATACTTCAGAAACGGATGAAGTACTCCGGCGTTGTGGCGAAAATCGCCTCCGAGGAGATTGACGAAGTGATCTGTGTCAACCCCGACGGAAAATACTCCATTGTCTACGATCCGCTGGATGGGTCATCCCTGGTTGATGTCAACCTGGCGGTTGGCACCATCGTCGGAATCTACGAAGGGCAGGAGCCTCTCTCTGCAGGGAATAAACTGGTCGCGGCGCTCTACATTCTGTACGGTCCGCGCTGCACCCTGGTCTATTCGACCGGAAACGGAGTGCACGAGTTCGCCATGAACGCCCTGATGGAGTACACCCTGGTGCAGGAGAACGTGCAGATGGCACCAAGCGGGACAATCTACTCACCGGGCGGTCAGAGAAATCAGTACACGCCGGGCGTTGAGAAGTTCGTCTCTTATCTGGAAGAGAAGGGCTCCAAACTGAGGTATTCGGGCGGATTCGTGCCCGACATCAATCAGGTGCTGATCAAGGGGCAGGGTTTGTTCATGTACCCTCATCTTAAAAATGCGCCGCGGGGGAAATTGCGGTTGCTGTACGAATTGAATCCGATGGCTTTTCTGATTGAGCAGGCCGGAGGGGCGGCGTCGAACGGTCGGCAGCGGATTCTCGACATCGAGCCGGAAGGGATCGACCACCGCGAGCCAATTTTTATCGGCAGCAAGGAAGATGTCGCCCGCGCCGAAAAGTTCGTAGCCGAATTCGGGTAAAATTTTGTCATCAATTGTAGAGACGTTGCATGCAACGCCTCTATCGGGTTGTATTCAAAGGGTATAAAAAAAGCCCGGGGCAGATGCCCCGGGCTTTTTGATTCAACAAAGAAAACCGATCAGTTCATCAGTTTCTTGACCTTCTCAAAACCGAGATTGAAGGCTTTCTTGTTCAGATCCTTGAACGCCTCCGGAACTTTGTTCAGCACGGCAGTTTCGCCGGCCTCTCGGGACACAACGTCGGTCAGCGCAATCATGGCGCCGAGGGCGACCACGTTGGCGACGATTTCGCGGCCGATTTCTTCCTTGGCCGTCCGCATGATCGGGATGCGGATGACTTTGTAGTCCCCTTCCGGCGTGTTCGGAACCATGTCGTCGTCAAGCAGCAACACACCGCCATCTTTGATGCCGACGGCATACTTGTCTGCCGCTTCCTGGGTCATCGCCAGGCAGGCGTCGACGACGGTCGCTTTCGGGTAGTCGATCGGGGCGTCCGAGATGATAACCTCCGACTTGGAGGCACCACCACGGGCTTCCGGTCCGTAACTCTGGGACTGGACAGCTTGTTTTCCTTCGATGATGCTGGCCGCTTCGGCCAGGATGATTCCGGCGGTGATCAGGCCCTGACCACCGGCGCCGGAAAACCGAATTTCATAACGTTCAGCCATGTTTCTCGTCTCCCTTTCCGTTGATTAGGCCGCGCCGCCGGCGCGTTTGATAACCTCTTTGTACATAGCAGTGTATTCCGGCTTGTCTTCCTGGTGGAGGATGCCGGTCAGGGTCTTGCCTTCGAGCTGCTCGGCCGTCATCTTGGATGCGGCGGCAACCGGAACGGAGATGTCCTTAAGGCGCTTCATCATGTCGACGACGCTACGGAACTTGTTGCGCCGGCCGTAAGTGGTCGGGCAGTCGTCGAGAACCTCGATAACCGCTAACCCCTTGTGCTTGATCCCTTCGGTGATCAGCTTGTCGATCTGGGTGGCGTGGAACGCGGTGGTCCGGGCGACGAACGTGGCACCAGCGCCAATGGCAAGCTTGCTGATGTCGAAAATCGGATCAGGGTTGCCGTACGGCGTGGTCGAGGCCTTGTCCCCGGTCGGTGTGCAGGGGGAGAACTGGCCGCCGGTCATGCCGTAGATGTAGTTGTTCATGATGACATAGGTCATGTCGATGTTACGGCGGCAGGCATGGATGAAGTGGTTACCGCCGATGGCGGTCCCGTCACCGTCACCGCCGCAGACGATCACGTTCATCTCCGGCTTGGCCATCTTAACGCCGGTGGCGAAAGCGGCGGCACGACCGTGAGCGGTGTGCAGGGTGCAGGCATCGAGATAGCCGGGAAGGCGGCTGGCGCAGCCGATCCCGGAGACGATCGCGGTATTGTCGCGGTCGAGTTCGCAGGTGTCCATGGCCCGGATCAGGCCTTTCATGACGATACCGTGACCGCAGCCGGGGCACCAGATATGCGGCAGCTTGCCGGGACGGATCGATTTATCATAATCGTAAGCCATTACAGCACCTCCTTAACCTGGGCAATGATCTGGCCAGGATTGATCGGCTCACCGTCGACCCGGTGAACGCCGGCAATTTTGCAAGCACCCATTGCCACACGCTCGACTTCCAAAATCATCTGACCGAGGTTCATCTCGGGGACGACAATAGCTTTCGCCTGCTTGGCGAGTTCGGCGGTCCGCTTCTCCGGGAACGGCCAGAGGGTGATCGGACGGAACAGGCCGGCCTTGATCCCTTCCTTGCGCAGTTCGTTGACCGCGTAGCGTGAGGAGCGGGCTGTCGAACCGTAAGCCCAGATAATCACCTCGGCGTCTTCGGTCAGGTACTCCTCGTTGCTCTCGATGTCGGCCAGGGCGGTCGGATTCTTGACCTTGGAGATCTGCCGGCGCTCTTCAGCGTCAACCAGATCGGCCTTGGTGGTCGGGAAGCCGTCTTCCGCCTTGTTCAGGCCTGTGACGTGGTATTTGTAGCCGGAGCCGAAAGCGGCCAGCGGCGGGACATCCCCGAAGGAGGTGTCGTACGGTTTGTAGGCTTCCGGGCCGACACTCGGGGCGGTCCGGTCGATAACTTCGAGTTCGCCCGGTTCGGGGAACTCGACCGGCTCACGCATGTGGCCGACGATCTCATCGTACAGCACCTGGACCGGCATACGATATTTCTCGGCCAGGTTGAATGCGCGCACCGTTTCACTGAAGATTTCCTGGCAGGAGGCCGGGACGAGTGCGATGGCGGCATGATCGCCGTGGGTACCCCACATGGCCTGCATGACGTCGGACTGGCCGGGGCCGGTCGGCATCCCGGTAGACGGGCCGCCACGCATGACGTTGATGATAACGCAGGGAGTTTCGGCGATGCAGGCATAGCCGATCAACTCCTGCTTAAGGGAAACGCCGGGGCCGGAGGTCGCGGTCAGCGCCTTGGCACCGGTCAGCGAGGCTCCGATAACGGAGGCCATGGCGCCGATTTCGTCTTCCATCTGAATGAATTTTCCACCAATTTTCGGCAGTTCGCCGGATAGGACTTCCGCAACTTCGGTCGAGGGTGTAATCGGGTACCCGCCGAAGAAGGAACAGCCGGCATAAAGCGCCCCGTGGGCGCAGGCTTCGTTCCCCTGAAGGAGTGCAACTTTCTTGGCCACGTTAACCTTCCTCCTCTATTGTGTTAGGCAATTTTATTAACTTTGATGGCAAAGTCGGGGCAGCGCAGTTCGCATTGCATGCAAGCGATGCAGGCTTCTGGCTTAGCGGCCTTGACAACGAAGAGATCCATTTCGAGAACCTTGGTCGGGCAGAATTC
The DNA here is from genome assembly GCA_002868905.1 of Desulfuromonas sp. Classification (GTDB taxonomy): domain Bacteria; phylum Desulfobacterota; class Desulfuromonadia; order Desulfuromonadales; family Geothermobacteraceae; genus BM304. The sequence continues at coordinate 9,796 of PKUA01000001.1, forward strand.
AACACAGATATTGCAGCCCTTGCAATACTTCTCAATGATCTCGACTTCTCCTTTAGCCTTGCTCATTACCGTTAGTCTCCTTTGTCGAATTTACCGTTTGTCACGGTTTGTGAAAACGGCGGAATCCTACCATAGGTGGCGATTTTGTGCCAAGGATATTGTTTACGCCATCTGGGGTTTCAGCCGGGGTGAAAAGATTGTTCATCCAGGTTGAAGAAGTGGGGCGGAGAATAAAAGAAAGAAGGGCAATGTCGCCATTGCCCTTCTCCTTGGCACTTGATCAAGTCATTCCTTACAGGCCGAGGCTGTCGACCAGGCTCTTGACTGCGTTGACGGAATTGTCCATCAGGGCCTGCTCTTCGGCATCGAGTTTGAACTCGATGATCTTTTCCACGCCGCCGGCACCGAGGACGGCCGGGACACCGACGTAGTAGCCGTCGACGCCGAACTCACCCTTGAGCAGGGCACAGGTCGGCAGGACCCGCTTCTGGTCCTTGAGGATCGACTCGGCCATGGCGATGGCGGAGGAAGCCGGGCTGTAGAAGGCGCTGCCGGTTTTCAGCAGGGCGACAACTTCGCCACCGGCACCCTGGGTCCGCTTGACCATGGCGGCCATCACTTCCTTGGCTTTCTCGGCGCTGCCATACTTGTTCTCGAGCAGTTCCATGACCGGGATACCCTTGACGCTGGCATAGCGAACCAGCGGGACCATGGTGTCGCCGTGGCCACCGAGAGTCATTGCGGTGACGTCCTTGACGGAGACGCCGAGCTCCCAAGCGATGAAGGATTCGAAACGGGCCGAGTCGAGGACACCGGCCTGACCCATGACGCGCTCGGACGGGAAACCGGTGACCTTGCGGCAGAGGGTGACCATGGCGTCGAGGGGATTGGAGATGACGATGACGAACGCGTCAGGAGCGTTGTCGCGGATACCTTCGGCGACGGAGGTCATGATCTTGGAGTTGACCTCGATCAGGTCGTCGCGGCTCATTCCCGGCTTGCGCGGCAGGCCGGCGGTGACGATGACGACATTGGCGCCAGCGATGTCTTTGTAGTCATTGGTGCCGGTCATTTCGACGTCGAAGCCGTCAACCGGGGAGGCTTCGGCGATGTCGAGCATCTTGCCTTGCGGCATACCTTCAACGATGTCGAACAACACCACGTCGCCGAGTTCGCGCAGTGCCGCGAGCTGGGCCAGCACACCACCAATCTGTCCACCACCGATCAAAGCAATTTTCGGTCTAGCCATTCTCTCTCTCCTTTGAATTGGATAATGTCACCGGCCCGGTCCGGCCGGCACGGTTAAAACCACGTTTGGAATTCAGTGCCACATATCAAAGAGGCGTGTATACAGTATACAAACAAAATTTGGCTGTCAAGACCTTTGCGAACTGTCAAACATTTATCTACATTTTGCCCGGAGACGTGGGTGGCTCATGGTCTTTTACCGTGCTGATCAATAGGGGGTCAGATGTGTCGATCGAGAGCTGAAAGCCGGTCGTTATTCCTGAAATATCTGGATGAAGGGGCGATCGATGAAAAAAGAAAAGCCCGCCGGAAGGCGGGCTTTTCGAGGTGTTGCTGAACCGATTGTCAGGACAGGCTTACATCGCGTCGATAATCGCGTTGTAGGTCGCACTCGGACGCATGGCCGCGGCGGCCTTGGCCGGATCGGGGCGGAAGTAACCGCCGACATCGACCGGCTCGCCCTGGCAGTCTATCAACTCCTGGTCGATCTTGGCTGCATTGTCGCTCAGTTGCTGGGCGACCTGGGCGAAGCGTGCCTTCAACTCGGCGTCCTTGTCCTGGGCGGCCAGGGCCTGGGCCCAGTAGACCGAAAGCCAGAAGCTGCTGCCGCGGTTGTCAATCTCTTTAACTTTCCGTGACGGAAGTTTCTGATTTTCGAGATAGCTACCGATCGCTGCGTCGAGGGTTTCAGCCAGGACGGCGGCCTTGTTGTTGTCGAAATTCTTGGCGACCAGTTCCAGGGACGGGACCAGAGCGCAATACTCACCGAGGGAATCCCAGCGGATGTGACCCTCCTTGAGGAGCTGCTGGACATGCTTCGGAGCCGAGCCGCCGGCGCCGGTCTCGAACAGGCCGCCACCGGCCAGCAACGGCACGATGGAGAGCATGCGGGCGGAGGTGCCGAGTTCAAGGATCGGGAAGAGGTCGGTCAGGTAGTCTCGGAGGACGTTGCCGGTCACCGAGATGGTGTTCAGACCTTTGCGGACCCGCTCGAGGGAAAATTTCATCGCTTCGACCGGGGCCATGATGCGGATGTCAAGCCCGGTGGTGTCGAATTCCGGGAGGTACTTGTTGACCTTCTTGATGATCTGTGCGTCGTGGCCGCGTTTCTCATCGAGCCAGAAGATGGCCGGCTCACCAGAGTCTTTGGCGCGGTTGACCGCCAGCTTGACCCAGTCTTTGATCGGGGTGTCTTTGGCCTGACTGGAGCGGTAGATGTCGCCGGTGCTGACCGGTTGTTCCATCAAGACTTCGCCAGCCGAATTGACCACCTGGAATTTGCCGTTGGACGGGGCTTCGAAGGTCTTGTCGTGGGAGCCGTACTCTTCGGCCTTCTGTGCCATCAGGCCGACGTTGGCGACGCTGCCCATGGTGGCCGGGTTGAACTGGCCGTTTTTGTTGGCATCTTCAACGATCTCACGGTACATGGTGGCATAGCAGCGGTCAGGAACCATGGCGATGGTGTCCTGCAGCTCGTCCTGCAGATTCCACATCCGGCCGCCGTCACGGACAACGTTCGGCATCGAGGCGTCGACGATCACGTCGTTCGGCACATGCAGGTTGGTGATGTTCTTGCGGGAATCGACCATGGCCAGGGCCGGGCCGGTCTCGTAACACTTGGCAATGTCGGCTTCAATTTCGGCCTTCTTGTCAGCCGGAAGCTTGGCGAGCTTGGCGAGGATGTCGCCCATGCCGTAATTCGGGCTGGCGCCGATCGACTTCAGGGAGTCGGCATGCTTCACGAGGGCGTCCTTGAAGTAGACCTTGACACAGTGGCCGAACATGATCGGATCAGAGATCTTCATCATGGTCGCCTTGAGGTGCAGGGAGAGAAGCACACCCTTCTCTTTGGCCTCTTGCGCGGTCTCAGCGTAGAATTTTTGCAGTTCGGCAACCTTCATCACCGAGCTGTCGAACACCTCGCCGGCCTGCAGGGCGACGTCCTTCATGTCGGTTGCGGTGCCAGATGCGTCAACGAACTGGATCTTGACGGTGTCGGCCTTCTCCATGGTGACAGACTTCTCGGTTTCGTAGAAGTCGCCGCCATCCATGTGGGCGACGCGGCACTTCGAGGTGCCCGGAGCCGGCCAGTCCTGCATCATGCGGTGGGGGTTCTTCTGGGCGAATTTTTTGACGGAAGCGGCAGCGCGGCGATCCGAGTTCCCTTCACGCAACACCGGGTTGACGGCCGAACCGAGACATTTGGCGAAGCGCGCCTGCAGTTCCTTCTCTGCCGGGGTGGTCGCTTCTTCGGGGTAGCTGGGGATGTCGTAGCCCTTCTCCTGCAGTTCCTTGATGGCATCCTGCAGCTGCGGAATCGAGGCGCTGATGTTCGGCAGTTTAATAACGTTGGCTTCGGGGGTCTTGACCAGGTCGCCCAGTTCCGCCAGGTAGTCGGAAATTTTTTGGTCTTCCGTCAGCTTGTCGGGGAAGTTGGCGATAATGCGCCCGGACAGGGAAATGTCCTTGGTTTCGACCTCGATGCCGGTACCCTTGGTGAAAGCCTGCACGACCGGCAGGAAGGCATAGGTTGCCAATGCCGGCGCTTCATCAATTTCTGACCAGATAATCTTTGCTGTCATGTCTTCTCTCCTTGATGTTTGTGCAAATGCCACGGTGACGGGTCGGCTGAAGAGAAACCCGGGAATTCAGCCAAGATGAAACCCGCAACACCGTGATTAAATTTGGATGTTGGGATAAATAAAAAATCTATTTAAAACGAATGGTTAACAGGGCGATGATGCCCGATAGCCTGCCAGTGAGCGCTGTATACAGTATACAAATAATCGAGGGGTGTCAAGGGGAAATGCGGCGATTGGAACCGGTCCAAAACGTCATTCTATCGTTCGGAATTCCGGATCCCTTTGGGGACCGGGAAGATCTCCGAAGAGCGGGCGGTGGCCCGCGCTTCGTCGAGGTCTGCCTGGCTGTGTTTGCGCGGTACCGTGAGAACCTGGCCCTGGTAGATCTGACGCGGATCCTTGATCTGGTCGCGGTTCGCCTTGTAGAGCAGCGGCCAGAGCAGGGGGTCGGCATACACCTCGGCTTGCGCGGAGATCGTCCAGAGGGTCTCACCTGGAGTCACCTGGTAGCTGAAAACAGGTTGCGGCGGTGGAGGAGAGGGCGGCGGGGCAGGGGTCACCATCGTCACCGACTCAGATTGCTCTTCGGTCGATTCGTCGATGGAGGCCCGGGGGACGGATTTGTTCTGCTCCGCCTGCTGTTGTTGGCGCTGCAGCTCTTCAAGGATCTTCTGCTGACGGCGTTTTTCCTGCTCTAGCGCGTCTTTCCTGGAGCGGGCCTGCCGCGTCGCCAGTTTCGCTTTTTCGGCAGCAAAGGGGAGAATCTGCCGAGCATGGTCATACTCTTCCTCGGCGATCAGGGATTCCCCGTGAAGCAGGACCGATCTGGCTTGGAGGAAGGCCTCCGGTGCCAACTCGGCAGCACCGGCCGCCGCCGCAATGTCGAGCTGGTTACGGGCCGTTTCCAGCTCGACAAGAGGCGGTTTGGCGCAGGCGCCAAGCCATAGCGTCAAAAGCAACGCCATCATATTGCGGGCGAGAGAGTTGGGCACGTCCGCTCCGATATCAGTCCTTTTTGGCCCTGGCGGAAAGGCGAATGTTCAGTTCTCGCAACTGTTTCTCGTCAACTTCGCTCGGTGCCTCAGAAAGAAGGCAGGTCGCTTTCTGGGTTTTCGGAAAGGCAATGACGTCACGGATCGAATCGGTCCCTGCCAGGATCATGACCAGTCGGTCGAGCCCGAAGGCAATCCCCCCGTGAGGAGGAGCTCCAAAGGCGAGGGCGTCGAGCAGGAACCCGAACTTGGCCCGGGCCTCCTCTTCGCCGATGCCGAGCAGATCGAACATCTTCTGCTGGACTGACGAATCGTGAATACGGATGGAGCCGCCGCCGATCTCGGAGCCGTTCAGGACCAGGTCGTAAGCCTTGGCGCGAACTTTTCCGGGGTCGGTGTCGATGTGGGAGACGTCCTCGTCCAGCGGCGCGGTGAACGGATGATGTACGGCGAAATGACGTTTCTCTTCGCTGTCCCATTCGAGCAGGGGGAAATCGGTGACCCAGACGAAGCGGAAATCGTCCTTGCTCACCATGCCGAGCTTCTGCCCGAGGTGCTGCCGCAGGCGGCCAAGTGCCTCATTGGCGATGGTTGCGGTGTCGGCGCCGAACAGCAGCAGGTCGCCCGGCTCAGCGTCGAGGGTCTTGCCGATCTCGGCCAGCTCCTGCTCGGTGAAGAACTTGGCGATCGGCGATTGCCAGCTGCCGTCTTCCTGGATCTTGACCCAGGCAAGCCCCTTGGCGCCGTAGATGGCGACGAATTCAGTCAGGTCATCGAGCTCCTTGCGGGAGAAGGTGGCACAACCCTTGGCGTTGATCGCCTTGACCAGTCCCCCTTCCTGTTCGGCGACCGAGGCAAAGACCTTGAAACCGCACCCTTTGACGATCGGTGTGATGTCAACCAGTTCCATGTCAAACCGGAGGTCCGGGTTATCGACGCCGAAGCGGTCCATTGCCTCGGCGTAACTGATCCTCGGCATCGGCAGCTTGAGTTCCACACCGATGGTTTCCTTGAAGATGGTGGAGATCAGCCCCTCCATGATGTCCATCACGTCATCCCGATCGACGAAGCTCATTTCGCAGTCGATCTGGGTGAATTCCGGCTGCCGGTCGGCCCGCAGGTCTTCATCGCGGAAGCATTTGACGATCTGGGCGTAACGATCGAAGCCGGACACCATCAGCAGCTGTTTGAAAATCTGCGGCGACTGCGGGAGGGCATAAAACTGACCGGCGTTGACCCGGCTCGGCACCAGGTAGTCACGTGCTCCTTCGGGGGTGCTCTTGGTCAGGACCGGTGTCTCGATATCGAGGAAGCCGTTATCGTCGAGATATTTGCGAGCGGAGCGGGTGACCTTGTGGCGCAGCATCAGGCAGTTTTGAACACTGGTGCGGCGCAGGTCGAGATAGCGGTATTTCAGTCGGAGGTTTTCCGCAACATCCGTGAATTCATCCAGCATGAACGGAGGGTTCTGCGCCTGGTTGAGGATGCGGAGTTCGGAAATCTCGATCTCGACTTCACCGGTCGGCATCTTCGGGTTGACCGTACCCTCCGGGCGTGGGGAAACCTTGCCCACCGCGGCGATGACCCACTCGTTCCGAACCCGGTCGGCTTTGGCGTGGGCCTCGGGATCACGATCCGGGTCGAGCGCGAGCTGTACGATCCCGTCGCGGTCGCGCAGGTCAATAAAAATCAGGCCGCCGTGGTCCCGCCGCCGTTGTACCCACCCCATGACGCAGACCTCTTGGCCGATGTCGGTCGCACGCAGCTGACCGCAATAGTGACTCCGTTTCCAGTTGCCGAGTATGTCGTTCACGAATTTCCTCCGTAAGGTTCGTATGGTTCGATCGGCCAGAGCCGACGACAAAAGATACAATTATAGGAACGCTTATTCCAGGGCGTCAAGGGGATTCGCCGAGGATCGCGGCCAGGCGTTCAACAACGTCTTCGAGGGGGATGTCCTGTTGGTTCCCGTCGCTCATGTCGCGTAGCGGTGCAACCCCCTGCGCCAGTTCGTTTTCACCCAGAATCAGAACCCGCTGAGCTCCGAGTTTGTCAGCTCGACGAAATTGGGCTTTGAGACTTCGACCTTGATAATCCATCTCGACGAAAAAACCTCTGCGCTGCAGGAGGGACATGATGCGGAACGCTTCGCCGGCACCCTCATCGCCAAGCCCGGCGATGAACAGGGCCGGGCTTTGTTGCCGGGCGTCGGCATCCCCTTTGAGCAACACCAGTCGCTCCACTCCCATGGCGAAACCGATGCCGGTCAGGTCGGGCCCGCCGATCTGTTTCAGCAGGCCGTCGTAACGTCCACCCGCAGCCACGGCGCTCTGAGCGCCAAGACGGTCGGTCAGCAGTTCGAAGGTGGTCTTGGTGTAGTAGTCGAGGCCACGGACCATGCGCGGATTGACTGTGTAATCAAGCTCCAGAACCTGGAGATGGGACCGGACCGTCGCGAAGTGGGTGTCGCACCCTGCGCAGAGATGGTCGAGAATCGACGGTGCGCCGTCCATCGCCTCCTTGCAGGCCGGGACTTTGCAGTCGAGAACCCGCAGCGGGTTGGTCTTGTAACGACGGCGGCAGTCTTCGCACAACGGTTCAAGCCGCTCCTCGATGAAGTCGACCAGTTGCTTGCGGTACTCCGGTCGGCATTCCGGGCAGCCGAGGGAGTTGACCTGCAGGGCCACATCGTCGATGCCGACCTCCTGGAAATAGTGGACCAGCATGGCGAGGACCTGGGCATCGATTTTCGGATCGTCGACTCCGATCACCTCGGCCCCGATCTGATGGAACTGCCGATAGCGACCTTTTTGCGGTCTCTCGTGGCGGAACATCGGTCCGAAATAATAGAGCTTGTTGATCGGGTCGGACGCATGCAGCTTGTGCTGGGCGAAGGCGCGCATCACAGGAGCGGTCCCTTCCGGACGGAGCGTCAGGGAATGTCCCCCCTTGTCCTGGAAGGTGTACATCTCCTTTTCCACGATGTCGGTGGTTTCGCCGATGGACCGGCAGAAAAGTTCAGTCTTCTCCACGACCGGAACCCGGATTTCCTTGAAGCCGTAGCGTTGAAATACCTCTCTGGCGGTCTGTTCCAGTTCCTGCCAGATGCCACTTTCGGCCGGCAGGATATCATTCATACCTTTTACAGCGTTGATGCTCACGACGATCCTCGTTGGTGCTGTGATGCCTGTTGTGCCGGACCTGGGTCAGGTCGGCTGTGCAGTTTGTCCCTGCAACTCCCGGCCGGGAGGTGATTATGCTGCAGGGTGAACGTAAAACTGGCCGTTCTGTCGGAACGACCAGTCGCTACCGAAATGTTGGTCACGGGTCGGGACTAGCTCTTCACCTCTTCGGGACTCCGGGTGACGTTGCGCTGCTTTTTCCCCTCGTACATGGCTCGGTCCGCCATGTTCAAAATCCCGGTCTTGTCCTTGGCGTGATGCGGGAAGGTGGCATAACCTACCGTCGCGGTAATGCGTGATTTCTTGTCCGAATTGGCGAGGAAAAGATACGACTCGATTGAGGTCCGGATCCTTTCGGCGACGACACGGGCACCCTGGGTGCCGGTCTCGACCAGCAGGGCGGTGAACTCGTCTCCACCGTAACGGAACGGTACGTCGACCTCCCGAATGCTTTTCCGCAGCAGCTCGGAGACCTCCTGCAGTGCCGAACTTCCGGCCAGGTGACCATGGGTGTCGTTGATGGTTTTGAAATTATCGATATCGAAAAAGACCAGGGAGAACTCGAGACCATACCGTTCAGAGCGGCGGATCTCCTGGTCGAGGGCAATGTCAAGATACCGGAGGTTGTACAGGCCGGTCAGGTCGTCGGTGTAGATCAGTTCTCGCGCCCCCTGGTAGTGCAGAGCGTTGGCAAAGCCGATACAGGTCTGATCGCCAAGAAACTGAAGGTTCCCGTGTGGCGCATCTCCACAGTCCAACCCTTGCTGATTGCACACGACCAGGGCTCCCTTGGTGGTCGCATCACATTTCAGCGGGTAGACGAAAATGGTGCGCAGGTCCGCCGGCAGGTTGCTCGATTCGGGGATGTCCTCTTTTTCAAGGGTCTGCAAACCGCTCCTGTCGATCGCGATATCAACGAGATGTTCTGCGAGACTCTCCGCTTCCGCCCGGTCAACATTACGGGTGGCAAAGACCTTTTTGCTTTCTTTACCGTCGGTCAGAAAAGCGAAACCACGGCCCCCGCCAATCTCCTGGCAGAGGGTGGATATGCTTCTCTCCAGCAGGCGTTCCAACTCGATCAGCGAGGCAATGTCCTGCCCCTTCTGGTAGAGGCGGATCTGCTGTTTGAGGATGGAGTTTTCATCCAGCAGGCGGCGCTGGTCGAGACATTTATGAACCAGGTGCCGGAGTTCTTCGGGGCTGAACGGTTTGGTGAGGTAGTCGCGGGCGCCGTTTTTCAAGGCGAGGATAGCTGTTTCAAGGGTAGCGTTGCCAGTGGCAAGGATGACCTCCGGCGGGTTGTCCAGGGCCCGTGCCTGGCGCAGCACTTCGAGGCCGTCGACCCCGGGCATAACGAGATCGGTGACAACCAGGTCGACTCCCCCCTGGCGAAGTCTTTCCACAGCGGCGGTGCCTGAGTCGACGGTTTCGACCCGGTAGCTGTCTTCACTTAAAGCTTCTGCAAAAAGGTTGCGGAAGAACAGTTCGTCGTCCGCGACCAGTACAATGGGTTGCGACATTCGTTAAATCTCCGTTTTTTCAAGAGATTGAAGCTATCAGAAACTGTTGCGGGTGTCAACGGCTCAGAACACGACTCAGGGCGGGGTTTCCCATGGTTTTATGCCCCAACCATTGCCGGTGGATGAGAGCAGAATCGTTCCATCCCGGTCGGTTCGCCACAAGCGAACTTGATGTCGCTGCAGAAGCTGCAGTGTTGAGCGGTGGGGGTGACCGTGGTTGTTACGGTATCCACAGGAGATGACCGCCTCGCGAATCAGGCAAGCTTCCAACAGCGGTCCCGGGTTGGAGGAACGGCTGCCGTGGTGGGGAATTTTAAGCAGCGTGACCTGCTCCGGGATGCCTGCTTCCGATAATTGCCTGATCCCCTCCTCCTCGATGTCCCCGGTGAGCAAGAGCCCGTCGGAACCGAGTCCCGCGTAAATGCTGATGGAGCGATCATTCAGGTTGGCTGCAACCTGGTCTGGTACGAACAGGTCAATCCGGTGCCCTTCATCCGGTCCGACGTCCTGCCAGCCAGGATGCAGCGGTTCAACCCTGATTTGACGCCGTTGCAGCAAAGTGTTCCACTCTGCCGGGAGATCGGATGGTGGTACCGCTGTCAACAGGCGTGCGACCGGGAAGGTCTTGAGAATGTGGGTGAGACCTTCACGATGGTCCGGGTGATTGTGGGTCAGAATTATCCCATCCAGCCTATGAACACCGAGTCGCCCCAACGCGGGACCGAGAAGTCGTTCCCCGACGTCAAAGTTTTTGCTGTAGGGAAGACCACCCCCATCGACCAGGTAATGGGCTCCGTTTTTCGAGAGCAGGAGGGACTCTCCCTGGCCGACGCTGAGTGCAGTCAACGAGAGGCCGGCGGGGTCGGGATATGGTAAACAGCCGAACAGGAGTCCGATGCCGACCAGAAGACCGCAGAAGGAAGTGGATTTGCGCGGCATGAACAGCAGGGTGAAAGCTATGAGGCCGATGGCCGTCAATTGCCACGGATCGAGATAGACGAAGCGTCCGGCGCCGAACCAGGTTGCATTCATCGTTTCAAGCCAACCGAAACCGACATGTAGCAAGAAACCCCCGACATGCCAGAGGAACTCGGCAGCCCCCGGACACAACAGGTAGCAGAGCAGACCGAGTAAGCCGAGCGGCAGGACTGTACATCCGATCAGGGGGATCGCCCAGAGGTTGTTGAACAGGCCCGCCGGAGCGAAGATATGGAAGTTGGCCAAGACAAACGGTGTCGTTGCCACAGTGGCGGCGAGGGAGGCGAGAAAAAGCCGGGACGGTGAGCGCAGCCAGACCGGTAACTTTCCGGTGTGTCTTGACCAGTGAGGAAGAGCCATCAGCAGTCCTGCCGCGCCGGCAAAGCTGAGTTGAAACGCCGGGGTGAAGAGCTGTAGTGGTTGCCCAAGCAGCAGGAACAGACCGATTGTCGCCAACAGGTGCATGGGGCGACACTGTCGGTTGAACAGAACAATGCCGATTGCCAGGGCTGTGGCGAGGAAGGCGCGCTGGGTGGAGATGGCGGCTCCTGTCAGCAGTAAAAAGAGGTAGAGCAGGGGCAGGACAAGCCAGGGGATGACTCTTGCCGGTGGCGACCAGAGCATCAACCTGCGGGAGCGGCAGTACAAAACGAGCAGCAATTGGTAGCAAACGAGAGCCACCAGGCTGAGATGAAGTCCCGATATGGCGAAGATGTGGGCAACGCCGCTGGCGGCAAGGAGTCGCCTTTGTGCGGGATCGAGGCGGTGGCGCTGGCCAAGCAGCAGGCTTTGCAGTAGTCGACCCTCCGGCAGGGGAACGGCATTTTCGATGGCGCCGGCCAGCTTCTGTCTCCATTCGGCGATGGAGCGGTTCAGGGAGCCGTCAGGTCTTCGCTCAACGGCAATTTGCTCTCCCGATGTCAGATGTCCGGTCGCGGTTACCCCTTCACTTGCCAGAAACGTGGCGTAATCGAATTCTCCCGGGGTGCCGAAATTTCGTGGTGTGCGGAGGTGCGCCAGTGCATGAAGTCGGTCTCCGGGCAGCAGGTTCGGGACCTCCCGGTCGAGAAACAACCTGACAAGTCCCGGGACAGGTTCTCCTCCGGGCTCAATCCGGAGGTCCTCAAGCTCGACAAAGCCGCTCCGGTCGGCGAATAACTCGACCCGGTTTGCGTAACCGTTAAACCTGACCGGGTCGGAGAACGGATCGATCAGTGCCCTCGCCTGGGTCGTCGGGTTGAGCGCGAGAGGGTAAAGCAGCAACCCGCAGCCGAGAAACAAACCGGCGCATTTGGCAGAGATGGGGATATGGCGCTGCCGGCAGACTGCAAGCAGCAAACAGATCAGGGCTGCGGACCAGATCGTCTCGGTGCTCAGGTCCAGGAGGGTTGCCAACCATAGTCCTGATATCAGGAAGGTGATCGGCAGCAGGGGGTGCATTGGTCAGCGTTCGGGGGCGAGGATACGTAGCAGGTTGATCAATCGATCAACCTCGATTCCACCGGGACGGCCGCTCCGCATGTCGAGCCCGGTCAGGGCCAGGCTGGTTTCCTGTGAGATGTCCAGTGGAGTGAGTTGCAGAGAGTCGATTCCGGCACGCCTTGGCAGGTCGACCACCAGAGTGTGCTCTTCATCGGAAAGGGTGACGGTGCCGAGTTCCAGAGTGGTGAACGAAGGGCCGAACTTGCGTGAAAAATCCAGACTCTCGTCCAGTTGCAAGGAGATGGCATCGTTCCCCAATGCGCGTGCGGAAAGCAGGTAGACACCGGATCGGGGCGGTTGGAAGGAGATGGACACCCGGGTCAGTTCACTGCTGGCTCGAACCCAACTCCCGCCGCTGGGGTGGCCGAGATGATTGGCGCTGCTGATTTCCGCGTGATCCGGCAGGTCGGCTGTTTCCGCCTCAATGGTGACGGCCTCGGTATTGCGTGGCAGCCATTCGAGCAGATCGAGGAACTGCAGGGTATTGACCGCCAGGTCTTCCCACTCGAGAGGATCGTCAAGCCGCCAGCCCTCTGCTGGTGCGATCGGAGTCAGGTTCGGCGCGTAAAAGGTCAGGCTGTCGATGCCTCCGCCTGGCGGAATGGCGACGGTGATTTCCTGCTCCCCGGCCAGAAACTGAAATCGGCCGACTTCGACATCTTTGAAAACTCGATCTTCTCCCTTGACCTCAATAGTTTGGTTGCCGATAGTGAATTTGAAATCAGCGCCGAGCAGGCGGGTGCTCAACAGGTAGTCGCCACTGACAGGGATCAGACACTTCAGGTGGGCGTAGGAGGTGCGCGCGACCCCGCTGACCCATTCTTTTCCGCTGAACGGGCCGTAGTTGCGCAAATATTTCCTGGCGACCATATCGGTCGGTTGTATGTGATTCTCGGCTTCGAAGAAAAATTGCCGTTCTCCCGACAAAATCCGCAGGTAGTCGGCGTCGTCCGGTTCGTCGGGGAGTCCGAAGTCCCAGCCCATGCCTGTCGTCAGGTTTCGTACCCAGTCGCGCTGGGTCAGGTTGCCGCTGGTAGCCGCGGCCATGACGGGAAAGAGAATGACCAGGAACAGGGTGAGAAGAGTTTTCACGGGAGATCCCTTTGCTATTTACCAAACCATGAGTATTGCCTCGGGAAAACGGCTAATAACCGTTGCAGGCTCAGCCTAATGTTTATCACAGCAGGATCGATTCGCAAAGCGTCAGTTCCATGTCACCAGTGTTGCTGCCGCTTGTGTCGTGGAGTCGCTTTAAATTTCCACTGGCATGAAGGGTAAGTAACGGCAAAGTTTTCAGCGTGGCGGCGTCTCCTGGCGGGGGACTTGCCGGCGGTATCTTTTCGTTTGCGTCGTCCGTTCGTCATGGCGGATTGGCTGGTTGTCGGCGGATTTTCTCGGTCCGGCAGGAGTTGTAACAGGATGCCGGTCGCCAGTGACAGCAGCATGAATACCTCGAACATGATAAAGCTCCTTTCTGCGATTGTGACGGTTTCGTTGGGCACGACCCGCACTGTTTGCCCGGGTTGGTTCCGTGTTTGATTTCCAATGTAAACGCCCCATGTGACAGAATAAGTCACGTGGGGAAGGGCAGTGTTTGTTCGGTAAGAACAGAATTCAATGGCATGACACATCTGACCGGTTTTTAAAGCGATTCCAAGAGGGAGAAATTGCGATTTTGGTATTTGCAAAATCAACGGAAATCGTATACAGTATGCAACGCTTTAACGGCTCTCGCGACAAGGAAATACTTGAAATTTCAGGTTTTTCAGTCTGAATAAAAAATGGGGATACCCCGCAAAACTGGTGTCGACCATCGGTCGGCTCACTGAATTGGAGGAGAGATATGATCGACGCTTATTTACGCCATGAAGAAGAGAGAAATGCCCAGGGGATTCCGGCCCTGCCGTTGAACCCGGAACAGACAACGTCCCTTTGCGAGCTGTTGCAGAATCCCCCGGCCGGCAAGGAAGAGTTCCTGATGAACCTTTTCACCCAGCGGATTTCGCCCGGTGTCGATCCGGCCGCCGAAGTCAAAGCCGCCTTTCTCGCCGATATCCTGACCGGCGCCAAGAGCTCACCGCTGATCGACAAGGTCAAAGCGGTGCAGATCCTCGGCACCATGATCGGTGGCTACAACGTGCAGCCGCTGATCGATGCCCTTAAGGACAGCGCCCTGGCCGATGAGGCCGCATGCGCTCTCTCCGGCCTGACCTACATCTACGATGCGGCCGACCAGGTGTTCGAACTGGCCAAGAACAACGCCGCTGCCAAGAAGGTCGCCGAGTCCTGGGCCAACGCCGAGTGGTTCACCAACAAGCCGGAGATCCCGGAGTCCATCACCGTCAAGGTGTTCAAGGTTGAAGGCGAGATCAATACCGACGACTTCTCCCCGGCCGGCGATGCCTGGAGCCGTCCCGACATTCCGCTGCATGCCCTGGCCATGGGCAAGACCCGCTTCCCCGGTGGCATCGAAGAGATCGCCAAGTGGCGTGAAGAGGGGCACCAGGTCGCTTTTGTCGGCGACGTGGTCGGCACCGGTTCTTCCCGTAAATCGGCCTGCAATAGCGTGCTCTGGTGTATCGGTGACGACATCCCGGCGGTCCCGAACAAGCGCCGTGGTGGTGTCATCATCGGTGGCGTCATCGCCCCGATCTTCTTCAACACCGCCCAGGACTCCGGCGCTCTGCCGCTGAAGATGGATGTGGCCAACCTCAACATGGGCGACGTCATCACTATCAATACCGCCAAGGGTGAAGTGACCAATCAGGCAGGTGAGGTCGTTTCGACCTTCGAAATCAAGCCGAACACGGTGCCGGACGAGTACCGCGCCGGCGGCCGGATTCCGCTGATCATCGGTCGTTCACTGACCACCGCCGCCCGCGAGGCGCTCAACCTCGGCGAGGCCGAGTTCTTTGCCTTGCCGGATAACCCGACCCCGAAATCGGGCCAGGGTTACACCCAGGCGCAAAAGATGGTCGGCAAGGCGTGCGGCGTCGACGGGATTCTCCCCGGTACTGCCTGTGAGCCGCTGATGACCACCGTCGGTTCCCAGGATACCACCGGCCCGATGACCGCCGACGAGATCAAGGAGCTCGCCTGCCTCAAGTTCCAGTCACCGATGTTCATGCAGAGCTTCTGCCACACCGCAGCCTATCCGAAGCCGGCCGACGTCAAGATGCACAACACCCTGCCGGACTTCATCGCCGAGCGTGAGGGCGTTGCCCTGCGTCCCGGTGACGGCGTTATCCATAGCTGGCTAAACCGCCTGCTGGTCCCCGACACCGTCGGCACCGGCGGCGATTCGCACACCCGCTTCCCGATCGGTATCAGCTTCCCGGCCGGCTCCGGCCTGGTCGCCTTCGGTGGCGCCATGGGCTTCATGCCGCTCGATATGCCGGAGTCGGTGCTGGTCCGTTTCAAGGGTGAGTTCAACGAAGGGATCACCCTGCGCGACGCGGTCAACGCCATCCCGTACTACGCGATCAAGCAGGGGCTGCTGACCGTACCGAAGAAGAACAAGGTCAACATCTTCAACGGTCGCATCCTCGAGATGGAAGGGCTGCCGAAACTCTCGGTCGAGCAGGCTTTCGAGCTGACCGACGCCGCCGCTGAGCGCTCTGCCGCCGCCGGTTGCATCCAGCTCTCCGAGGATTCGGTCAGCGAATATCTCCGCTCCAACATCGCCCTGATGGAGAAGATGATCGAGGAGGGCTACCAGCATCCCGACACCTTGCGCAAGCGGATCGAGGCGGTACAGGAGTGGCTCAAGGATCCGAAGCTGATCAAGGCCGACGCCAACGCCGAGTACGCCGCCGTGATCGAGATCGACCTGGCCGAGATTACCGAGCCGATCCTCGCCTGCCCGAACGATCCGGACGACGTCAAGCTCCTCTCCGATGTTGCCGGCACCGAGATCCAGGACGTTTTTCTCGGTTCCTGCATGACCAACATCGGTCACTTCCGCGCCGCCGCCGAGATCTGGCGTGGCCAGAAGTTCAACCCGGCCGTCCGTACCTGGATC
This sequence comes from Desulfuromonas sp., assembly GCA_002868905.1. Classification (GTDB taxonomy): domain Bacteria; phylum Desulfobacterota; class Desulfuromonadia; order Desulfuromonadales; family Geothermobacteraceae; genus BM304. The sequence goes on from PKUA01000001.1 coordinate 25,801, forward strand.
TGCCCGCCGACCCGGATGGACCAGGACAAGCTTAAGGAAGAGTCGATCTTCTCGATCTACAGCGCCATGGGCGCCCGCATCGAGATTGCCGGCTGCTCGCTTTGCATGGGCAACCAGGCCCGTGTTCCCGATGGGGTCAACATGTTCTCCACCTCGACCCGTAACTTCGACGACCGGATCGGTAATGGCGCCAAGGTTTACCTCGGTTCCGCCGAACTCGGTGCCGTGACCAGCAACATGGGCAAGCTGCCGACACCGGCCGAGTACCTGGCCGTGTTCAAGGAGAAGGTCGCGCCGAAGAAGGACGAGATCTATCAGTACCTGCAGTTCGACGAGATGGACGGTTACAAGCAGTCGGCCTGATCAACCATATTCATTTTCAGGGGCTGATCTAAGACCCTGGTTCATTGTGTTTCAATGACAGCCCCCGTCGGGTTTCTCCGGCGGGGGTTTCTTTTCTATTGCTCCGGTGGTTGAATGCCGAAATCCTCAATTGGCAGGGGCGCTGCTTGCCGCGCCCCAGGGCGGAGCGAGCGCCGCCCCTACGGTTCAATGTGTAATTGCCGGAGCAATATGTCGCCTTCGCGGCCGACAGGACGGGAAGATATGTTTTGACCTTGCAGGCCATTTCTCCCTAAGATAGTGAAATCACATTCCTGATTCGATGTAAGGCTTTCCGTCTGCCATAAATGGGACAATCAGGAATATTGTCATGCTCAAAGGAGTTGGCTCCAGGGCGCGAAGATGAAGACCGGACTCAGAACGGAAATCGTTATCAGCGTCAGTCTGCTGCTGGCCGCGGCCTTGTTGTTCGCCGGCTTTTTGCTGGTGAAACTGACCGAGCAGGAGTTGCTGGAGCAGCGCCGCTCCGCTTCGTTCGATACGGTGCGTCAGGTCGTTGCCATGCTCGAAGCAAGCTTCGCCCAGGGACATTCCGATGCCTGGAAGGACGAGGCCGCGGTTCTATTCCAGGCATTTCGACATCGGTCCGACCTTGCCGGGTGGCGTTTTGTCGATGCGGCGGGGGTGACTCTGTTCAGCATGCTGTCCGGCGAGCAGGAGTCCTTCTCTGAACTCCCTGTCAGCCGGTTGTTGAGCGGAGAGATCGTTGAGAGTGTCACCTATTCATCGAGCTGGTTTACCGGAGAGGTCCCAACTTCAAATCGCCTTGACCTGGTTGCCCCGGTAACGCGGGGAGGTGATTTTGTCGGTGCGTTCCAGGCGCGTTTCTCCCTGTCGCCTCTGGTAGAGCGGGTTCACAAGGCTCAACGTCTGATTTTTATCTGCGTGATCGGGTACGGCCTGGTTTTGGCCTTTTTCGGTGTTTACCAACTCAGTCGCAACGTGGTGCAGCCGGTGCGGCGATTGCAAAGCGCTACCGCCGACGTTGCTTCGGGCTCACTTGCCCGGGTCGATGTGACCGGCGGACCGGGAGAGATCACTGATCTGGCCGAGAGCTTCAACCAGATGGTTGACGCCCTCGGCACCAGTCGCGATGAGACCGAGGCTCATATCGAATCACTGACCGAGGCCAATCGTGCCCTGGCCCGGGCCAGGGACGATCTGGTCCGGTCGGAAAAAATGGCGTCGGTCGGCCACCTGGCGGCGGGGATGGCTCACGAAATAGGTAACCCTCTCGGTGCCTTGTTCGGCTACCTCGATATGCTCGGCAGCGATTTGCCGGGAGAAGCGGAGCGCGACCTGGTGAGGCGTGCCCGCGACGAGGCCGGAAGAATTGACACCCTGGTACGTGAGCTGCTCGATTATGCAGCCCCGGAAACACAACCGGGCGCACTTTGTTGTCCGGTGAACCTGTTGCGCGAAACCGTGACGCTGCTTTCTCATCAGGGGGCGATTAGTCGGTTGAAAGTGGAGGACCGATTGCGGGAGCCAGCAGGGAAAGTACGAATTGGGCCGCAGCGGCTTCAGCAAGTCTGGGTCAACCTGATCCTCAACGCCAGGGATGCGATGGAAAACGAGGGGAGGTTAACGTTGTCGTCCGGGGAGTCAGGGGGGATGCTGACCATCTCACTGACTGATAGCGGCAGCGGGATGACCGCAGCGGTCGCCCGACAGATTTTTGAGCCGTTCTTTACGACCAAGGACCCTGGCAAGGGAAGGGGGCTCGGCCTGGCGGTCTGCCAGAGAATTGTCGAGGATGCCGGTGGACGAATCGAGGTCAGTTCAGCCGACGAAGGCGGTTCGGAGTTTCGCGTTTCTTTGCCGGTTGCCGAAGAGAGAACCTGATGGGAAAAGAGCATGGCAACATCCTGGTTGTCGATGACGAAGCGCCGATGCGTCATATGCTCCGGCTGTTGCTCGAACGGAACGGCTATGCCGTTGCCGAGGCGTCGAGCGGCCGGCAGGGGTTGAGCAGGCTGCAAACAGGAGAGTACCCCCTGGTCTTGTGTGATATCCGGATGCCGGACTTGAACGGCCTCGAATTTCTCCAGGAGAAATTGGCCAGGGAGCTTAACGGTACCGTCATCATGATGAGCGCCTATGGCACCATCGACACCGCGGTGGAATGCATGAAAAACGGCGCCTATGACTTTATCTCGAAGCCGTTCCGTCCCGACGAGGTCCTGCTTGCTATCCGCAAGGCGGAAGAGCGTCTCGAGCTGCACCGGGAAAACACCCAGTTGAAGCAGAAAATTCGACGTTCCGTCCGGCCCCAGGGGCTGGAAGCGATTGTGCACCGAAGTGCGTCGATGAAAGAACTCCTGGCAACGGTCGCCAAGGTCGCGTCCAGCTCGGCGTCGGTGTTGATCACCGGCGAGACCGGGACCGGCAAGGAGCTGGTTGCGCGGGCCCTCCATCTGGAGAGTCCGCGTTGTGACAAGCCGTTTCTGGCTGTCAATTGCAGCGCCATTGCCTCGGGGTTGCTGGAGAGCGAGCTTTTCGGGCATGCCAGGGGGGCTTTTACCGGTGCCGACCGGGAGCGGGAAGGGCTTTTCGGCGCCGCCGATGGCGGAACGTTGTTGCTGGATGAAATTGCCGACCTGCCGATGGAACTGCAGCCGAAGCTGTTGAGGGTGTTGCAGGAACAAGAGGTGCGCCGGGTCGGTGAGAGCCGCGCCCGCAAAATCGATGTTCGGTTGGTCGCGGCGAGCGCGACCAACCTGGCTGATGCTGTTACCCAGGGACGGTTCCGCGAGGACCTTTATTATCGATTGGCGGTGGTAACCCTCGAAATCCCGCCGCTGAGAAAACGAAGGGATGATATTGCCGCTCTGGTTGAGTCGTATCTCCCCCTGATCGCTTCACGCATGAACCGCCCGGTTCCACGTCTGTCGGACCAGGCCATGGCGAAGCTGGAAAGCCATGACTGGCCGGGCAATGTTCGTGAGCTGGTCAACTGCCTCGAAAAGACCCTTGTGCTCTGCCATGAGGAGTTCATAGAAGAGACAGCTCTCACTTTGCCGGGGATTTCGCTTGAACCGGAGCGGGCCCTTTCGCTGAAAACAGCCGTGGCGGAACTCGAACGGGACCATATTTGTCGAGCCCTTGCCGAAACCGGCGGTAATCGGACCCGGGCGGCCAAACTCCTGGAAATCAGCCTGCGCGCCCTGATGTACAAGATCAAGGATTATCGCATCGATGGTTGATCGGGGGCTGCGGGGGCCGGACAGGCTGTTGCAAATATTGCGCACTCACTATGCAAAATTTGCATTTTTTGACGAAATTCCCTCTGTTTCGAAAAAAAACCGACACGATTTCGGCCGTTTGCCGAAGATGTTCTTTGGTATGTGTCTTGCTGATTACCCAGGTTAACTTACTTTTTCGGAGAGCGCCCATGCAGAACCACATGTCGGATGAATCAGGTTTTTCGCTCGTCGAACTTCTGGTGGCCGTTTTTATCCTCGCTATCGGTCTTCTCGGCATGGCGGAACTTCAGGTAACCGCAATCAAGGCTAACGCCCAAAGCAGTTCGATCAGCGTGGCGAACGCCCTGGCCCAAAAGGCCGTCGAGGATATCGCGGCCATGTCGGCCGATGAGGCGATTTTTTCCACGGCCGTAACCGATGCAACCTGGGCCGGCAGCCCGTTCACCGTTGACGGGGCCGGGGTTTACAACGTGACCTACGACCTGGAGCCGAATTTCGGTACCGTGACAGGCCTCTCCAGGATCACCCTGCACGTCAGAAGCGCGGGTCTGGTTTCGAATGTCCTCGGAAACAGCATGCGCGCTGTCGACGTGATCACTTTCAAACGTTCGTTCTAGGAGATCGCCATGCTGAGTCGTAGAACAAGCACGACCAACGCCAGCGGGTTTACCATGGTCGAAACCATCATGGTGATGGCCATCCTCAGTATCGTCATGATGGCGATCATGAGTCTCTATATCCCGGCGGTTCGCTCATCATCCGTTCAGACTGAGTTGAGCGAGACCCAGGCCAACCTCCGGCTGGCCATGGACCGGATGACCCGTGACCTCCTCTCCGCGGGATTCCTGGTCCGGCCCGAATATGCTGCCGGCGGTGCGGCGGGAGCGATCTTATGGCAAGGAGATGTCGCCTCCGAGGATACCGATGACCTGACAATCCGGACTCGCTTGATTGGTGATTCGTTCGGGCGGGTCGTTGACAACGACGGCGCCGGGAAATTCGCCCTGAGCAATCAGGATATGGCATCGGCTTTTACCGTCAATTCGACGGTGCGAATTTTCCAACCGATGTCTGCCGTAGAAGCCGAAGGGATCGGCGTCGATTACGATGAGGACGACCCGACAACCTACGACGATTACCTGCACACGGTGACCGCCATCGATGACTCGGGGACGGGAACGGTCAACGGCACGACCTACCCGGCCATCCTGACCCTGAATCCCGCACCGACCGGTACTTTCAACCAGTCCGTGATTGTAAAAATCAGGGACAATGCGCAACCCCCGATGCAGACGATTCGTTATCGGGTCAACAACGGGGCGCTCGAGCGTATCGTGAATGGCGTAACGCAATTGCTCGCTCCCGGAGTCGAGTCGGTCCTGTTCGACTATGAGCGGTCCGCCACCGGGGCGGTGAAGAAGATTGACATTACCCTGACCGGTGAGCCGGTGGGCCGGGAAGGCGGGGGGATCGAGTCCGAGGATAAAGAGCGGCAACTGCAAACCTCGGTCACCCTGCGAAACGTCTATTGAGGAGGTCTTTATGTTGAACGTCGCCAAGAGAGTCTGCGCGGGAGAGCGTGGTATGGCGTTGATCCTGGCAATCGGGTTTCTTACCATTTTGAGTATTGTCGGTGCGCTTGTTATCCGGGTTTCAACTGAGGACCTCACCAAGGCGGGTTTAGAGAGAACCGAGCGGGAAGTGTTCTACGCCGTCGACCGCGCCGTTGAGTATTCGATGACCCGCGGTTTGATCCTGAGCATGCCGGTCAACGGGACGGTCGACCTGATCAATGACAACATCGACGGGACAGCCACCAAGCACCACACCGTGATCGACACGGGTGACAGTGTCCTCGACTCGGGCAGCGTCGCCGACCTGGGACCGAACGATCTCCCCGCGGCCGCCGCCGAGCTGTTCGGTGACGAGTTCGGAGCGAATTACTATCACGTCGAGGTGAAATCGAAGTCGACCCGCCTGGATGCGGGTGGCAACCCGGTTGAAGAGACCCACGTCGATTCGAGCATCGTACGCTTGTTCAAGCGTGACGACGACACCATTTTCCGTACCTCAAGAGGAGGTTGATCATGTTTATGTCCAGATGCCTAACGGTTTTTTCGATCTGCCTGCTCCTGTTGTTCGGCGGCATGTCCGTTGTATCGGCGACCCCGCCGGACGACTACCTCGGGGATTCCTCGATCTATACCGGGGTGCCGAGTCAGCGCCCGACCCCGAACGTCCTGTTCGTCATCGATACCAGCCGTTCCACCCTGTCACGCGCGCCGGGGGTCGGCTACGATTCGGCGACTACCTACTCGATCGCCACCGGCTTCGATACCGACCAACTCTACGTCGGCGACCAGTTCGGTACCTTCTCCCCATCTCGGGCCCTTGGCTCGGTCAAGTTGACCAACAACGGCACCGATCCCTATGTATTTTGTAACCCGTCCTACACCGTGCCGGACCCAATGGGCGGGCCGGATATTGCAAAGAACACCGATGTGCAGGCTATTCTTGCGGCCAATGGCACCTATTCCGGCGCCGGCACCAACAAGTTCCCCAATCTCGCAACCGACGGAGACTGCCTGGGCGCCCCGCAGGGCCGTGTTTATGCCACCGGGAATTATTTGAACTACACGTACGCACTTTCGGTGGTGGAAGCCGATGCCGTCATCATCCAGCACACCTATAACTGGTGCCGAAACGCGAGGCAGTGCTTTACTGAAACTGGGAATTTTCTCCTGACCGCCGATCTCATCAATGCGGGTGCGGCCCAGGAACCGGGGGTCGGTTCCGAATGGGAGCTTTACTGGAGTTCGACGACGGAACCGGCAACCTACCCGGATGATGACTCCGACGGAATATGGGACGGTGTCGATGGCTGGGATCCCGCCACTTATCAGAACTATTATCTTCCGGCCTCAGCTGATGCCGTCACCCAGCGCGAGGCTTTCTACTCGGCGCTTGAGCCGGTCATCCGGGGGGCGAGCGGGGCGGTCAACCTCGGTTTTCTCGCCTACAACCCGAACAACCAGGGGGCGGTGGTCGGCCAACATATGGCGTTTTACGGCGACGACCCGAGCGCGCTGATCGACGCCCTGCCGCAGGGGGACGAGGACGGCGACGGCGACATCGAGGACGAGGACCCGTCTGTTATCGCCTCCGGCCCGAACCGGCCCCAGGCCGAGGCGTTGTACGATGCCGGCTACTACTTCATGGTCGACAACGGCAGCTTCACCCCGGTCTATCGCAAGAAGGACGGGGCATTGCCGTCCCAGCAATCGATCAACCTGACCGCGAGCGACCAGATCCCCGCCGATATGATCAACATCTGCGGCTACAACCACGTAATCCTTTTGACCAACGGCCTCCCCAACCAGGACGGCGACCCGGCCCTCGACCTCGGCGACTACGACAACGACGAGTATGGGAACGAGGGGACTTACGGCGCCGGCACTCACTACCTCGACGATGTCGCCTACTACCTGCACAACGTGGTCGACATCAACGGCGACGCCAAGCCGGGAGACGTCACGGTTCACACCATCCTCGCTTTCCAGACCGAGGACGAGCTGATCAAGAACACCGCCGAGGACGGCGGCGGCTACTTTTACAATGTCCAGGACACCAACGGCCTGACCAAGGCGCTGCAGGAGATCCTGGCGAGTATCGTCAGCGAGACCGACACCGCCTTCGTCGCGCCGGTCGTCCCGGCCAGCTCGACCAACCGGACCATCAGCAGTAACAAGGTCTACCTCGGTCTGTTCAAACCGCAGTCGAACGAACCGTGGCACGGCAACCTGAAAAAGTACAAGGTCAACAGCGATAACGAACTGCTCGACTCTCTCGGCAACCGGGCGACCGACGACCAGGGAGATTTCGTCTACTCCCAGTCATACTGGGGGACCGGGACGATCGCCGGACAGACCAAGATCATGTCGGCGGACGGCCCGCGCAACACGGTGCCTGCGGGTTACGACCCGGAAGATCCGACGGCCATCGTCGATCTGCACGGAGGTGACGGCGGTATCGTCAACGCAGGCGGCGCCGGCGGTACCCTGCAGGCGCGCGACTTCACCACCAACCCGCGCAAAATCTACACCTACCTGACGCCGGCAAACAGCGGGGTTGCCTCGGCCGACAGCAGCCTGATCGCCACGCAGAACCTGTTCGCCGTCAGCAACACCGACATCACGTACAACACCACCCTCGATGTCCCCGATGCGACGGTCCGCAACAAGCTGATTAATTATGTCCACGGCTACGCTGCATTCAGCACTACGCCGACCGCCAAGCGGAATTGGATCTTCGGCGACATCCTCCATTCGAAGCCGTTGGTGTTCAACTACACCAACTACACCGACGCGAATGAAACGACCTGTTTCCCCAGCCCGCTGTTCGATCCGACCGACAGCGACCCGGTGGTCGCCGCCAGCAACGGCACGACCAGCTTCAACTCATCGGTGATTTTCGTCGGGGCGAACGACGGTATGCTGCACGCCATCCGCGACTGCGACGGGGAGGAGCTCTGGGCTTTTGTTCCGCCGAGCCTGCTCAACCATCTCAAGTGGCTGCCGCAGTCCGGCCACGAGTATTACGTCGACGCGCCGGCGTCCGCCTACGTGCACGACTTCGACAACGACGGGGCGATCGAACCGGGTGCGGGCGACAAGGTGATCCTGGTCATGGGGCTGCGGCGCGGCGGCGGCAAGTCCTTTTTGACTCCGAATGAGCCGCGTGGTTCCTACTTCGCGATCGACGTGACCAAGCCGAACTCGCCGGTCTTCCTCGGGGAGGTCGACAATACCTCCACCAACCTCGGGGAGATGGGAGAGACCTGGAGCCAGCCGCGCCTGCACAAGATCATGGACGGGACGACCGAGAAATTGGTCTTTTTTGTCGGCGCCGGCTACGACACCAACGAGGACCGGCGCTGGGGGAACACCCAGGATTTCCCGACGTCGAACGTATCGAGCCCGGTCAACCCCTTCCTTGACACCGACACCACCGTGCTGACCAATGACGGCGACCCGGGGGTCAGCAACGCCGGGGTGACTTCGGCCGGGGGTGGGTCGCAGCTTAACCCGAAGGGGCGCGGCCTGTTCATCATCGAACTCGCGACGTTGAATAAGGACGGTAATGGCGACTACACCCCGGACTTCTCCAACGGCGGGACGGTCGTCTGGAAATACACCTACGCTGAGGACTCCGACATGACCTTCTCGATCCCCAGCGATATCGCCGTCATCGATTGGGACGGGGACGGTTTTGCCGACCGGGCTTATGCCGGCGACACCGGCGGCCGGGTCTGGTGCTTCGAAATGCCGATCGACCGGGTCACCGACCCCGCCAACCCGACCGGGGACAAGTCGGCCTGGACCGGCCGGAAGATCTTCAACGGCAATCAGGGCTATACCGGGTCGTTCGACTCGGACGGGGTCATGAGCAGCTCGGCGGACGGATCTCTCGGCAAGAAGTTCTTTTATCGCCCGTCGATCTCGCGTATCGGTCCCTACGCCGCCCTCTACTTTGGCTCCGGTGACCGTGTTCACCCGCTCAACCTCGCTTCGAACGATCGGCTCTACATGCTGATCGACCGTGGCCAGGGCGCAGCCAGCGACGATGCCGGCACGACCTTTGACGAGACGACGGCGATCACGGAACAGAATCTGGTCGATGTGACCGAGAACGAACTGCAGAACAGCTCCAGCGCCGACCAGGTGGCCGGGGTGCTTGATGAACTTTACGATGACGCCAACTTAGGCTGGTATATCCGCTTGCAAAATCCGGGTGAAAAGATGCTGGCACCTCCAGTCGTCTTCTTCGGCCAGGTGTTCTACACCACCTACGCGCCGTTGGTCGGATCGGTGTCCGGGTGCGAAGTCGGTAACCTGGGGGTTTCGAGGCTCTACCATCTCACCTACCGGACCGGCGAGGCGGCCTACGACTACGACTCGTCCAACAATGCGGACGACACCTCGTCTAATACCCGGGCGGACGGGGACGACGGCGAGGTGCTGAAAAAGTCAGACCGGGTCCGGGTCCTGGGTGAAGGTATCCCGTCCGGTATCGTGACCCTGATGGATGCCAGCGGCAAGGTCACCATGATGATCAGCGCGAGTAACCGCGTCGGAGCCTACGATGCACCGGACGCCAAGCTCATTACCCCTGTCTACTGGATTCAGTGGAACGAATAGACAACCTCCGGGCCCGCCTTAGCGGCGGGCCCTTTTTTTCACCCGGACCGCAGCTTGAACAGATACGGGTTTAGCCTTGCATCATCGTCAAAACCGTTTACAATCCAGGCAATATCATTTGTCAAGGAGTTCCCGATGAGGATTTCTCTGCTATGTGTCGCCCTGCTGGTTCTGGTTTTGGGCGGTTGTACTGAAAACGAACCGGTTTCGCCCCGAAACAACGACCGGGGAGAGGTCGGAGACTCCGGAAAGGTCGGCTCCACTCCGTCCCAGGCGAGTGACTCCGTCGCCTCAAAGCGGTTAAAGCTCGTTATTCGGCCGCAGGAACCGGCGTTGGGAGATTGTCTTCAGGCCAGTGTGGTGCCCGGGGCGGAAGGTATCACCCTGACCTGGGAGATCAACGGGCAGGTCGTGCAGATCGGCGATGTCGACCGTCTCTGCCTTACGGAAGGGGCGAGGGGGGATGTGGTTTCGGTCACGGCTGCCAATGACGTCACCTCAACCAGCGAGAACGTTACAATTCAGAATGCCGCGCCGGTGGTTGTTGACGCGCCCGTCACGCTGACCATCGATGGAGACGAGAAGTATTTTGAGGTCAACCCCCAGGTTGAGGATGCCGATTTCGACATCATCGACCTGAGTTACGAGTGGCGGGTCAACCGTGAATTGCGCGAGGACATTGAGGGGAACAGGTTTCCGCTCGTCGGTTTAAACCGGGACGACCGGCTTGAAGTCCGAATCAAGCCGAATGACGGCTTGGTCGATGGGCCCGCTTTTCTGGTCAGCGATATCGTGGTGCAGAATTCCCCACCTAAAATCACCTCGCTACCGACGCAAAATTTTTCCGCGGCGATTTACAGCTATCAAGTTGTCGCAGCCGACCCCGAGGGGGATCCGATTACCTTCAATCTCGGCGAGGCTCCGGAAGGGATGAGCATCGATGCCGAAACCGGAATGCTGACCTGGCCGCTGCAAGGTGTTTCTCCCGGAGACTACACGATAGAGATTCGTGCAAGAGATTCTGCCGGGGCCGAAACGGTCCAATCATTCTCCCTCTCCCTGGGTGAGCCGCAGTAAGGGGACCGCTAACCTTCCCGTCGATACACCGCGAGTGGTCCCCACGACTGGTTGATCGACATCATCTCGATCGCGTTGAGGTTGACATGCTCCGGCATTGAAGCCGCGAAGTAGATGACCTCGGCGATATCTTCCGCCCGAAGCGGTTCAGCCTTGTCGTAAACCCCGGCTGCCTTGTCATCATCCCCCTTGAAACGGACCTGTGAGAATTCGGTCTCGGCCATGCCGGGGGCGAGGTTGGTGACCCGGACCCGGCTGCCGAGCAGGTCGGCGCGCAGGTTGCGGGAGAACTGCTGGACGAACGCCTTGGTCGCGCCGTAGACGTTTCCTCCCGGGTAGGGCCAGCTGCCGGCCGTCGAGCCGATGTTGACGATCTGGCCGCGGTCCCGTTCCACCATCCCCGGCAGCACCGCCCGGGTGCAGTACATCACCCCCTTGATGTTGGTGTCGACCATCGTCTCCCAGTCCTCCATGTCGACCTCCCAGGCCGGTTCCAGCCCGAGGGCGAGGCCGGCGTTATTGAGCAGCAGGTCGACTTCGAGTGCGCCGAGACATTCGAACACCCGCTCTTTGTCACGCACGTCGAGCCGGATTGTCTGTTCGACGGCGCTGCCGAGTTCTCCTCCGAGCGCATCGAGCCGCTCCTTGCGACGCCCCACCAGGATCAGTTTCCAGCCGTTTTCGGCAAACTTGCGGGCGCAGGCGGCGCCGAAACCGGCGGTGGCTCCGGTGATCAGGATGGTTTTTTTCATATCAGTTCAGCTCCCATGATTTCGGTCGTTCCCGCCGGAATATATTGTCTCGGCGCGCTAGTTCATAACTATGGACTTTCGGTCCAAGTCTTTCAGGTGTTTAATCCCCCTCTCCCCCTGTGGGAGAGGGACGGGGTGAGGGGGGCGCTCGTCAGTTTCCCTCACATCCGGCCTTCGGCCACCTTCTCCCTCAAGGAGAAGGGATGTTGACTTGAGCCCGCTTTTGCAAGGATTTTCAGCCTTTCAGAAACCTATGCACTTTCAGTGCAAAGTTGGTTCATTTTCGTTGCCAAGCCCCCTTGTCGTTCTGAACATACCACCCCCTCCGCGCTTTGTCGCGCCAGGAATCGGCAAAGATATCCCTGACTTCATCGGCCTTGTCAGGGAAACCGTTGGCCCGCGCGATCTCCTCATACAGCCGTCGGCGATCACTGTTCTCGGCTTCGGTCAGGCGCTTGATGGCGGCCCGGTCTTTCAACCCGAGTCTGTCTGTGGAGCGGATGTCGACCATGCCGTTCCGATCGATCCCGACCTGCCCGCCATCCAGGAAAGGGAGTAGCTGGTCGGCCCGGTCTTTCATGGCATTTTTCAGGGCGCGGATCTCCGGGGTTGTGACGTCGATGTCCTGGGCCGCGTAGGCGGTCGAGAGCATGATGCTCCAGTGGCTGCCGCTGTCAGGCTGTTTCGTGGCCGGCGTTTCATCCGGCGTCTTGGGCTGACCCCAAACCTCGTCGACGATCCGGTCGGCCGCTCCGCGGATCTCCTCGGCCGGGAAATAGATGTTGATGGTGACGCAGGAGAGAATCAGCAAAACCGCCAGGCACAGAGTGCCGCGAAAAAATCTTGTCATGGGGATCTCCTTCTCCGGTTTCTGTCCGGGCGCTGAGCCGGATTTTCTATGTACGAACTATATCGTCCGGGAACCGATTATCAACGTTCCGTCCGTTCGATTCGCTGCAGTCGTCTCACCATCTCCTTGAAGGAGATCGTCGGCGACGAGACCAGCACGTCGATACGCGGCGGCAGGAGGCTCCCCTCGATCACGTAGCGGGGGTCGGTTTCCCGCGCGGTCCCCTGCACCTGGAACAGGTCGTTTTTCAAGGAACAGAGCAGGCCGATCTTGCGGTAACGGTAGAAGTCGATGAACTGGTAGATCCCCTGGGACAGCGCGGCGGAGAGACCGCCCTGGCTCAGGGTGTTGATGTTATTCAGCGCCTTGACGCTGATGTTGCGCGTACCGGAGGTGCGGGTCTCGAAGCGGGCCTGGAAGGTGGATGGCGTGGTGCCGAACAGTTCGAGGTGGTGGATGTAGCCGTCGGCGATGCCGTTCATTTCCCCGAACGCGAAGGTTTCGGTCAGCTGCAGCAGGTCGATGCCGGAGAAGTCGACGTCGAGTCGGAAGAGCGGATGGGCCGCAAACGGGGAGCGGACCGACATGTTGGAAAGTTCGACCCGGCCGCCGAACAGGTTGGCGCTTGCTCCTCCGTCCAGGCTCAGTCGATCGTTGCTGTAGCGTATCCCCCTGAGTTCGGCCTCGAGCAGACCGTTGAGGGGTGGCCAGCCGAGGTCTTCACTCAAGGCGCCCAGTTTCACCCCGGAGAGGCGAGCCGAGGTCTTGAAAAAAGGGGACTCGTCCCAACCCAGAGTTGCTTCGAACAGGTTGAGTTCTCCGCCGGCAAGTTGCAGAGGGAGTGTTTCATGCATTAACAGCCGGTTGGGGGACGCGGTCAGGGTGATGCCTGTTTCTTCTCCGTGCAGCGGGCCGGCCTCGAAACTTTCCCAGGTGAGTCGACCGGTTTTTTCCTGCCCCGTAGCCAGTCCCGGTTCCCGGACTATGAGCGGAACGGTTCCGTCGATATTCCGGATCGCCAGGTCGGACCCGAGGCGCAGGCCGGCGTGTTGCAGTTGAATCGCAATATTCAAATCCCGGCCGGTCGGCGTCCATCGCAGATTCCCTTCGGCTTCCAGGCCTCCCGCCATGACGAGGTGGTTCAGTTGCGACAGGGCGAAACTTCCATGTTTTTTTACCTGACGGGAGAAATCGCCGCCCAACTCGACGACAGCGATTCGGCCACCGAGGCGACCGGAGCGTAAATCGGTCTCGGCGGTCAGGTCGGCGGTCACCAGTTGCGCGAGGGAGAGTTCCCCTTGAACCAGTTGCCAGAGGCCGGGTTCGGTTCGCTGTCCCCGCAGGTTGAAGTGAAGCGGAAGGTCGGCGAGTTCGCCGTACCAGTTGCCGAGCAGGGCTTCTGTCAGGTTGATTTCACCGTTGACGGTAAAGGAGGTCCTGGCGCCGATCTCCAGACTCCCCGCAAGCCGAAGGGTGCCCCCGGTCCAGCCGGACAAGCCATCAGCGCTGAAGAATTCAAGATCGTCCGCCGTCAGCTGGTGGAGAGTGATACTCCAGGCGTCAGCGTAACGGTCAATCTTGGCATCGGCCCTGAACCCACCTTTCCAGCCTTGCCCTTCCAGTTCGCCTCGAAGCCGAAGCGACGGCAGCGTGAAGCCCGCATCGCTCCAGCGAAGTTGGCCGGACAAGGCGATGTTTCGCGGTTGAGGAGCGTTGTCGAACCGCCTGACCAGACCCTTGCTCAACTGGGTCGGGTCGATGCTGGCCAATTCCCAGGTCCCCTTCAATAGGCCTTTTTCCCATGTTATACCCAGGGCAAAACGACTTGTTCCCGGCAGGTCGATCGTTGCCTCCGCCACCCAGTTCTTCTCTTGCCCCGCCAGGGTGAACTCGAGTCCTTTGAGGTTCAGGACTCTCTCGTCCAGCCGAGCGCGCCCGTCGCTCGCCGTCACTTTTCCTTGCAGCATGTCGTTCCCCCAGGTCAGTTCGATGCGTGCCTGGTTCAGCGTCCAGTCAGCCTCCGGTGGCCAGGGGCGGGATTCCCCGGCGGCCTCAAGAACTCTGTCCGCCATGGCGGCATCCAGACGGTCGAGTCCGAGGGAGACCCGACCTTCAACAAGCCCGGGCGCAAGGGTGACGGGGCGAACCAGGAGAGGAGACCCGTCGAAAATAAAGGCCTCGATGGTGAGACGGGGTGATTCCGTCCAGCTCCCATGACCTTGAATCGTGACCGGCAGGCGCGAGTCGATGCCGACCTGTCCGGTCACTCGAACGGGAAATGTTGAGGTCAACCCAGCGGTCAGGTTGAGTTGGTCGACGTGCAGGACTTTGGTGCCGAGCACCGCTGCCAGGCTGCCGTTTTGAACAGTGACAGTTTCGATTTCCAGCCAGGGACGGGAAAGGGAGGGCGGGGGGCTTCGGGTTTCTGACTCCGGCCACCGGTTGATGGAGACCTCCGGCCCTGTGAATTTGACTGATGTCAGCCGCCCTTGCAGGAGCTGCCAGGGGGAAAAGGTCAGCTCAGTGCTGGGGAAGGACAACTCGAACTCCTCTCCCCGCTGAAACTTCAGCCGGTTCAAGACGACCCGGTCGGATTCCAACTCAATCCGTTCGATCTGAAAATCGCCGTCAAGACGGTCGGACAGGGCGTTGCAAAGCCAGGGGCGCAAGGTGGTGTCGATGAGGGGTTGTCTCTGCAACCAGGCGAACGTACTCGCCAAGATAATGAGTGCCAGAACAGAACTGCCGATCGCCCAGGTTCGATAAATCATGTCGTTTTCCGCCGGTTTGCAGGAACCTTGTTCCTAATTCTCCCCGGCAAACATGGCAGCGTCAACCGGGGCCCCGCATCATTGGTGATCCGGGTAGCGCGGGATCGTGTGCGTTGCGTGATGAAAAGCGGGGAGGGCGGAGTTCAGATGGTTATATCGGGTGGGACGAAAAAGGGTTCAGATCGCCTTGCGGAGTCGCTCAAGTTCGGTTTCAAGCAGGAGGACAATCTTGGAGGCCTGTTCCAGGTCGTTGTCCCGCCCGAGCTGTTCGAGACTTTTCACCAGCTCGAAAGCTTCATCTGCTTTGAGCAGGCCGATGACCGATTTCAAGCTGTGGGCGGCGTACTCCAACTTCTTGTGGTCACGCATCTTAAGAGCCGTGTGCAACTCCTGCATGTCCGCAGGGAAGTCTCGCAGAAAGTCCTGGCGCAATCCGACCAGCAAGTGATCGTATGCGGCATTGTCAATCGGTTCCGAACGTTTGATGCTGATCTGCTTTTCAATGGTGCGGTAAAAAGTCGCCGGATCGATCGGTTTGGTCAGGTAGGCATCCATCCCGGCGGCGAGGCAGGTCTCCCGGTCCTTGGTCATGGCATGAGCCGAGATGCCGACAATCGGGATGTGGGTCCCGGTTTTTCCCTCCCAGGCCCGAATCCGCATGGTCGCTTCGATGCCGTCCATGACCGGCATCTGGACATCCATCAGAATCAGGTCGAAGGTCTCCGTGTCGAGCAGGTCGAGGGCAACTTTGCCGTTGGGGGCGATCACCATCTGCCACTGGCGTTTGGCGGCCAGTTCGGCGGCGAGCTTCTGATTGAAGCGGTTGTCCTCCACCAGAAGGATTCGCGGGGAACGTTGGTCGATGAGGGTTGTGTCGGTCATGTCGATGACGACGTCCGTGTCCTCTTCGACGGGCGCGTGCGCAGTTAATTCGTCCGACAGCGGGAAGTTGGCGGTGAAGGAGAACTCGCTCCCCCGGCCGGGGCAGCTCTCAATATCGATCTCGCCCCCCATTAACCCGACCAGTTGCCGACTGATGGCGAGGCCGAGGCCGGTGCCGCCGTAACGGCGGGTGGTGCTGGTGTCGGCCTGGCTGAAACTTTCGAACAGGCGCTGCCGGTCCTCTTCGGAAATGCCGATCCCCGTATCCCTGACCTTGAACAGCAGGCGTGCGTCTTCGGATTCCGTCGTCTGGCGCAGGTCGAGCTGCACGGTCAGCGACACTTCACCGTGATTTGTGAACTTGATCGCGTTGCCGAGAAGGTTGACCATGACCTGGCGCAGGCGCAAGGGGTCTCCGACCAGGTTTGGCGGCACGTCGCTGCTGATGTGCCAGTTCAGTTTCAGCCCTTTCTGTTCGGCACGCAGCTTGAACGGACTGACGGCCAGCTTGATCTGTTCATGCAGGTTGAAGGGGATCTGTTCGAATTCGAGCTTGCCGGCTTCGATCTTGGAGAAGTCGAGGATGTCGTTGATGACTTTCAGCAGGGAGTTGGCCGCGCCGCGGGCCATTTCGAGATTCTCCCGTTGTTCCGGTTGCAGGTCGGAATCGAGGGTGAGGTCTGTCATGCCGATGATGGCGTTCATCGGCGTGCGTATCTCGTGACTCATGTTGGCGAGGAAATCGCTCTTGGAGCGACTGGCGGCAACCGCCTCCTCTTTGGCCTGCTCCAGTTCCTGCTGGGACCGGCGGAACCCCCGGTAGCCGATTTCAATGCCGAACAGGCCAAGAATCCAGATGATGGCGAGGGCGACGGCGTGGGCCTGGATATCGGTTTTCGCCTGGACGTAGAACGGGTCCATCGGGATGTCGACGCTCAGTCCGCCGGCGATGTTCCCCTGGTCGAAGCTTTTCCCCGGGTGGCACTGGTGACAGCCGGTTTCCCCTTCGACCGGATAAATGTAGCGGAGGTGGTCTCCGTCGCCCCGGTTGACAATGCTATAGGTCTCCTCGCGGTTGTTGACGAGGTCCCCGAGAACCGATGTCTCCCAGGAATCAGGGGTGTTGTCGGGGTTGATGACGTTGAGGCTGGTCAGGTGGGTTGTGATGCCGAACTCCGCCTTTTTCATCGTCGCGACCAGGCGGTTCATATATTCCGGGCTGACCAGGGTGAGCACCTGCCCGTCGTGGGTCTTCAGGTCGCGGTGGGTCAGCTTGTCGAGGTAGGGGTCGGGAGCGATCTGCTGGCTGCGCGGGACGTAGATGCCGCCGAAGCTCATGGCCCACTGCCGGTAGAGCAGGTCCTGGTGGGCGATGGCTCGTGCCTGGCTGACCGCCAGCTTGTTGATGTAGCGATTTGATTCCAGGGCGCTCCAGGCAACGGCGGAGCCGAGGATAAGTGTCCAGAGAAACATCAGGATCAGGCGGAGGCGTTTCAGGGGCCGCGCCTGGTCCGGGCTATGAAAATTCAGAAACCAATTTGTCATTACTGATGCCGATTTCCTCTCGACGAGTGTATTTCGGCGATCTTAATCTAAGATGAAGATTAATTCAATAACAAATTTTAATTTTAATCCTCTTTGTTTGATTGGTTTCTTTCGGGGGCAGGGTACTGTTCCCGTTTGCGCCAGACCCAGATGAGTGTCGCCAGCAGACCGAGAACGAAGAGGATTGCCAGCCGTCCGCTCCAGCGTTCGACATTTTCCCAGCTTGCCCCGGCGACATAGCCGAGGCCCGGGTAGGCCAACCCCCAGAGCATGGCGCTGATGGTGGCGAAGCAGAGAAACGATCCCGGCGGCATGCGGGCGCCACCGGCGACAAACGGGATCAGACCGCGGACCGGGCCGAAGAACCGGCCGAAAAACACGCTTTTTCCGCCATGCCGGGCGAAAAAAATTTCCGCCCTCTGAACCGTTCTCTTTTGACGGCGCAACAGCCGGGTTCGCAGCAGGCGTCCACCCATTCGGGCACCGAGCAGGAAACTCGCCAGGTCACCGAGAAAAGCGCCGATGGCCGAGACCGTGATCAGGGTTGCGATGTCTCCGCGGCCATGCAGGGCCAGGAACCCGGCGGCGACGCAGATGGTGCTCCCCGGGAGCAGCAGGCCGACGCCGACCAGCGACTCGCCCAGGGCAACCAGGAAAATCAGCAGGTAATATGGGGTGCCGGTCGGTAACCAGAAAAAAAATTGCTCCAGCCAGGGTTCCATCCTGGTTCCTCATCCCTACGCTCGGTCCAATTTCGGCAACGACCCCGTGTCATCCGGAGTTTTCAAATGGACGCTTCGCTATTAATGTTACTCGATCGGGTGCAGACTTGCCTGGATTTCGTCGAAGATCGGCTGAAAAGAACTGAAGTTAGCTGCTGAAGCGATACATTCGAGCAGTCCGAGGTCTGCTTTGAGGGGCAGGAACAGGAGGCGTCGGTTGTCGGCCGGGGTGTAACCGAGGATCTCGATGGCGTCACCGGTCGGACGTTCCACCGGCTTTTGGGCGGTCACCTGGAAGGTCGGGAAGCGCTGGCGGTAGAGTTGCAGGAGCGGCTCGACATCAAACTGGGTTTCCCGGGGTTCGAGGATGGTCAGCCGGATGCGGATATCCCCGAACGTTTCGGCGGGATAACCCTGCCAGGCAACGGCATAAGACGCCGGTGATTCCCACATCGGTGTTGACATGGCGCGTTGCCATTCCTGCGGGATTTCGAGGTTGATGCCGAGATTGGCGTCGACGAACAGGCGCGAGGGGAGATCGTCCGCCCCATTGCCGTTTTTGGAGAGACCGCCGCAGCCGGCTGTCAGGCAGCAGAGACAGAAAAAGGAGACTATCAGGGAGTGGCGGACAGGCTCAAAGGGGATCAGGCGTATATGCCGGCGGACCATCCTCACGCTCCAACTCTGCCGTCAATCCTGCCAGTGGATGCAGGCGGCCGGACAGGCATCCATCGCTTCTTCGATCTTGTCTTCCTGGGCACCGTACGGGTCGTGCACAATCGACTTGTGGTCATGATGGTCGTGGCCGCCTGCTTCGTCATCCCCCTCCATGCGGAAGACTTCCGGGCAGATCTGGGTGCAGACTTCACAGCCGATACAGCAATCCTGGTCAACTACGGGAACGGGTCTCATCGATGGTCTCCATATTCATAAATTGTGTTGATTCGCAACGGGCGTTTTGTCGAATTCACTGCAAGAATGAGCCCATAGTTTACCAAGAACTCGGGATTTGCAAACCGGTTTTTCCTGCGGATCGGTGCCGGGCTTTTTTGCCGCGGCGAGGAACCCTTGAACTTCAGGGGCGGCGCCTGCCCCGCCCTGGGTCGCGGCAAGCAGCGCCCCAACCAATTCAGAGTTTCGATATCTGTCCTCTGAAGCAATACGATGGTAATCTGCCCCTGTTGCAGTTTTGTTTTCTGCCGTTTCGTGATAAAAGCCGGGTATGCGTAGAAAATCCAAGCAGAGTCGGCACCAAAGATCCCGCAAACATCCTCATCAAGAGCGTGGCCGTCGTAAGCCTTCGCCGCCGGGGAAGACGGTGGTCGGGACTTTTTCCTGGCGCGCTTCCGGCAACGGCCGAGTCGAAGTCGAGCAGATGTCGACCGGAGTGCAGATTCGTCCCGGGCAGGCAGCCGGGGCGATGACGGGGGACCGGGTCGAGGTGAGGCTCGAACGGAGGCTTCGCCACGGGTTCGCCGGTACGGTGCTTAAAATCGTCGAAGCGTCACCTGAACCGGTTCTGGCCCGCTTTGTCCCTCACGGAAAGGGCGGGATGGCGCATCCGCTTGCCGGATATGACCCGCCCCTGCAGGTCGGACCCGGAGGAATCGGCGGGGCCGGACCGGGCGATCTGGTTCAGGCCGAAGTGTTGGGAGTGGGTAAGTCGGGACAGCGGCGTGCCCGGGTGATCGCGGTTCTCGGGATGG
The DNA here is from genome assembly GCA_002868905.1 of Desulfuromonas sp. Lineage (GTDB taxonomy): Bacteria > Desulfobacterota > Desulfuromonadia > Desulfuromonadales > Geothermobacteraceae > BM304. Next base: position 45,911 of record PKUA01000001.1, read on the forward strand.
AGGATGCCCCGGGAAGCGAAGTGAGGCTGGTGATCCGGAAGTTTGGTCTGCCGGTCGATTTCTCCCCGGGAGCTTGCCGGGAGGCGAGTGCCTTGCCGGATCGGGTTACAGCCGCTGAGCCAGAGGGTCGCGTCGATTTGCGCGAACTACCGTTCGTGACCATCGACGGGGCCGACGCGAAGGATTTCGACGATGCCGTAGCGGTTGAGCGAAAAGAGGAAGGATACCGGCTCCGGGTCGCGATTGCCGATGTCGCCCATTATGTCCGCCCCGGCAGTCCCATCGACCGGGAAGCCGTCGAACGTGGGACCAGTGTCTATTTCCCCGGGCGCTGTCTGCCGATGTTGCCGGAGGCGCTCAGCAACGGCATCTGTTCCTTGCGCCCCGACGAGGACCGGCTCGCCATGGTGGTGGACATGGAATGCGACAAGGACGGCAATCTGCGGCGGAGCGATGTTCAGGCCGCTGTTATCCGGAGCTGCAAAAGATTGACCTACCAGGAGGTACAGCGTCATTTCGACGCCGGGGACAAAGACGAGCCGGACGCCCCGCAACTCGACCTGATGTTGGAACTGTCCCGGAAGCGGATCGCCCTGCGACAGCAAAGGGGGAGTCTCGATCTCGACCTGCCCGAATATCGTGTCAGTGTCGATGACGCGGGCAGGCCGGTCGCCCTCGGACGGGCCGGGCGGCTCCCGGCCCACCGTTTGATCGAAGAGTTCATGCTGTTAGCCAACCAGGCGGTCGCTGAACGACTGTTGAAAAAAGGGGTGCCTTATCTGCATCGCGCCCACGATCCTCCGCCCCCGGAAAAGCTCTCGGCGTTGCAGGAGCTTGCCGAACACTGTGGATTATCCCCCCGGTTCACTCCGGAGAAGGTTCGGCCGGCAGAGTTGCAGAAACTACTCTCCGACAGCGCCTCGTCGCCCTATGCCCCTTTGCTGCACCAGGCAACTCTCCGTGCCATGGCCCAGGCGGTCTATCGCGTGGAAAAAGGCGGTCATTTTGCCCTGGCCCTGGCCCAATATTGTCACTTCACCTCTCCGATCAGGCGGTATCCCGACCTTCTGGTGCATCGTGCCCTGAAATATTCCATCGGTCTGCAAGAGAAGACCCCGGCCCGGGACGAGTTGATGACGCAGGGAGAGGAGCTCTCCCGGCTGGAACGGCGCGCCCAGGGGGCGGAACGAGAAGTGGTCGGGATGCTGCAGTGCCGATTTCTTCTCGATCATATCGGCCTGGTTGCCCCGGCCCGGATTATTTCGGTGCAGTCCTTCGGGTTTTTCGTCGCACTGGAGGATCCGCCGGTGGAAGGTCTGGTGCCGGTCGCCTCGTTGCGTGATGATTATTACGTTTTCGAAGAAGAATCCCTGCGGCTTATCGGCTATAATCAGCGAAAGTGTTATGGTGTCGGTGACGAAGTCTCGGTCAAATTGCGTCGGGTCGACGTTTTCCGCCGCCAGGTCGATTTCGAGGTGCTGGAGGAATAAACGGTCCGGGAACTCAGATCGTTTGCCTGGCGAGTATGAAAGATTATGGAGATTATTCGAGACCTGGAACAACTTAAGCCGCTTACGGCACCGACCATCGCGACACTCGGCAACTTTGACGGTGTGCATATCGGTCACCGTGAAATTTTCCGTGGCGTCGTCCGGAAAGCCAGGGAGACGGGGGGGACGGCGGTCGTCGTGACATTTGTTCCGCATCCGCTCAAAGTGCTGATGCCGGAGCGGGCTCCCCGGTTGTTAAACACCTATGCCGAGAAAGAGCGATTGATCGCCGCCTCCTGCATCGATCTGCTTGTCCAGGTCCCTTTCGATGAGACAATGGCGACCTGCCCGGCCGCCGAATTCGTCAAGCGGGTCCTGGTCGACGGCCTGCGGATCCGCCATCTGATCGTCGGTTATGATTATGCCTTCGGTTACCGGCGTTCCGGCGACGTCGAATTGCTGCGGAGACTCGGAGATGAGTACGGGTTTACGGTTGAGACGGTGCAGCCGGTCTGCCATGAGGGAGCAGCTTTCAGTTCAACCCGCGTTCGCCATCTGTTGGCCGCTGGTGATGTCTCCGGCGTGGTCCCGTTGCTCGGTCGACATTTTACCCTCGAGGGAGAGGTTGTCCGCGGAGCCAGTCGGGGGCATCGACTCGGGTTCCCGACCGCCAACCTGACGACGGAGAAGGAGATTCTGCCACGGCCCGGTGTCTACGCCGTCAAGGCGAAGCTGGACGACAGCTACTTTGACGCGGTGATGAACATCGGATTCAATCCGACCTTCGGCCTGGAAAGAATTTCTCTCGAGGTTCACCTGCTTGACTTTGCCAGAGACATCTACGGACGGCAGTTGAGGGTCTATTTCGTCGAGCGGCTGCGGGACGAAATGGTCTTTTCCTCTATCGAGGACCTGGTGGCGCAGATCGATCGCGACGTGGCGTCGACCCGTTCCATTCTCCAGGATTGCGATATCATCGAATACCGGGAATACCTCGATTGCGGATTTCAGCCCGGAGATTCCTGATCAACAGGACGTCGCCCTGGTTGTCGGCACGGGTTTTGCTCAACTTGTTTGGTCGGTCCCGGTTGGAACGGCGCAGGAAGCCTCGCTTCCGGGTGGTCGATATTAGGGCCATGACCTCACCACGGACTTATGGGACAACGGTGGTTCGATTTCGTATTCTGTAAGGAAATAGAGGCTTTAACTTGACACCTTCGGATTTGATTCGCTAACATGACCGGTCAGCATGGATTCATTAACGTAAGGAGATTTCAGAAAGCGTGTGCTATGCATTTTCTGAAGAATGAACGGCCCGGAGGGGATGTTTAACCATGTCTAGCGATCGTCTCGGCGAACTGCTGGTTCGCAATAAAATCATCGATGAAAATCAGCTCTCCAAGGCGCTGGCCGAACAGAAGACGTCCGGCGGTCGGCTCGGAGCGAGCCTGGTCAAGCTCGGCTTCGTCCAGGAAGATGATCTGGCGGCGTTCCTGTCGCGCCAGTACGGCGTACCGTCCATCAACCTGGCCGAGTTCGAAATCGACCCGGCCGTGACCAAGTTGATTCCACCCGAAGCGACCCAGAAATACCAGATCATACCGGTCAACCGTGCCGGATCCACCTTGATCGTCGCTATGAGCGACCCCTCCAATATGCTGGCTATTGACGATATCAAGTTTATGACCGGCTACAATGTCGAGGTGGTGGTCGCCCCAGAAAAATCGATCAAGGAGGCGATCGACAAGTATTACGACCAGTCGGCTTCCTTCGACGAGGTGATGGGTGACCTGGACGATATCGACCTCGAACTGGTCGACGAGGAGGATGACGTCGACCTCAGCGCCCTCGAAGCAGCGAGCGAGGATGCCCCGGTCGTCAAGCTGGTCAACCTGATCCTGACCGATGCTATCAAGCGGGGCGCCTCGGATATTCATATCGAACCCTACGAAAAATCCTTCCGGGTTCGTTATCGGATCGACGGGGTGCTCTACGAGGTGATGAAGCCGCCGATGAAACTGAAGGCCGCCATTACCTCGCGTATCAAGATCATGTCCGAGATGGATATCGCAGAGCGTCGCCTGCCGCAGGATGGCAGGATCAAAATTAAGCTGCCCGGCGGTAAGGACATGGATTACCGGGTTAACTGCCTGCCGACCCTGTTCGGAGAGAAGGTTTGTCTCCGTCTGCTCGACAAATCGAACCTGCAGCTTGATATGACCAAGCTCGGCTACGAAGAGGCGGCACTTGCCAATTTCAAGGAACAGATTCACAAACCGTTCGGGATGGTCCTGGTCACCGGGCCGACCGGTTCCGGCAAAACCGTTTCGCTTTACTCGGCCCTGGGCGAACTGAACAAGGTGACCGAGAATATTTCGACGGCCGAAGACCCGGTCGAGTTCAACTTCGCCGGGATCAACCAGGTACAGATGCACGAGGAGATCGGGCTCAATTTCGCCTCGGCCCTGCGGGCCTTTCTGCGTCAGGACCCGGATATCATTATGATCGGTGAGATCCGGGACTTCGAAACCGCCGAGATCGGGGTCAAGGCGGCCCTGACCGGGCATCTGGTGCTCTCGACCCTGCACACCAACGACGCGCCGAGCACCATCAATCGGTTGCTCAACATGGGGGTCGAGCCTTTCCTGGTCGCGTCCGCCGTCAACTTGATCACCGCCCAACGGCTGGCACGTCGTGTCTGCCAGGAGTGCAAGGTCCCGGAGGATATCCCGAAGCAGGCGTTGATTGAAGCAGGGGTGCCGGCTGGCGAAGTCGACGACCTTGTCTGCTACCGTGGTGAGGGGTGCTCGGTCTGCAACAACACCGGCTACAAGGGGCGGGTCGGTCTCTACCAGGTCATGCCGATGTCCGAGGAGATTCGCGAGATGGTCCTGGCCGGAGCGAATACCGCGGAGATCAAGCGCGAATCGATGCGTCTCGGGGTCAAGACCATGCGCCAGTCGGCCTTGACCAAGTTGCGTGAGGGTATGGTCTCCATGGAGGAAGTCTTGCGTTGCACGATTGCGGACGACTGATTCCACACCGTTTCATAACCATTTTGCCAGGTTCGAGGTAATTTATGGCCAGCATGCACCAACTGTTGAAAACCATGGTCGACCAGGGCGGCTCCGACTTGCATATTACCACCGGGACACCCCCGCAGCTTCGGATTGACGGCAACATGGTGCCACTGAAACTGCCGAAAATGTCTCCGGCCGATACCAAGCAGATCTGCTATAGTATCCTGACCGACGCCCAGAAACGGAAGTTCGAGGAGGAGAACGAACTCGACCTCTCTTTTGGTGTGAAGGGGCTGGCCCGATTCCGCGGCAATATCTACATGCAGCGAGGCGCCCTGGCCGGGGCGTTCCGTTTGATCCCCTACAAGTTCCTCTCGTTCGAGGAACTCGGCCTGCCACATGTGGTCAAAAATATGTCAAAGCGGCCCAACGGCTTGATTCTGGTGACCGGTCCGACCGGGAGCGGCAAATCGACCACCCTCGCTTCCATTATCGATTATATTAACGATCAACGTCATGATCACATCATTACGATCGAAGACCCGATTGAGTATTTGCACCCGCACAAGAAATGCGTGGTTAATCAACGGGAGGTCGGTGCCGACACCCAATCTTTCAAGAAAGCGTTGAAATATATTCTGCGCCAGGATCCGGACGTGGTCCTGCTCGGCGAGTTGCGTGACCTGGAGACAATCGAGGCTGCGCTGACTATCGCAGAAACCGGCCATCTCTGTTTTGCGACCCTGCACACCAACTCCTGTGTGCAGACCATCAACCGGATCGTCGATGTCTTCCCTCCGCATCAGCAGACCCAGGTTCGCACCCAGCTCTCCTTCGTACTGGAGGGGGTGCTCTCACAGACCCTGTTGCCGCGGGCCGATGGACGGGGCCGGGCCCTGGCGGTTGAGTGCATGGTGCCGAACATGGCGATCCGCGCCTTGATCCGGGATGACAAGGTGCACCAGATCTATTCCCAGATGCAGATGGGGCAGGAGAAGTTCGGGATGCAGACCCTGAACCAGTCACTCTTCATGTTGTACCATAACAAGAAGATTTCCCTGGAAATGGCTCTCACCCGCTCGCATGAGCCGGATGAGCTGAAGAATATGGTCGCAAACCCTGAATCGGTTCTCAAACGCGGTGTCCAGAGCGGGTCTGGCGGACAACGCAAACAGGCTTGAGGTGAATCATGGGTAAGTTTGCCTGGCAAGGTAAAACCAGGACTGGAAAATCGCAGAAAGGTGTGATCGAGGCTCCGGACGAGGCTGCCGCATCTGCAGCGCTACGTCGTCAAGGGCTCATGCTCTCCTCCATCAAGGAGCAGGGCAAGGGCATGAGCATGGAGATCAACATCCCCGGGATGGAGCCGAAAGTTACGACCAAGGACCTGGTTGTCTTTACACGGCAGTTCTCGACCATGATCGATGCCGGCCTGCCGCTGGTGCAGTGCCTCGACATTCTTTCCCGGCAGCAGGAAAACAAGACATTTAAAAAAATTCTTCTCAAAATAAAGGAAGATGTCGAGTCCGGTTCGACCTTCGCCGATGCTCTCAAGAAACACCCCAAGGCTTTTGATGAGCTCTATGTCAACCTGGTTGCCGCGGGCGAGGTCGGTGGTATTCTCGATACGATCCTTAACCGTTTGGCGGCCTATATTGAAAAAGCGATGAAGTTGAAGAAGCAGGTCAAAAGCGCCATGACCTACCCGACGACAATCATCGGCATTGCAGTGGTCGTTATTTCAGTCATCTTGGTTTTCGTTATCCCCTCGTTTGAGAAGATGTTTAAGGATTTCGGTGGAGAGCTGCCAATGCCGACCCAGATTGTTATCAGTATCAGTAACTTCATCCAGAGTTACATTCTCGCCATCATTATCGGCGTCGTTGTCACTGTTTGGCTACTCAAACGGATCTACAAGACTCCGAGAGGGCGTTTGCAAATGGATGCCCTGTTTCTCAGGCTCCCGGTCATGGGGGTGTTGATTCGCAAGGTTGCCGTTGCCAAATTTACCCGAACTCTCGGGACCATGATCTCAAGCGGCGTGCCGATTCTGGACGGTTTGGGCATTGTTGCCAAGACGGCCGGCAACAAGGTCGTCGAAAATGCCGTCAATAAGGTGGCCCAGAGCATCAGTGAAGGTAAAACCATCGCAGAACCGCTTGAAAAGTCGGGTGTGTTCCCGCCGATGGTCTGCCAGATGATCGCCGTGGGTGAACAATCCGGAGCCATCGACACCATGCTGAATAAAATCGCCGATTTTTACGACGATGAGGTCGACGATGCGGTTTCGAATCTGACCGCCATGATGGAGCCGCTGTTGATGCTTTTCCTCGGTACGACGGTAGGTGGACTGGTTATCGCCATGTATCTCCCCATCTTTAAACTGGCAGGAACGGTTGGCGGTTAGTCAGACCACCCGCGACAAGACAGGCGCGTCAGTGAATTCTGATTGGGAGGGTCCGTCCAGAAAACAACTCAGCTGGTTCGTTTTCTTGCGGGTTCTTTTTATCACCCTGTTTCTGGGTGGTTCGATAATTTATCAGGTCAAAGGTCAGTTCGGAAATGTTGACCTGTTACTTGGCTACTTTTACCTCCTGACCGGGTTTTCTTTCCTGCACGCGATCCTTTCTGCGATCGCGCTACCGGTGATTAACAACACCAGGTTTTATGCCCAGAGTCAGATATGCTGGGATCTCATCTTTTGTACCGGTCTCATTTATCTCACCGGTGGCGGAAGCAGCCTTTTTCCGTTTATCTATATCTTCGTTATTATCAGTTCCGCGGTATTCTCGACCCAGAAAACCACGATCCTGGTCGCGGCGGCTTCTTCCATTCTCTACGGCAGCCTGGTAGACCTGCAATACTTCGGTTACCTGCCCCTGCTCCCCGGCCTGGAAATGACGGAACCGCTGGCTGGCGGGGATGCCCTGTTTACGGTATTTGTCCATGTCGTAGCTTTTTTGTTGACCGCATTGATGGGTTCCTTTCTGGCAGGCCGATGGCATCGCAGTGAAAAGGCTCTTGAAGCGCAAAAAATTGACTACGAAGACCTGGAAAAACTGAATCGACAGATTCTTTCGAGTATCAGCAGCGGCTTGTTGATTATCAACGACAGGGGCCGAATCCGCAGTTTTAACCAGGGGGCGTCGAATATCATGGGGTATTCCCTGGAAGAAATCTATAATCAACCCGTGGAGCATATCTTTTCAGGGATAACGTTTCATGAGACGGGGGAGTTTCGGTGTGTCAACCGGGATGAGGGTGTGGTGCAGACCAAAAGCGGCGAGAAAAGGAACGTCGGTTACGCTAGCTCCCTGATTCACGATCCGCATGAGAAATGTCTGGGGCTTCTGATCACTTTCCAGGATCTGACTCGGGTCAAGAAGATGGAAGAAGACCTGAAGCGTGCCGACCGCCTGGCTGCGGTCGGCCGACTCGCCTCCGGCATGGCTCATGAAATCCGTAACCCCCTTGCCTCGATCAGCGGTTCGATTCAACTGCTTATGGAGGAAGATTCTCTCTCTAAAGAGAATCGGATGTTGATGAAGATCGTTCTGAGGGAGGCGGAGAGGTTGAACGGCCTGCTGACCGATTTTCTTCAATATGCCCGGCCGAAACCTCCGCAAAAAGAAAAAGCGGACCTCGTTGAGATGGTTCGAGAGATGATCCAGGTCCTGGCGAGCGATCTGCGTTTCAGGGATGTCGAATGGGTGACAGACTTTCCTGACCGCGCGGAATTCTTTATCGACCAAAACCAGATCCGGCAGGCGGTTTGGGATTTGTTGATCAATGCTGCCGAGGCAGTCGACGGGGAGGGCAAGATCCGGGTGACGATCGATCCGACCGCCCAGGTCCTCGGGATCGAGGATAATGGGAAAGGGGTCGATGAATCGGACAAAGATAAGTTGTTCGAGCCGTTTTTTACCACGAAAGCGGATGGGACAGGGTTGGGGCTTGCCTCGGTCCACAGTATAATTGAGTCGCATGGCGGATGGATTGATGTGCGGACCAGTTGTTTTGGCGGCGGAGGGTTCTTCATTTACTTTCCGGTGGATGATGCAAACGAGCTGTCAGATGGCAGAGTTGTTTCTTAAAAAGGGATTCTTCTTGTGAAAAGAGATCAAATTCAGATCCTGGTTGTTGATGACGAAGAGAGCATGCGTGAGTTCCTCAGCATCATGCTTCACCGCGAAGGGTATCGGGCCGAGGCGGTCAATGACGGTGCCCAGGCTTTGGCACGAATCAAGGAAAAGACCTTCGACCTGATCATTACCGATATCCAGATGCCGCGGGTCGACGGTTTTGAACTTCTCAAGCAGGTCATGAAAGTCCAGCCGGAAACCGTGGTGGTGATGGTGACCGCTTTTTCGACCACCGAGCAGGCGGTCGAGGCGATGAAACAGGGAGCCTATGACTACATCACCAAGCCGTTCAAGAATGATGAAATCAGACTGATCGTCAAGAACGCTTTGGAGCGGAAAGCTCTTCGCCAGGAGAATCTCGCCCTGAAAAAGGAATTGGGCAAGAGGGAATCGTTCGATCTGTTGATCGGTAAGAGCAAGGCAATGCAGCGGGTTTACGACCTGATCGAAAAAATCGCCCCGAGCCGGGTCAACGTCTTGTTGACCGGTGAAAGCGGCACCGGCAAGGAGGTCGTGGCACGGGCCATTCACCACCGCAGCGAGCGTGCGGAAGGGCCTTTCGTGCCGATCAACTGCGGAGCGATCCCGGAGAACCTGTTGGAGAGCGAGCTGTTCGGGCATGAAAAAGGTTCCTTCACCGGGGCCATTCACCGCAAGGAGGGGCTGTTTGAGATCGCCAATGGCGGGACCCTGTTTCTCGACGAGATCGGAGAATTGCCGCAGATGATGCAGGTCAAGTTGCTGCGGGTCCTGCAGGATCAGCTGTTCCGGCGGGTCGGCGGGACCCGCGATGTCCAGGCGGATGTCCGCCTGATCTGTGCCACCAACCGCAACCTGGAAACGGCCGTCGTGGAAGGGGCGTTTCGTGAAGACCTGTTCTACAGAATCAATGTCATCCGGCTTGAGTTGCCACCACTCAGGGATCGTCTGGAGGATATCCCTCTGCTGGTACAACACTTCACCCGGGGGGGGCACGACGGAAAAGAGATCGAAATGACTGAAGGCGCCCTGCGGAAACTGCTTGATTACCACTGGCCCGGGAACATTCGGGAGTTGGAAAACGTGGTCGAGCGCTGCCTGGTGCTTGGCGGAGGAGAACATATCACGGAAGATTCCCTCCCGGGGCAATTTGTCGGCCAGACCGTTCACGGACTTGGCGGTTCGGTCGAGGTGCCGGACACCGGACTCGACCTGGACAATTACCTTGCCGGGATTGAACGGGAGATCCTGCTTAAGGCATTGGATAAAACTGGTGGTGTTCGAAAAAAGGCCGCCGAGTTGCTCGGTATAAGCTTCCGCTCGATCCGGTATCGACTCGCCAAATTCGGTCTGGGGGATGAGGACGAATAGGGATTCGCGGCCCTGTCTCCGGGTGAGGTGACAAAATACGTCGGTTCCCTGGACGCAGAATGTCGTTTTCAGTTTTTCTGCATTGCCGAAAACCCGGATGTGTTGCAATCTGGGCGGCTTTGGGGGCCGCGAGCGGATTGGCATCGCTTTTGCTGTTTGAAAAGTCACCAAGTGTGAGGTATAAGTTTCAAGACCTGTTCGTGCGGAGCAGTTTTGATCAAATTTGGCCCTGGCTTGAGGGAAGTCCCCTGAAGCTGATTTATGAACTCGAAAGGAGAAACATTATGCTCAAGAAATTCCGCAAGAACCAAAAGGGTTTCACCCTGATCGAGCTGTTGATCGTTGTTGCGATCATCGGCATCCTGGCCGCCATCGCCATCCCGCAGTTCTCGGCCTACCGCCAGAAGGCTTACAACGCCGCTGCGCAGAGTGACCTGAAGAACATCAAGACCGGGATGGAAGCCTACATGTCGGACAATCAGCAGTATCCGACCGCTATGGCTCTGCAGTAGGCCTAACTTAGACTAAGAAAGGATGACCGAAATGAAAAAAATTATCGCGATTACGATTTTTCTCAGCCTCGCCCTGGCAGGCACTTCGTTTGGTGCCACTCTTTTGGCCGCTGCCGCTGACGCCGGCAAGGAACTGCAGGCGACCGCTCCGGTGAACACCCTGATCGGCAAGACCTCCAAGGGTGTGCGGCTTTCCGCCACTTACGAGTCGACAGCTTTCGCCATGGTTACCGTGCATGTCAACGGTTCCAAGTACTACGGCACCGCTTATGACTCCACCGCGATCATGGTTTCTTCCCCCGCTGGCGACATCAACGCCGCCTTCGCCGCTCCGAGCACCTCGGTCGGCGCCACTGCCTTCACCGCCGGTGACGGCTGGTCGGCCCTGTAAGCCTGACCTGATTGAATGCGACAGCCGGCAGGGCGTTTTTGCCCCTGCCGGCTGTTCTGCTTTCGGCCAAACGTATGTCAGCTCACCAGTTCGTCGCCCTCACACTCGCCAACCTGAGGATGATTATCCGTGACCGCGTCCTGCACGGGGTGCTTGGCGTCGCCGGAGTCATGCTGGTGCTGGTGCCGGCGTTCAGCTCCTTCTCCATGCGCCAATCGCAAGAGGTGGCGATCTCTCTTTCGCTCTCGGCCATCTCCCTGGTCCTCATGGTGTTGACCCTGCTGCTCGGCACCTCGTCGATCTGGCGGGATATCGAACGGCGCTACACCGCCTCGATCATGACCCTGCCGGTCAGTCGCGTGATCTACCTGCTCGGCAAGTTTGCCGCCATGGCGCTGTTCCTTCTGATCTGCGCCGTTATTCTGACGGCGGCCGGGTCTTTGGTGGTGCTGCTCGCCGCAACCCAGTATCCGTCGGATTTACCGATCTCCTGGGGGACAATCGCTCTGGCCGTCTTGGCCGATCTGGTCAAATACCTGCTGCTCGGTGGGATTGCCATCCTGCTTTCGACGGTCAGCACCTCCTTTTTCCTGCCGTTTTTCGGGACCCTGGCCATCTACCTGGCCGGCAGCGCCTCGCAGGAGGTCTTCGAGTACGTCAGTGGGCAGTTCGGTCAGGAAATTCCTGCACTCTCACTCGCTGCCATCAAGGGGACCTACTACCTGCTGCCGAATTTCGCCGCGTTCAATTTCAAGGTCCATGCGGTCTATGCACTGCAGGTCCAGCCCGGATCCGTCGTTTTCGCCTGTATCTATGCCGCGACTTACACCGGACTGCTCCTGATCCTAGCGGCGTGGTCTTTTAACCGCAGGGCGTTGTAGTGAAATTTCGGCTGCTGTTCGGAATACTCCTGCTGGCCCATGCATTGCTCCTGCCCCACCTTTCCGAAAGATTGAAACAGCGCTCGGTCGAGGTCAAACTCGGCTATATCCCTCATCCGCAGATTCTCAAGGTGAGTGTCGCCGATCACAGTCTCCCGGTGGCGGAAGCGGCGGTCATGAAGGTGTTGTTCTATTTTGGAACCCTGGTCGAAAAATTCCAGGAGAATATCGTCATTCGTCCCGAATATCTCAATATGTACCGTACCTTGGAGACCGCCATCCTGCTTGACCCGTACAACATGGACGGTTACTATTTTGCCCAGGCGGCTTTCACCTGGGAGGTCGGTCGGGTAAAAGAGGTCAACCGGCTGCTTGAAATCGGGGTAGAAAACCGCCAATGGGACTACTGGCTCCCCTTCTACATCGGTTTTAATCGGGCCTATTTTCTCAAGGACTTTGCCGGTGCTGCACCGTATATGAAACTTGCCGCCGAACGTTCGGGCGACCCGCTGTTCGCCAAACTCGCGGCGCGCTATTTCTACGAATCGAAACAGACCGATCTCGGCCTGCTTTTTCTGGATACCATAATTGCGCAGACCAAGGACAAGGCGATCAAGGCGACCTACGAGATGCGTCGAGCGGCCTTGCTGATGGTAACCGCACTTGAGAAAGGCGTCGCCGCCTATCGATCGGCGCGAGGGAGCAACCCGGAACGTATCGAGGACCTGGTAACGGAGGGGTTGATTCCTGAGGTTCCCGTCGACCCTTATGGCGGGAATTTCTATCTCGATTCCGACGGGCGGGTTCGAACCACCAGCAAATTAGCCGAACAGCCAAAGTGAGGAGATTCTGCACTGGCCATGAACCCGATCTCTATTGAAGGATTGACCAAGGTTTACCGTGACAAGAAGCGCCGCCGGGTGACAGCGCTCCAGGGACTCGACTTGCAGATCGAGGCAGGAGAGGTGTTCGGATTTTTGGGGCCGAACGGTGCCGGCAAGAGCACAACCATCAAAACCCTGGTCGGGCAGATCCAGTCGACAGCCGGTTGTGCAAAGCTGTTCGGAATCGCTGCGGGTGATCCCCGTGCCAGGCGAAGAATCGGCTATCTTCCTGAAAATCCGTCGTTTTACGATTTTTTGACCGCAAAGGAGTACCTCTCTCTCGTTGGTCGTTGTTTCGGTATGGACCGTTCAGCCATTGAACGGGAGAGCGAGCGTGTCCTTGAATTGGTCGATCTTCACCCTGCTGCAAAGCGGAAGATCCAGGGCTACAGCAAGGGGATGGTGCAGCGACTCGGCCTGGCCCAGACCCTGCTGCATGATCCCGACCTGTTTATTCTCGATGAGCCGATGAGTGGACTCGATCCCCTTGGCCGGGCGCTGGTGAAACAGGTCATGATCGACCTCAGACGACGGGGCAAGACCATCTTCTTCAGCACCCATGTCACGGCAGATGTCGAAGCGGTGTGTGATCGCGTTGCCGTTCTTGTGGGGGGGAAACTGCAAACGGTTAACCGGGTCAGCGAACTTCTCGAGAAGGGAATCGAGGGCTACGTCATTCAGCTGCCGAGTGCGACGGCCGGTCTGTGGTCTGATTTTGAAGCGAGGCCACAATCCGATGACGTATGCGAAGTGTTCGTACCCCGTGGCAAGTTCAACAGCTTTATGGCGATTGCCGGCCGGGAGGGGGTTGAGGTCCAACTGATTGAACCACGTCGGCGCAGTATTGAGCAGTTTTTCCTTGAGATCGTACGGCGCGAAACGGAATGAGTTTGCGCCTGAAAAAGCCCTACCAAGCTTTATTACTGATTCTGGTGACTCTCGGGATCTATTACCCGACTCTGTTTGCTCCCTTTAACTCCCTGGACGACCAACTTCTGGTCAATACCCTGCTCAACCAGCAGGGGTTTTCCTGGTCGCGGCATTTTTCCCCGGGCGGGTTGTACGATTATTATCGACCGCTGGTCACGTTAAGTTTCGAAATTGATCACCATATCGGCGGACTGCAGGAGCCGTTCATGCACCTGTTTAACGTCTTGGTGCACGCGGTCAATGTTCTCCTGGTCTGGCTCTTTGCTCGGCGCTTCGGCCGGTTCATCCGGAACAGTTCGGATCTTATTCCGCTACTTGCTGCCCTGCTCTTCGCCGTCCATCCCATTCACACCGAGACGGTTAACTGGATCATGGGCCGCACCGATTTGCTGGCCGGCACCTTCTGTTTTGCGGCGCTCTGGTCCCTTGTCATCTTCCTGGAGCGAAGACAAATGGGGTGGGGGATTCTCAGCGGCGTTACTTTGCTGGGAGGGGCTCTGTGCAAAGAGACGGCCCTGTTTTTGGTCCCGGGCGCCTGCTTCCTGCTGGTGTGCCGTGCCGTGGGTGGGGGACGCCAATGGCGAGGACGTTGGCTGCTCCTGCCGTTTTACAGCATCGCAATCGGAGCTTATTTTTTTCTGCGCTGGGGGGCCTTTCAAACTGACCGTGGCTTGTCGCATACGACAAAGCTGGTGGCCTCCGCCGTAGGTGTAGCCAGCTCACCCGGCGTGAGCGAGGCCACTGCCACTCATTTCCCCTGGTTGGACGCCGTTCGCGTCGCGCTTAAGGCGAGCGGTTTTTATGCCGTCAAGCTGTTTCAGCCGCTGCCACTCAACTTTGGCATTAATCATGTCGATCCGGTTTTTCTCGTGCCTGGTCTCTGTCTGGTCGTTCTTCTGACCGTGTCGGCCTGGAGAAGACAGCCGATCGGTTGGCTGTTCCTGGTTGCTGCCTCGATTGCCGTATCGGCTCTGGCCGTCCTTTACACTCAACTGGCCTGGACTCCTGTTGCAGAGCGGTACATGTATATCCCCTGCGGGCCGTTTCTTGTCGGACTGGTGTATCTGGTTGGTTCGAAAGTCACGCTCCCTGTTGGAAGGGCCGTCGCCGCGATGTTGGTCCCGGCAGTGATTGGCGGCGCGGTTTGGGCGACTGCGACACGCAATATCGTCTGGCAGGACAACCTGACCCTTTACCAGGACACGGTCAGGAAATCGCCCGACTTCGCCCGGGCCAAAACCCAGCTGGCCATGGCACTGCGCGAACGAGGACGGAAGGAAGAGGCTCTGGCGCTGCTGGGTGAAAATTCCAGCGCAAGCGGTGGAGAAGCGATGATGAACCGGGCCGCCGCCCTATGGGAAGAAGGCGACTACGAAGCGGCCAGGGCTGAATTGCTGGAACTGCTTGAGAATCCGCGTGGAATCGAGATCAAGATTCTGAACAACCTGGTCGCCATTACCATGGAACAGGCCAATAAAACCGAGGACGAAGACTTGAAACGTCTTTATTACGAGGATATCCTTGGGTGGTTAAAACGAATTTATTCGCTTTGGCCCAACGGTTTTGTCTCGTATCGAATCGGCCGTGTCCACTTGATCCTGAACAACAGGAGCGCGGCACAGCGCGCTTTTGCCAAGGCCGCCGAGACTCTTCCTCCCGATTCTCTTTATCACGAACCGGCAGCCAAGCTGGCAAGGACATTAGCTGAATGATGTTGTACTGTTATTTTCGACTCTTGCGTCCAAGGCAATGGTTGAAAAACCTCATGATTTATTTCCCGCCATTTTTGAGTGGGGCGCTGCAGCATCCCGGGATGCTCTCCCGGGGGATTCTGCCGCTGATCGCTTTTTGTTGCGCATCGAGCGCCTCCTATATCCTGAATGACCTGTGCGATGTCGAAAACGATACCCACCATCCGAAAAAACGGACCCGTCCCATCGCGTCCGGAGAAGTCTCAAGAAACCATGCCATCGTATTCCTGATAGTGCTGCTGATTTTGGCAGGATTTCTGTCCTGGAGCATCTCCCCGCTTTTCCTGGGCTATGTTCTGTTGTACCTTTCGATAACATTCACCTATTCGTTCAAGCTCAAGCAGTTGCCGATCTTCGATGTCTTTAGCATCTCGTTCGGTTTTGTCCTGCGGCTTTATAGCGGCGGGGAGGTGTTTGATGTCTACGTATCGGACTGGCTGTTCCTGAGCGTCTTTTTGTTGTCGCTTTTTTTGAGTATCGGAAAGCGGTGTGGTGAACAGAAAATTCTGGGAGACGCGGCACCTTCTCATCGGAGTGCCTTGGCTCATTATCCGGATGGGTTCCTTGAGAGCGCGATGTATTTAACGGGCGCCGCGGTTCTCATTACTTATGCCATGTACGCCATCTCAACACCTTTGCTGGTTTATAGTGTCCCCCTCTGCGTGTTCGGGCTGTTGCGTTACTTGTTGAATGTTAAATCCGGCGGCAGGGGGGAGCCTGTCGATGCCCTATTGAAAGACCCGGTCCTCTTCATGGTCGGTTTTCTCTGGGTCGTAATGGTCGGTTTAAGTGTCTATCAATGAAGCGAGTTTACGTCGTGATCGTCAACTGGAATGGTTGGGCCGACACCATCGAGTGTCTGGAGAGCCTGTTTCGACTTGACTACCCTGACTATCGCATCATTGTCTGTGACAACGGATCGACCGACGATTCCTTCGGCCGCCTCGTTGATTGGGCGGAGGGGAGGCTGGCCCATGTATCAACACCGGATTTTGTCAGCCGACATCATCAGACCGCACCTCCGGTCAAAAAGCCGATCAAATTTCAGATCTGTAACCGGGCTGAAGCCGAAGCGGGTGGATGCTTCGATGCGGACCCCCCGTTGGTCCTGATCCGGGCCGGAGAGAACCTCGGCTTCGCCGGGGGGAACAATATCGCTCTTCGTTATGCCATGGCCCGGGACGATTTTTCTCATGCCTGGTTGCTCAACAATGACACGGTGGTCGAATCCGGTGCCTTGCAGGCCCTGGTGGAGCGAATGTCGGAAAAGCCATCTGCGGGAATCTGCGGATCGACCTTGGCTCTATATGACCGGCCTGACCAGATTCAGGCGCGGGCCGGCGGGTGGTATTGCCGCTGGATCGGCCTCCCCTGGCATCTTGGTCAACTCGGCAAGGTCAGTCAGCGGCCACGAGTGACCCGGGTTGAGAGATGGATGAACTATGTCGTCGGAGCATCAATGCTGGTATCGCGGGATTTTCTGGTCGATGTCGGCTTGATGTGTGAAGATTACTTCCTGTTTTTCGAAGAGACCGACTGGGCGCTGCGGGGAGGGGAGCGATTCACTCTGGCTTACGCGCCTGAGAGTGTCGTTTATCACAAGGTCGGGCGGAGCATCGGCACCAGCTCCGACCCGCGCCGGAAGAGCCCTCTTTGCGACTATTACGCAATTCGGAACAGGTTGCGGTTTACCCGGCGGTATTTCCCGGAAGCGTTGCCCACCGTCTGGTTGACGGTCGCAATGGCGGTCCTGGTTCGATTGCTCCTGGGGCGGATTGATCGGGCGCTCATGCTTTTGCAGCTGTTACTCGGTCGTGATGTGCCGCCGCCTGAGAAGGTACGTGTTGCATGAAAGTCACGGTGGTAACGCTCTGTCTGAACGAGGTCGATTTCCTGTCCGGCGCACTTCAAAGCGTTGCGGATCAGGATCACGACGACCTGGAGCATCTCGTGATCGACGGAGGTTCAACAGATGGTTCGGTCGAGATTGTTCGACGGTTTGCCGAACGAAATCCGCGGCTGCGATGGTGGTCCGGGCAGGACGAGGGGATCAGCGCGGCGATGAATCGCGGCCTTCATTTTGCAACCGGTGAATTAATCGCTTTTTTACACGCCGACGATTGCTATGCCGGCCCTCAGAGCGTGTCAGAGGTCGTCAGGGCTTTTCAGGACCACCCGGGAGCGGTATGGTTGACTGCCGGGATTCGGGAAATCTCTGCAGATGATCGTGTCCTCAGAGTTTTACCGGTGCGACGTTACTCCCGGCGAAGATTGTTGCGTAATAATATTGTTTTTCACCCGTCAACGTTTGTGCGACGGGATGTGCTGGACTCTCTCGGCGGTTTTGATACAGAGCTGAAATATGCGATGGACTATGATCTCTGGCTGCGTTTGGCGCGTATTGCCCGGCCGGTCGTGCTGGAGAAAATCGTCGCCTGTTTTCGGGTCCATCCCGGGAGTCTATCCACCGTTCAAAGGATTAACGCCCTGGATGAAGAATACACCGTGAGAAAACGCTTCTTACCAGGAAACCTTGCAAGGTTTTTTCACTGGTTCTATCAGGTGATACGGAGAACCCAGGAAAAGGGAAGGGGCGGGGCTCAATGAATTTCAAGTGGAGATAGTGGGAAAACATTGAATTTTCGATTGCTGAAATATATATCGTTGTTGCCGGGGTTTCGCTCTCTCCGCGAATCCAGAGAGAGGAGACTTTTTCGCAGGCCGGACCAGATGGACACGGCCCGTCGGAATTTTTATGCCCGATTTGTCGAGGCCGGAAGCCTGGTTTTTGACGTCGGTGCCAATCTGGGAAACCGTTCAAAGGTTTTCCTGGCTCTCGGTGCGGAGACCGTCGCATTCGAACCCCAACCGTTTTGTGCGGACTTCCTGACCAATGTCTTGCGGCACGAGCCTCGCTTCAGGCTGGTTCGTAAAGCTCTGGGAGCGACCACCGGTCGTGCCGAGATGTATATCAGCAATGCACACACCCTGTCGTCTCTTTCGCCGTCCTGGATTGAAGCGACGAAGCAGAGCGGGCGTTTCAGCGACTATTCGTGGGGCCAAAAGGAGCAGGTCGAAGTTACAACCCTTGACAAGGCAATTGCGAAATACGGGCGACCGTCGTTCATTAAGATTGATGTAGAAGGGTATGAATCTCAGGTTCTAGCCGGTCTCTCTTCGCCGGTTGACTATATCTCTATCGAGTTTACTTTTGAATTCCTTGAGGATACTTTTCGGTGTATCGAATTGATCGAGAAAATTGCTCCAGGTGCTCAATATCAGTACTCGAGAGGGGAAACAATGGCACTGGCCCTGGAAGAATGGGTTTCGGCGTTGCGGTTTCGCGAGATTTTGAATAATTTCAGCCAGAACGAGGCCGGGGATATCTATATCCGGTGCCGTTGACCCGGTTTACGGTTAGGATGGAGACTGACAGATGACAGAACCCCACGTGACCATATACACGTCTGACTCTTCGCGAACTACCTCGGCCAAAATGATAAGGGCGATGTTTACCGATCTTTTGGCGAGCCGTGAATTGGCATGGCGACTTGCTGTTCGGGATATCAGGGCTCAGTACCTCCAGGCGTTCTTCGGTATCCTCTGGGCATTTATTCTCCCTTTGGCGAATACCCTGGCATGGGTTTTCCTTAATAGTTCCGGCATCGTGTCGGTTGGCGAAACGACCTTGCCTTATCCTTTCTATGTTTTTACCGGGACCATGTTCTGGGCGATATTCATGGATGCGCTCAACGCTCCCCTTCAGCAAGTCAACGCGGCCAGGAGTATGCTCGGAAAGCTCAATTTCCCGCGTGAGGCACTTGTTGTTTCAGGGGTCTACCAGACAATTTTCAATGCACTGATCAAGGTTGGGTTGCTTTTTATCGTGATGTTCTTTGTCGGGGTCAAGCCAGGTGTGAGTTTGATCTATTTTCCCCTCGGTCTGGCATCTCTGGTGCTGGTCGGGACGGTTCTGGGATTGATGATCACACCTATCGGTGTGCTTTACACCGATGTTGGCCGGGGACTGCCCTTGCTGATGCAGTTTCTCATGTATATTACCCCGGTCGTGTTTCCGATGCCCGAAGCCGGTATGGCCAGGTTGTTATTCTCTTTTAACCCGTTGACCCCGGTTGTTTCGACAGTTCGAGACTGGTTCAGTGGCCAACCCCCGGAATTTCTTCTCCCATTCATTTTGGTCAACCTTTTCGCAGTCGTGTTGTTGTTGCTCTGTTGGGGAATTTACCGTTTGGCTATGCCAATTCTCATTGAACGGATGAGTGCATGATATGAGTGAACCCCTGGTTAAAGTCGAGGGTGTATCCAAGAAGTTCTGCCGCAGTCTCAGAAAGTCCTTATGGTATGGAGCGCAGGACCTTGGGCGGGAAATCATAGGGAATCGCAGCGGCGACCGTGGCAAACTGCGTCCGGACGAGTTCTGGGCTGTCAAAGATATCGGCTTTGAACTTAAACGGGGTGAATGCCTCGGACTTATCGGACACAACGGCGCCGGTAAGACGACCATGCTTCGTATGCTTAACGGGCTTATCAAGCCGGATCAGGGACGGATCGAGATGCGTGGCCGAGTCGGTGCCTTGATCGCCTTGGGTGCAGGTTTCAACACGATTTTGACCGGTCGTGAGAATATCTACGTGAATGGGTCGGTGTTGGGGTTGACCAAGAAAGAGGTCGACAAGAAGGTTGACGAAATTATTGAGTTTTCAGAGATTGGCGACTTCATTGACTCTCCGGTCCAGAGTTATAGCTCCGGGATGGTTGTTCGCCTCGGTTTTGCAGTCGCCGCGATTCTGATCCGACCCGACATCCTGTTGCTCGATGAGGTTCTGGCGGTCGGGGATATCCGTTTTGCAATCAAATGCCTGAACGCGGTAAGGGCAATGACCAATGACGCTGCCGTTGTTTTCGTTTCGCACAATATGCACTTCGTTTCCTCCTTCTGTTCCCGTGTCATGGTCATGCGTCATGGGGTCCCTATGATTGACAGCGAAAATCCATCGGAAGGGATTTTGAACTACTACAGTTTGATTCAGAATCAGGCGCAGCAGAGTGGAACCGGAGAAGCGTGGGTCCACGATGCCACGATTTTCTCAAGCGGCGATTTGCAGGACGAGGTTGAACCTACTTTTCAACAAGGAGCAGAAATCTCGATTTCCTTCAAGGTCGACGTTGCCAGGCCAGATACGAAAGCTTCTGTGCTCGTCTATATAGCCGATGTGGCGATGTCTCCAATCTACTGCATCCAGATGGACGATGCGGGTAATCGTCCCCTGCAAATAACAGACGGGTCTTATGAATTTTCTCTCGACTTCGGGAGAGTTGAGCTCTCTTCGGGTAAATACAGCCTTACCGTTGTCGTAAAAGATGACGCCACCCACGAGATCCTGTCTCGTATGCAGGGGATAGCCCCCTTTAAAGTGTTCTCGGACACGCTGCACTGGGGTAAGGTGACCCGAACTGTCCAGGCGTCTGTCAAGCGAACCGGCCATACTGCTCGAGATGTTTCCCAATGAAAGAGCTGGGTTTCCTGCAAAAATTCATTCGACTTGTCAAGGCTTCCGAGGGGAATCGGTTTGATGATAATTATGATTATCGTCGCTTCGGCCCATTGGTTGAAAGTGGAGAAACAGATAATCTCTCCCCCGGCTTCTATGAAAAAACCAAGGCTTGTTTCGATTGTTTGCTGCGGTGCCTGAGGCTCCGGCATACTCCGACTTGGACCGAGCGTGCGATGCAGTGGATTCGCCCGAGGCAGGAACAGTTTGAATGGCTGCATGAGGCCCTTGACGACAATTTTTCCAGGGAGTTGCTGGTCCAGGTACTGGCTTTCCGTTTGATGGGTCATAAAAAAATCAAACTTCCTCTCAATAATGCGGAGTATTGGCGACAATATAGCGAAGTCGAGGCGATGACCTCTGGCAAGGAAACGCTTCCGCTCGGGTTTAGAGGGTGGGAGGCTTACCGTGTCAATCTTCAGGCATACGGTTATCCGATCGAGTTGTATGCCAGGCCCGGGGCCGTTATGGGCCAGTTGCTCTTGCAACAGTATCGGTGCCCCCTGGCCAAGGGAAGTATTGAAGTCAAGCCGGGAGATACCGTTATAGACGGGGGCGCTTGCTATGGCGATTCGGCCCTTTACTTTGCCCATAAGGCGGGATTGACGGGGCAGGTCTATTCATTTGAGTTTCTTCCAGAGAATGTCCATGTGTTTGAGCAGAACATGGAATTGAACCCGAAACTCAGGCGATGCATCAAACGTATCGATCATCCTCTTTGGAGTTGTTCCGGGGTTGAACTTTTTGTCGAGGGGAATGGGCCGGGGACGCGGGTTTGCCCTGACTCAGAGAGCCCCACGGCAAGAAAAGTCACCACGATGTCCATTGATGACTTGGTAAGAAGAGAACGGCTCGAAAAAGTCGATTTTATCAAGATGGACATTGAAGGCTCAGAACTTGCCGCGTTGAAAGGGGCAAAAGAAACGATTTGCAGATTTGCACCTAAATTAGCCATTTCGGTCTATCATCATATCGAAGACTTTTGGGAGTTGCCGCAATGGATCGATGCCTTGGGTTTGGGTTACAAGTTCCATTTAAGACATTTTACGATTCATGCGGAAGAAACCGTGTTGTTTGCGTCGGTTGATGAGTAGTCCTGGTGTCATTTATTGTTGATGTTGTTAGGTGGTGTAGCATGGTTTGGAAACCCGGTTCAGGTAAATCCTTCCTGCGTGGCATTCGAATGGACGCTCCAGGCGTTTGCTTTATCCAGTCAGCCGGGCCTTACGTAACTCCTGTCGATTGATTTGCTATGACCGGATCGAGACATAAAATAATCGGGGGAATGTTCGGACTGGAATTACCATTTACACAACCGGTCGGCGGGTGGGAACTCCCCAATGGCAGTTTGTTGCTATGTAATGCGCGCTCTGCCTTTCGGATGATTATTCAGAAGATAAACCCGGCCAGGATTTTGTTGCCGTCTTATTTTTGTCCTACGATGCTGCAGGGTGTCCCTGGTGAGTTTAAAAATCGAATCAGCTATTATGGAGTAGACTCTGCGCTCAACATCGAAGGAAAGAGTTTAGAGTCAGTTTTAGCAGAAGACCTGATTGTATTGATTGATTATTTTGGATGGCCCGCTCCTCGAGATTTGATCGTCGAATTGCAGCGGAAGGGTGCGGTTGTTCTGGAAGACGCCTGCCAAGTCCTTCCTGGTGCACTCAATACACCAGCGGATTTTCTGTTGTTCAGTCCCAGGAAATACTTTGGCGTCCCAGATGGAGCGATTCTCATTTCCCGAGAAGAAATCAATGTGGGTTGTTGGGATATGCAGCCTGTTCCCCATGATTGGTGGAGCAAATCACTTAGGGCCTCTATTTTGCGACATGATTTTGATCTGGGAACATCATCCCGCGAATGGTTTGAGTTGTTTCAACAATGCGAACTTAATCCGCCGATCGGTCCATTTCGAATGAGTGAACTGTCGCGTTCTTTTCTGACATACGCTTTTGATCCCATTCGCATTGCAGCGAAACGTAAAGAGAATTATTCTCGCCTTTACAAAGAGTTTTCAGAATTCGCGGTTTTGGGACCCCTGCCTGATTCGGTGGTGCCACTGGGCTTTCCCATGTGTGTTCCAAATCGCCCTCATGTTTTGGAAAGACTTTTTGCAGAGGAGATATATCCTGCGGTTCATTGGCCGATAACCGGCGTAGTCCCTGAAGAATTCCGATCCAGTCATAACTTGTCGACCCAAATAATGACGCTACCCTGCGACCAGCGTTACGAAGATGGGGATATTGCAAGAATGATTGCTGCGCTCCACGCTTTTTTATAAAAGTGTGCTGCGAATTTCAGTGGTGAGATTCTCATGGCAGGGGGGCTGTCAAATCATGTCCGAGAGTTCTTTTCCCGATATGCCAAGGATGTTTATTCCATAGTTCAATGAAAAATATCGTTTTACATATTGGTTTGCCAAAGACAGGTACTACGGCCCTGCAGAGAAGCTACTTCCCTCAAATACAAAATTACAACACTTGCTATAACCCAAGTAATATCATTAAACCGATCGTTCAATTGCTCAAGGTCATCGATTTTTTCGGAATGAAAGATGAAGATGTTGAGATGTTTAATTCTTACTTAGCTCAAGAATTGAACAAAATTGACAGTAAAAATATATTTATTTCATTGGAGAATTTGTCAAGCCGACTTTTGAAGTTTGATTTTAAAACGAGGGGGGATTTCTTAAAGAAGATTTTTCCAGACGCCAAGATTGTTATAGTGTTACGCTATCAGCCGGATCTCTTGCGAAGTCTTTACCAGCAACACGTCGCGCAAGATTATTTCCTCTTTCCGAACGAAGTGTTCATGCCTTTTTCACGGTTAAGCTTTGATAGGGAAAGCTCGTGGAAAGAAGCGATGGTGATAAATATAGCCGAGTGGGATTATGCCGCGCTGGTCAGGCATTTCAAGTCTCTTTTTGGGGACAACTTTCATGTTCTGTTTTATGAGGACCACGCTCGTAATTTGAACCATCTTGGTAATGAGATCCTTGCAGTTTCTGGTTTGCCGAACAAAACTCAGGTCTTGACCAGGCCAGTGGAAAAAACCAATATTTCGTATAATTCTATTACTATGAAAGTTATTTATATTTTGACGAGGACCAGATTGGCTTTCAGATCAAATATCGGGCATGATAGCCAAAAAATAAATGATTTAAAGAATCAAGCTGAAAGGTCAAGATACTTATTCGATGCTGGAAGTTTAGATGAATTTGGAAAAAGAATAAATGATTTTAATCATGACAATAGTATTGTTTTGACTGGATTAGATTCTATATTGATAAATTCTATTAGGAAGTTTAACTATTATTTTGATTCATTTTGTTCTTTGAGATTTGAATTGCCTAGAGAAATTAAATTTTATCTGGAGTGTAAGGCAAAAATGATGAATAAAGAGTTGGAAATGGTTCTAGGGAAAGGGACGCTGCCACCTAAATACACTGATTGATTTCTTCGGCATTGCTTTGCATGTATTTAGCAAAAAGAGTGTTGAGGAGATTGCTGTGGTCCCTGACTGTCCGTAACTCTCGGTCGAATTCCCCCAAGGGCTTTCCGAATTTTTCGTGCGACTACGTTATTATTCAGCCAGATAAGAATATTGAGGCATTTATGTCAATAAGGAAGCCGAGCCAGAGGCGCAACCAGAACCTGGAACGACTTCTCAGGGAAACGAATTCTTTGCTTGAGGTCGCGGAGGAACGTGTTGCAACGAGAGACACCTGTCCCGAGTTTCCCGTGATTTTGATCATGGGCGCTCCCAGGTCCGGTTCGACCCTGTTCATGCAGTGGCTGGCCAACACCGGATTGGTTGATTACCCGACCAATATCCTTTCCCGTTTTTTTGGTGCGCCAGCGATTGGTGCGCGCATCCAAAAAATTTTGACCGACCCCGAATTCTCATTCCGCGACGATCTCTTTGATATACAGAGAGACATCGGCTATGAGTCCAATTTGGGGAAAACCAGTGGAGCGCTTTCTCCAAACGAATTCTGGTATTTTTGGCGACGATTTTTCCCTCTCGAAATTCCAGAACCGCTCACGGCAGGCCAACTTGCGAATGTTGATATAAAAACCTTTCTCTCAGAGCTTGCTGCCTTGACCGACTTCTATCAAAAGCCTTTTGCCATGAAAGGCATGTTGCTTAATTTCAATATTGACTTTTTGGCCAAACAATCAACAGGATTCATTTTTGTTCACCTGATTAGGGATACCCTGTTCAACGCACAATCTTTGTTGCAGGCACGTCTTGACTATTTTGGAAATATCAAAGAATGGTACTCGAGCAAGCCGCCGGAATATAAGTGGCTTAAAAAGATGGACCCTTTTCATCAGGTCGTAGGACAATGCATATTCACGAATTATTCAATTCGTGAATCCTTGCTCCGTTTACCTCCAAATCGCGCTATATCTGTAGGGTATGAAAGCTTCTGCTGTAATCCGAAAAAAGTTTATGATCAGCTTGTTGAAGCTTTACATGAACATGACGCCGGGGTCTTTTCAAAATATACCGGGCCTGAAAAATTTTCGTCCAGGAACGATGTTTCCTTGCCTGCCGGAGAATTTAGCCGATTGAAAGACGTCCACAATGCGTTTATGTCCGGGGAGGTGCCAGCCGAATGAAAAAGCGTATTCTCATGTTGGGGGCCAGTCACTTCCAAGTGCCGGCAATTCAATATGCCAAATCAGCTGGGCATTATGTTGTGACATGTGATTACCTCCCAGGAAACCCTGGTCATAAGTACGCCGACGAATGCCACAATGTGAGTACGACTGACCAGGAAAAGATACTCAAGTTGGCGCGCGCACTCAAGATCGACGGAATCGTCGCTTATGCTTCCGATCCGGCAGCACCTTCGGCGGCATATGTTTCAGAACAACTTGGTCTTCCGGGAAACCCCTACCGGTCCGTGTTGACTTTGGCCCGCAAAGATCTTTTCCGAAAGTTTCTTGACGAGCACGGGTTTGCAACGCCGGCAAGCTTTTCCTGCCGGTCATTACGAGAGGCGCGCGTGAAGTTGAAGAAACTTCACTGGCCGGTCGTCGTAAAACCGGTGGACTCTTCTGGCAGCAAGGGTGTCACAGTCGCAAAACATGATTCCTCATTTGAATCAGCGTTTGAGGGGGCGCTCCCTTTTTCCAGGGAGAAGCTTGTTATTGTTGAAGAATATGTTGATAAAGCAGGTTTTCAAATTGCCGGTGATGGATTTGTGGTTAATGGTGAACTTGTGTTTCGTTTGTTTGCGAACGAACATTTCAATTCCACAGGGAATGTCCTTGTCCCGATCGGGGAGAGTTTTCCGTCGATTCTCGAGAAGGAGCGACAACAAAAGGTCCATGATGAAATCCAGCGCGCATTATCAATTCTCGGTATGCGTACCGGCGCTCTGAATTTTGATATAAGGATAAGCCATGATGGCCATATCTACCTGATGGAGATTGGGCCGCGAAATGGTGGCAACCTGATTCCCCAGGCAACGTGCTATGCCACGGGGTTTGATATGGTAAAAGCGACCGTGGATGCTGCTCTTGGGTTGCCCTGCACAGATTTTGGAGTCAGCCCGGTGGAAGGGTGGTACGCAACTTACATCATTCATTCCAAAAATGATGGAATATTTAAGGGGATCGAGTTTGGCCCAGGTCTAGAGAGCAGGGTATTGGAACGTGAAATATGGGCTCTCCCTGGTGACGAAGTTAAAGGATTCGACGGGTCAAACTGTACCCTCGGCACCATGATTCTGAAATTCAAAAGCCAAGTTGAAATGTTGGATTACATGGAAAATATGGATCAGCACGTTAACGTGATTGTTGAGAGCCAGGTGTGATAATGACCACAGATGTCTCCAAAAGCCAAATAGGAAGCCTGGCTATTTTTCAAGGTCCACCCTCATTTGATGATGTCCTTCATGTCGGTCGTCCTAACCTTGGCGATCGGAATCGGTTTTTCGAAAGACTCAATAGCATTTTTGACCGGAATTGGCTTTCCAACAACGGCCCTATTGTTCAGGAGTTCGAGCGGGAGGTTGCAAAGATATCCGGTACCAAACATTGCGTTGCGATGTGTAACGGGACGGTCGCACTTGAGATCGCAGCCCGCGGACTTGGTATGTCCGGTGAAGTGATAGTTCCATCCTTTACTTTTGTTGCGACGGCCCATGCTTTGCAGTGGCAGGAAATTACGCCGATTTTCTGTGATGTGGATCCAGAAACCCATACCCTTGACCCGGATAAGGTTAAGAATCTGATTACCCCCCGGACAACCGGTATTATTGGTGTTCACTTGTGGGGAATCCCTTGTCATCTTGGTCCTTTGCAAAAGATTGCCAAAGAACATAGTTTGAAATTGCTGTATGATGGTTCGCATGCGTTCGCTTGTCGTTTCGGTGATCAGGGTTTCGGCAGCTTCGGGGATGCAACAGTTTGCAGCTTTCACGCAACCAAAGTGTTGAACACTTTCGAAGGGGGAGCCATTCTGACGAATGATGATGATCTCGCCAGGCGCCTGCGGCTGATGAAGAACTTCGGCTTCGCTGGTATGGACGAGGTCGTTTGCCTGGGTATCAATGGGAAGATGAGTGAGGTCAATGCTGCCATGGGGCTGGCCAACCTCGAGTCACTCGTTGATTTCATCGCTGTCAATCGTCGGCATGATAAGCTCTATCGCAACCTGCTGGAGGGGCTTCCCGGGTTGCGAATTGTCCAGCGCGGCGAGGAGGGTGAAAGCAATCATCACTACCTTGTTCTCGAGGTTGACAAGGAGAAGGCTGGTTTGTCCAGGGATGAGTTGCTCAAAGTCCTTCATGCCGAGAATGTCCGGGCTCGCCGTTATTTTTACCCGGGATGTCACCATATGGAACCCTATAAGTCGCTCTACCCCCAGGCCGGTGATCATTTGTCCGTGACAGAGAATCTCGTTAACCAGGTCCTGTGTCTGCCGACGGGTCCCGCCCTGACCGACCTAGCCGTTCGTAGGATAGCGGATATCATTCTCCTTTCCTTAAGTCATGCTGGGGTGGTTTCGAATCGGTTGCAAGAGAGATCCGGAGAGCAGCAGGTGCTGAAGCTCCCCGCCTGGGACTGATGGTATTGTTGAGGGGAAAACGCCTTGTTGAAGGCTTTTTTTTCTGAAGAGGCCAATGGTACAAGAAAAGAACCAGCGATTACTGTCACCTGTCAGCATCAAAGACCAGGAATGGCCAGAGCCGACAACTCCCGTTGTCAGCATTTGCTGTATCACATATAACCAGGAAGAATTCATCCGGGAATGCCTTGAAAGCCTTGTCGTGCAACGGACCACGTTTCCTGTCGAGATATTGGTTCATGATGATGCGTCGACAGACAACACCGCAAACATCATAAGGGAATTTGAAAAACGATATCCCGATGTCGTTAAGCCGATCATCCAGGAAGTGAATCAGTTCTCCCAGGGGAAACGAGTCAATTTGGTATACAATTTCCCGCGCGCAGTTGGGGCGTATATCGCCCTTTGCGAGGGGGACGATTACTGGATTGACCAGGAAAAGCTTGAATTGCAGGTTGCCGCGTTGGAGAAAAATCAAACATGCGATCTCTGTTTTCATCCCGCATTGGTTAGGAATCACCTCGCCGATAGCGAATTGAGGGTGATCTGCAGGCATGCGGAGGGGGAGAAGATTATTTCCATCGAAGATGTTATCGCTGGGGGTGGTGGCTTTTGCCCGACTGCATCGCTGCTGTTTCGGACCAAGGTCGTTGCAGATATACCCGACTGGGTTTTTTATGCACCGGTTGGAGATTTCTACATGCAGGTCATGGGCTCCATGAGGGGAGGAGCGTTGTATCTCGATCGGGAGATGTCTGTGTATCGAACAGGTTTGGCGACTTCGTGGACGAAGAACAAAAACAAGTATGA
>PKUA01000040.1 GCA_002868905.1 Desulfuromonas sp.
ATAATCCTCTCCTCTTATTCGTTGAAGGGGTTAGACAAAAACTGAGCTCACTTGTACTTGATATCGATGATTTCGTAGCACCGGATTCCGGACGGAACCTTGATTTTTACTTCGTCGTCCAGCACGTGTCCTATGAGCGCCCTGCCGACCGGGGAGCTGATTGAAATCTTCCCGTCCTTGATATCGGCTTCATCATCACCGACGATCTGGTAGGTTACTTCCTTGTCGGAGTCGGTATCGATCATGGTCACGGTTGCGCCAAAAACAATTTTTTCACTATTGATTTGCGTCGGGTCAATCACCTCGGCACGGGCAATTTTATCATTGAGTTCCTGAATGCGCCCTTCGATAAATCCCTGGCGGTCCTTGGCAGCGTCATATTCAGCATTTTCACTCAAGTCGCCATGGCTGCGTGCTTCTGCAATCGCCTCGACAATGGCGGGTCGTTCAACCCTGGTGAGATGTTTCAATTCTTCTTGAAGTCGTTCATACCCGATGCGGGTCACCGGAAGACTGCCAGACATATTCGTTCCCCTATCCTCAAAAATTGCTTTGGGCGGGTTACCCCGCCCAAATTTTGGCCTTGTCAGAAATAACTGAACACGCCGCGAGGCGTGTTTAAACCGGATAATACTCCTGAAGAGGCTTAACGTCAAGGGTTTCGCCCTGCATGGCGATTATACCATCGACGGTCGCCTCGATACCGGCCATGGTGGTGTAATAGGCAATATCGTTCATCAGGGCCGTCCGGCGGATGGAATAGCTGTCCGCGACCGACTGTGCCCCGAAAGTGGTGTTGAACACCATGCAGATCTCATGACTTTTCAGGGCGTCGACACAGTGAGGCCGCCCCTCCTTGACCTTGTTGACCGTTTCGCACGGGATACCCCGCTCCTGCAGGAATGTTGCCGTCCCACGGGTCGCCACAATAGAGAATCCGGCCTCGGACAGCTGCTTGACCGGATCGGCAATGAATTTTTTGTCCGCATCCTTGATGCTGACGAAGACCTTGCCTGAACTGGGGAGCTTGACGTTGGCACCGAGCTGGGCCTTGGCGAACGCCTTGCCGAAATCGAAATCAATCCCCATGACTTCACCGGTCGACTTCATCTCGGGGCCGAGCAGGGTGTCGACACCGGGGAATTTCACGAACGGGAAGACCGCCTCCTTCACCGAGACGTACTTGGGGATGATGTCGCCGGAGACCTTCAGTTCCGCCAAGGTTTTGCCGGCCATCAGTCTGGCGGCAATTTTCGCCAGGGGGCGACCGGTTGCCTTGGAGACGAACGGGACTGTCCGGCTCGCCCGCGGGTTGACTTCGATCAGGAAGACCTCGTCATCCTTGACCGCGAACTGGATATTCATGAGGCCGACCACGCCGAGCTCCAGTGCGAGTGCGACCGTCTGACGGCGGATTTCAGCGACGAGTTCCTCACTGAGGGAGTACGGCGGCAGGGCGCAAGCCGAGTCCCCGGAATGAATCCCCGCTTCCTCGATATGCTGCATGATGCCGCCAATGGTGACATCCTTCCCGTCCGACAGGGCATCGACGTCGACCTCAATGGCCGCTTCGAGGAACTTGTCGATCAGGATCGGATGTTCCGGGGAGGCCTGGACCGCGCGGGTCATGTAATCGCGCAGCGACTCGACGTCGTAAACGATCTCCATCGCCCGACCGCCGAGAACGTATGACGGACGCACGACCACAGGGTAGCCGATTCGGTCCGCCACCTTCTCTGCTTCGTCGAAGGAGCGTGCGATGCCGTTGTCGGGCTGCTTCAAATCGAGCTTGTGCAGCAACGCCTGGAATCGTTCCCGGTCCTCGGCGCGGTCGATGGCGTCGGGGCTGGTGCCGATGATCGGCACGCCGGCCTTTTCCAGGGCGACGGCCAGTTTCAGCGGTGTCTGTCCGCCGAACTGGACGATGACCCCCGCCGGCTTTTCGAGATCGACGATCTCCAGGACGTCCTCGAATGTAAACGGTTCGAAATAGAGTCGGTCGGAGGTATCATAGTCGGTTGAAACGGTTTCGGGGTTACAGTTGACCATGATGGACTCGTAGCCGTCTTCTTCCAGGGCGAAGACGCCATGAACGCAGCAGTAGTCGAACTCGATCCCCTGCCCGATCCTGTTCGGTCCACCACCGAGAATGATGATCTTCTTCCGGTCGGTCGTATCCGCCTCGCACTCCTCTTCGTAAGTCGAGTATAGATAGGGTGTATAAGCCTCGAATTCGGCACCGCAGGTATCGACCCGCTTGTAAACCGGCCGAATGTTTAACTCGATCCGGAGCTGCCGCACGTCGTTTTCGGTGACCTCCCACAACGTCGCCAACCGCTTGTCGGAGAAGCCGAACTGCTTGGCCGACCGCAAAAGAGAAACGAACTCCTCGCCGTCCTTGGCGATCATGTGGCGTTTCTCGTAGATCTCCTGCTCCATCTGCACGATCTGGCGCATGTTGTTCAGGAACCACGGGTCGATAGCGGTCAGTTTGTAAATCTCGTCAATCGACCAGTTGGCGCGCAAGGCGTCAGCCAGATACCAGAGTCTTTCCCAGTTCGGGACTTGCAGTTTCTGCCGCAGCAGATCAAGCTCCTGATCGCTCAAGGCGCGGCGATATTCATCCGGTGATTCGAACAGGCGGCTTTCGAAGCCACTGCTGTCTATTTCCAGAGAGCGCAGCGCCTTCTGCAGACTCTCCTTGAACGTCCGCCCGATGGCCATCACCTCCCCGACCGACTTCATCTGGGTGGTCAGGGTCGCTTCGGCCTGGGGAAACTTCTCGAAGGTGAAACGCGGTATCTTGGTAACGACGTAGTCAATAGTCGGCTCAAACGAAGCGAAGGTCTCGCGGGTAATATCGTTGGGGATCTCGTCCAGGGTATATCCGACCGAAAGCTTGGCGGCTATTTTCGCGATCGGGAAACCGGTCGCTTTCGATGCCAGAGCCGAGGAACGCGAGACACGCGGGTTCATCTCGATGACGACCAAGCGACCGTTCTCCGGGTTGATGCCGAACTGGATGTTCGAACCAC
>PKUA01000035.1 GCA_002868905.1 Desulfuromonas sp.
ATGGTCGGGGCGAGAGGATTTGAACCTCCGACCCCCTGCTCCCGAAGCAGGTGCGCTACCAGACTGCGCTACGCCCCGACATTTCGTCTGCCATCGACACCGGGCCGAACGGCAGAAGGCTTTATACTCCAATGCTCCTTGTTTGTCAATTCGTTCTTCGGGCCATGGCCATGTTTTTTGATCGTGATCGAAATCACTGCTGCCCGTCATCGATATGACAAGAAGGGGTCTGATGAATTGCCTCAAAACCCGGCGGATTGGTTGTCGCCGCGCTGTACGTCAGCAGCTCCGGACAAGGTGCCGTCCGGGGCGATTTCGATGGCGTTGACCTGGCCGATGCTCTTACGTGTGACAATCACATGCCCCAATGCTTTCAGGGTGAGCTCGGTCTCGGGTGACAGGGCTCCGGACTCGGCCAGAATCCTGTCCGGCAGCCACTGATGGTGAACCCGTTTGGCATTGACCGCCTCTTGCAGTGGCATCCGATGGTCGATGATATTGAGGATCACCTGCAGCACCGAGGTGATGATGGTCGAACCACCGGGAGAGCCGAGAACCAGGAACGGTTTCCCCTCCTTCTCGACGATGGTCGGGGTCATGGAGCTGAGCATCCGTTTGCCGGGGGCGATGGCGTTCGCCTCGCTGCCGACCAGGCCGAACTGGTTGGGAACGCCTGGTTTGCTGCTGAAGTCGTCCATTTCGTTGTTGAGGAAGAAACCGGTTCCGGGAACCATCAATTTTGAGCCGAAAGTGCTGTTGAGGGTTGTGGTGACGGCGATGGCGTTACCGGCTGAATCGGCGATGGAGAAGTGAGTCGTTTCCAGGCTCTCGGCCGGAGGAAGCTGCCCCGGCCCGATATCGTCCGAGTCGGTTTTGGCGTCGGGGGAGATGTCGGCCATGCGTTGTTTGAGGTAGTCCGGGTCGAGCAGTTTCTTGACCGGCACGTCGACCTGGTCGGGATCGCCGAGGTAGGCGGCCCGGTCGGCGTAGACCCGGCGTTCGATCTCGGTCAGCAGGTGGATGGTGCGGGTATCGTGTGAGCCCCAGTCAGCGATGGGATAGGGTTCGACCGCCTGGAGGAGCTGCAGCAGGGCGACGCCCCCGCTCGATGGTGGGGGCATGGAGTGGATTTGATAACCCCGGTAGCTTCCATTCACGGGTTGACGCCAGACGGCGCGGTAGTTTTGCAGATCCTGCTCGCTCACCAGTCCACCTGCTCGTCGAATGCCGGCTGCCAGGCGATCGGCGAGTTCGCCCCGGTAGAAACCGTTCCGTCCCAGCTTCCGGATGCTTTCCAGGGCCCTCGCCAGCTCGGGCTGTTTCAGGGTGTCTCCGGCCTGCCAGGGGCGGTCGAACCGGACCAGCGGCGGCGGGGTGGTGTTGAGGGTGAGGAACGCTTCCCGGTAACGGTTGTATTTATGCGCTTCCCGTGCGGTCAGTTCCACACCGTTGCGGGCCAGGTCGATCGCGGGTTGCAGCAACCTGCTCCACGGAAGTTTGCCATAGCGGTCATGCAGGCGGGCCATGCCGTCGACCGAACCGGGTACGCCGACCGCCAGGGCGCCGTCGAGGCTGGCGCGGGGTATGACCGCTCCGGCCGAATCGAGGTACATGTCGCGGTGCGATTTCGCCGGCGCGGTCTCGCGAAAGTCGAGGGCGGCGGTTGCGCCGGTGTCGGTGTGGAGCACTGCAAATCCACCGCCGCCGAGGTTGCCGGCGCCCGGGTAGGCGACGGCGAGCGCGAACTGAACTGCCACCGCCGCATCGAAGGCGTTGCCGCCGGCTTGCATGATCTGCACGCCGATGTCTGCGGCCGCCGGATGTCCGGCGACCACCATGCCGTGGCGAGGGGCTGCCGGGGCATGGGGCGGGTGGTACGTCTGCTGGAGGCAGGCGCCGAGCAGAAGGGTGGCGAGGATGATCAGGGGAGGGCGGAGCTGGCCGATGTGGAAGATCCGGCCGCGCACCGGTCAGATCACCCGCTCGTTGCCGCCGTCGACCGGGAGTTGCGCTGCGGTCGTCTTGGCGAACAGCGGGCCGCACATCTCGGCGGCCAGCGCCGCGACGTCGTGGCTTGTCACCTCGACCTTGAGAACGTTGTTGGTCTTGTACTCCTCCACCGTCAGCCCGTAATGTTTGGCGCGTTCGGCCAGGACCTCCTCGGTCCAGATACCGGTGTCGAACACGGCGTTGGGGTGCAGGGCGTTGATGCGGATGCCGTCACCTCCCCATTCGAGGGCGGCGACGCGCATCAACTGGGTCAGCGCCGCTTTCGAGGCGGAGTAGGCGGCGGCGCCAGGCCCCGGCGCGGGGACGTTCTTGGAGCCGACCACCACAACCCGTCCCCCTTGCGGGGCGCGGCAGAGCAGGGGATGACATTCGCGTAGCAGGGCGAGGTTGGCGTCAAGGTTGACCCCCATCACCTTGTGCCAGAGTTCGGTGTCGAGCTGGTCGATGCGGCAGCCGCCGGGGAAGATGCCGGCGTTCAGAACCAGCATGTCGATCCCACCGTAGGAGCGGACCGCCGTCTCAAGTGCGTCACGCAGCGCCTGCTCGTCGGTGATGTCGCAGACGATGCCGTGGTAGCCGGGTGTGGTCATGACCTGGGTCACGGCCGGATCGATATCGAGGCCGACCACGGCGGCGCCGCGGCTCAAAAACTCGCGCACCGCCGCCGCACCGATGCCGGAGGCGGCACCCGTGACCAGCGCGACCTCGCCCTGGAACATGGGGGCGGAGCCCCCCTTGCGGAGTTTTGCCTGCTCCAGGTCCCAGTATTCCATGTCGAACAGGTCGGCGGCCGGCAGGGCCTGGTAGCCGCCGAGGGCCTCGGCCTTGAGAATGACGTCGATGGTGTGATCGTAGATGTCGGCGACAATCTGAGCATCGCCGATGGTCTTGCCGACGGTGCAGAGCCCGAGGTTCGGGTCGAGGACGGCCCGGGGGGCCGGGTCGAGCATGGTCTTCGGCTCCTTCGCGTTAGGAGCGTTGGTCTCGAAGTAATCCCGGTAGGCGTTGACGTACCCCTCGACATCGGGACCGAGCATCGGCAACCGCTTGGTGCGGATGATGTGGTCCGGCGTCGCCGGTCCCTGCTGGGAGATGCGTGCCACTTCCGGGTGACGGGCGAAGGCGAGACCTTTCGGGTTGCCGGTGGAATGCAGCAGCATCGGTCGACCGGTCGCGGTGCTGATGTCGCGGCGCAGTTCGGCCAGGGTCAGACGCCGGGCGAGCAAATCGGCTTCTTCGCCGGGAAGATGGGCTGAGTCGCCACACTTGTTCTGCAGGTAGCTCTCGGCTTCATCGACCAGCGAGATCATCCGTTCGTAAGATTCTTTGGCGGTGGCGCCGAAGCTGAAGATGCCGTGGTTGAGCAGGACCATGCCGACCGTCTGTGGTCCTGCCTCGGCTTTGAAGCGGCGGGCACATTCTCTGGCGAGGTCGAACCCGGCCATGACGTAAGGGATGACCACGATCCGGTCGCCGTAGATGTCGCGGATACGCGTTTCGCCGTCAGCGTTGTTGGTGATGGCGACGATGGCGTCGGCGTGGGTGTGGTCGACGTACTTGTGCGGCAGCAGGGCGTGGAGGATGGTCTCGATCGACGGCGACGGCGCGTCGGCGCGGGTCATGTGGGTCTTCAGCTCGTTGACCATCTGCGGGTCTGAAAGCTGGTCGAGTTCGGCCAGCTTGAGCAGGTGCTCCATCCGGACCGGGGCGAAGCCGGCCGTCTCGATGGTCGCCAGGTCCCAGCCGCTTCCTTTGACGTAGAGAATCTCCTCTTCCTCCCCGATCAGGTTGTGCTCGGTGATTTTCACCGAGGTGTTCCCCCCGCCATGCAGGACCAGGGACGGGTCACGGCCGAGCAGGCGCGAGGTGTAGACCCGCAGGTCGAGGTCGGAGGGGTAGTCGTTCGCTTCGTTATCGGACCAGAGGCTTTGCACGTCAATGCTCCCGTTGATTGATTTTGTGGATGGTTTGGATCGTCGCGTTGAACAATAACCGCTCTTGTCTACCTTACCTGTCGGCGCCTGTCAATTGTCCAGGATGCTCTACCCCTTGATGACCGCCAGCGGTCTGAGACGAGCGACGATGCGACCGAGTCCGGCCTGTTGCACCACGTTGACGACGTCGGCGACATCCTTGTAGGCCTCGGAGATTTCCTCGGCGACGGTCGCCCGCCCGGCGGCGCGCAGCTCGATTCCCTTGGCGGCCATCCCACCGAACAGGTCCTGCCCCCGGGCGACCTTCTTGGCGGCGTGACGTGACAATACCCGTCCGGCACCATGGCAGGCCGAGCCGAAACTCTCCCGCATCGCTCCCTCGGCCCCGACCAGGATGTAAGAGTAGCGTCCCATATCGCCCGGAATCAGGACCGGCTGCCCGATGTCGCGCAGGGCGGCCGGCAGCTCGGGATGGCCCGGCGGGAAAGCGCGGGTCGCACCTTTGCGGTGGACACAGAGGCGCCTCTTCTTTCCTTCAACCTCATGCTGTTCGTACTTGGCGATGTTGTGACAGACGTCGTAGACGGTGTGCAGGCCGAGATGTGCTTCCCCTTTCGAGAGAATGCGGCTGAACGACTCGCGAACCCAGCTGGTGATCAGCTGGCGGTTGGCGTAGGCGAAGTTGGCCGCGCAGGCCATGGCGGCCAGGTAGTCGCGGCTTTCAGGGCTGTCGAGCGGGGCGCAGCAGAGCTGGCGGTCAGGCAGTTCGATACCGTAGCGACGGCTCGCATTCAGCATGGTGCGGATGAAGTCGTCGCAGACCTGGTAGCCGAAGCCGCGGCTGCCGGTGTGGATGGTGACGGTGATCTGGTCGGGGAAGAGTCCGAGCCGCCGTGCAGTCTCTTCGTCGGCGATGGTCTCGACCCGCTGCACCTCGATAAAGTGGTTGCCCGAGCCAAGAGTGCCGAGCTGGGATCGGCCCCGTTCCAGGGCGCGCTCGGAGACCAGCTCCGGATCGGCATCCGGCAGCTGTCCGCGGTCTTCGATATGCTCGATGTCCGCGGCCTCGCCGAAACCGTGGGCCAGAGCCCAGCTTGCCCCCTGCTGGAGGACCTTGCGCTCCTCTTTTTGGGTCAGCTTCAGGTCGGAGCGGTGACTGCCGACCCCGGCCGGGATGTTGCGGAACAGTTCGTCTGCCAGGAGTTTCAGCGCCGGACGGATCTCTTCGAGGTCCAGGTCGCTACGGAGCAGGCGCACCCCGCAGTTGATGTCGTAACCGACGCCACCGGGGGAGACCACGCCCTTGTGCTCGTCGAAGGCCGCGACCCCGCCGATCGGGAAGCCGTAGCCCCAGTGGATGTCCGGCATGGCGATGGAGGGTCCGACGATGCCGGGGAGGGTGGCGACGTTGGCAACCTGCTCAAGCGCCTTCTCTTTACGCAGGACCTCCATCATGTGGCGGTCGGCGAAGACCAGCCCCTCGGTCCGCATTTTTCCCTGGCGGGGAATGCGCCAGCGGACGGCGTCGATTTTTTCAACCTGAAGAGCCATGAACTCTCTTTTCCATATTGCTCCAGTAGATAAATATCGAAATCCTGAATTGTAGGGGCGCTGCTTGCCGCGCCCAGGGCGGAGCGAGCGCCGCCCCTACAGATCAAAGTATACCTCGGCCAGCCAGCCGCGTGGAGTCGAGGCAAGTTTCAAGCGATGGTAGGTCACGGCTTTGACCTCCCGTTCCGCCCCGAAACCGCTCTGCTCGACGGGGGTACAGTAGAGAGTGGCGCGAAGGTCTGTTTCGGTCAATGTTTCGATCTCGTCCCGGACGATCACCAGTCCGTAGGTGTCGAACAGGAAGAGCCACTCCTGCAGCCAGAGGACCAGCAGGTCGGCTCTGTCCGTGGCCCGCAGTTCAATGGCCCGTGCCGTTTCTTGCCCTGTTTGCGGGGTCTGGCCGCCGATGATCTCCTGCAGGCCCCGACCTGCCTCATGAAACAGGCTGGCGAGGTCTGTCGATTCAACCTGCAGGCCGATATCGGCGGTATGCTCGAGCAACCGGAAAGGGGACATGAGAGGTTACCAGAAGAGTAAGAGAAATCTCATAAAAGTCGATTGGTCCATTGAGTTTTGGTCGATGTGAGGTATACGTTAAGCATATACCAAACCGGGTAAGCCGTATACGTGATCCTGCGAGTATTTGCTTGACAGGTTCATTCCTGGAGCGATATTAACATTGTTATATAATTTTGCTATTTGTTTTAGAATTCCATTCGGCGCATAGCGTATAACATTTGAATATTTCAATGGTTTGTTCGATGAACAAGCTGTTTCCTTTGTTGCTGACAATCTGCAGTTCAGCCTGAGAGAGGAGGTACGTCCCATGAAAGACCTGAAGGCCCCGACTCCGGTTTCCATCCCCGAGGAAACCCTGCGAAAAGCCGAGGCGAGGGGTGTCAGCCGCCGTGATTTCATCAAGTTCTGTACGGCGACCACGGCGACCCTGGCCCTTCCGATGACCCTGGTGCCGAAGGTGGCGCAAGCGGTCGAGGACAACCGTGTCCCGGTGATCTGGGTTGAATACCAGAGCTGCTCCGGCGATTCGGAGGCGTTCCTGCGTTCCAACCAGCCGACGGCTGGAGACATTATTCTCGACTTCATCTCCCTCGAATATTCCGAGGTGGTGATGGCCGCTGCCGGTCATCTGGCCGAAGAGGCGAAGCACGCAGCCATGAAGAAATACGCCGGGAAGTATGTCCTGGTGGTGGAGGGGTCGATCCCGACGGGAGATGGTGGGGTCTACTGCACCACAGGCGGTATCAGTGCCGTGGACAGCTGCAAGGAGCTGGTGAAGAATGCCGCGGCGACCATCTGTGTCGGCAGCTGTTCCTCTTTCGGCGGCATCCCGGCCGCGGCCCCGAACCCGACCGGCGCCGTTTCCGTCATGGATCTGGTTCCGGGCGCGCCGATCATCAACCTCCCCGGTTGTCCGGTCAACGCGCAGAATTTTACCGCGACCGTCGTTCATTTCCTCACCTTCGGTTCCCTGCCGGCCACCGACCGCCTCGGTCGACCGAAGTTCGGTTACGGCAAGCGGATTCATGACAACTGCGAGCGGCGCGGCCATTTCGACGCCGGTCAGTATGCCGAAGCCTTTGGCGATGCCGCTCACAGAGATGGCCATTGCCTCTACAAGCTCGGCTGCAAAGGCCCTGAGACGTTCCATAACTGTCCGACGGTTCGTTATAACGAAGGTGTCTCCTGGCCGGTTATGTCCGGACATGGCTGCATCGGCTGCAGCGAGCCGCAGTTCTGGGATACTATGACCCCGTTCTATCGGCGCCTGCCGAAAGTCCCGGGATTCGGTGT
The DNA here is from genome assembly GCA_002868905.1 of Desulfuromonas sp. GTDB lineage: Bacteria > Desulfobacterota > Desulfuromonadia > Desulfuromonadales > Geothermobacteraceae > BM304. Next base: position 7,308 of record PKUA01000035.1, read on the forward strand.
TGAGGCCTCGGTTGACAAGATCGGCCTCGGTCTGGCAGCTGCAACCGCAGTCGCATTCGGTGCCCACGGGGTGATGAGTGCGGTGCGCGGCGGCGACAAATCTGACAAAGACTAGTTGATCGAGGAGGAAAAAGATCATGGCGAATAAAATTGCAGTTGATCCGATTACCCGCATCGAGGGGCATCTGCGCATCGAAGCGCAGCTCGAGGGGGGCAAAATCGTCAATGCCTGGAGTTCATCCACCGCGTTCCGGGGGATCGAGACGATTCTAAAAGGGCGCGATCCGCGCGACGCCCATCATTTTACCCAGCGTTTCTGTGGTGTCTGTACCACGGTGCACTCCATGGCGAGCATCCGCGCCGTCGAGGATGCCCTGAAGATCGAGATCCCGACCAACGCCCGCCTGATCAGGAACCTGATCATGGGGATTCAGAACGTCCAGGACCATGTGATTCACTTCTATCACCTGCACGCTCTCGACTGGGTCGACATCACCAGCGCCCTGGCGGCCGACCCGGCGGCGACATCGAAGCTTGCCCAGTCGATCTCCGACTGGCCGAAGTCGAGCACCGACTATTTCAAGGGTGTCAAGGAGCGGATCGCGGCCTTCGTCAACACCGGTCGGCTCGGACCGTTCCAGAATGCTTACTGGGGGCACAGCGCCTACAAGCTGCCGCCGGAAGCAAACCTGATGGCGGTCGCCCACTATCTCGAGGCATTGGAGTGGCAGAAGGACGTCATTAAAATTCACGCCATTCTCGGCTCGAAGAACCCGCACCCGCAGACCTTCCTGGTCGGCGGTGTCGCCTCGCCGGTCGACCCGAACAGCCAGAACGGCATCAACGCCGACAAGATCGCCTTGATGATGAAGCTGTTCAAAAAGGCGCGCGATTTCGTGGAGAAGGTTTACATTCCCGACCTGCTGGCGGTCGCCCCGTTCTACACTGACTGGGCCGGCATCGGCGGTGGGGTCGGTAACTTCCTCTCTTACGGTGATTTCCCCGAAAGCGGCGGCAACGACGTCGACAGCTACTTCTTCCCGCGAGGCATCATTCTCGGCAAGGACATCGCCAACGTGCTGCCGGTGGACGAGAGGCTGATCACAGAGTATGTTACCAACTCCTGGTACAACTACAGCGGTGGCGACAACAAGGGTCTGCACCCCTACCAGGGCGAGACCAATCACAACTACACCGGTCCGAAGCCCCCCTACAAGTGGCTCGACACCGACGGCAAGTACTCCTGGGTCAAGTCGCCGCGCTATAACGACCAGCCGATGGAAGTCGGCCCGCTGGCGCGGATCCTGGTTGCCTACGGAGCCGGTGTGCCCGAAGTCAAGGGGGCGGTCGACTTCGTTCTCAACACCCTCGGCGTCGGGGCCGGCGCGCTCTTCTCCACCCTCGGTCGGACAGCTGCCCGCGGCGTCGACTGCCTGATTCTCGCCCAGCGCAACGAGAAGTGGTTGAACGAACTCGCCGCTAACATCGGACGCGGGGATTACGAGGTCCATAACAAGGAGAGGTGGGACCCGTCCACCTGGCCGAGCGAGGCCCAGGGATACGGGACGCACGAGGCCCCGCGCGGTGCTCTCGGCCACTGGATCCGGATCGAGAACGGCAAGATCGCCAACTACCAGGCGGTCGTCCCCTCGACCTGGAATGCCGGTCCGCGTGACGCGGCCGGTCAGATGGGTCCGTACGAGGCTGCGTTGATCGGTACCCCGATCGCCGATCCGAACAAGCCGGTCGAGATTCTGCGGACGATTCATTCATTCGATCCCTGCCTCGCCTGCGCGGTGCACGTCATGGACGGAACCGGGACTGAAATCGTCACGGTCAAGGCCCTCTAGAGAGGAGGTTGACCATGTTGAAAGTTACGTATGTCTGGGAGTGGCCGGTCCGGATCACCCATTGGGTGAACGTCATCAGTATCGTGGTGCTGAGCGTGACCGGTTATTACATCGGCGACCCCTTCATCACTGTCCAGTCAACCGACCAGTATGTGATGGGGTGGATGCGCGCGATTCATTTCGCTTTCGCCTACGCCTTTTCCCTGTCGATTTTGGTCCGTTTGATCTGGGCGATCTTCGGCAATGAATATGCGAAGTTCAAGGCGTTCTTCCCCTGGGCGAGCAAAGAGGGGTGGAAGCACATTGTCGGCACCTTCTGCTACTACACCTTCCTGAAGAAGGAACTTCCCCACGCCGTCGGGCATAACGCACTGGCCGGTATGGCTTACTCGGGGGTTTTCGTTCTTTTCATGGTGCAGGTGGTAACCGGTTTTGCCCTCTACGGTCAGTTTGCTCCGGGGAGTGGCTGGGATAATGTCTTTGGTTCGTTGCTGGTCACGTTCGGAGCACAGGGAATGCGTCTGACCCATCACGTGGTGATGTGGCTGCTGATCGGTTTCTCGATTCATCACGTCTACAGTGGCTGGCTGATGGATATCAAGGAGAAGAATGGGACTCTCGGCTCCATTTTCGGTGGGTATAAGTTCGTGGAGCGCGAGGATAATTAATGCGGGTGTTGGTGTTGGGCCTCGGCAATGCCCTGATGTCGGATGACGCGTTCGGTGTTCGGGTGGTTGAGCGGTTGCAGTCCCGTTACCGGTTTCCCGATGGGGTGACGGTGCTGGACGGTGGCACCCTGGGTCTTGACCTGCTGCCCCGCCTGGAGGGGGTCGACAAGCTGTTGATTGTCGATGCGATCGAGATGCACGCCGAGCCGGGGGAGATTTTCCGGCTGGAAGGAGAAGAAGTGCCGCGTGCTTTTGCCAACAAGCTCTCGGTCCACCAGATGGGGGTACAGGACCTGTTGGCGGTCGCCGAACTCCAGGGGTGTTGTCCGCCGGAATTGGTGGTGAGGGGGGCCCAGCCCGGCTCTATCGAGATGAACCTTGAATTGACGCCGGCTGTCGCCGATGCGATCGACGCGACGGTCGAAAACGTTGTGAAGGATTTATTGGAATGGGGGATCGCAGCTGAAGCGATCACCTGATGTACAGGAGGCAAGGGATCGGGGGCATCTGCAAAGATGCCCCCGTCTTTTTTTGGGCCTTGTTTGGGACTGTCCCAGGTGAGTTTGAGAATTCTGCCTTCTCCTGGGGGAGAAGGTGTCCGCAAGGGCGGATGAGGGGGGCTCTGGCTTTCGAAACCCCTCACCCGACGCTTCGCGCCACCCTCTCCCACATAGGGGAGAGGGAAGGCTGCTGATTTTTCAGGATTGTTTGTGAGATTTATGCGTGGACCGCTTATAATTATTCTGCTGGCGGCAATCCTTCTGCTCGGCTGCAGTCAGCAAGAGGTCAATTACCCCGCCAGAAACTTCCCAGAGGGTCTTCTGCACGAGGAATCGGCCATCGCTGAGGGGAAGGAACTGTTCGCCAGGCACTGTGCTTCCTGCCATGGTCATCCTGGTGAGGGTCGCAGCGAGCGGGCTGATTTTTTCCAGCCACCTGCCCCCGATTTTTTGAACGCCAGTTATGCGACCATGGACCCGGCTTACCTCTACTGGCGCATCGAAGAAGGGAAGAACGCCGAACCGTTCGGCAGCAGGGGCTCCGTCATGCCGGCCTGGGGGATGCACCTGGATGAGAAGACGATTTTGTCACTGGTTGCCTACCTTCGTCATCGAGCCGGCGGTTAACCAAAGGGCCGAATCCCGGCAGTCGGGAATCAAACTTTTTTTTGGTGCGTTTGAAAAACGTTTAATCCCCCTTCTGCAGGTTTTTTATCTGAACTTTTCCCTTTTTTAATTTTGCTAAATTTGTTAGAGTCCTAGCGCTTAAAAAGGTCGAAAATGCCGTTCGGGGCTTGACCCGGTTGGCTGACTTGGAGTAGACACTCTCAGCGGTGATATCCGGCAAAGGTGCCGGGTCGTATTTTTAAACATCTTTTTTATTTCAAAGCCCGCGTTGCGGTCGCGGGGAAAACAGACCCAGACAGGGAGTCCAATCATGGAGACAGCAGTTGAGGCTAAGGCGGCAAAGGGGCTGAATGCGCAAACTCTCGGATTGAAAAGCGTCGGGACGATTTATCAAAACCTGTCGTATGACGAGTTGTTTGCTCAGGAGCAGAAGAACGGTGAAGTGGAGTTGTCCAACCTCGGCAGCATGATGGTCGACACCGGCAAGTTCACAGGTCGTTCTCCCAAGGACAAGTATTTCGTTCATCAGAAGCCCTCCTCCGACAACATTGCCTGGGGCAAAATCAACCAGCCGATGGCTCCTGAAGTCTTCGACGAACTCTACGCCGAAACCATCGACTACCTCTCCGGCAAGGACCTTTATGTCACCGACGGGTTCTGCGGTTCCAACGAGAAGACCCGCAAGTCGGTCCGGTTCGTCACCGAGTTCGCATGGCAGTCCCATTTCGTCAAGAACATGTTCATCCGGCCCGGTGCTGACGCCCTCGACGGTTTCGCCCCCGAGTTCACGGTCTATAACGCCAGTAACCTGACCAACGCCAATTGGGAGCGGCACGGTTTGAACTCCGAAGTCTTCGTGGTGTTCAACATCGAAAAGAACGTCGCTATCATCGGCGGCACCTGGTACGGCGGTGAGATGAAAAAAGGCATCTTCACCATGATGAACTATTGGTTGCCGATGCAGGGGATTCTCTCCATGCACTGCAGCGCCAATGTCGGCAAGGACGATGACGTCGCCCTGTTCTTCGGTCTCTCCGGTACCGGCAAGACCACCCTCTCCACCGACCCTCACCGCAAATTGATCGGGGATGACGAGCACGGCTGGGATGACGACGGCATCTTCAACTTCGAGGGTGGATGCTACGCCAAGTGCATCAACCTCAGTTCCGAAAACGAGCCTGAGATATACAACGCGATCAAGCGCGACGCCCTGCTTGAGAACGTCGTCGCAGACGATGGTGGGGTCGTTGACTTCGACAGCGACGCTAAAACCGAGAACACCCGGGTCTCCTACCCGATCGATCATATCGAAAATCACGACCCGAGTCTGAAAGGTGGTCACCCGCAGAACATCATCTTCCTGACCTGCGATGCCTTCGGGGTGTTGCCGCCGGTCTCCAAGCTGACCAAGGAGCAGGCGATGTACTACTTCCTCTCCGGCTACACCGCCAAGGTTGCCGGGACCGAGCGCGGCGTCACCGAGCCGCAGGCGACCTTCTCATCCTGTTTCGGTGAAGCGTTCCTGCCGCTGCATCCGACCGCCTATGCCAAGCTGCTCGGGGAGAAGATGGAGAAACATGGGGTCAATGCCTACTTGGTCAACACCGGCTGGGTCGGCGGTGGCTACGGTGTCGGCAGCCGGATGAGCATCAAGGCGACCCGCGCCTGTATTAACGCCATCCTCGACGGCAGCATCAACGACGTCGAGTTCGACGAAACCCGCTGGTTCCGTCTCCACATCCCCAAGACCTTGCCGGGCGTCGATACCAACCTTCTCAACCCGCGTAATGCCTGGACTGACAAGGAAGCGTTCGATAACACCGCCAACCGCCTGGCCGGCATGTTCGTTGAGAACTTCAAGAAGTATATTGTCGCCGGGGATGATTTCGACTTCACCAAGTTTGGTCCGAAGCTCGGCTAAAGCTTATATTCCAGATTGAGATTACAAAAGCGGCTGCCATATTTGGCAGCCGCTTTTGTTTGTGGTGCCGATGATTCAGGCGACACGAAAGGGCGGGTCAGTTTGACCATCTTTCTCCTCAGATTTTTGTTCTGGCATGACACCATCTTCTGGTGACGCATTTTTCCAGGAAAAAATATAGAACGAGATTTCGAAAAAATATCTCACACCTCTAGGGTCAAACAGTCATTAGGGAATGCAAATCTCTATCTGCTTAAGAATAAAGCGATTCTTCGTCCGGCAGTTTTCAAACGGCGATATGAAAACGATAAGATAAAAAATATCAAAAATAATAGATTTTGCACCCATGGTATGTTAGAGTATACCAATTATTGGTTGGTCCAAGCTTGAGCCAGCAGCCAAACTTCATCACGGCCACCTCACCCCAGCGGCTCTGCAGACGGAGTTGCATATGAAGGTCATCTTCTCCACCAAATCAATCGACGGTCATGGGAGTCATTTGACCGAAGTCAATCTCTCTGATTCGCTGGGCCGGATTACCTGTTCCTGTGATGAATACCGGCTGGGAGGACGTTGTCCGCATGGCGATAAGCTCGCCGAAGGGGACGCTACGGTTCTGTTCGATACCAGGCAGACCGAGCTACTCAAAGCGGTTCTTGATTTTAAGGGAACGGGCGGGCTCATCTAGCCTGAGAATATCGTTGGTCCAACAATATATATGGGCCTTATCGAAAGGAGGAGACATCATGGTCGAGGGACTCATCTGGGTCGTCGCGGCGTTTCTGCTCTACTTGATCGCATTGCCCCTGGTTGGAATGGCACTCTGCCTGCTGGTTCGGGTTGTCTCCCCTTATCTATGCGGTATGGCGCTCGCTCTCTGGATGTTGTCGGCCAATGGCTTGACCACGATGGAACTGTTCTGGAGTTCCTTGCTCGGTTTTGTCTGGCTTGCTCACATGCTCCGGGGGAGGAGCCATCTCAAAGAGATGGCTTTTCATACGTTCCACTGGAACGAGGGGCACTACCGATCGATGTTGAATACGCTGCTGGGAGGATTTCCATTTCGTCGTATCCGGCGCCGCTCGCTGCAGCTTCGTTGTATGTCAATCTATCCGGGGCGATTGCCCCAGTGAAATAAGGTCGGGTCTTACCCGTAAGAAAATTTATTGAGAGGGAGGGAAAGAAGAGGTGCTGCGATCGCAGCACCTCTTCTTTTTTGGTAGATAATGACTATAGCCGGATCAATCAGAATGCCAGGGCGAGTTGCCCGACCAGGTTCTGCTCTTCCGGAGCCGATGCCTCGTCGAAGTCGGTATAGAGATACTCGAGGGCGATCGCCACGTTGTCATACAAACCAAACGAGGCTGCCGCACCATAGCGTCTGGGATCGTTGAGAAAATCATCGGCCTGCTCGTAGCGGGCCGCCAGTTGCCAGCGTTCCGCCGGCATCCAGGCAAATTCAAGACTCCAGGCCTGCGGGCGTTGTCCGCTGAGGGCATCACCTGCCGTTACAACCTCGGCATTGAAATTTTCGAGCGCGGTCAGATATTCGGCGACAATTCCAAACTGTTCTGTTTGCCAGGTCAGGTAGACGCTTGCTGCAGCGACTTCATCGATATAGAGGTCACCAACCGCAACCAATTCTGCACCACTCTCGGCCAGATCGTTGAGGTAGGAGACTCCGACCTCGAGTTCGGGCATCGGGGTGACGCTTAGAGCCGCGGTCCAGTGATTGATGTGATGCTCACTCCCGTCGTCGACGTTCCCCCTGAACAGGCCGAACTTGACCGACAGGAGGTCCTGCATGAGTTCGAGCAGGAGCGAGTCGGCCACAGTCTCCCCCAGCTCGAGGGTGTAGGGGTCGCTGACCATGAAACTTCCGTAGTTGCCGAACGGAAGGTACATCTTGCCGGCGTGCAGCGAGGTTTCAACGCCGGCGACCCTGCGGCCGCAGGTCAGGCTGATGACTGCTTCGTCGACGTCCAGCTCATCATCGTCGTATAGCAGGGTGACATGCCCACCGATCTGATCATTGACATTCCCCTCGATCGAGAGTTCTACGGTGGCCAGGGTGAGGTCGCTTTCGGAATTGTCATCCTCCACCTCGAAGTAGGACGCTTCGACTTCGATCAGTCCGGAGAGGGAAATATGGTCACCGATGCCACCAGCTGCATGGTCGGTTGCGTGATCATGTTCATCGGCGACGGCCTCCAGCTGCTGAATCCGGGCCTTGAGATTTCCGTGTTCGCTTTTCTCTTCAGGATGAAGGGCCAGGGCGCTCTGGGAGAAAAGCAAGAACAGAGCACCCGCCAGGATCATGGCGCGGTTGGCCGTTGATTTAAAGTTCTTCAACTGCATGGGTTGGGTTCTCCTTAGTACGACATTTGGTGACGCGTATTCTCTGTTGCCGGGTTGTCTTTGGGTTGTCACTTCCCCATGACTTGGAGCTACACATATGCTGATGGTTCCCCTGGTGTTTGCCGCAACACCCGGACCCTGAGCCGCAACACCCACCATCCGATTTCCTCGAACCTGAGAACTTGCGGACGAGGTAAAAAGCGGCTGCGGCGATAACGCCGACGGTCAGGATAATATCGAACAGTTGCATGATGATTCCTTTCAAATAGGTCAGGCGAAGAAGCGGGTACCGACCTGGAAGATCAGAACGGCAAAACCGAAACCGAGGGCGGTGTTAAACAGGGTCGAGAAGATCGCCCAGCGCCAGGACGACTCTTTCGCCATGGTCACCACCGTGACAAAGCACGGGGCGTACAGCAGGACGAAGACGATCAGGGCCAGCGCAGTAAACTGGTTCCAGGCCGGGTCGGTGGCGATCCGGCTTGAGAGCGATTCGGTCTCTTCCGGGTCGACCTCCCCGAGGGAATAAGCGGTGCCGAAGGTCGAGACGATGACTTCCTTGGCGGCAAAGCCGCCGACCAGGGCGATATTGGTCCGCCAGTCGAAACCGGCGAGTTTGCTGACCGGCTCAAGCATGGTGCCGATGCGACCAGCGACCGAATGGCGCAGGCGTACCTGCCCCTCGCGGTTGTCGATCTCTTCGAGCAAGGTTGCCTGCTGTTCAGCGGAAACCGTACCGGTCGCGACCGCCTGACGTTCCGTTTCGAACAATTGGAGCTGCTGATCCGGCAGGCCGGGGAAGGTCATGGCGGCCCAGAGCAGGATAGAGACGGCGAGGATCACGGTGCCAGCCTTCTTGATGTAATGCCAGACCCGCTCCCAGGTGTGAATCAAAACACCGCGCAGGGTAGGCATCCGGTAGGGGGGAAGTTCCATGACGAACGGGGTCGGATCCCCCTTGATGACGGTGGAGCGGAGCAGGCGCGAGACCAGCAATGCGATCGCCCAGGCGAACAGGGTGATCAGGAACATGATCTGCGCTTCATTTTCGCTGAAGAAGGCCGCGATCAGCAGGAGAAAGACCGGGAGCTTGGCGCCACACGGCATGAACGGTGCGGTCAGCAGTGTCGCCAGTTTCTCCTTCGGGCTGCGCAGGGTGCGGGTCGCCATGACGCCGGGAACGGCACAGCCACCCATGATACCACCGGAGATGATGAACGGCATGGCGGAGCAGCCGTGCAGGCCGAACAGTCGCAGGGCACGATCAAGCATGTAGGCGACCCGGGCCATGTAGCCGGAGTCTTCAAGGGCGGAGATCATCAGGAACATGATGGCGATCAGCGGAACGAATCCCATGACTCCGCCGACGCCGTCGATGACGCCGGAGACGACCAGCGACTGGAACATGCCGGGGGGGATGATCGCCATGGCGGTTTCGCCGAGCCAGCCGAAGAGGCTCTCCAGCCAGCCCATCGGGATTTCGCCGAGGGTAAACGTAGTCTGGAACATGCCATAAAGGATGCCGACCATGATCAGCGGACCGAGAAATCGGTTGGTCAGCACGGTGTCGAGCTTGGCGCTGAAATCGATTCTCTCGCTCTGGGTCGGCTCGTGGGTGATGACCCCTTGTCGCAGGATGGAATTGATCAGGCCGTAGCGGTAATCGGCGATGATGGCTGAAGGAACCGTGTTCAGAGTCTTCTGGCAGTGTTCTCGCACCTCCTGGACCATCTGTTCAAGGCGATCTGCTGTTTCGCCGAGTTTGCGCCCCTGCTCCATCACCTCGTCGTCCATCTCGAGGTATTTCAGTGCAACCCAGCGGGCCGGGTAGCGGTTGGTCATAAACCTCTGCTCTTCGATCACATCGACCATTTGAGTGATGACCGGGTCGAGGTCAGGGCCGTAGGAAATGCTCAGCGGCTCCCAGACGCCACCCCGTTTTTTCGCATGCCCGACCGCTTCACGGATCAGTTCCTGTTTCCCCTGTCCGGACCGCGCAATGGTCTCGACCACCGGGCAGCCGAGCAGGGTCGAAAGTCTCTTCCGATCAATCTGCAGACCTTGCTTGTTCGCTTCGTCCATCATGTTGAGGGCAAGCACCATCGGCACGCCGAGCTCAAAAAACTGGACGGCGAGGTAGAGGTGCCGTTCGAGCTTGGTGGCGTCGACGATGTCGACCACGATGTCGGGACGTTCCTCGACCACCACCTGGCGTGCGACCAACTCCTCCTGGCTGTAAGCGGAGAGGGAATAACAGCCGGGGAGATCGACGATGTTGACCCTGGCGTCGTCGAACTGAATCGACCCCTCTTTGCGGTCGACGGTGATGCCGGGGTAATTGCCGACGTGCTGCCGGGCACCGGTGATGGCGTTGAACAGGGTGGTCTTTCCTGAATTCGGGTTGCCGGCCAGGGCGATGGTGGCGCTGTTAGACATTGTCTTCCTCCAGTTTCTCGACCTGGATAAAGTCGGCTTCGTTATTGCGCAGGGTCAGGGTGAAGTTCCTCAGTCGCAGGGCGACAGGGTCCTTCAGCGGTGCCCGACCGATGACCTGGAGATCGGTCCCGGGGACCAGGCCCATGTCCCGCAGCCTGCGGCTGATTTCACTTCCGGCATTGATGGAGACGATGCGGGCCCGTTCGTTGACTTTCAAGGTTCGCAGAGAGCTTGGCATGATGTCGTTCCTTCTTCTCGACTCCTGTGGAGTGCGCGTTCACTGGGTTCGCACGATGCTGTTCACTGAAATAATGGGGTTTGTCGTCGCGAAATCGACGTTGTAAATGAAAATCGATTTCAGATACTACGGATCCCGAGTAATCGTGTCAAGAAGAAAATGAAAACTGTTTTCAACGTGCTTTTGTTTTATCGGGTCGGGTCTGATGGGGCAAGTGTCGTCGGCTGGTTCAGAAGTGGAGAGTAACCTTGTCGAGGATCTGTTCGAAGGTCGCTGCTTCCTCGGCAGTCAGGGAGGAAACCATCTCCTGGGTCAGCTTGAGGTGGAACTCGTGGTGACGCGCGAAGTGGTCATTTCCTTCCGGAGTGAGGGCGACCAGGTAGGAACGGCGGTCGGTGGCGTGTGGCTTGCGTACCAGCAGGCCGGCCCGCTCCAGCTTGTCGACCGTGACCGTCAGGGTGCCGGTGGTGACACCGACTTTTTCTGCCAGCTCTTTCATGCGAAGAGGCCCAGAATGCCCAACGATTTCAATGGTATGCATCTGTCCCGGGGTGAGGTCACTCCCTTTGACCACCTCGTGTTCCCACGAGGAGAGCCGTTCGTAAAATTCGATAATCTTCTGCGTCAGACTTTCGAAGCTCATGGGCCCTCTCAGGTGTGTAGCAGGGAGTAACCGGCGAACAGGATGGTGATCAGACCCGCCACTCGCATGACCAGGGCCTCGACCCATTCTTGGGCCAGTGTTTTCAGCAGCCGCGTCACCCGATAGATGGCATAGATGACGCCAGCCACGGCGACGGCGGTACCGAGGGCGTAAATGGCGAAGACCGCCGTCGACTTGACCACGCTTCCCGAATCAAGGGCGTAGGTGTACATGATGGCAACAGTCGGGCAGGGGATGATCATGTTGACGAAACCGATTCCGAGCAGGGTGGCTCCGGTCAATTTTTTCTTCCGGGTGACAAGTCCTGTTCCTGCTGTTTCATGAACATGTGGGTGTGCGTGTTCGTGGTCTTCATGGCCATGATGGTGACCATGGTCATGATCGTGTCCATGGTCATGATTGTCGTGGTGATGGTGATGCAAGAGTTGCGGCCTGATTAACAGGACCAGTCCAAGGCCTACGAGAAGAATCGCCGTCCCGGTATGAACCCATTCCTCAAGGCTGTGCGGAATC
>PKUA01000047.1 GCA_002868905.1 Desulfuromonas sp.
CGGTGATCGGCACGACCTCGACACAAGGGAACAACTCCGGTGGCGTGGTGGCCGAGAGCACCGGCGCGACCAGCGGTGGCGCGGTGACGGTGGACCAGCTGAGCCACATATCAACCTTGGGTGACAATTCAACTGCTATTACCGCCAGGAGTTATTCATCGGCAGGAACTGGGGGTAGCGTCGATGTGTTTGTAGATGGCTCCACCTCGACCGGGGACCTACTTCAAGGCACGGGAGACGATTCTTTTGGACTTTTTGCCCAGAGTGTCGGCCCTATTGGTGGGGGACCTGTTACCGTCGAGCATAGAGGGAGTGTTGATACTGTAGGAGATCGAGCTACGGGTATTTATGCTCAGAGTGATGCAGGATTCGGTGTCGGCGGTGCGGTGACAGTCTTTACCGGAGGCAATGTAGAAACGATCGGAAACGAATCGAACGGAGTTGAAGCACAGAGTATTGGCGTTGGCGGCGGGTCGGTCGATGTCAGAAATGCCCGTGATGTCATAACCAGAGGTGAAAGTGCAAAAGGGGTAGTTGCACAGAGCAACGGCGGGCCTGCCGCTGGAGGAGAAGTTTCCGTCTTTGTTAATAAGATCACCTGGACTGAAGGGAATGATTCAGATGGAATCATCGCAGAAAGTAAAGGCGGTTTCGGGGCAGGAGATGTTCAGGTTGTCTCCAGTAGTGTCTGGACACATGGTTCAGAGTCCGGTGGCATAGAAGCCAATAGTAAGGCTGGGTCTGGCAGTGCCGGGACAGTTATGGTGTCGGCCAAAGGTTCGACAGTGACCGTTGGGAGCAATTCCGCGGCTATATCAGCCTTGAGCCGAGGGAATACGTCCAGCGGAGATATCCTTGTCAATAAAGATGGTAACATTCGTACCCGCGGAGAAAACTCAGATGGGATTTCGGCTTTAAGTCTTTCAGCTGAAGGTACGAGCGGGAACATCCAGATTGATGCTGATGGAGGTGTCATTACAAAAGGAGGCTACTCTACAGCTGTCCTAGCCACCAGTGCCGGAGCTGTAAGTGCCGGAGATGTGTCCGCTTTCATAACGGGTGATATAACAACCGAAGGCAGACTTTCCAGTGGGATGAAGTTGCATAGCTTGTCAGATTTCGGCCAGGCCGGAGACGTTACCGGTGTTGTTTCCGGTGATCTGCAGACTGAAGGGAGTCTCTCGGGTGGTATTTTAGCCCGAAGTTACGGGTATGGACAGGCCGGAAACGTTCTGGTCCAGCAATTTGGCAGTTTGAATACCCTGGGTTTTAAAGGAAATGGCGTTTTCGCCGAAAGCCGTTCGGATTCGATGCAGAGCGGGTTGGTCGATGTGACCGTGACCGGTTCGCTATCGACATCCGGACAAAAGGCGAGAGGAGTTGTCGCTCAAAGCTCTGGACACGAAGCTAGTGGGTCAGTCGATGTTTCGCTGATGGATGGAGTAAACACTGCAGGGGACGAATCAGCAGCTCTTACAGCAAGAAGTTCTTCCGAGATCAACGCCTCCGGTTACGTTTCAGTGGCGGTGCTGGGCGTCACTCGAACCCTCGGTCATGATTCGGAAGGGATCAACGCCCAAAGTTTGGGCGAGACGGGATCCGGTGAAGTAAGTGTTCAGCAGTATGGAATCCTCAGCACCGAGGGGGATAGGTCGACAGCCCTGACAGCAAGAAACCAGGCGAGGGCAGGTGCTTCCGGGGCGGTTTCCGTGACGGCGGCAGGCGGGACTTTCACCGCCGGAAATGAGTCAGCGGGTATTGTCGCCGAGAGTTACGGACGCGAAGTGGCTGGTGACATATCGATAGACCAAAGTGGAAATCTCGCTACGGTTGGGAACCAATCACCGGGGATCTCTGCCTTGAGTCAAGGCGGTGCTGCTGGCGAGGTCAACGTTATGGTTCAAGATGCCCTGCAGACTTTGGGAGATGAGTCCGCCGGAATTACAGCCCAAAGTCGTGGCGGGATGGCGTCTGGCCTGGTTTCGATTGTCCAACAGGGTGAGCTTGTCACTTTCGGCAATCTTTCCCCGGGAATCGTTGCTTCCAGCGATGGTGGTGAAGGATTGGGCTCCGATGTTTCGATCGCGGTGAACTCGTCTCTCCAGACTCAGGGCGACGATGCGGCCGGAATTGCCGCATCGAGTGTCGGAGTTGGCGGTGCCGCAAACGTAACGGTGGTACAGCAGGAAGAGTTGTCCACCTTTGGTGATCGATCGCGGGGAATCGTGGCGCAGAGCGATTCCGGTATCGGCAACAGCGGCGCTGTTGTTGTGACCGTCGATGATACGCTCGTGACGCAAGGGGTTGATGCGGCCGGGATTACCGCTCGGAGCTTCGGCGGGTTGAACGCTGGAAATATTATCATTGCCCAAAATGGCGATATAGGAACTGTCGGTGATCAATCCGTTGCAATACTGACCGAGACCGTTTCGGCATCGGGAACTGGCGGGGGAATCGATGTTGCCGTTGCCGGAGTGACATTGACCGAAGGTGAGGATTCAGACGGCCTGTACGCACGAAGCTCGGGAGCAAGAGGAACCGGAGCGATCTCGATTCAGCAGCATGGGGTTCTTAGCACATCGGGTGAACGCTCCCGCGGTGTTGCCGTGGTGAGCGATGCAGGCTCCGGTGTTGTCGGAAGCATCGATATCCAGACCCATTCCGATGTACAGACAACCGGTTCCAATGCCGACGGAATTTATGTGCAGACCGCAGGTAACGGAACGGGGAGCTTGCCCTATTCCCTGTCAGCCGGATTTTCGATCCAAATGACCGAGGTGAATGCAGGACCGTCCGAAGGTGGTGCTGATCTGCTGATCGATGTGGATGGCGACATTACAACCACAGGAATGAATTCTGACGGAATCCATGTTGTTCATCTCGGTGGAACGGAATCCTCAATGACGACCCGGATTGATCTTGCGAAAGACGTTGCGGTTCAAGGAGATCACTCGGACGGGATTTTCCTGGAAAATGCAGTGTTCGGAGAAAGCCTGGTCACCGTTGCCGGTGGGATCGTTCAGGGTGGTCATTCTGGTGCAGGCGTTGAATATGCCGGTGGTGGGACCAACCGGTTTATGAATTACGGCAATGTTTCGACCCTTGACGGATACGAAGGGATGACCTTTCTTGGTGCAAGCGGTGATGATCAGGTCAATAATTTCCACATCGTTCTGGGGAATGTTGATCTCGGAGCAGGTTCCAATGCTTTCAACAATTACCGCGGGGCGACTTTCTACGCCGGGAAAACTGTGGCCCTGGGCGACGGTAACCTGCTGACAAACTCCGGGAATATCTCCCTTGGCGGCAAGGGAGTGTTGCAACAGACCGATCTGCTTGGCAATTTCCTGCAGACTCCCACGGGTGTTTCCTTTGTCGATCTCAACTTCGATGGCAACCGCGCCGATGTCATGGCCGGCAGTGGAACGGCCCAGGTGTCAGGTCAAATTGCGTTAAACGTAATGAACCCGACCGAGTTGATGCCGGGCCAGCACGATGTCGTGGTCGTGTCCGGCGCCGACGGTGCTGTCAATGCGGGTGCAAGCCTCGCAGTCAAAGATTCAGCCGTGGTTGATTACCGGATTACCCAGCCGAATCAAGAAAGCATTGCTGTTGGCCTCAATATTGACTTTTCACCAAAAGGGCTTGACAAAAATCAGGCCGGAATCGGTGATGGGTTCAACGATATCCAATTGGGTGGTGGCGTCGAAGAGATGGATCCATATATCGTCGACTTCTTCTCCCATCCGGAAGTTGATTCTCTTGCCCAGACCTACGAGTGGTTGCTACCGGAATACTATGATAACTTAACCAAGACGACATTGCGTGTCAACCGGTCTCAGATGGAGGCTTTGCGTAACCGAATGAACCTTGTCCGCCTCGGAGGTAAGGTGCCCTCCAGTGTCCAGAATGCTGGCTGGTTGTCAGACGGAAAGATCCTTTTAGCCTTCAACGACCACAACTCGGCAATTGCCAATCTGTTCTCCGGTGATGAAAATCGGAAGTACGGCATCTGGCTGAGCGCCGACGGGCAGCGGGGCGATCGGACTGAAGGCGCCGGTTTTGACGGTTACGATTATGATGCAAATGGGGTTTCCTTTGGTCTGGATGGCATGATCGGGCCCAAATTCTTTGCCGGGATAAGTGGTCGTTACGGAAAAACAGATCTTGACGTCAATCGTGACATGGGAAGTGGAGAAATCGAAAGTAAGGCGGTGTCGCTTTACGTCAGTTATGCGGGTGAGAAATTCTATCTGGATACGACGCTCATCTATGGACAGCAGTTCTATGACAATGAACGCCGGACGGAGGTGCTGGGGGTTCAGCGCTGGGCCGAAAGCAACCATGACGCCGATTTCTGGTCAGGGTCTATCGAAACAGGCCGTGTCTGGCGGTTGGATAACTGGCGCCTGCAGCCTTACCTGTCTTTCAATTATGCTTATCTCGACGAAGAGGCATTCGACGAGACCGGGGCGGATGAGCTGAGCCTGAAGATGAAGGCACGTTCAACCGAATCTCTGGCAAGCGATTTGGGTGGGCGGATTGCCCGGGCCTATGATTTCTCTGCGGGTTCGGTCATCCCGGAGGTGACCGCTTCCTGGAATTACGACTTCGGGATTGACGATGAGATGATCCGGGCTTCTTTTGTCGGCGCGCCGGGGACGACCTTCTCGATTGAAGGGAGAGAGCCGGAGAGGAATGGATTTGTTCTTGGCGCGGCGATCAACTTTGTCGGCAAGTCGGGATTTAGCTCATACCTGCGCTACCGTGAGGAGATCCGGAGCGATGATCGTAGCCGGACCGTCATGGGGGAGTTTCAATTGGAGTTCTAATTTGTAAAGGACAATAGCAGTTGTTCCTGTCCAACTAGAAAGCCCACCCGGTTGCCACCGGGTGGGCTTTGCTTTTTACAGCGAAACAGAAGGCTTCTACTTCTCCATCTCGATCCCGTACGCCTTGATCTTGCGATGCAGATTGGAGCGTTCCAGGCCGATCTCTTCGGCGGTTTTCGAGACATTCCAGTCGTTTTTCTTCAATTTTTCCCGGATATAGGCTTTTTCAAAATCTTCCCGGGCTTCCTTGAAATTGCCGATCGAGCCTAAACTCAGGGTTTGACGGCCGTTGTCCTTTCCTTTGATGGTCTGTGGCAGGTGTTGCACCTCAATCAGATCTTCCGGAATCATGATCACCATTCTCTCGACGATGTTCTTGAGCTCGCGCACATTTCCGGGCCAGGAATATTTTTGCAGATATTCCTGGGCATTTGGCGTCAGGTGCTTCGGCTTGCGACTCTCTTTGCGGCAGAAATAGTCGAGAAAGTGCTCAACCAGAAGCGGGATATCGTCTCTGCGTTCCCTCAGGGGCGGGACATGGAAGGGGAGCACGTTGAGTCGGTAATAAAGGTCTTCGCGGAAGCTCCCTTGTTGGATCTCATTTTCAAGGTTTTTGTTTGTGGCGGCGATCACACGCACATCGACTTCTATAGTACGGTTTCCTCCGACCCGCTCGAATTTGTGCTCCTGCAGGATGCGCAGGATTTTTGCCTGGGTTTTCAGGCTCATGTCACCGATTTCATCGAGGAACAGGGTTCCTTCATGGGCCTGGTCGAATTTCCCTTTGCGCATGGCGGTCGCCCCGGTGAACGCGCCTTTTTCGTGTCCGAAAAGTTCTGATTCGATCAGTTCCTCGGGAATGGCGGCACAATTCACTTCAACAAAAGGTTTCCCCTTGCGGGTGGAGAGACTGTGTATGGAGCGTGCGACCAACTCTTTGCCGGTGCCGTTTTCACCGGTGATTAAGACCCAGCCGGAGGTCGGCGCAGCCATGCCGATCTGTTCTTTCAGCCTCTGGATGTTCTCGCTGCTGCCAATGATCTCGTTGTCTTTTGCCAGCTTCGCTTTTAGCGTTTGGTTCTCTTCCACCAGTTCGCGGACCTTGAGACCGTGTTGGATGGAGAGCAGGATCTTTTCCAGGGAAAGAGGTTTTTCGATAAAGTCGAACGCTCCCATCTTGGTCGCCTTGACGGCGGTTTCGATGGTGCCGTGGCCACTCATCATGATGACAGTCAAGTCGGGGTGGAGCTTGTTGATCGTTTCGAGGACCTCGAGTCCGTCCATGCCGGGCATCCAGATGTCGAGCAGGACCAACTCGGGTAGCTCTTCTTTCAGGCTGGCAAGGGCCTGTTCACCGTTTTCAGCGAAGATTGGCGTAAAGCCTTCGTCGCTCAGGATCCCTTCAAGGCTGTCGCGGATGCTTTGTTCATCATCAACTACGAGTATGGTTTTCATGGGTTTCCATTTCAGCTGTTTTCCGCCAGCGGTTCGCCCTTACGGCCGATAGGGATTTCAATAACGAAACGGGTGCCGTGCGGGAAGTTGTCTTTAACCCGGATGTAGCCGTTGTGGTCGGCAACAATGGTGGCTGCGATGGCAAGCCCGAGTCCGGTTCCGGTTTTTTTCGTCGAAAAATACGGTTCGAACAGGCGTGGTTTGTCGTCCGGAGGGATGCCGTGACCACTGTCGGCGACTGTGCAGGTGACCATCTGTAGTGCCGGGTTGAATTGGGTTTCTATTTCTATGATGCCGTCGTCTTCGATGGCGGCGACCGCGTTGTCGAGCAGATTGATCAGCAACCGCTTGATCTGTTCCCGGTCGAGGCTGAAGACCGGGACATTCGCCGCTGGTGAAAAGATGAACTCGATCTGCTGATGCCCTTCCTGGAACAAGACCAGGGCTTCGGAGATGATGTCGTTCAGTTGGTTGGGGGTCGGGTTCGACGCCGGCATCCGTGCGAAGCTGGAGAACTCATTGACCAGATTCTTCAGTTCATCGACCTGCTGGATGATCATGTGAGTACATTCGTCAAAAACCGTGTCATCCGGATCAAAGCTGTCGAGGTACCTTCGGCGCAACCGCTGCGCGGATAGCTGAATCGGTGTAAGGGGATTTTTGATTTCGTGGGCAATTCTTCGGGCAACCTCGCGCCACGCGGCCATCCTCTGGTCCTTGACCAGTTGGGTCAAGTCATCAAAGACGACGACCGTCCCCATGAACTCGTTGTTTTCATCCCGCAGGCTGGTGACGTTGATCAGCAGGGTCAGTTTCTGGTCCTGCATCGGGAGAGTCAGTTGTCGGGTGATGGTGTCTTTGCCGGAGGCGACGAGTTCCCGCAGGAACTCCTTGATGGTCGGCAGGTAGTCCGGGCCGACGACTTCACGATAATGCCGGCCAATGACCTTGCCGGTCTTGATCTTCAGCAGATTCTCCGCCGATTTGTTGATCGTGGTCAGCTCCCCGTGCTGGTTGACCGAAATGATTCCGGCGGTGACATTGCGCAGAACAATTTCCATGTAGCGCCGTCGCTGGTCGAGTTCGAGGTTCGATTCCTGCAACTCGAGGTTGGCCGCCTGCAGTTTCTTCTGGCTTGTTCGCAAGTCGGCGGTCATGGAGTTGAACGCCTTGACCAGGCCACCGACCTCGTCATCGCTGTGAGGTTCCAGGGTGATATCGAGGTTTCCCGAGGCGATTTTATTGGTTGCCTCCGCCAACTCCTGCAATGGTTCAGTGATGCCGCGGGCGAGATGGAAGCCGAACCATGTTGCGAGGAAGATGATGATCAGGGCAATCAACAGCAAGACAATGATGTACCCTTTCTGGATACGGGTCTTAAGTTGTTTGGTCCCCTTGTACTGTTCGTAGGAGGCTGAAATCTCCTTCATCTTGTTAACCAGTGAGTAGGGGACGTAGTAGTTGACCACCACTACACCGACGACGTCATCCGGTTTCCAATTGGAAAAAACCGGAACGATCCCCCGGATCAGGTCAGCCTGGCCTATCGGAGTGATACGGGTGAAGCGTTTTCCCTCAAGAGCCTCCCGGATCAGGTCGGAACCGGGGTCCGTAAATTCAACCGTCGGGACATGTGGGTTTGAGGCCCGGACCAATTCTTCATAGGTCGAGGAGAATACCTCGACAATGCCGAGGTTGTATTCTTTTTGCTTTTGTAGAATCAGGCCTTCGAGTTTGGGTAGGTTCTCCTCGTTGAGAAGTTTGTCCCGTTGGATGAACTCGGCCAGGCGGTCGGCATAATAGAGGGCATTTTCTCCTGAGTTTCGGTAGTAGGTCTGGGCGACGTCAAGTGATTCCTGAAGAGACGTCTCAACCTGCGAGTTGAACCAGTTCTCGATGGTGGTCGCAATGAAACCGGCCGAAACAAAAAACAGCAGCAGGGTCGGAATCAGCGACAAGGAGACGAAAGCAAGAACGAGTTTGCCGCGCAGTCGTGCTCCGGGAACACCCTTGCGTCGTTCGAGGATTAACTTGAACAGGTTACGAAAAATCAGGAAAAGGAAAAGGATGATCAGCAGAATGTTGATGTTGATCAGGGCCAGGACCAGGACGGTGTTAGAGAGGGGGATATTGGATGAGAAATCGATCAGTTCGGTTTCGAACCGGGAAAAGACGGCGACAAGCGTGACCACCAGGATGATCAGCACCCATTCCCTGCGCCATTTTCGGATGTCCGGAACTTTCGGCATGACTCAACTCCACCCCGCGAACTATATCATCCACTAACCTACCTGGCGGCACGTTAGCGAGTGCCGTCAGATTAGGCTAAATGGGAAGATGAGGCAAGGGGGAGGTGTCCGGAAAAGAGAGTTTGCCAAGATTTCTGGGTCAGGCCTCGGAGAGCGCCATGTCGGTGGCGTAGGTCGGTGCCGCACTGTTCAGTGCTTCGTAGAGATCTTTCTCGCTGAATTCCACCAGCTGCCAGCATTCCTTGTCCTGGAGGACACGCTGAACGGCCTTGCAGTGGATATCGTGGCCAGCTTTGTAAGCCTTGACGTGACCGAGCAAGGGGTAACCGAGCAGGCTGAAATCGCCAATAGCATCAAGGATTTTATGGCGGACACACTCGTCGTTGTAACGGAAACCCTCGGGATTCATGACTCCCTGCTTGTTAATGACAACCGCGTTCTCCAGTGACCCCCCCTGGGCAAGCCCATTGGCCTTGAGATATTCAACCTCTTCAAGGAACCCGAAGGTACGGGCTGCGGCGATCTCCTGCTCGAAGGTGTCAGGAGCTACTTTGACGGTCCGGCGCTGCAGGGAGATGGCCGGGTGTTCGAAAGCGATATCATAGGTGATGCGGAAAAATCGGGACGGGATCAGGGTGACTCGCTTCTCGCCGTCAATGACGCTAACCGGTTTGCGAATAGCCAGGTATTTGCGGCTTCGCTGCAGGCAGCAGATGCCGGCTTCCCGGATCAGATCGAGAAAAGGCTCTGCGCTCCCGTCCATGATCGGAACCTCAGGCCCGTCGATATCAATATCCAGGTTGTCGATGCCAAGGACGCTCAGGGCCGCGAGGAAATGTTCAACCGTAGAGACGGTCAAGCCCTGCTTGCCGAGGACCGTTGCCATTCTCGTGTCGACCACGTTATCGACCGTTGCCTCGATCGCTGCGATTCGATCTCCCGCGCGGCGGTGAAATACGATCCCCGTTCCGGCCGAGGCCGGACGCAACAACATGGTGACGGGGCGGCCGGAGTGAAGACCGATACCGGTAATGGATAGTGGTTTGGCGATGGTGCTTTGAAAAATCATGGCCGGACAGGCCCTCCCTGGGCGACTGAATGTAAATTTTTTAACGTTTTGCGAGTTTTCGGGAAAGCTAGTGTTGCAATTTTGTTGCCATGATTATTGATGGATTAAAAGACAAATAAAAGCAGTATGTTATCAGGGCGCAAGTCGGGAGATTTGATGAGTGTGTTGCAGAAATGCTCCGTCCTTGTGTTGGATGATACACAGTAGGGCCGGGCCGTTTGGCAGGAGACGACGTGATCCAGTGAGCTTGCCCGGCGTGATCTGAGGGCTGCCCTTCTTTTCTGCTTGTTGGGTGATCAGAGCCTGCCGGAGCGGAGAATGGCGATTGCAAGGTAGAGGCCGAGCAGGCCGGCAATGGAATAGCCGAGGAAACCGAGCATGGGAAACCCGAACATCATCGGTCCCTTGTCGGTCTGCATGATAAGAGACGAACCGACGATCAATGCGGCAATCAACAGGCTGAACGAGAGGCGGTTGCTCGATTTGTCGAGATCGGAAATCAGCTTTTCCAGACCGCGATGCTCTAGGTCGATCTTGAATTTGTTCCGATTGACCCGGTTGATAAATTCCTTGATGTCTTTCGGTAGGTTTCGGGCGAGGGAACCATACGCCTGGGCGGTTCGTACCAGCTCACGGCTGATCGAGGTCGGGGCCAGCCTCTCTTTGACCAGTCGGTGGATGAACGGTTCCATGTGGGCCACCATGTTGAATTCCGGGTCAAGCTGCCGCCCCATACCCTCCATGGCGATCAGGGCCTTGGCGAGTAGCAGGAGGTCGGACGGAAACTTGATTCGATATTCGGTCAAAACTTCAACAAAATCGGCCAGCAGTTTGCCGACTTTGATGTCGTGCAACAGGATGTCGTAATAATCATCGATAAATTCGCCCAGGTCACGCTTCAGACTCTTAAGATTCGACTCGTCGGTCAATTCCCCGGAGTAGAGAAGCTGGGAAACAATCAGGTTGACATCCCGGCCGAGAACGGCCGCCAACAGATCGATCAGCTGTTGTTTGACGTCCTCATTGATGCGTCCGACCATGCCGTAGTCGAGCATGCAGATCACATTATCCGGCAGAATGAAAACATTCCCCGGATGCGGATCGCCATGGAATAACCCGAACTCCAGGACCTGTTTCAGGAAGGAGTCGGCCCCACGGCTGGCAATGATTTTCAGGTCGTACCCGGCTTCCTCCAACAGTTCGAATTGGGTGACCTTGATGCCGTCGATATATTCGAGGGTCAGAACGGACGAGCCGGAATAATCCCAGAAGACTCCGGGAACATGGACTGTCGCGTCGTCATGGAAATTTCGGGCGAAACGTTCGATGGTGCGCGCCTCGCGGGTGAAGTCCATTTCGCGTTGGATGGTGCGCCGGAACTCCTTGACCACCGACAGCGGTTCGTACAGGTCCCCCCCGGGAAAGTGGTGCTCCACCAGATAGGCGAGACCCATGAGGATGTCGATGTCGGTATCAACAATTTTTTCGATGTTGGGCCGCCGGACTTTGAAGACCACCTTTTCGCCCGATTTCAACTGTCCGCTATGGACCTGGGCAATGCTGGCGGCGGCGATCGGTTCGGTAGCAAATTCTGCAAAAAGTTCGTCGGCAGGATAGCCGAGTTCCTTCTCAATCTGGGCGAGGATGTCCGGCGTCGGGATGGACGGAACCTTGTCCTGCAGTTTTTTAAGTTCGTCGAGGATGTCGCGCGGCAGCAGATCGGGGCGTGTCGAGAGCAGTTGGCCGAGCTTGATGAAGGTCGGACCGAGTTCCTCCAGGGCGAGACGGAGCCGTTGGCCCTGACTGAGACGCTCGATCTCCTTCGGTGCGGTGCCCAGGGTGACGATTTTTCTCCCCAGTTCGAGGTAGTAGTTGATGTTGAGTTGTTCGACAATATGGCCAAAGCCATACTTGATCAGAATGCCAAGAATGGTCCGGTAGCGCCGGATGGTGCGTATGTTTCGATTGAAGCGGGGCAGGGGGAGCATCGATGGTTACGAAGCGTATCAGCTTGAAAGTTCTTTAAGTTTTTTTTCAAGCTGCTGGACCTTTTTCTGCAGCTTGGCGAATTCATCCTGGGTGACGACACCCATCCGTTCACACGTCTTTTTGACCTCTTCCTGGGCCATCTCTTCCAGCTTTTCCTGGTTCTGCTTGGCGGCGTCCTGCAACTTGTTCAGGAATTCTTTCCCTTCTTCTTCGGTCATGTCATAGCGGGATTTTAAATCTCCCAGCAGCTCCTCGGCCTTTTTCTGGCTCAGGGCGACGGCCCCCATGGCAGTGAGAGCTGCTTTTTCAATGAGTTCGAACATGGTCTCCTCCTTTGTGCAAGACTGATGTGGAATCCTGGAGTATTTCCAAGTATTTAAATAGTATCAGAGGGATTCATGCCGTGCAATCGGTTCGCAAAGTTTCCTGAGTGCAACCACTTCGGCGCGGGCCGCCTGTTCACCGGCAGCTATCGCTTCATCCGCACGGTGGAAATCGAGCAGGTTAATCCCTTTCAGATTCGGCCGCAGCAGGACGTCGAGCGGTTCGTTGGCGAGTTGCAAGGCGTTAATCCGGTTCTCCATGATCGCCACGCTCTGGGCAAAAACCCGGAAGATGTTCGGCGGCTTCCGTTCAGTACCGCTTCCGTTGCCGGCCGAATGGTTTTTGGCTCTCCATATGTCCTGCCAGAGTTGTTCGACCCTTTGAGAACTGAACAATTTTGCCAGCAGGCCAGGTGCTTCTGGTGAATGGGACCCGTCGGGTATCGCCGCTTCAGTATCAGGTTTGGTGACTTCCGGAATGGCGCAGATACCAATGACGCGGTCGGCGCCGAGCTGTCGGGCGATGCCGCCGGGCACCGGATGATTCAGGCCGCCATCGACCAAAAACCGGTTGTCGCAGGAAACAGGGGTAAAGATTCCCGGAAACGCGATGGCGGCGCGTAACGCCTCGATTAGGTTGCCACGGCGCAGGATGACAGTTTCTCCGGTGGTCAGGTCGGTGGCCGTCATGGCCAACGGAATTTGCAATTCCTCGAAAGTTTGCACCGGAAGGATCTGGCCGAAATAATTGCTGATCTTGCTGCCGTCGATCAGCCCGGCAGTCGGCAGAACGGGGTCGACCAGTTGGGCCATTTTTTTCCAGTCGACATCGCGGGCGACCTCCTCGATCGATTCGAGTGGGACACCGGCGGCATACAGAGCCCCAATCAGCGCACCGATGGAAGTCCCGGCAATGAGGTCGATCGGGATTTCTTCCTCTTGCAGGACCTTGAGAACACCGATAAATGCCAGGCCGCGCGCCGCACCGCTACCGAGGGCGAGGCCGATTCTGGGGCGATTACCTTGCTCGGTCATGATCGGTCACCGTCGGAATAGCCAGGCGAGCAGGGAGAGAAGGGCCGAAATCAGCAGGCAGGTCCCGAGCGGGAAAAAGAACGAGACGTTCTCTTTCTCGATACGGATGTCTCCCGGCAGTCGCCCCAAAAAGGGAATCTTGCCGCCGAAATACAAGAAGGCGCCGATAAGGGTTAGAAAGACGCCGGCGATCATGAGGAACTTACCCGGATGCATCGGTCCCTTTCGCTTTTGGTTTTGGCAGGTAGCGCTCTTTTTCCGAATAGATGCAGCCGCAATACTGTTGCCGGTAGAGCCCCATCGCTTTCGATTCCCGGATTCCGTCCTGCCATCCGGTGCGGAAATCGTCATAAACGAAAGTGAGACCGAATCTTGCGGCCAACTCTTCGCCCAAGCCCCGAATCTCATCGTGCTTCTGGTAGCGGGAGTAAAGCAGGCTGGTCGAAAATCCTTCAAAGCCCTGTTCGGCTGCCAACTTCGCGGTTTCTTCCATCCGGGAAGAATAGCAGTAGTGACAGCGCTCAGCCGGATTCGATGCAACGGCGGCAAGAAATTCCTCCAGCCGGTAATTTTCATCGTAGATCATTTGTAAATCGGCGATATCCGCGTACTGCTTGACCGTGTCGAGACGACGCTTGAATTCCTGGTACGGATGGATGTTCGGGTTTTGAAAATAACCGGTCACATCGTGTCCATCCTGGCGGAGCATCGTCAGGGGGTATATGGCGCAGTTGGCGCAGCAAACGTGCAGCAGAATTTTCATTGTCGTTCTCCTGTTCCAATCGCTATCTTAGCGTGGAATCAACCGGAAAATAAAGTTTCCTCCGACAGAACCGTTTCCCAGGGCGGGAGGGCGGCCCTCGACCAGGAACTTTTCACGATTCTGAGAGCCTTGCGCTTATCGCCAACCTGCCTGGTTGCCGTGACTTCGAGCTGGTGGCGCAGTTGATGAAGATCTTGGCGAAAGCGCCGGTAGACCTCTTCACAGTCTCCCCCCGAGCAAGGCAATCGCAAATTTCCCAGCCCCATGGCCGAGGCCACCAGCATGCAGGCCGCCTCCGCTTGTGACGAGACGTCAACGGTCCCTTCCTCCGATTCCAACAGGATTTGCCCGAAAAACATCTCCTGGAACCTCAGGCCGGGCGGGATTTGAATGGTTTTCAGTTGGTCGCTGGAAAAGCGATAGAGATATTGTTCCGGGAAGTCCGGAGCATTTTCGGCAATCAGTTGTTTGAGAGATTCGTTCAGCTCGCGGTTCGATGCCCGCTTGGTCCCGGAGCCCTCACCCCATCCATAGTTCGCTTGCGGCGGCTTAAGTTGATCAGCCCGTCCGCTGAACAGGATTGGCAGGATTTCGTCCCGGGGTATTTCGCGTTTTTGTTCAAGATGATCCTGCAGTTTTTGTAAGGCAGCCTCGGTCGGGAAAGGGAAGTCATGTCCGATCAAATCACTGACGAGGGAACCGTGTCCAATGGTGACCGGTTCCATTTTCAGTAAGCGGGCGGTTTCAAGACAGAACGAAGTGCCGAGGTAGGTCTCGATCGCGAGCTGGAGATGTTCGGTCCGAGTCAACGTCCCGGCTGGGATAAGCTTGCCGTTGCGACAGAGCCGGAATGTTTCGGCCGGCAGGTGCAGTAGCAGCCAGATCCAGCGGCGGCTCTGTTTGCGTAAGTCGAGCCAGGGGATACGTTCCTTGCAGAGCTCTCCTTCCAGGGTTGTCGCGGTCGCGACTGTGCCTCGCTTCAGCTGAACCAGGCACCGTTCGGCTGCCGGAAGGCTGAGGTGCAGGAGGGTGAACTCTTCACAGATGATCTCCCAGAACGGCTGGGAATCGTCGGACAGCAGCCATTTAGCCGGTATGTCGGCGTGCCACTCGCCACCGTCGGGGAGGTGGCCGAGCAGATGAATCGCCTCCCAGATCCAGGTCGGCACTGCTGCGGTCAGGGGGATACGTCTGTGCGGCCAGGATTGCCTCAAGAGAGTCGTGAAACGTTGACGGTCGGCAGCTGAAGGCTGTTTTGTTTCGGCCAGACGGACAAGTTGACTCGAATGGGCCGGTAGCGGTTTGGGCGACCAGAGTTCCGTTCTCTGCTCAATTGCCGGAAGGTCGGCCAGGTGACGATGCAGCGCCGTCAGGGCCAGAAACTCCGTCTGGCCGATTTCACAGCGGAGGGCCGGTTCGGTGCAGCCCGGGTGGTTGACGGTCAGCAGCTCCTGTGCAGGGTTCATTCCCCCGAGTCGGATTTTGTTGATGGTAAAGTGGTCCAGCAGCAATCTGCAAAGCTCGGCGATCCTTCCGGGAGGCATCGCCGGGAGGAGTTGCCGCAGGCGGTGCCAGAGATTATGCAGTTTGGTGTTGTGCAACTGTGGCAGCTCATGCTCTTCGGCCAATGGTTTAAGCGATTCCAGATCGGCCGGTAAGTTGCCAAGGTGGAAACGGATCGCTCGATCCATCCGTTCCGGTTGCAACCCGGCCGGGAGAGCATCGGCTTGCAGAGCCAGCAGCAGTCGGGTCAACACCAGGATAGATTGCGCCGCCGTTTCCGCGTCATCGCACTCGGCATTGAGGTCGTCCAGGGTCTGCAGGCAAAGATTGAGCAGGACGCTTGTTGAGAGCTTTCCCGGAGGGACCGCCTGCGTGACCGCGTTCATTTTCAGGCTGTCGAGCAGGGTGCGCAGGCCGGTATTGAAATCGGCCGGGGTCGGGTCTTTTTTTTCGAGTTGCCAGATGCGCTTGGATTGGAACGAGTCGTCCAGCAGACGCGTCACCTGGATACAGTCGTGTTCCCAGCTGGCAAAGCTGGACAAACCAAGGGCTTCACTGACGGCGGAGGCCTGATCGTAATCGACGGATGTCCCGGGGCGTGGAAAAAACAGAATTCCGCCAGCCATGTAGCTGTCCCGGTTGATCCAGAAAACCATCGGAGCCCGCAGGCGGCCGAGCCGGGTCACAAGGTCCCGCTCCCGTTCGATGCGACGGAATGGCAGGGTTCCCTGTTCAACCAGGGTTGCGGCCCAGGAGGCAATTTGATCGATGAATCTATCGAGAAAAAGCTTTTGTTCGTGCATGCGACTTAAAAAGGAGAGGGCCGCCACTACGGCGGCCCAGGGGGCTTTATCAGCGGGGCATTAAAAATGCTGACCCCCCCATGAGGTCAACTCTACCACAGAAATCTCGGCCCGGAAAAGGCGGTTCTTACATATTGGGTGCTTTTTAAGATTCTTGCTCGGATGATGTGTCGAACAACGGACCCGTCTGTCCATCGGTGATTCGCCGGTCGAAATGCCGGTATGCGAGCGGGGTGGCGATCCTTCCGCGCGGGGTCCGTTGCAGGAAACCCTGTTGCAGCAGGTAAGGCTCGATCACGTCTTCGATGGTGTCCTTCTCCTCGCCGATGGCGGCGGCCAGGGTTTCGAGGCCGACCGGGCCGCCATTGAACTTGTCAATCAGGTTGAGCAGAAGCGTCCTGTCCATCAGGTCGAAGCCTCGGGCGTCGACTTCGAGTCGGTCAAGAGCCCGGTCCGCCAGTTCCCGGTTGATATGGCCATCCCCGTCCACCTGGGCAAAATCCCGCACCCGGCGCAGCAGACGGTTAGCGATACGCGGCGTGCCCCGGCTTCTCCGTGCAATTTCGAGGGCTCCGTCATCGGCAATCGGCGTCTCGAGAATCTCCGCGCTGCGACGCACGATGGTGGCGAGTTCCTCCGCCGTGTAGAATTCCAGACGGGAGATGACTCCGAAACGATCACGCAGGGGGCTGGACAGCAACCCGGCTCTTGTCGTGGCCCCGACCAGCGTAAAACGTGGAATGTCGAGCTTGAAGGTCCGGGCGGATGGCCCCTGGCCGATGACGATGTCGATCTGAAAATCTTCCATCGCCGGGTAGAGAATCTCTTCCACCACCGGTGAGAGGCGGTGGATTTCGTCGATGAACAACACATCGCCGGCTTCGAGGTTGGTGAGGACTGCGGCAAGGTCGCCGGTTTTTTCGATTACCGGCCCGGACGTGCACTTGATATTGACCTGCAGTTCGGCGGCGATGATATTGGCCAGGGTCGTCTTGCCAAGCCCCGGAGGTCCGAAAAAGAGCACATGGTCGAGAGCCTCGTCCCGTTGCCTGGCGGCGTCGATGAAGACTTTGAGGTTCTTTTTGACCTTCGACTGCCCGATGTACTCGTGCAGGGTACGCGGGCGCAAGCTTGTTTCCAGCCGGTCCTCGTGCAAGGGTTCGGCCGTGATCATCCTCTCGGAGCTTGAATCCCAGGGTTCATCAGTCATGGCGGTTTCACTTCATCAGCAGGCCGAGAGCCTGCTTGAGCATTGTTTCGAGACTGTCGTCAGGGCCAGGTGCAAGGGTGGACAGCGCTTTGCGCGCCTGGGCCTCCTTGTAGCCGAGGTTGATCAGGGCCGAGATGGCATCGTCAGTCAGCTTTTCACCTGGCTCCGCCTGGGGCCTAGCCGTCGGGGCGGAACCTTTCCCGGCAAGGTGTACGACCTTGTCTCGCAGCTCAAGGACCAGGCGCTCGGCGGTTTTCTTGCCGATTCCGGGAATGCCGGACAATCCCTTGATGTCTCCGCCATAGAGGGCGGTACAGAGTTGCTCGACCGGCATGTTGGAGAGGATGTTGACCGCCAGTTTGCACCCGACCCCGGAGACGCCGATCAGGATGGTGAACAACTCACGTTCTTCCGAGGTCAGAAATCCGAACAGCTGGATCGCGTCTTCCCGAACATGGGTATAGATGAGCAAACTCGCCTGTTCCTCGTCCGAGAGTGCGTAATAGGTCGACAGGGGAACCTGGACCCTGTAGCCGACGCCCTGGACATCGAGAATCAGCTGCTCTGGGGTCCGTTCCCAGATGGTGCCGGTGAGACGGGCGATCATCGTCCTCTCCTTAATGCCGTTTGTTGCAGACGGTCATTTAAAGCATGACTGTGGGCATGACAGATAGCGACCGCCAGAGCGTCGGCGGCATCTTCCTGCGGAGGTTCCGGGAGGTTCAGGAGAACACGAATCATCTGCTGGACTTGTTCCTTGGATGCTTTGCCGTAACCGACGACAGCGCTCTTAACTTGCAGGGCGCTGAACTCCGTTACAGCCAACCCGGCGTTCATCCCGCACAGCAGGGCCGAACCACGGGCATGACCGAGTTTCAGGGCCGATTGGGCATTTTTTGCCAGGAATACGGTTTCAACCGCCATCACCACCGGTTGAAATTGCTCGATGATCGTGCTGAGTTGACAATAAATTTCCTGCAGCCTGACAGGCAGTTCCGCTTTGGAGTTGGTGATGACAACCCCATTTTCTATGTGGCGTAAACGGTTCCCCTGCTGCTCGATCAGGCCGTAACCGGTACGGCGCGTGCCGGGGTCGATGCCGAGAATTCGCGTACTCTCTGAAGGGCGCAAAAGGTTTCGTTCCGTGTCAGCTCATAATGCGTTCCATCTCCTCGTCGGAGATGTCGAAGTTGGCATGGACATTCTGGACATCGTCGTTATCTTCGAGCATGTCGATCATTTTCATCAACTGTTCGGCCGGTTTCCCGTCGATGGCGGTCGTGGTCTGGGGGCGCATGGTGATCTCGGCCGCTTCCAGGCTGACGCTGGCCTCTTCCAGGGCCTGTTTCACCGTTTCGAAATCGCCCGGTTCGGTAATCACTTCTACCATGTCTCCGTCCTGGAGTACATCTTCCGCGCCGGCGTCGAGGGCGACTTCGAAGGCTTTTTCGAAATCGGTTCCTTCGGCACAGGCGATTTGCCCTTTGCGGTCAAACATGAAACCGACGGAGCCGCTGACACCGAGGTTTCCGTTGTTCTTGTTGAAGATGTGCCGGACATCAGCGACCGTGCGGGTGCGGTTGTCGGTCAGGAATTCGACGATAACGGCGACGCCGCCCGGTCCGTAACCTTCCAGGGTCCCCTCTTCGTAGACCACCCCGTCGAGGTCGCCGGTTCCCTTTTTAATCGCCCGGTCGATATTGTCTTTCGGCATATTGGACTGCTTGGCCTTGTCGACGGCAAGTCGAAGCCGCGGGTTCGCTTCGAGGTCGGCGCCGCCAATCCGGGCAGCCACGGTGATTTCTTTGATGAGTTTGGTGAAGACCTTACCGCGTTTGGCGTCCTGCGCCCCTTTGCGGTGTTTGATGTTGGCCCATTTACTGTGTCCGGCCATGTTGCCATTCTCCTTCTTTGATATTTTTCAGCTCGTGATTCGGTACGTTTAAAAGACGGCATGGTAGCATGCCAGGCATGCATCGGCAAGAGCGGTTGGAGTGCAAGACTGCTATAGAAAAAGCCGGCCTTGTGGCCGGCTGATGGGATGCTCTAAAAAAACCTGCTGCTCAGTTTTCGCTCAGGACGTTGCGATATTCAACAAGTTTCATCATGTCGGTCACCTTCTTCACTCCGTCCATGGCGGTGGCGATTTTGACAACCTTTTTCCGGTCTTTTTCCGAGTGGATATGCCCGGACAGGAGTACAGCCCCTTCTTTGACTTCGATTTCAACGTGATGTGCATCTATCTCTTGGTCACCGAGTACGGCGATTTCGATTCTCTTGCGCACAATCAGGTTTTTTAAAATTCGCTTGGTTTCGCCTTTTTTCTCGACCAGGTTGTTGTCGTGAACCCCTTTGCAGATCAAATCGACGGCCATCTCTTCGGAGAGGCGCTCGGTGTTGATAATCAGGTCGTAATTGTCGGGTTCGTTCCAGTCGCGGTCAAAGTAATACTTGATGAACCCGGCACGTTGCTGGTCATTCTTGCGGACCAGGATGCGTGCATAATCGGGGTCCAGCCACTCGCGTTCCGCCCAGTTTTCAACGCGATCTTCGAAGGGGCGGATAATCCTCACCCTGAATACGTTGGTCGCTTCCGCGAGCAGATCCTGTCCACCCCGACCGTAAATAATGACATTCCCCTTCAGGGCCATCTCCAGGATGATCAGTTCGATCTGGTGGAGGTCGACCGCAAGTTTGTCATCTTTCTCCTCGATGAACACCGGCGGTTTTTCATCGGCCTGTTCCAGGTCTTCCACTGAGAGACCGTATTTGGCTGCTTCCTCTCGAATCGACTCGCCATCGATCAGGGTGTAACCGAGTTGCTCGGCGACAGCTTGAACGATGGGAATGCCCCCGCTTCCCATCTGACGGGAAATGGTAATAATAGCCATGGCGCGCTTTCCTCACTGAGATTAAATAAAAAAATGCTGATCAGAATTCCTGATGATCATTAGTGCGGGCGAATTGTAACAACTTGCAATGGATAAGTAAAGCAGTGCTGTTGGCATGGCAGACGGCCCCACCGTGGCAGGCAATGCAGATAGCAATTTCCCCCTAGCTGGTTTTGCGGGGTTTATTTTATAGATATTTTTGAATATAATGGACCAA
This sequence comes from Desulfuromonas sp., assembly GCA_002868905.1. GTDB lineage: Bacteria > Desulfobacterota > Desulfuromonadia > Desulfuromonadales > Geothermobacteraceae > BM304. The sequence continues at coordinate 20,340 of PKUA01000047.1, forward strand.
GAAATTTTTGGAGGATGAAAAATGGTTCGAATATTCGGTTCTTTGTTGTTGGCCGGTTTGGTTCTTTGGACGTCGATCGCCAGTGCGAGCCAGGTGAAACATCTCGATGCGTTGCAGGCACAGCAGTTGCTGCGCGACCCGTCGATTTTTTTGCTTGATGTTCGCACACCGATGGAGTTTGGTCAGGCACGTCTCGATGGCGCTAATCTGATTCCGATTGACCAGTTTTTGAAAAGGGAGAGGGAGGTTCCGAAAAATCGACCGATCCTGATCTACTGTGCGGTCGGCAGTCGCAGCAACCAGGTCGCCAGGTACCTGGCCCAGCGCGGCTATCCCCAAGTATACAACTTGTATGGTGGCATTGTGTCCTGGCAGCGGCAGGGGTTGCCCGTGTTGCGCGGGCCTGGCGGGTAAACCCCGTAACCGTGTCTGCTCCCTTCACCGAAACGGAGGGTCGCCATTCCGCCCAGCAGCAGTGCTGCAAGCAGCAGCCATAACCACCAGGAGTTATTGTTGCCTCCCACATTTCCTCCGTTTTTACCTGACGATTTGCCGCATCCCTTTTTGTGGGCTCATCGTGGGGCTTCGTCTGAGGCGCCGGAGAACACCATGGCAGCTTTTCGGTCGGCCGAAGCGGCTGGTGCCGATGGGTTCGAGTGTGATATCCAGTTGACCGCAGACGCTGTGCCGATCCTGCTGCATGATGATAACATACGTCGAACAAGCACCGGCCGGGGAAAGATTTGTGATCTGACACTGGCTGAAGTTCGGCAATCCGATTTCGGCGGCTGGTTCAGTGAGCTTTTTCGTGGTGAGCCTTTACCAACTCTGGCCGAACTGCTGAGCTGGACCGGCTCTCGTCTCTGGTTGAACCTTGAGTTAAAGCATGCCGAGACCGCTATGCCCACCCTTGAGCTGCTGCGGCAATTTCCTGGCTCCAAGGTTGTTCTATCGTCTTTCGACTGGGATCTTCTGTATGATCTCCGCCTGCATGCTCCGGGATTGCCTCTAGCGGTGTTGGTCGACCGGAAACCAATCGAAGCGGCTCTTGACACGGTTAGACGCCTGGGAGCGTCAGCGCTTCATCCGTCTATCAGGCGGATCTCGCCCCAATTTCTGGCAGCCTGCCGGAGGGAAAAGGTTCCGGTCTTTCCCTACACCGTCGATGATCCGATGCAATTTTCGAGACTTGTTCAGGACGGGGTTGATGGTGTCTTTACCAATAACCCCCGGTTGCTGAACGGGTCAAGAAACACTCCACCCTGATTTCCTTATTGCGTTTTCCGTTTTTGTTACTCGCACATTGCGGATTTTTGCGCTCATCCAGGGACATGGTAAACTCATACCTGTTGTTTCTTTGCAATTATTCAACCGGGTATGTCCATGGCTCCAATCCGAAATATTGTTTTTGATCTGGATGGTACGCTGTACCGCAACGATGAGTTGCAGCGTGAAATCACGTCGACGGCGGAGAACCTGATTGCCGTCAGTCGTGGCCTGAGTTTAGCCGCTGCGCGGAAGCTGCTACAACAGTCTCGCCGCCGGCTGGCAGAGAGCCGGGACGAGGAACCGACCTTGTCGCTAACCTGCCTTGAACTCGGGATTGCCATTGATGATTTGCATGATGCGTTTCGCCAGAATGTTCGACCGGAACGCTATCTGGTGCATGACCCGGTACTTCAGGCTCTCCTCGAAGCCCTGAGTGCGTCTTATGATCTCTACATTTACAGCAACAACAATCTTTTTCTGGCACGCAAGATACTGAAAATTCTCGGGGTCGACGCATGTTTTTTCGGGCTTTATACGATTGAATTCAGCGGCGTACCGAAACCGGACGAGGAGACACTGCAAAAGGTCCTTTCAGAGATCAGCGGTCCGCTTGAGAGCTTCCTGTTCGTCGGGGATCGCGTCCATGTCGATTTGCAGTTGCCGGCCCGTCTCGGCATCAGGACCATGGTTGCGCGTGAGACAGCCGATCTGTTGCAGATATTCCAACTGCTTGGTCTGATGCCCTGAGTCGAAAAGCGCTCTGCAGCCTTATTCCCCTCTTGCCACAGCCGCCACCCTCATTTACAATCTCCCCCTATGTCAACCCATGGATCGACATCATCGAAAATTTCGGATCGTGACCATTTGCAAGAGTGGTTGCGTGAGGAGATTGGGCGGCAGGGAGGCCTTACCTTTGCGGAATTCATGGCCAACTGCCTCTACCACCCCCAGCACGGTTACTACCAATCTCCTCAAGTACGAATAGGACGACAGGGAGACTTTTTTACCTCCAGCAGTGTACACCGGGTTTTTGGCTCGTTGGTCGCACGCCAGTTAGTCGATATGTGGCGCTGTATGGGAGGTGGGGAGTTTGTCGTCGTGGAGCAGGGGCCGGGTGAAGGACATCTCGCTCTCGACATACTCGACGACCTGCGTCAGACCGAGCCCGAATTCTACAGTGAACTCCGCTATTTTCTGGTCGAACAGAACATCGTTTCCCGCCAGCGGCAAAGCGAGTTACTGATTAAGCATCAGGCGAAAGTGGACTGGGCTCTCGAAGATGAGATTGAGCCGTTCAGCGGGTGCCTGTTGAGCAACGAACTGATTGACGCTTTCCCGGTCCATGTCGTTGAAGTCCGAGGGGGAGAGTTGCAGGAGGTTTTCGTTGTCAATTCAAATGACGGCTTCGCCGAGGATTTACGAGCCCCATCCACCTCGGATCTGCAAACTCACCTTGACTGGCTCGGCTGCGGTCCGGTCGAAGGAAATCGCGCCGAGATCAACCTGGAAGCCGTTCGGTGGCTGCATCGTATCAGCGCTCGACTTCAGCGCGGGTTCATCCTGACCATTGACTACGGCTATCCGAGCAAAGAACTTTTCGCCCCGCAGCGGCGACAGGGGACACTGCTCTGCTATGATAAACATCAGGCGCATGACAACCCCTACCAAAATGCAGGCTGCCAGGACATTACGACCCATGTCGATTTCGGCGCCCTGCAAAAGGCGGGAGAGGATGCCGGGTTGCAGACTCTCTGGTTCGGTGAACAATACCGCTTCCTGATGGGACTCGGATTTGTCGAGGAGTTGATGGTGCTCCAGGCACGTGAGCAAGATCCGCTGCGCCAGCGCCAATTGCGATTGAGTCTGAAAAACCTGATCATGCCCGACGGAGGCATGGGTGATACCTTTAAGGTCCTGGTTCAGGGAAAGGGGGTCGGACAACCCGATCTCGCCTGCGCCAGGAGCATCAGCGAAATCCCGTTGCCGCCGCCGATGTAACCGGCTTGTAAAGGGGATTGAACACTTGCGCTGCGGCGTCCTCTCAAGATACACTTAACCCAACAACTCACGGAGGCTTTCATGAAAGAAAAAGTTCAAGAAGTTCTGGAACAGGTCCGCCCTGCCTTGCAGGCCGACGGCGGTGATGTGGAGCTGGTCGACGTTACGGATGACGGGATTGTCAGTGTGAGATTGACCGGTGCCTGCGGCTCTTGTCCCATGTCGACCATGACTTTGAAAATGGGCATTGAGCGGACTCTCAAGGCGAATATCCCGGAGGTCCAGGAAGTGGTTCAGGTCTGATCAGCCTTCCATGGACTGACGAAAGGTCGAAAAGGGGTTGGGCCCGTCAGGTCCCGCCCCTTTTTTCGTCAGCGAATAAGATGGACCCGGAAATGAACCCTGAGGAACTCCTGGAAGTCGTTGACCTGTTCGAAGGCGAGCTTGAGTCGGCCTTTTTCCATGTGGTTCAGCTTGGAGAGAGTAATGTAATTGCTTGGCTCTTCGCCAACCCGGATGCGGTCAACCTGGCAGCGTAACCGGAGAAAGACCAGGAAATTATATGTTGCTTCGAGATCTGCCGCCAACTCCTTCTTCAAAACTCCCTCTTTGATAAGTGCTTCGATCCGTTCCCGCGTCCCACCTCGCATAATCCCAGCTTCCATCGCGAGGGTTTTTATCCCTTCCGTGATGGCAAAGATCCCCGCTTTCTTGATGTCGAGTTGGCCACGGTGTTCCTCGCTGTGTTCGACTTTGATGCCGCCGAACAGGCTGAGTGGCGGCTTGAAACCGTTGATGTTGTCGGCAAAACGGGCCAGGAACAGTTGTTCCTTTTGGAAATGTTCGGTCAGGTGCTGCTTGATGTCCAGTTCGAGCTGAGGGTCGCCGTAGACGGTCCGCATGTCAAAAAACATACTGGCATTCAGGATGTTTTCAGGAACGGGGTTGAACAACCAGTGGTTCAGGGCGGCTTCCCATTCGCTACTGCTACGGCGCCAGAATTCGTTTTTCGCCATGATGCCGCCGGGGCAGGGAGGGACGCCGATTTCAATCAAGGAATCGATCAGTTTCTCTGAGAAATCTTCGATGCGTGAAATTTCAGCCGGTGACAGATCGTCGGAATAGATAATGGCGTTATCTTGATCCGTTGTCAGGGTCTGTTCCTGCCGCCCCTCGCTGCCGAGGACGACAAAGGCGAAACCCTCCGGCAGGTTGCTGAAAGGGCCGGCTCGAAGCAGTGCGATCAGGCGAAGGAGAAGCTGATCGTTGAGCATGGCGATCATCCGAATCAATTCCCGTGTGGCAACGCCGGAGTCGACCAGGTGAATGACCAGGTTTTGAATCTGGCCATGATAGTTGGACAATTCTTCCAGCGACGTCGCTTCATCGATGTCCCTGACCAGTTTCTGCGGGGAGTGTGCCTGGAGCCGCATGATGTCAGAGATTGTGATGATCCCGGAGAGACGGTTGTCCGCATCGACGACGCAGATTCTGTGGATGGCGTGCTTGGAAATCCGGTAGAGAGCTTCAAAAAGAAAATCATCTTCCCGAACGGTTATCAGAGGGGAGTTCATAATGTCCAGTGCCAGGACCATGTTGGGATCAAGCCCTTCTGCAATAACCTTGTTGCGCAAGTCCCGATCCGTCAAAATGCCGATTGGGTTGTTTGCCTCGCAAACAATCATGCTCGAGATTCGCATCCCCCGCATGACTTTTGCGACATCCTTAACCGTGTCATTCGGTCCGCAATTGGCGACATCGCGGCGACAATACTTTTTGATTGGTTGGAAAAGGATGTTCTCTTCGGACATGCAGAATCCTCCTGTCGGGATCAGGGGCTGTTTGCTGCAGATGATGAGCGGTTGTCCTTGCGGTGAGTCTCGATGGGCGATTCCACCCGAAGCGATAACACCCTATTTTAATCTATCCGGGTAGAGCCGAGCATGCAAGCACGAAAGCAAAAAGCCCCGCCAAATGACTGGCGGGGCTTTGTTTGTTGCAATGGGAGTCGTTGGTCTGCTTATTCGCAGAGATCGACTTTGATATCCCAGTTTTTGATGCGCATGGTACCGTTGGTGGCCATGTTCTGCTGCATCTTGAAGGCGCGATCGAAGAGCTGCGGCTCGTGGCCGACGCCGCGGGCGATGCAGTCCTTGGTGGCCATATCGAGATACTCGTTGAGAATCGGCTTGTACTCGGGATGAGCACATTTCTCGATGATCAGCTTGGCGCGCTCTTTCGGGGCGACGCCGCGCAGGTCGGCCAGACCCTGCTCGGTGACCAGCACGTCGAGGTCGTGCTCGGTATGGTCGATATGCGGAGCCTTCGGCACGACGCAGGTGATGCCGAGCGGGTCGGTCTTGCTCGGGCGGGTCGACGGGCTGTGCATGATCTTCAGGAAACCGTTGCGCAGGTAGTCGCCGGAGCCGCCGAGACCGTTGATCATCCGGGTGCCGCCGACCAGGGTCGAGTTGGCGTGAGCGTAGATGTCAAACTCGACCGGGGTGTTCATGGCGATGACACCGAGACGCCGGATCGGCTCCGGGGCATTGGCGATCGACAGGGGGCGCATGATGACCTTGTCGGCATACTTGTCCCAGTTGTCGAAGAAGCGCGGGAAGCCCGGGTCTTCAGAGAGGGAGAGCGAGCAGGCCGAAGCGAAGTTCAGGTTGCCGCCGTCGATGAAGTCGAGCATGGTGTCCTGCAGAACCTCGGTGTAGACCGACAGGTTCGAGAACGGGCCCTTGGCTAGGCCGCCGACAACAGCGTTGGCGATGGAACCGACACCGGACTGCAGCGGCAAAAGGTTCTCAGGCAGGCGGCCGCGCTTCACTTCGTGAGCGAAGAACTCCATGATGTGGCCGGCGATCGCTTCGGAGGTATCGTCCATGTCGGCGAAGGCGCGACCTTTGTCACGGTTCTTCGACTCGACCACGGCGATGACTTTCTCCATGTCGCAGGGAACATACGGAGAGCCGATGCGATCGCTTGCCGAGGTAATCAGGAACGGTGCGCGATGCGGCGGCTTCTGCTGCATGTGGATGTCGTGCATCCCCTCGAAGGAGGGCTGCCCGGTGTTGACTTCGAGGATGATCTTGTCGCAGAGGCCGATCGCTTCGGCGACGATACCGCAGGAGGAGGTCAGGGCGAGGCCACCGTCTTCGGTGATGGCGGAAACTTCGAAGATGCCGATGTCGTAGCGGCCGTTTTCAGTATAGAAACCGTAGCTGATGTCCTGGGCAAAGTGACCGAGGTGTTTGTCGCCCATGCGGATGCGGCCGGCGTTGATCCCCTTGGCGATGTTCTTGCCGGTCTGGTACGGCCAGCGGCGGTCGATCATGTCGAGGGTGGCCCAGCGGTCTTCGGTCTCGGCGCCGACCGAGGCGCCGATGAACAGGTTGAACCGGAGTTGACCCTGCAGGTTGTTCTGCTCGACGTGGTCGGCGAGGGCGATGGGAACCGCCTTGGGATAGCCGGCCGGGGTAAATCCGGACCAGACCAGGTTCTGGCCGTTTTCAAAGAACTTAATGGTGTCTTCAGCCTTCATGACCTTGCTCAGCAAGGACTTACGACGGACACGACTTTCAAGAGTACCAAAATCAGACATCTCTCTCCTCCTTAGTAATTTGCCCGCAGCACCGATTCATTAGGTGAACCGAGGGCATCCTTTAGGTTGACAAACGGTATGTGATCAGGCGTGTTTAAAACAGCAGTGGTGGGACTCTCCTGTTCACCTCAAATACCATTCAAACGTCCATATATCAGCGAGCATGTAAGCAGTTCGAGCCGGGAACAGGTGGTTCTGCAGATGGGCGCCGACTCCATTTTAAAATTCCGTTATAGACGAAGCCTTTTATAATATGGCGTAAACGGCAAGTCAAGAAAAATAACCCCCCCGTCCGGTGGGGAGGAAAAGGGAAAGTCTTCTGCAGTTTCAAAAGCTTAGCGGATTAAAAAAGCGTCCTCCATGAAAATGGGGACGCTTTTTTGTGACATATGGGATATTTGCGGACTGATAAGACGATCAATAATATTTTTCCATTGTTTTCTGGGCGTCGAGGATAAAGCGGCTGACCGGGAACTGCTTGTAAAGGGTGTTGAAGGCCTCGACCGCTTGCTCTTTCTGCCCGTTCAGGAGATAGGTTCTGCCGAGCAGGTACCAAGCTTCATCCCGCTCGTAAAAGTTCGGGTATTTGACAAAGATCGATTTGAAGCGATTGATTGCTGCCGGGTAGTTGTCTCTGTTCAGATAATAACGACCTACGACAAGCTCGTGCTGGGCAAGCCGGTCTTCGCAGCGGTCGGCGAAGACCTTGGCCTGTTCCGTCCGTCCTCGATCATTGGGGTAGCGTTTGGCAAATTCGCGAAAGGTGACCATGGCGTTGCGGGTCGCGGTCTGGTCCCGGTCCGGTGCGAGGACCTGGGCGTAGTAGGCCAGGCCGAGGTTGTACATCGCATCCGGTACCCGTTTGTGGTTCGGGTGCTGTTTGAGGAAGTCCTCGTAAGCTGCTGTTGATTCGGGGTACATCTCGGCACGGTAATAGGCCTCGGCGATTTTCATCTCCGCGATAATGTTCAACTCCGGGGAGTAATAACTGTCTCGGACCTTTTCCCAGTTGGTGATCGCCTCCTCGAAAAGACCGCGATCGAACATCGACTCCCCTTCACGGAGGTAATGCTCGGCATTCCGGCTTTCAGGAAGCCTGGTCCCGGTACATGCCGGGAGAGTGAGGGACAGGAGAATGGATAACAGGATGAGCGGACGCTGGTTCATCAGTTGGAAACCTCTTCAGTGGAAAAATAGTTTGACTATTCTTGATATTGATTGATTCATTGCGCTTTTGTCAATCTCTTGCACGCAGCGACGATTGAGGTGTCGCAGGGCTATGAGCAGTTTGTCTCCCTGATCCCCGTTTTTCCCGAACCGGCTTTCATCAAATCGGAGCCAATGCGATTCCAGTTCCCGAAGGGTCCGGGAGGAGACCCCTCTGTCTCCAAGCTCACGCAGGCGAATCTTTCGTGGAGGGTAATGTCCCGGGTCGGTGGTGCGTGCAACAGAATGCCGAATCCTCAGGAATTTAACAATCCAAAAACCAAGAATGAGAGACGAGACGAGCAGCAGCGTTGTGCCGGGTAGCCCGATGTCGTTCGAACCTTCGCTGACCCCGGTTGTTAAAACCTGGTAGCGTCCAGTTTCCGGGTCGAAAACCGGCAGGCGAAAACCCGGAGCTGAGCTGCTACCCCGGGGATCATAAAAGTATTGAAGCCGCCGGGTCTGCTCGGCCGGCAATCGACCTGTCGTTCGATCGGTCAGCAGGCCGAGGGTCGATTGCTCTTCGGTAACAGGCTGGGGGAGGGGGAGTGCGGCCAGGTCGAGTTTGCCGCGTAGGACAAGTTCAACCAGTCTACGCCCCTCACCCGAATCGTGCAGGACCATTTCCGGAAGGCCGACAGCTCCCTGGAAGCCCACTGGCTTGCCGAAGTCGGGTAGGGGCTGGACGATCACCAGGACTTGCGCCTCGGTCTGACTGGTTCCGTCGGCTGTTTTGACCCCGACGCGGATGGGGAAAGAACCGGCGGAAAGAGGTCGGATCGTGCGCAGCCGGTATTCGGCCCTGTGGTTATTGCCGGATGTCACCAGCGTTCTGGTTCCGGTTGACCACGGTTCGCTGACCTGGAAACCGGTAAAGGGTGGCCATGCCGGCTGGAGTCTGCCGGTCAGAGGCCGTGGTCGATCAACTTCCAGGGTGAGGGTGACCGTCTCTCCGACATAAGGGATGGGGTCCGAAAGAAGCAGCCTGGCCTGCAACTCGCTGCTGTTGGCAGTCGTCGCAACGAACAGCAAAAGTATGCATATGCCGAACCGGACTCCATTCACCAGTCGCGCTCCAATCGGGTATCCTGAGCCGGTTTGTTCCTCGCACCGCGCGGGAAAAATGGCGCCGGGGCAATGCTTTCGGCCAGACGAACCGCTGTCGGTTTTGCAAGTTTGCCGGAATCGCTGGTGCGATGGGACTCTGTTTCGCCACCCTTCGCACCCGATTTTTCAGGCTGTTGCTCCATCTGCCTCAAGGCAAGCGCGAGATTGTGACGGGAGTTTTTGTCTTCCGGGTTAAGTAATAAGGCCATTTCGAAGGACAGGACGGCACCGAAGGCGTTTCCGGCGGCAAGCTCCATGGTGCCGGCGTTGAACAGGGCGACGGCACGTTCCGCGGGCGCGAGATGGGACGCTGCCTCATGAAAAAGGTCGGCCCGGACGGAAGGGGACTCATTGCTTGTTAACGCTGCAGCGAACATGTGTCGACCTTGGTCCTCGGTTGCCGGTTGACAACCCAGGATGAGACCGATGGAAAGAATACTGTGTGTCGCCAGCCACCTGTAGGGGCGAATGTTCCGTGGCAGGTGGCGTAGCAGGAGGGCGACGGTCGCCAACAGCAGGTACCATTGTCTATGGTCTCCATCTTTGGCCTGACGCGGCCTATGGGCACCGTCGCCCCAAAACCCCTCGCCGGGTTTTTCAGAACTTATGATCTTCCCCCCGCTTTCTTCGGCGATGGAACGCAGTCTCTCTGGCTCCGGCTTTGTCAGCAGCCGCTGCCCGTTTTCATCCAAGCGGGGATTGCCGTTTCTGTCGGGGACCGGTGCTGGTTCTTCGCCCCCGACAGGCCAAACATAGACAGGGACGTCTGAACTGAGTCCGGGGGGATTCGTCAGCAGGGTCCGTTCCCCGTCGCTGACAAGAATGACGTATTTCTCCCCCTTTTTGCCGACAACGAGTTCCTGTGCCATCAGTGCGGCCTCTTCAGGCGCCGAGCCGGGAGCAGTGACCTGGCCGGCTTGCAGATGACGCAGGAAATAGCTGAAAGCGTCAAGGTCGCCGGTCAACGGTACTTGAACCACGGCTTCTCCGGAGAACGGCACCAACGCCAGATCGGCCTGCGGCAGCTTTGCGACAAAGTCGAGCAGTTTCCCCCGAATTTCATCCAGGCGGCTGATGCCATCGGCTTCAGCCGCCATGCTGGTAGAGACGTCAACTGCCAGGACCACGGACAGCTTGTCATGACTTGGCGTATGACCTGGCTGCGTTGAGCCGAGCGCGAAGAGAAGGGAGCAAACGGCGAGCAGGCTCAGAAAGTCGTCCTGCAATCGTCGTAGGTTCCCATCGTTGTGGCCGAACCCGGCGAGGATGCGCCGGCTTCTTCTCTCTGCAAGAGCCAGGGTTCCGCACAGTAATAATGGCAGCAGCCAGATGCTGTTCATGGCACCCTCCGCAGGTAACCCCTGAACAATACGATCTCGATCGCCAGCAACAGGACCAGCAGAGGGAGCAGGAAGGGCAACAACGGCCGATCTTTGTTCTCCTTGCGGGTTTCTATCGGGCTTTTTTCCATCGCGTCAATCTGTGCATAGACGGTGGCGAGTGTCGTGAGGTTTTCCGCCCTGAAAAAACGTCCGCCGGAGGTTTCAGCCATGTTCCGGAGGATGGTTGTGTCCAGAGTTGATTTTTTCTGTCCGACCACCGGATGGTTCGGAGGCAGAGTTCGATTCTTCCCGAGGACAAATGCCGCCCCCTGCTCGGTTCCGAAACCGATGGTGTAGATTTTAATGCCGAGGGCCGCTGCGGCCTGGGCGGCCGTTTCCGGTGACGTGCGTCCACGATTGGAGGAACCGTCTGTAAGCAGAATGACGGCCTTTCCCTTGGCCGATGAACTCTGCAGGCGACCGATCGCCGCCATCGTCGCATCCCCCAGGGCCGTACCGCTGCCGTGCCGGTCCGATTCGATGGCGAGAAGTCGCGTCGCGACCCATTCCCGGTCAGCGGTCGGTGGTGCCAGTAAATAGGGGGACCCGGAAAAAAGAATGATGCCGATCCGATCATGAGAGCGACCCCGGATGAATCTCGCTGCCGTCAGCTGGGCGGCGGTCATTCGGTTCGGTTCGATGTCTGTGGCGCTCATGCTCGCGGAAATGTCGAGGGCGAGCATCAGGTCGAGTCCAAGTTGCACCGTTTTTTGCAGTATCTGGCGTTGGGTCGGTCCGGCCAGGCAGACCAGCAGACCGAGCAGTAACAGCGAACAGACCGGTTGATGAAGCCGGTAAAGGCGGATGCGCCAACCCGGAGGGCGTTGTACGAGTGGCCGCAAGGACGAAATCGACAGGGCACGCTTGCCGCCGGGCAGGAATGGGATGAGCGCCAGTGGCAAGAACCACAGGAAAAGGGGGTACTCCCAGACGAGAGTCACGATGTCCCCCCGTTTCTGATTTTAGCGACGGCTTCCCGGAGTTTCTCCTGCTTCTCTGCTTTCGGTGCGTAAGGTCCGAAGCGCCAGGCGCGAATCGTCTGGAGGAGACATGACCTTTCCTCCGAAGTCGGTGCCTGCTGCACCTGTTCCTCGAGCTGTTTAAGCGATGATTTCTGTGAATTCTTTTCGGGTTCATTCCTGCGGTGTCGCAGTTTGTGAAGAGGCCAGAGGAAGAACGGCACGAGCAGGAGAAGCCAAAACCAATCGGTGATCCAGGGCGCTTCGGCTTTTCCGGGCAATCGCTGCAGGGGTTTCGACTCTGCGTCCAGCGGAACCGGGTCATGGATCACCACATCGAGAGGGGCGGTACGCCAGGACCGGTTTGCCTGGTGCAGGGAGAGAGCGGGGATGGATGCCGGCCCGCTCCGCACCGGGAGAAGTTCCAGGAAAAGTTCACTCCGGTCGATTTTCGGTGGTAATAGCAGGCGAAAACTGCCGAGATCGGGCAGGCCGGTTAACTGGATGTCCGGCTCCGGCAGGGGGTAGATAAGGCGGAAAGGTTCGCCGAGGCGAGGTTCGGCCGGGTCCAGGGTCGCCTGCGGCATGGATGTGAATCCGCACAGCGGGGTGAAGAGTATCAGGAAAAAGCAAATGCGAATCATCGGAATTTCCGGCGCTGAAACAGGCGCATCAACCCCGCCAGGGGATCGCTGTCTCCGTGCAGCTCGATCGAGTCGATCCCACAGGAAGCAAGGTCCAGGCTGAGTTGCCTTGCGTCATTTTCCCAGTCTTTCTGCCAGCCGCGACCTGACTGATGATTGAGGTCGACCAGATGGAGCTCGCCGCTTTCCGCATCCTGCAGTGCAACGATGCCCCCATCCCCTTTGGGAGGGGTGTTCATGTCACGAATGACCACTGCGAACAGGTCGTGTCGGCTCGCAGTCCTGCGAAGCAGGCGAATCGGCGGATCCGCGTGAAAATCGGAGAGTATGATGATCATTCCGGGACGCTGCAGGCTTCGTTTGGCCGCTTCGAGAGGCAGGGTGAGGTCGGTCCCTTGCCCAGAGGGTTGCAGCGTCATCAGCTGGTTGACCAGGTAGCGCGCATGGCCGTCGCCGCTGCCAAGGGGAAAAAGTTGCCGGACCTGGTCACTGAACGTAATCAGACCGACCCTGTCGCGGTTAGCGATGGCGGCAAATGTCAACAGAGCGGCGGTTTCGGCCTGAAGCTCCCTTTTGGCGCGGCTCATGGACGGGGAACAATCGACCAGCAGCAGCAGGTTACGACTCCTCTCCTCGCGGTATTCACGAACGTGTGGAGTCTGTTGGCGAGCCGTCACGTTCCAGTCGAAAAAGCGTGGGTCGTCGCCTGGCTGATAAGGACGCAGGCCACTGAATTCGAGTCCCTGTCCGCGCATGCTGGCGCGCTCTCCTCCCGCCAATAAGGGAGAGAGTTGTTTCCGTGCGGTCAGTTCGAGCCGCTTTGCTCTGGTTTGCAGCGTGGTGATCGTCTGCATTTCAAGGAGTCGGTATCGATTTCAGCAATTCTCCGACGATATGGTCGGCCGTCACCGATTCAACATCCGCTTCATAAGAGAGGATCAGGCGGTGTCGCATGACGGGAACGGCCATTTGCTGAACGTCTTCCGGGGTGACATAGGGTCGTTGTCGCAGCATGGCGTGGCCACGGGCAGCCGTGGCCAGGCAGAGGGTGCCGCGCGGCGAAATACCGTGGGCGATCAGTCCTGATAGCCCGGCACGGTCGGCGTCGGCAGGGGAACGGGTCGCTGTGACCAGATAAAGCAGATACCGACGGACCTCGGGTCCGCAGTAGATGTCGTTGAGTGCCTTTTGGGCCTGCTGCAGTTGGCTCCGGTCGACAAGCTTGGGTAATGGGGCGAGGGCTGCCGAGGGGCCCTGTTCCAGCATGGCCTCTTCAGCTTCACGCGCCGGATAGTCGACCAGCAATTTGAATAGAAAACGATCGAGTTGTGCCTCGGGGAGGGGATAAGTCCCCTCATGTTCAAGGGGGTTCTGGGTCGCCAGCACACAAAACGGTTCAGGGAGCGGGTGGCTCTCCTCCCCGAGAGTGACCTGGCGCTCCTCCATTGCTTCGAGCAGGGCGGATTGAACTTTGGCAGGTGCACGGTTGATCTCGTCGGCGAGCAGCAAATTGCAGAAAACGGGGCCTCTGCGGGTACGAAATTCTCCACTGGGGGGATGGTAGACCGGAGTGCCGGTCAAGTCGGCCGGCAGCAGGTCGGGGGTGAATTGAACTCGCTGGAACTCCAGGTGCAGCAGGGCCGCAACCGTTTTGGCAGCCAGGGTTTTTGCGAGGCCGGGCGCGCCCTCGATGAGAACATGTCCCTGGCAAAGCAGACCGAGCAGAATACCCTCGAGCAGCGATCGCTGTCCGATGACACTCTTTTCGGCATGATCCAGCAACTCGTGGAGAAAGGCCGTCTGCTCGACAAGGCGTTCGGTGTCGGCGGTCAGAGGGCCGCTGGCGAGGGATTCCGGCAAAGGGCCTCCTTCATTTTTTTCAAAGCGTTCGCTTCAAGTTGTCGCACCCGCTCCCTGCTGATGCCGTACTCGTCGGCAAGCTCTTGCAAGGTGGCGGGTTTTTCGGTCAGAATACGTCGCTCAATGATAGCACGATCCCGCGGTTTCAGAACGGCCAGGGCTTCTCCGACCTGCTGCCGGTTCTGTTCCGACTCCTGCTGCTCGACAAGCAGCTCTTCCTGGTTGGCCCGGTCATCGGCGAGACCGTCGAGCAGAGTATAATCCTCGCCGGGCGAGAGTTCAACATCGAGAGAGGAATCGCGTCCACGTAATCGTTGGGACATTTCGACAACTTCGGTTTCGTGGACATCCAGATGTTCGGCGATTTCCCCCATGTCAGAACGACCGGTCAGCTTGCGCAACGCGTCCCGGGTCTGGCGTAACTTGAAAAAGAGTTTTTTCTGGGTCTGGGTTGTGCCGATTTTGACCAGAGACCAGGTCTTGACGATGTAATTCTGGATGTAGGCGCGGATCCACCAGACGGCATAGGTGATGAGGCGGATCCCGCGCTCCGGGTCGAATTTCTTGACCGCCATCATCAGGCCGATGTTTCCCTCCTGGACCAGGTCTGCGAGACGCAGACCGTATTTGCGATATTCATTGGCCACCTTGACGACGAAGCGGAGATTGCCGGTGATCAGTCGATGGGCCGCATCGATATCGCCGTGATTCCGATACCTCCTCGCCAGCCGCACCTCCTCGTCGGGCGATAAAAGTTCGAACCGGTTCACCTGGTTCATGTAGTGTTCAAATCCGTCGGTAACAACTGGCAGCGTCATGGTGCTCATGACGAAACTCTCCTTTTTGCTGGAATATCGGTTGATTGGCACTCTTGTTGTGAGAGTGCTAAATATTTATAGCAAAAACGGCATCTGCCTGCAACTGTCTGAGGGGCAGGTTGATTTGCAGTCGTCAAACCAGGTCGTGTCTGTTATGTTTCCCTGGAAAAAGGAAATTTCAGACTGCCAATCGGTTCGGCCCGGAGATGTCGGAAAAGAGCTTTATTCCGGAGCGCTCGCAGCGGCCCGGGTTTTCGATTTGGTCAGAACCTGAAGAGAGCACAAGATGCAAACCTCGACCCCAACCGAAGACAACCCTGCTGTCCCCGACGTTCGAGAACGTTTGAAAACAGGTTTTGCCGGCGGGCTCCAGGCTTCCTGGAAGCTGATTCGCTTCGTCATTCCCTGTTTCATTGTGATCGACCTGCTCAAGGGGAGCGCGCTGCTTGATCAACTCGGTGAGTTTGCCAAGCCGGCGATGCAACTCTTCGGGCTGCCGGGAGAAGCGGTGTTTGCCTTTCTCGCCGCCTGGTTGCTCAATCTCTACGCCGCCATCGCGATCCTGGTTCCGCTCGAACTCGATGCCTGGCAGATGACCCAGTGCGGTCTGATGATGGGAATTGCACACAACCTGTTGCTTGAGGGGGGAGTGATCAAAAGCACCGGAACCAAGGCCGGTGTCGTTACTCTGGGTCGCCTGGTGCTCTCTTTTGCTGCCGGTCTGATGTTCTTCGCAGCACATCGATTGTTCGGAGTTGGGTAATGGATGCGTTGTTGACCTCTGTCGGGGGAGCGTTGCTCTTGTCCCTCAAATTGGCGATCATCATTATCCCTCTGGTCGTGGTGTTTGAACTCTTCCGTTATCTTCCGGTTTTTCGGCGTATCGGGACAGTCTGTGAACCTCTGATGCAGGGGGTCGGTCTCTCCAGGCAGGCTTCGTTACCACTTTTTACCGGAATTTTTCTGGGTATCGCCTATGGGGCCGGCATCATTATCCAGGTGACCCAGGAGAAAAAGCTGCCTCCCCGGGAACTCCTGCTGCTCGCTTTGTTCCTGGCAACCTGCCACGCGGTGATTGAAGATACCCTCATTTTCGTGGCGGTTGGCGGAAACGGTTGGCAAATGCTCGGAATCCGCCTGTTTCTGGCTGTCGGTATGACCGCGATGCTGTCGAGGTTCTGGGCTGCACGCCGGTCTGATTCTTCTCATAATCAGGAGGGTGGAGGCGGACGTTCGTGAGTGAATTCGTGCTATATTGCCATAAATTACGGTTTGGCATATGCCGGGAACTATGAAAGAATACTTATAAAGTTGTGAGTGATAGGTGGCAGATGAGCCAGGGAGACTATACATTTCTGGAAGATCTGGATGACGAACACCTCGCGTTGGCCCAGATTGCCGTTGATCGCAAGGATTATTCCTCTGCCCTTGAGTTGGCGGAGGATTTTCTCGAAGAACGTCCTCTCTCTGTGGAGGCCTTGAACCTGTGCGCGGTTGCTGCGAGCGGACTTGGGGACGACCAGAAAGCGCTCTCGATCTATCGCAAGGCGATTCAACTCGATCCGGCCAACGGAGCACTGCACCACAATTACGGTGTGTTGTTGGAGAAGCTCGGCAGCTTGTCTCAGGCGTTGGAGCATTTTTGGAAAGCCCACAAGTTGCAACCGGATTTTCCGGAGGCATTTATTAATCTTGGCAATGTTCTCGATGAATTGAACCGGACCGAGGAGGCGCTGCAGATGTATTTTCGGGCGCTGCACCGCCAGCCGGGGAGTGTCGATATCCATTACAATGTCGGTTATGCTCTCAACCGTCTTGGCCGCTACCTGGAGGCGCTCTCCCATTTTGATATTGCCCTGGAGCTTTCTCCGGGAGATACCGCCTGCATGAACGGTCGTGGGTTTTCTCTGGCCGGGCTCGGGAAGGACCGGGAAGCGCTTGAAGCCTACTCGGCGGCGATTACCCTTGAACCCGAAACCGCCATTTATCATTTCAACCTGGGGCTTTCGCTGACCCGCCTTGGTCAAATAGAAGAGGCATTGGCTGCCTTTGACCGGGTTCTTGAACTCGATCCCGGCTCGCATGAGGCACGAATCGAGCGCGCTCAGCTGTTGACCACGACGGGTCGGTTTCCTCAGGCACTCAAGGAGCTCGATCGGGCTGCCGAACTCGATCCCGACGGGACCGATCCCATTTTTTACCGTGCCATGGTCTTTGAGGCGATGGGGGATCTCGAATCGGCGCTTGAGAACCTCGAGGAATGTCTCAAGCGTGATCCCGATTCTCTTTTTGTTCTGAACAACAAGGGGAACGCCTTGATGGATCTCGGACGGCTCGACGAGGCCCTCGACTGTTTTGACACCATCCTCTCGAGCAGCGATCGATACCCACTGGCCCATTACAACCGGGCCTGCGTCATGGCCCGCCAGGGACGTGTGGCCGAGGCGGTTGCCGCTCTCGAAGCGGCTGCAAGGCAGGAGAGGCACTTTATCCGGGATGCCGAAAACGATCCCGATTTTGATCCGATTCGGCGGAAACCATCGTTTGTCAACCTTCTGGACCGGCTCGACCGTGACTGATCCCCTGAACCATACCGGCAAGACCGAGGGCAGCCAGCTGAGAATTTACGGCATGAGCTGCGTCAATTGTGCTCGTAGCGTCGAAAACGGTGTGAAAGCCCAAGACGGGGTGGTTTCGGCTACGGTCAATTTCGCCATGGAGACTCTCCAGGTTGAATTTGACCCGACCCTGATTTCGGTTGATTATTTGCGGCAGACCGTCAAACGGCTCGGATATCGGGCCGCGCCGGTTGACGGTATCAAGCGCCCGGGTGAAAACAGCTTCCGGTTGCAGGGGATGCGTTGCGCCAATTGTGTGCAGACCGTTGAAAAACTTTTAAACCAACTCCCCGGGATGCAGCAGTCGTCCGTCAATCTGGCAAGTGAAACGGTCACTGTCCATTTCGACCCCCGAAAGCTCGGTTTGAACGAGATCTATGAGGCGCTTGAGCAGGGTGGCTACAAAGCTCTGGTCGAGAAGTCAGACGACGATTCGAGTGAGGCGAAGCGTCAGCTTCGCTGGCTCTGGTTTTCCGCCGCCTTTTCCCTGCCAATCATGCCGCTCATGTGGTGGTCGCCGCTCGGGCCGGCAACCATTTACCTTGTTGCGCTGCTGGCAGGCGCAGTGCAATTCAGCGCCGGGTTGACCTTTTATCGGGGGGCCAGGTTGTCGTTGCGCAACGGCGCCGCCAACATGGATGTGCTGGTCGCACTCGGTATCAGCGCGGCCTTCGGTTACTCGTTTCTCTCATTGTGTGGTTTGTTCGGTGCCCAAGCGGAACTTTTCTTCGAGACCAGTGCGCTGCTGATTACCTTCGTTCGTTTTGGCAAGTGGCTTGAATCCCGGGCGAAGGGACGTGCCGGCCGGGCCTTGCGCGAACTTCTCGATCTTCAACCCGAGTCCGCCCGCCTTGTTCTCGAAGGACGAGAAAAGGAGATCCCGGCAACCCTGGTCGAACCGGACGACCTCCTGGTGGTTCTCCCCGGGGAAAAAATTCCGGTCGATGGAGAGGTTATTGAAGGGGAGGCGGCCGTGGACGAGGCTCTTTTGACCGGGGAGTCCGTCCCGGTTGCCAAGTCGGCTGGCGACCTGCTGACCGGGGGCACCATCGATTTAAACGGTCGTCTCCTGATGCGGGCCAGGCAGGTCGGGGAGGAGACGGTGCTGGCTGGAATCGTTCGGCTGGTGACCACGGCTCAGGCCGACAAGGCGCCGATTCAGCGGATGGCGGACCGGATTTCCAACTATTTTGTCCCTGCCGTGGTGTTGATGGCTGCTTACACCTTCGGCTGCTGGCTGTTGATTGATGGTAGCTTCCTGTTTGCCTTGAAAACGGCGGTGGCTGTTCTGGTCATCGCCTGCCCGTGCGCCCTCGGTCTCGCTACGCCGACTGCCATCATGGTCGGCAGCGGCATCGGATTGCGCAATGGCATCCTGTTCAAAAAGGCAGGAGCGCTCGAAGAGATTTCCAACCTCGATGTCCTGTTGCTCGACAAGACCGGGACCCTGACATCGGGAGAATTCGCTGTAACCGACGTCTGGCCGGTAGCTAAGGGAGCCGAAGAACAATTGCTCGAGGTTGCCGTTGCCCTTGAGGCCAGCAGTCGTCACCCGCTGGCCCGGGCGGTCGTGAACCATGGCAAATCCCTCGGCCTGGAGCCCTCACCGGTTACACAGGTCGAGGAGATCGGCGGGCACGGTCTGGTCGGCCGGATAAACGGTGAGCGTGTCAGTGCCGGAAATCTGCGACTGATGTATCGTGAGGGGATCGAAGTCGGCGACATGGAGCAGGACGCCGAACATATCAATCGCATCGGTCGGACCGTGGTCTTTGTGGCGTCGGGAGGGGAATTGCTCGGCTTGCTCGCCCTGGCCGATCAGCCGCACGAACAGGCGATAGAAGTTGTCTCGGAACTCAAGGCCCTCGGTCTGCGTCTGGTGATGGTCAGCGGCGATCGGATTCAGACGGCGAAAGAAGTGGCCCGGCAGTTGGGCATCAACGAGGTCGAAGCGGATGTCCACCCGGAACAAAAACTCGACGTTGTCAAACGCTACCAGGAGGAAGATCTGGTGGTCGGTATGGTCGGAGACGGCATCAACGATGCTCCCGCTCTGGCCCAGGCGAATGTCGGCATCGCCGTCGGGAGCGGAACAGACGTCGCCAAGGAAACCGGGGATGTGGTTCTGGTCGGTAACGACTTGTTGAATATCCCACGCGGCATCGCGCTCGGTCGAACGACCCTGGCGAAGATCAAGCAGAACCTGGTCTGGGCTTTTGCCTACAATCTTATCGGCATCCCCGTGGCCGCGGGTTTGCTCTACCCTAAATTCGGTATATTATTGAAACCGGAATTTGCCGGGCTCGCCATGGCTCTGTCATCGGTTTCGGTGGTGACCAACAGCTTGTTGCTGCATCGCAAGGCCGGAAAGTTTATGCCCCATGCCTAGGCGTCGACTCGTCGGAATCATCGGGGCGTCGGTCGCCAGCCCGAACGGAGCCAGGACTGCGTTTCGGGTTGGAGAACTGTTGGCCGAGAGGGGGGTCACGATTGTCTGTGGAGGACTCGGCGGGATCATGGAGGCGGTTTGCCGGGGGGCCGTTTCGGCCGGCGGAGAAACTGTCGGGATTCTGCCCGGTGCCGAGGCGAACTCGGCCAACCCTTATGTTACACTCCCCATTGTCACCAATATGGGACATGCCCGCAATGTGGTCATCGCTCACACCGCAGAAGTGCTGATCGCCATCGAAGGGGAACTGGGCACACTGTCAGAGGTCGCTATCGCCCTGAAAAACGGACGCCGGGTGATCACCATCAACAGCTGGGACAAAATTCCCGGCGTCGAAACCGCTGTCGATGCTGAGACCGCGGTTCGTTCGGCTATGAAGAGTCTGGAATGAATCAATGGATCTGACACGCTCAAAAGAGTTTTCCGGCCAGTTCCTGGATTGGGTTCGCGGCAAGGGGAAAGTCCTTATTGTCGCGCACGACAACCCTGATCCCGATTCTCTCGCTGCGGCCATGGCCTTACGGCATCTTCTGCTGAACCGGACCGGACAGGTCGCAACCATCGCTTTCGGAGGGGTGATCGGTCGGAGTGAAAACCGGGCAATGTTCGACCTGCTTGAGGTTAACGCCGTCCCTCTGGATGGTCTCGACCTCGACCAGTTCCAGATTGTCTGCCTGGTCGACACCCAGCCGAACACCGGCAACAATTCCTTGCCGAGCGACAGGACGGTTCACCTCGTTGTTGATCACCACCCGGCCCGTGATGTCTGTCATCTCTGTCGCTGGTCGGACGTGCGAGAAGATTACGGCGCTTCGGCGACGATCCTGCTCGAATACCTGCTCGCCAATGACATCACTTTCGGGACCAAGCTCGCAACCAGCCTGCTCTATGCTATCAAGTCCGAAACCCAGGACCTCGGTCGAGACTGGTGCCGCGCGGACCGGGAGGCTTACCTGCATCTCCTGCCGCTGGCGAACAACCGAATTCTCAATCAGATTGCCCACCCCAAGGTTCCGCGCAGTTATTACGCCATGTTCAACCGGGCGTTGGCCAACGCCCGGATCTATCATGACCTGGTGGTCTTCAATTTGCACACCATCGACAACCCGGATATGGTTGCCGAAATGGCAGATTTCCTGCTCCGCATGGAGGGAGTCTCTGTCGTTCTGGGGATGGGCTTTTATGAGGGGACGGAAATCCTTTCCATGCGCACGGCCACACCGGAATTACGGGCCGGGGATTTGATTCGAAAAGTTCTGGCTGATCTCGGTACCGCCGGTGGCCATGGATCGACCGCGGGAGGGCAGGTTCGGGGGCAGTCCGGGGACGAGGAGTCTCAACATCAATTGGAAAAGGACCTGACAGAGCGGCTTTTGGCGCAGTTCGAACTCTCCCCACAACAGGGGCATGCCCTGCCGGTTTTGCTTTCGGATTGATCCGGCGTTGACACCTTTTATCCCGCACGGTATAAACGTCGAGCCAACTTCCACTCGTGGTCAAAACCTATTTCGAAATTTGTTCATGCAACGATTCCCGTTCATTTTGTCAAGCCTGTTGATTTGTTTCGTCCTGTGTTCGCCGTTGCAGGCTGCGGTCGAAGTTTCATGGCAGGGGAAACCGCCGGTTCTCATTGATGAGGTTTATCAGCAGCAAGGGGTCTCCTATCTGGCGGCCGATGAGGTATTTCGATCTCTCGGGCTCAAAGCCCATTGGGATTCGGTCAAACATCTCTACTCCCTGCAACTGTCGTCAGGGAAAGCAAGTTTCTACCCCGGAGGACGGTTCCTTTATCTCAACGGACGCTCCGTGGCAATGGAACATCCGGCCAGGTTTATCGACGAAAAACTTCGTATTCCCGAATCGTTTCTAACGGGTGTCCTGCCGCAGTTGACCCAACGGCTGCTTGTTTATCGGAATCTCGATCCGGTCAGGTACGCGGCGGACAGCAAAGAAGAAGCCGGTCTCGATCGGTTGTTCTCCCTCTTGTTGCGACAGAAGCGCCTGGATTCTCACGGTCCGGCCTTGTCAGCCGTGGCTATCGACCCGGGACATGGTGGTGCCGATCCGGGGGTGATCGCCTTGGACGGCAGCAAGGAAAAAGAACTCAACCTGCAACTGGCCGAGGAGGTGAAACGGCGTCTGCGGATGCAACTCGGCATCCCGGTTTACCTGACCCGGGACGGCGATTACCTGGTTGAACAGCACGAACGCTTCGCCACGACGACGCGATCCGGCGCTGATTTGTACCTTGTCATCCACTCCCAGATTTCTCCCTCGGCCGAGAAACAGGGGATCATGCTGTTTATTCGGCAACGTTCTGTCTCCGAGGGCAACCAGGGAGAGAGGGACGAAAGCTTACAGCTGGCAGGTGCTTTGCGGGAGAGCCTCATGCAGGACGGTTGGCATGTCGATCCGGTTCGGGCTGCTCCCCTGCTGCCACTCGGACAAGGGAATCTTCCAACGGTGTTGATGGAGGTCGGGTTTCTCAGTAACCGGCAGGATCTGCAAACGCTGCATGATCCGACCGAACAGGCCAGGCTGGCAAAAGGAATCGAGACCGGCCTGGTTGAATATGCGAAGAGAAAAAAACAACAGGAGTCGCTAAGGTGAACGATAGCTACCAAAGACCGTCTGGTCGTACATGGAATCAACTGCGTAATGTCCGTTTCGAGCGTGGGTTTACCCGTTATGCCGAAGGATCGGTGCTTGTAAGCTTTGGTGATACCAGGGTCCTTTGCAATGCCAGCATTGAAGAGAGGGTTCCCGGTTTTATGAAGGGAGAGGGGCGCGGTTGGGTTACGGCCGAATATGCCATGCTCCCGCGTGCAACCCAGACCCGTTCCATGCGTGAAGCGGCACGGGGGAAAATTGGTGGTCGCACGCACGAAATTCAGCGTCTGATCGGACGATCGCTTCGCGCCGTAACAGATCTCGATCTGCTTGGTGAACGAACTATCCAGATCGACTGCGATGTGTTGCAAGCTGACGGGGGAACCCGAACGGCATCGATCACAGGTGCTTATCTCGCTCTGCAGGACGCAGTCAGCACTTTGCTGGACAAGGGGTTGGTTTCGGCCAACCCATTACGCGACAGCGTGGCTGCGATCAGCGTCGGTTTGGTCGGCGATCAGGCACTGCTTGACCTCGACTATCTCGAAGACAGCACGGCCGAAGTCGATATGAACGTGGTTATGACGGGTGACGGCCGCTTTGTCGAGGTGCAGGGAACGGCAGAAGGGGAGCCGTTCACGGCCGAACAACTCTCCGTCATGCAGGGTCTTGCCGCCACCGGCTGCACCGAACTTGCCAGACTGCAACGTGCCGAGCTGGAGACGCCCTGATGCGACTGCTGGTCGCGACCGGCAATGCCGGTAAGTTGCGGGAACTCCGCGCTCTGCTCGGCGAACACGGCATTGAAGTGATCGGCCTCGATCAATTTCCTGAGATCCCACCGGTTGTTGAAGATGGTGAGACGTTTGCGGATAATGCCCGGAAGAAGGCGTTGACAGTCTCCAGGGCGAGTCAACTGCTGACCCTCGCCGACGATTCGGGCCTGACCGTCAAGGTCTTAGGGGGGGCACCGGGGGTGCATTCCGCTCGGTTTGCCGGACCCGATGCCAGCGATGCCGACAACAACCGGAAACTGCTCGAAGAACTCAAGGATTGTGCCGATCCGGACCGTTCGGCGGCATTCATCTGCGTTCTTGCCCTGGCGCGTCCGGATGGCACCTGCCATTTCTATGAAGGACGTCTTCCCGGGGAGATTATTGCCACGCCGCGTGGTTGTGACGGTTTTGGTTACGACCCCCTCTTTTTCCTTCCGCAACGTCAGTGCACCCTGGCCGAACTCCCGCTTGAGGAAAAAAACCGTATCAGTCACCGTGGTCAGGCATTGGAGAAGTTGCTGAAACATCTATCATCGCTGGAAGGGTGAATCCTTCCTTTCGACTTTCCCGGGTCTTTACCTGAGCCTGAATTTAACCGGTAAATCAACCTCGCTCGTGACCGGACGCCCATTTTGCTGAGCCGCCCGGAATCGCCAGCGCCTGACCTGTCGCAAGGCGCTACGGTCCAGCAGTCGATGCCCGGATGATTTGAGCACGACGACCTTTTCGACAACCCCTGCTGTCGTAATGGTCAGTCGCAACAGGACATCCCCTTCCCATCCCCGGCGCCGTGCCTGGTCCGGGTAGACCGGTGGTGGGTTGTCAATTCCTTCAGCCGCCAGGTAGTTGGTTGTTGGTGCTGTCGACTCGGTTTTCCCCGCTCCCTTCAAAGTCTCTTTCTGTTGACTCTCCCCCGGCAGGGGAGCCGAGGCTGGTTCCCGTATGACGCTTGCACTGGCCTGTGGTGGCTGCTCCGCTATGTTGGATTTCCAAGGAATTTTAGCAGGCTGTGGAGTAAAAGGCAGTTCTTCCTGTGTCGGTGGTGCTTCGAATGCTTCGTCAGGGGCAGGTTTGTGGACAGGCTCCAAGTTCGAGCCCGTGCTTTCGGATGACTTCTCCTGAGTCGAGGGTTGTGTCTGTCTCGGCTTGGCTGTGGCTGCCTGGTTGATCTCCTGTCGGCTCCCCTCCGTCGGTAGCGGGGTCGATGGCCGCAGTCCGAGTTCGACCTGGAGATGGCGAACTCCGGGGAGTTCCGTCAGGGGTAACGTGAGACGGAAGAGTAGCAGATGGATGGCAACGGAGAACAGGACACCGTATATCAGAAGCCGAACTTGATTGATCATGATCCTCCAATCCTCAGTATATAGACCACTCTTTACGCTTGGTCAACATGTCAGGTCAGACATTATGTTGATTGGTGATTTGCCAGAAAACCGGTGATTTAAGTGGGTTATGAAGTTATCTTTCGTTGAATATTCGCATGGAGAAAATTTAAGTTGTGGAAAACCATCAAAATTGCTAATTTTATTGGACTTTTTATCTTGAGGATTGGGGGTTGGGGAATGAAAAAAATTGTGTCCCGGTGGAACCGGGTCATTTTCTTTTGTCTTGTGGCTTTGTTTGCATTTGGGTGTGGCGGTGGAGGGTCAACCGGATCCGACACGACAACCATCCGGGGATTGTTGACGGACGGTCCCATCCAGAACGGCTGGGTGGAACTGCTGGATATAGAGACCGGAGAATTGGCGAGAGAGTGTGGTGCCGGGGGGAGTGGCTTGTGTCGAACCCTGACCGATGAATTTGGCGAATTCCTGTTGCAGGTACCGGAAGATTTCGATGCCGCCCAATATGCCCTTGTCAGCACCGGCGGGATCGATGCGTTAACCGGTGTCGATTTCTCCCCCTTCCGGCTCCGATCTGATCTTTCCCTCTTCAACGGACAACTTGACAACGTCATCGTTTCTCCCCTGACGACCCTGCTCAGTTACCAGTTGGCGGAAAACGCTCCTTTAGCGGATGCCGCCACCGCTGTTTTGGCCGCTCTGTCATTGCCGGTTGACAGTAACCCGCTTGCCGATCCGGCGACAACGCCAGCCCTGATCAAGGCCTCCCTGTTAACGGTCAAAATTGTCCGCGAGCTGGATAGCGTCGGTGTTGCCGAGCCGTTTCGTGCCCTTGCCGGCCAGCTTGACGACGGCATTGAAGCAGGGCAGATCGGGATGAACGACGGTTTGACCGATCTCGGTTTGACGACGGAAGCCCTGAACAGGATCGGCGATCTCGAGGAGAGATTAACCGGGACAGCCCAGGACTACTCCATCTTCGTCGAGGAAGAGTTGTTCCAGGCTCTGGGCGAGAGTGTTGCACTGTTGTTTCCCGACACCGTTGATTTGGACGATGAGGCCTTCAATGTGAATGGACGGGAATTGGTTCGGGACATGGTCCGGGCTGCCGGTGAAGAGCCGATTCCCTTGAACCGTATCGCTCCGCAGCGTTTGGCGCGCTACGCACTCCACGATTACGGGTTTGACTTGTTTGCCGACCTTACGGTTTCGGCCGAGGAGTTCGCCGGACGATTGAACGGGGATGCAGAAGCCGGTCTTGCTCCCTTGGCCGAGAACCCTGATATTTCCGAGCTTGCCGCATTGACCTCCCTCTACGCCGTGGAGGTGCCGCTGCTGCCGACCAACCTGCTCGGAAACGACAACGCCGCACGCGTCTCTTACTACTACCAATCGGATGCGAGCCCGTTTTACGCAGCGGAACAGCTTGTTGGTCAGATCGCAGACGACCTGATCAACGATGCCATCCTGATTGACGTGGTTGAAGGAAAATCCACCGCAGGGCTGTTTGACGAGGCCCGCGTTCTGGTGGAGACTCAAATCTATACATCTGCGGCAAAAGCGGATGGTTACCTTTGGCTCGCCCGAGGCTTTATCGCACTGGGTCGTTTTGCCGAGGCGGAAGAGGTCCTGTCGCTCGCCTTTGACCTGGTCAGGACGATCGTCGATTCCAAGGGGGCAGCTCAGCTCGGATCGGACGAAACAAAGACACTTTACGCGATTGCCAACAATTATCGGAAGTCCGGCAATGTCAGCGCAACCGAGGAGGTCTTTGACTATCTTGCAGGTATTGCCAATCAGTCTGAAAGTTCGACCATATATGGCCGACTCGGAGTCGTGCTCCGTGACCTGGTGGACGACCTGCATGCCGATGGGGATGTTAATGGAGCGCTCGCTTTTCTCGGTGAATTGTACTCGCTGGCCCAACAGGCACCGCCCAATGTGTCAACCCGGAGCGGGGTCACCTATCAATATTACAAAATACGGGTCTACCTTCTGGAAGAGGCTGCTCGTCGGTATGCCGAATTTGGCGACTCGGACACGGTCTGGTCCATTTACCAGCAGATTGTCGCTTTGCGAAACGATGACGGCCTGGAGGGTTTGACCTTCGGTGAAACCTGGTTTTACATGGCATTACTGGTCGACGACCTCTACCGGGTCGGATTCGAGGCAGAGGCACTGGACGTGGCCGATTCCATCCCGGAAGAGTATGAGAATTATTACGGCGCGACCCGTTCCGGAAGCTTCTATCAACAGACCGCCTACCAGTCGGTGGTCGAATGGGTCGCCCTGAGCCAGGGGATCGAAGCGGCACTGCCCCTGCTGGAAGATTATTTCCCAGACATTCCGGACCGGGTTGAGGCGATGACTTATTTCGCCACAAACCGGAATAACCCGAACCTCGCTGCAGTTCTGATCGAAGCCGGCAGGACGGCCGATGCCCGGGTCGTGCTGGATGCCGTTGGGCCGCTTCTTGCCGCATACCAACCCGCATCCGACAAAGACCGTCTGGACGATCTGATCGAAGATGGCTATTTAAAGCTGGCCCGGCTCTACCATGAAACAGGCGATGTTTCCGCTGCGCTCAACCAGCTCCAGGCTGCCGAGATCGTTCTTGCCGACCTGGTCGGTGTGCAGTACCGCGTGGAGGGGATGTGCCTGACGGCTGACGTATACCAGCTCCTCGGCGAAACGCTTGCCGCGGAACAGCTTCTGGCTGCGGCCTGGAACGAGATGGCGACCGTCCTCGGTGCCAGCGATCCGGAAGATGAGGCCGATCTTCTTGAACTGATTGCTGTCGGGTATCGTAACCTGGGCCTGAGTCTGCCCGATCCGCTGATAGCAGGTTGGCTCGATACCATCGAGCTGATTTTCGACCCCGTGGCCGAATACAGCGGCAACGGGCATGATAAAGCCGCCAGGGCACAGATTGGCCAATGGCGTTCGGCGGCAGTTCTGCTGTTCGCCGCCGGTCTCGAAGAAACTGCCTTCGGTCTGCTGCAGGCGGCGGAAAGCACGGCCTGGCAAATATTTGTTCAAGCAACCCAGGTTAGCCAGCTGACTTTGATCGTGCGCAGCTGGACCACAATCGGCCAGATTGACCAGGCCTTGCGACTTGCTTTCGAATTGCCCTTCCTCTCCGGACAAGGCGAAGCGCTGCAGGCGATTGCAGAGGTCCTCGTGGCGAAGGATGACTTCCCCGAATCCGACGTGGCGCGTGTTGATACGGATGGTGATGGCCAACCGGATTTCTGGAACCCGTCAGCGTCGCAGCAGGATATCAATGCAAGCGGCCTGGTGTTGGACCCGGACAGCGACGGAGACGGCCTGAATGATGAACAAGACCCGCGTCCACTGTATTTCGATGAAGCTGGCTGAATGAGGGTGATGCGGTGCGACGCTTGATGCATAGCGTCGGTGCGGGGGGGATACTGCTGTTTGCAACCTGCTGGTTCCCTTTCCCTGTCGACGCGGAGTCGCAGCAGGCGACCCGGCTCCCCGAGGTCGTCGTTTATGGCGAAATGGCTGTCGATGCAACCGGCAGCTCCCGCCTGGGAAGCGGCTTGA
The DNA here is from genome assembly GCA_002868905.1 of Desulfuromonas sp. Lineage (GTDB taxonomy): Bacteria > Desulfobacterota > Desulfuromonadia > Desulfuromonadales > Geothermobacteraceae > BM304. The sequence continues at coordinate 48,553 of PKUA01000047.1, forward strand.
TCGAGAACCTTCCTGCGAATAATGGTACCGTCAGCGAATTGTTGCAGGTTTTTCCGGACGTCCAGAACAGCGAAGAGTTCTCCTCATCCCGCACCGGCGGGGAGATCCTCCCCCCTGATCTCTCCATCTCCGGGGGGAAGGTATTCCAGAATAATTTCAGTTTCGACGGGTTCGACAACAACAGCCTGCTCGATCCGACGGCGCGCAATCCGATGGATATCACGGATGTGCCGGGACATCCGCAGAAGTTTTTCCTCAATGCAGACCTGGTTGACGAAGTTCTCCTCTACGACAGCAATATCCCGGCACGGTACGGTGGCTTTACCGGTGGGGTGGTCGATGTCAGGACCCGGCAGCCCCGCGACCGGTTTTCCGGTGAGGTCGGCTATCGCCATACCAACGCGGATTGGACTTCGCTCCACCTGAGCGAAGATGACCGGGCCGGGTTCTCTAACTCCGACAGCGCCAACAAACAGCCGGATTTCAAGAAACACCAGGCCGGCTTCGGCGTCGATATCCCCCTGGCAGAGGGGACCGGACTCCTGTTCGATTACCGTCTGCTCAGTTCGACGATCCCCCTGCACCATCTTGGCGAGGAGGTGTCCCAACACCGCAGGAACCAGAACATTCTCGCCAAATTTTCCCACGAGCCATCGTCAACGGACAGCTTTGACATCATCGCACTCTATGCTCCGTACGAGGCCGACTATTTTATTCGAAACAGCGCTTCGAGCGATTTTGAAATCGAAGGAGGAGGGTGGCAACTTGGTGGTACCTGGCACCATGACTGGCTTGACAAGGGGTTGGAGGTCCGTTTCGGTGTTACTGATCACTGGAATGAACGGTCGGCCCCGCTTGACTGGAAAGACTGGGCTGCCACCGACACCAAGGACTGGGGGAAAAATATAGGTTCCCTGTCCAGCCAGGAAGGCGGTTTCGGTTCGATTGAAAAAAACCAGGTTGACATCGAGTTGGGCGCCGAGCTGGTGTTTTTCCCCGTGGGGGATGGCGAGTTGAACCAGGAAATAGCCGTCGGCGCCGAGCTGGTCTGGCTGAACGGACGTTATGATCGTGCCGAAACCACCGGGGTCTACAGAGATCCGAGATTGACGCCGGACGTCATTTGCGGGGCCGACAACACAACCTGTGTCGATGGTGAGCAGTTTTTCACCAAACGGATTCTGTATCCGGCAGAGCAGGTCAATGAATCGATCTTTGGCTCGGCATTTTATCTTGAAGACCGCCTGGCCTACAGGCGCCTGATGGTCCGACCAGGGTTACGCCTCGACTACGACGATTACCTGCAGAACCTCAACCTGGCGCCCCGCCTGGCAGCCGAGTACGATCTTTTCGGTGATGGCGATTGCAAGTTGGTGGCAGGCGTTAACCGCTATTATGGCCACGGTTTACTCTCCTTTAAACTGCGGGAGGCAAAAAAAAGACCGGCCAATGAATATCGCACCACCTCGGGCAATCTCTTGCAGCCGTGGCAGGATGACCCACTCAAGCTGTACAACCAACATCGGTTCTCGGATCTCGATACCCCTTACGCGGACGAGTTTGTCCTCGGTATCGACCAGAAGATTGGTGGTGGACTGTTCAGCACCAAGTGGGTCGGACGGCGCAGTCACGATGAGTTTGCCCGTAGCTATGGCCCGATCGAGGCAGACGGTCTCCGGTATTATGAGATGAACAACGCCGGATCGAGTCGGCATGATAGCGTTCGACTCTCCTGGGAACGTTCCTGGCCGAATCAGTTTCTCCTGCTGAGCTGGAATGTCCAGAGCAGCAGGAGCAGCCACGAGAACTACAACGCAGTACTCGATAACGACGCAGGCGAGGAACGGGTCTGGTATCGGGGGGAAATCGTATACCGAAGCGAGCTTCCCAGGCGTGACTACAACAGGGCTCATTCCGCCCAGATCCTGTATACCGTTAGTTTGCCGTACGGTTTCTCCTGGTCCAATGTGACCCGCTACCTCGGTCCGTACGACGCGCTGGTCAACAGCAACGAGGAGCAGCCGGTTCCGTCCGCCGATCAGCGAATCGACCTGTTGACCGGTTTGCCGATCGAAGAGAGTCTTGCTGTGTATGAAGATGTCAGGTATGGCAGCGAACTGATTTTTGACTGGAAAATCACCTGGCAGCATATTATGTTCAAGCGGTACCCAATGAGTTTACAGCTTGATCTGCTCAATGTTTTTAATCGAGAGGTCGAGTCGGCCACCCGGCCAGGAACCTACCGGACCGGACGGCAGGTCTGGGCAGGGTTGAACGTCGCGTTTTAGCCCGGTACATCTCCTGACGTCGTACGAGCCGAAAATCCCGTTTCCCCTAGGTGTTTTTTATGCGGCTCTTTCGTGAAGCGTCACTGCAGGGCAAGCTGACCTGGGTCATGGTTCTGACCAGCGCCCTGGTGGTTTCTTTTGTCATGGGTGTGGTCATCGTGCTGCAAGTGGTCAACTTCCAGCGCGGCTTGGTGGAGAAAATCGCAGCTCTTTCCGAGGTGACCAGCATCAACTGTCGCCAGGCCATGGAGCTGGAGAAACCTTTCCTCGCGGACAAGATTCTGCAGTCGCTTAAAGTCGAAAAAGATATTCAGGCCGCTTTTCTTTATAAAAAGGAGCGGCCTTTCGCTTTTTATATCAGGTCGGCCCCGGAGGGGGGAATGCTGGGGGATTCATTGCCCTATGTACAATGTCCACTCCTGGAGTCTGCTGCGGAGATTGATGAGGCAACCTACCGTTTCAGCTGGTCGCATCTCGATTATGTGCTGCCGATCTTTTCAAAAGGTGAAATCGGCGGGCGACTGTTTATCCAGACCGGTTTATTCCAGCTCTATGAACTGCTTTGGCAGTATGCCATCGTGATCGTGTTGCTCGGGTTGATCTCCCTGGCATCTGCCTATCTGCTTTCCCGTTCATCCCAACGAGTCGTTACCGAGCCGATACTCAAACTGGTGGGCGCGATGGAAAGCGTCTCGCAGGGTAATGACTATTCCATTCGGGTCCAATCCGAGAGTCTTGACGAGATCGGTCAGTTGACGGACGGCTTCAATCACATGCTGGAACAGATTGCGCTAAGGGATGAGGAAATTGCCCGTCACCAGGTCAATCTCCAGTTGACCGTTGATCAGAGGACCGATGAGCTGCGCCTGTCAAATGAAGATCTTCAACGTACCGTTGGTAAGCTCAGCGAGGCGACGCGTGAGGCTGAGTCCGCGAATAAAGCAAAATCGGAGTTTTTGGCCAACCTGAGTCATGAAATCCGGACACCGATGATCGGGGTTCTCGGCATGACCGAGTTGCTGATGAATTCCGATTTAAGCGAGGAGCAGCAGCGCCAGGCCGCGATTGTTTTCAACTCGGGTGAATCACTTTTGGAAATGATCAACGAGCTGCTTGATCTGGCAAGAATTGAAGCAGGGAAGATGGAACTCGCTAAGGAACGATTCAACGTTCGAGATACGGTTAGAGGGGTGGTTGACCTTATGTCCGGCGCGGCCGACGCAAAGGGGATCGGCCTGAAATGGGACATCAATCCGGAGGTGCCGGAGGAGATCCTCGGCGACAAGGGCAGAGTTCGTCAAATCTTGCTGAATCTTGTCGGAAACGGGGTCAAGTTCACCGATCACGGTGAGGTTGCTGTCAGGGTTTTGCCGAAATTTTATGAAAAGGGACCGGCCGGTTTGCGGATCCAGGTTGTCGATACCGGGGTTGGAATGACCGAAACTTTGCAGCGGCAAGCGTTTCAGGCCTTTATGCAAGGGGATTCCTCTGCGACAAAGCAGCATCCGGGGACCGGGCTCGGATTGACAATCGTTTCCCAGTTGACGGAACTGCTCGGTGGTAATGTGCATTTGCGGAGTGAGCCTGGCAACGGCACCGAGGTGACCGTCGATCTGCCATTGTTCGCCTGGAAGGCCGAGACCGCTAAAGCAGCAACCATCTGTGACCAGACACAGACCCGTATTTTCCTGGTGAGTGATGAATTGGTGATCCATACCGGCCTGGTCAATGAATTGGAGCAGGCCGGTTTCGTCGTGGAGTGTTTTTCCAGCGGCCCTGATCTTGTTGCGCGGATGGCCGAAACGGGAGGGGGATCCTTCTGTGAGGTCGTTCTCCTCGATGCCGAAATGCCCGGCCTGGGTGGGCTGCGCCTGGCTCGACAAATCAGGCGGGCGCAAGCTGAGAACAAACTGATTGCCATTTTCGGTGACCTTGCTTCGGAACAACAGAATTCAGCCATTGAAATTGAACAATGTGTCTGGTTGAGGAAGCCACTGACATTCACTGGTGTCGAAAAACTGCTTGCAGGTCTGACTCCTGAGGGGATGTCGGACATGTCTTCAAATAAATTCCGCAGTAATCCAGGTTCTTGGTCTGCCAAAAGGTTGTTGCTGGTCGATGACAGTCCAGTGACACAGGAATTGGTCGACGCAGTCCTGGCGGACAGGCTCGGTCTGCTCGAGATGGTCGGGAGTGGTGAAGACGCCATCCAGTTGTTGGTCAAAAAACAATTCGACCTGGTGCTGATGGACTGTCGATTGCCAGGAATTTCGGGGTTCGAGACCGTTCGCAGGTTGAGGGATTCCGGATTCGATGAGCCAATCATCGCTTTGACGGCCCGGGCCATGCCTGAAGATGTCAGACTCTGCCTTGATTCGGGCATGAATGATTATCTTGGTAAACCGTTTCGCAGGGACGACCTCCTGGAAACGGTCGGTCGGTATCTGGCCGAAAACCGGGGAGCAGGGTGATGTCGTCCATGCCATGGAAAATCCTTCTGGCTGTTTTTGGATTGCTAGCGTTGTTGATTTTAACCACGCGGGAGCAGCTTTGGCCTGTGACACGGCAGACTTCGGCGATTTCCAAGGTTGCCCAATTGCCGGCGACGTCAAATGGAGAGATTCAACTCGGTTTTGTCGGGGAGAACATCTCAACAAGTTTACGCGTTACCCTGCAGCCGGATTTATCAAATCGCCACCTTGTCGCTGACACTTGGAAAACCTGGGGGCAAATTAATGACTTCGCCCTGTATGGAAACCATGCCTACCTGGTCGACAGGGAATTCGGCCTGTTGGTCATCGATGTTTCAGATGCAGGTCGGATGCACCTGGTCCAGAGTGTCGACCTTCCGGAAGAAGGGTGGAAGATTTCGATCCGTGACGGTTTGGCAGTGGTCGCACTGCCAAGATACGGAGTACAGTTTTTTGACCTGAGCCAACCGGCCCGTCCCGAATTGCTGACGTCGTTTCCGTTTGAAGGGGTGACCCACGATGTTGTTGTGGCCGATCACCGCGTTTTGGTCCTCTCTCTTCCGCAGGGGGTTCAGGTCATCGACGCACGGGAACCGCGACACCCGAAGTTACTCGGTCATGTTGACATTCCCGGCCGTGGTTCGGAGATCGTCGTTGATGGAACCAGGGCGGCGGTCGCCTGTCGCAGTGGCGGAGTTGCTCTTCTCGACCTCGCTGCAGGGGAGATGCCGAAAATATCCTCCGTCCTGACAACCGACTTTCCTGCCATGTCCGTCGCCATGCGAGACAATCAATTGGCGGTTGCCTTTCAATACCAACACGGTTTCGACCTGTTTGAAATCAGGGGAAACCGTGTTGTCACCTCCCAGCCAGGGCCGAAAAGTTTTTACGCCCGGACTCTCGTCCTTGAGCAAGGACGAATCCTGGTCGGTTCAGCCGATGGATTCCGGATGTTTCAAACCGACCACGCTCAGGGAATACGCGAAATCGTTCACTTGGAAACGGAGCGCACGCCCTTCGAAATAGCCCGGGACGGTGCCAGGCTGTTTCTACTTGGTCGGAATATGCCCTTGATGAAATTGAACTGGGATAGCCTGGTCGATCATGGGGGGGAGGGCATAAGGAAAATCTATCCGGATGTTTTCGGGATAGCCGAAAAGGAAGGGCGCCTGTTCCTTTCTGGTAAGCCGTTTGGATTACGTATTGCTCGCCGGTCTGGACCACACTCCTGGACGACCCTGGCCGATCTTGGCCCGGCGTGGAGGCCATCAGTCGTTGCAGCTTCCGGAGATAAAGCGCTGATTGCCGGCCGAGTCGGAGGCCTCGGCCTGCTCAGGGTCGACCCAACTTCCGGTGAGGTTGAGGAGCAATGGCTGGATACGAATGCCATCTCCGCAATGAAAATTCATGCGGGACAGTATGCCCTGATTGCTGAATCCCGTGGACGCCTCGGAATATTCAATCTGGATCAGTCGTTGTCGAGTGGGATCAAGTGGCTCCCGCCCCTGGCAGGCTCCGTTAACAGCCTTGATGTCAACAACTCCTGGGTCGCCCTCTCCGAGGAGATGGTCGGTATCGAAATCATTGGCTGGGACGGAGTCGGGAAAGAAACATCCCGGCAATTTCTTCCTTTCGACATCCGGATCAGACAGGTTCGTCTTCAGGGTGACTTGTTATTTGTGCTTTCCTCTTCCGGGGCGCTCTACCGAATGACCATCAATTCCGAAGGGCGACTTCGGGAAAGGGCTCATCTCAACCCTGGCAAGCCGATAGGGCATATGGAAATGTACGATGACAGGCTTTATCTGGTTCAGAATGATGGGTCAATCTCCGTCCTTGAGTCCGGTGAAGACCGAAGCTCCAAATTGGTCGGAAAGGTCTTTGCTGATAACACCCCGGGGATGTTGAGAATCTGCGCCGGCAATGGCCGTCTTTATGTGAGCAATTATCAGGGGTTGTTCGTGTATGAGGTCTCGAAGGCCGGAGGTCTGATCCTGATACGCCATGTTGAGAACGATAGCAGTATCATCGATATGTCCGCGGATTCTGATCTGCTGTGGATTGTCAGTCGCGACCGGGGGCTGGTCCTGTTCGAGAGACAGGAGAGAGACGCTCCCACCCTTCGAAAACAGTGGCAGATGCAGGGGCGAGAGGTCGTCATTGTCGATCAGACCGCATTGGTAAGAACCAATGAAGGCCTCTTGGTTGTTGATATAGCCGATCCGCGCCGACCGCGATTGATCGAGAGAAGACATGTCGGCTGGGATGTCACAGGTATTTGTCGCATCGACGATGTGATCGTGCTGGTGGATAAAGTGATGGGAATGTTTGTTTTTCAATTGACAGATGAACGTCGCTTAATCGAGGTCGCGACCCTTCCATTGCCGGGCAAGGCCTGGGGGGCGGTCGTGCTTGAGGACATGGTACTCATCCCTTGCGGCAGTGAGGGACTCGCGATCGTCAGGTTGGCGGACCCTGAGGCCCCGTCTTTGGTTACCATCGAGGAACTTCCGTTGCCTCTCGCCTCTTTTGCGACAGCACGCGGGGTCGCGGTTCACGATCGGATCGCTTATGTCGCCCAGGGCAGGGCTGGAGTGCAGATCCTCCAACTTGATTCCACCGGCTTTCCGACTTCGGCCAGCTTGTTCGATACATTTTATTTCGCCCGCAACGTTAAAGTCGTTGGTCAACGCCTTTTCGTCGCAGATGTCTTTGGGGGTGTTCTGGTCTATGACCTTTCTGACCCTTTGAACCCCCGATTCGAAGATGTTGTTGACGTTGGCCATAGTGCCAGGGATCTGATTCCGGTCGGCGAAGAGATCTGGGTTCCGGAGCCGATGCGACTGATACCTAAGCCAATGTCGCTTGGTTTGGAACGGTCGGGTAGGGAGATTGTGGCAACGGTTCCGGGTTCCCTTGGGGAAGGCTGGTACAACCTTCGGGTCATGGAACCCGGGGTGGGAGTTCTGTGGGAAGGATTTCTTGGAAAATCAGCTGGTCGAGTTGAACTGAAGACAAGCGGCACATTTCAATGATCGGACCGACTGATTTGAACGGTGATGGAAATGTCAGAGAGGGGAAAATGAGAGATGCGATTTTTGCTGGTTGACGATAACCCGGTCAAGCTTGATCTGTTACGGCAGTTGTTAAACAAGGAGATGCCAGGTTGTTTATTGAAAATGGCTGAAAATGGTCGTGAAGCTCTGGCCCTGGCCGCAAAACAAAATTTTGATGTCGCTTTCGTTGATGTGCAAATGCCGGGGATGGATGGGCTCGAGGTCTGCCGTCGTCTGAAGGGGAACCCCGCGACAGCCGGGATTCATGTTGTCCTCATTACCGCTCACCAGGCGGACAGCAATTTACGTATTGCCGGTCTCGATGCCGGCGCGTTCGACTTCATCACCCAGCCGATTCGTAATGCCGAACTGATGGCCAGGTTGCGGAGCTTGTTGCGGGTCAAGCAGTTGGAAGACGAGCTTCTGGAAGAGGCGGCCGGGTTAAAACAGACGATTGCAGAGCAGGCATCAACCATGAACTGGCTGACCGGCCTGTTTTCCTTTGCGTCCGACGCAGACGGAGAGAGCATTGCCGGGGATTTGAAGAACCTTCTGGATCAGACTGACAGGAACGCTCGCCCCGATCTGGCTATGATGGATCGTAAAATATTTATTCAATTCCCGGAAGATTTGCGCACTCTTTTCTTGCAGCTAGCCCTGCTCGGCACTATTCCGCACGATATGGTGTCGGATATTTTCGCCCAGGATTCGGTCGGTGACATCGTCGATTACCTGGTTCGGCATGATTTCCTCGTAGAAGCCCGGCGTGACAACCAGACCTTCATCGGGTTTCGGAATGAGTTGGGCAGTTTCCTGCAGAACCTTGCAGCTCAAGAACTGCCGGTTGAACAGATCACCCAAACATACCGGCAGGCAGCGGAATGGTTTTCCGACAACGGCCCGTCGGAACGGGCACTTGAGATTGCTTTGCGCAGCGGATCCCCTGAACTGGCCGAAGAGGTCTGTGCCAGGGAGTTTTGCCGCCTTCTCGTGGAGAATATTCTCCCTTTGCAGCAAGTGAGAGAGTTTGACCTTGGTGCCACTGGCAGAGATGGGTACGGCCCATGGCTTACGGTGATGGTTGCCATCTCATGCCAGGGGAGTTCTCCGGGTACATGCAAAGAGCTATTGGAAAATACTATCGATCATTTCGAGATACTCGGAGAGTGGCGTGGGGTCCTGATCAGTAAAGGGTTATTGCTGGAGCAATTCCTCCTGCTGGAAATGGATGAAGACAAGGCAGGACTACTGTTGCCCGGAATCAAGGAGGCGCTATCGACGCCTGACGTCCGGCAGGATGAAGGTGTCTGCCGGTTTCTGGAAGACCTGGTCGATATGGCAGGGCAGATATTCCCATTAAAAACCCATAGGTTGTTCGGCCCGGGGGACCCCTTTGGGCAGGAGATTGAAGAACAGAAAGAAGCAAGAACACAGGTGGGATATCTTGCGGCGTTTCACCGTTCAATTGTTGACGGCGCCAGTCAATCTGTCCAGAGATTCATTGGAAAAGAATATTTCACTCTTCTGGGCAAGACAACTCCTTTGCAGAGAACCTGGTTCGATCTGCTGCTGAGCAGGTTTATGCTCTTGCGTGGGGAGCTTGAGATGGCCGAGGACGTTCTCGCCTCCTTGATGAAACGTTTACCATCCACCTGGCTGGGGAACACCAGGCTGGGGTTGATTGTCAAAGTGATGGACGTTGAGCTGATGTTGATGGATGGCAGGGCCTCCGCAGCCTGGGAAGCGATTCGCAATGGCGGTTGGGAAAATATTCAAAGTGAACCTCTCAGGTTGTGGGTGGCACTTCTGACCCGACTCGCCAAGCCCCCGGAGGCGATTGCCGACAACGGAACTTCCACTCTGAATGGAGAGTTGGGCGCCGTATCCTGGCCGTTCGATCTCCATGTCGGGATGGCGGCGCTGGCGACCGGCGACTACGAGCTGGCATCGGAAAATTTTCGTCAGGTCGTGGAAACCACCGAGCCGAAAGCATCTCCCCTTTCTCTGGCGTGTGGTCGCATTGGCATGTCCATTCTGTCCGAGCAGCAGGGGCGACCGCAGAACCCGCAGATGCTGGCCGAAGGCGTTGCGTTTTTTCGCCGTAGCGATTATCGCGTGGTTCCGTATCTCGTTCCGGATTTGAGGCGCAGTTTTTATCAGCTTGCCCTGAAATATTCGGAATCTCCTGAGTGGATCAGGGTTCTCGCTCGCGATGACTTGAAGGTCAGCCTTGTCGATGAGGGTTCCCCACGGCCCCTGCTGAAAGTCAACGCACTGGGCCCGTTTACAATAGGTCCTGAAAGAGGGACAGCTCTGAAGTCGGATGATTTGACAGTTGGGCTGAGGCAACTGCTTGCAATGTTGATGCTCGCTCCTGAGCAGAAACTCCCCCAGGAACAGGTCCAGCTCGCTTTCTGGCCGGAGAGTGGGCAGACTCAGGCCCGGTCGAAACTCGATTCCCTTTTGTTGCGTCTGAGAAAAAGTCTTATCCCAATCGTGGGGGATGAGGCGGCCAAACATCATATTAAGCTGCAGCGTGGCGTGCTTGTTCTGGAAGACTGTCTGATTGACCTCGCGGAATTCCGTGAAAAGGTGCGAACCGGGTTGAGGCAGCAGCGACGCGGAGAACATTGTCAGGCAGAAATCTCGTTTCGGGCTGCTCTCCGTTTGTGGCGTGGTCCGTTCTCGCTCGAATTACCAGAGGGCGCTTTATTTAATCATATTCTTGAAGATTTGAAATTGTTGTTGACCGATGCCTGTCTCGCTTTGAACCAGATTTATTTGACACGCCAGGACTCGGAACAGGCAGAGAAAGTTTTACGCTTCGGGTTGCGTCAGGAGCCGTGCCAGGACGAACTGATGGAGGAACTTTTGGCTTTCTACCGGGAAAGAGGCCAGTCGGTCCGGGCGGCAGGAATATGTGCCGAATATGAACAGGCGTTGGTGTCTCAAGGGTTTAGCCCTGATGAGGCAAAAGAGTCTTTGCAGTTGTTGCGGCAGGTCGACACGGAATAGCGATCCACTGCCACGGCAATGCAGCTTAATCGATATAGGGGCGCAAAAAGGGGAGTGCTTCCTTGATCGGGATTGCCATCGTCGTTCGTTGATCTCCGATGGTTCTTGCGAAAACAATCCCAACCACCTCCCCTTGGGAATTGACCAGCGGCCCACCCGAGTGTCCATGAAAAACAGCGGGGTCGAAGTGGAATAGAGGGGTCGCTCCAAAATGCTCGATGCTAATGATTCGTCCCGGTTTCATCGAGAGCCCGAATTCGAGTGGAAAACCGATGGCGGTAATCTGGTCCGCGATGTTGACCATGGTTGAATCCCCCAGGTCGAGAGGTTTTCTGTCGATGCCTTCGCAACGGAGAATGGCCAGATCGAGATTCGGTCGTCGTTCGACAATGCTGGCAGAGGCGACTTCGCCGTCGTGGAACCTGACGGTGAGTTGCTCTGTGTCCTCGACGACGTGAAGGTTCGTTATACCGAGTCCCCCTGCGCTGAAAATAAATCCGCTCCCGGTCCCCCGTTCGGTTCTGACTTTGAAAATAGACTGGCTGACCAGTCTGAGCATTTGTTTGAGGTTCAGGGATTCAGCCGGAAATGGGGCTGGTTTTTCATGGGATTTGTTGCTGGTTGCGGATTTGCCGGTTTTAGGTCGAATTTTTACGGCCGGCGGCAGGTGGTGGGTATCTCGGGCCCCGGCGCTGTCACCCAACTCTTCGGAGGCTTTCTGCCAGGAACGTTTTTTGAGTTCGTCCGGAAGCTTCTGCAAAATTTGCCGTTCAATGTCAACCAGAGCGTCCCCGGTCAATTCAGTGACCCATTTGAACTCCTGGGTCATGCTCATTGCCTCGTAGAAATCCCCACTTATCTCATTCATGGTGCGATAGTTCTGTTGGACAAGTCGCAGACGCCGGTTGTCGCTGGTGTAATAGAAAAGACTGACAACGGTTTTTGTATGGGCTTGGTAGGAGAAGAGGTTTGCTGGCGAGAGGAGAAAGCAACTGATGCCGGAGAGGCATGCGGCCAGTGAACTTGTCTTGCTCAGGCCATAGCGTATTCGAAAATCGACGGTAAACAACAAGTTCCCCGGGGAGCCAGTTTCCCGGAAATCTTCAGTATCAGTCAAGCGGTGTCCGGGCAGTGGACGTAACCGACCCTGAATCGTGGACTGTTCCAACTCCTTTGCCAACGATTCCGCGAAGCGCTTGGATTGCTGGTCAAAAACCTGCTCGAGGTTCTGGCGGTGCGAAGTCTCCCAAATCTCGGAGTCCGGGAAGAGGGGTTCAATGGTGACGCTGATATAGCCACTACGATTAATCTGCTCTTTGGCTGGCAACTCTTTTCCAGGGAATACCAGGAAGAGCAGAGAAAGCATCAGGATGATATGGAGACGGTGCATAATTCTTTCGGTTTGGTGACGTTTCGTGCGCACTGCCCGGGAATTTCAAATTCGGACTTGCTATAAAATCCTCGCCAATTGCAGGCGAGGCCTTCATGCAAAGGACAGTAAGGACCCCTCCGACCGTTTCAGTCTATGGCCAAGATTAGCAAAGTTTTTCCTTAAGTGCAGCCTCCTTTGGCAAATTGATAGTCATTATAGTTTAAGCCGGGTCGATGTCGGACATAAACTTGACAGGAGTGGGCCAGAATGATAAAAGTTCGCGTTCTGTCAAAATCAAGTCGAAAAAAGAGGAGAATAATAACATGGAAAGAACATTTGCCATTATCAAGCCGGATGCTTTCGCCGCCGGGCATGCAGGGAAAATCATCAGCAGAATATACGCCGAAGGTTTCAAGGTTGTCGGTTTGAAAAAGCTCTTTATGAGCAAGGTCGAAGCGGAGGGTTTCTATTATGTTCACAAGGAACGCCCCTTCTTCGGTGAACTGACTGATTTCATGAGTAGCAGCCCCTGCGTCGTCATGGTGCTTGAGGCCGAGGGCGCGATCAAAAAGTGGCGGGACCTTATGGGAGCGACCAATCCTGCCGAAGCTGATGCAGGGACCTTGCGCAAAGAGTTCGGAACCTCGATCGGGGAGAATGCGACCCATGGTTCCGATGCCCCCGAAACCGCAGCGTTTGAAATCCCTTACTTTTTCTCCGGGCTTGAGCTGCTTTAATTCCGGAGGTGAGTGGCGCTTGCGAATGCCGTTTGCGCAGAAGTAAAACTTGTCTGAAGTAAAGCCCTCCGGTAAAATCCGGAGGGCTTTTTTCATGAGGTGTAGAATTTGTGGAAGACGGGAGGATCCAATGGTGGATGAATCCCTTTTCGCCGATGTGAAAAAGAAGATTCCTGGGAGCTCCATGCCCGATACGAAAACAGATGGACGCCAGCCGATGTCGCAGAAGACTGATTTGCGGGAGTTGACTCTTGAGCAGTTGCGCGCTTTCCTTGCCGGGCTCGGCAAGGAAGGGTTTCGGGCGAAGCAGCTGATGCGATGGATGTACTGTCGCGGGGTCTCCGACTTTTCCTGCATGACCGATCTTTCGAAGGAGTTCCGCGCCGAGTTGGAACAACGGGCAACGATCTCGAACTGGCATCCGGAGACGGTCGAAACCAGTATCGATGGGACGCGAAAATACCTTTTCCGATTGGCGGATGGAGAAACGATTGAATCGGTCCGGATACCGATGGAGGGGGGGCGTGCCACCCTCTGTATATCCACCCAGGTTGGGTGTGCCATGGGGTGCCGTTTCTGTCTGACCGGTTGTTTTGGCCTGACTCGTAATTTGACGCCCGGAGAAATTGTCAATCAGGTCTGCGCCGCCCAGACTGACGGAAAGGTCAACAACATCGTTATGATGGGGATGGGCGAGCCGCTTCACAACCTCGAAAACGTCATAACCGCTTTACGAATTCTTTATGCCGAGGAGGGACTGGACTTCGGCCCGCGCAGGGTGACGTTGTCAACGTCCGGATTGGTGCCGCAAATGCTGGAGCTTGGTTCACGAGTCAGGGTCGGTCTGGCAGTCTCTTTGAACGCGACGACCGATGAAGTTCGCGATCGTATCATGCCAATCAACCAAACTTACCCCTTGGCGGAATTGATGCGCGCCTGTCGCGCCTTTCCCCTGCAATCGCGTGACCGGATTACGTTTGAATACATCTTGATCCGAGGTGTCAACGACTCGCTGCGGGACGCCAAGCGTCTCGTTGGGTTGTTGCACGGGATCCAAGCCAAGGTCAACCTGATCGCCTATAATGAGCACTACGGTTCCGAATTCAAAAGTCCGACCGAACGGGACATCGAGGCTTTCCAGAGAATATTGCTTCACAGTGGGATGGTGGCGGTTCGCCGGGCCAGCAAGGGGAGGGACATCTCCGCTGCCTGTGGTCAGCTCAAGGGTCGACTCGACAAATCCCGTTCCCGGGAGGAGCAGGATCATAGTTAAATCTGGTCAATTCATACCAAGGACGGAGGTCAAATGGGAAAGACAGTGATCGGTGTTATCGGCGGTAGCGGTTTGTATGAAATGGAGGGGCTGGTCAATCTTCGGGAGGAGAAGATTTCGACCCCGTTTGGCGAACCTTCGGATAATTACATTCTGGGTGAGTTGGAAGGTGTGCAGTTGGTCTTCTTGCCGCGGCATGGTAAAGGGCACCGATTGCTTCCGTCCGAGGTGAATTATCGCGCGAACATTTACGGCATGAAGTCCCTTGGAGTGGAGCGGATCATATCAGTCTCGGCCGTCGGGAGCATGCGAGAGGAAATCGTCCCGGGACACATCGTGATTCCCGACCAGTTTTTTGACAGGACCATCGGGCGACGACAGACAACTTTCTTCGGAGGCGGGATAGCCGGCCACATCCAGTTCGCAGACCCGATCTGCTCCTGCCTGGCCGAACGCCTGGTTGCTGCGGCGGGAACTGTGGGGGCGACTGTGCATCGAGGTGGGACTTATCTCTGCATGGAAGGTCCCCAGTTCTCCACCCGGGCTGAATCCAATATCTTCCGCAGTTGGGGAGTCGATATCATCGGCATGACCAACATCTCCGAGGCAAGATTGGCGAGAGAGGCGGAAATCTGTTACAGTACCGTAGCATTGGCCACAGATTATGACTGCTGGCACGAAGAGCATGATGATGTCTCGGTTGATGCGGTGGTTGCGTTGATCAAGAAAAATGTCGCTCTGGCCAAGAAAATCATCCGTCAAGCTGTTCCGGCTCTTCAGGACGAGCGTGAGTGTAGCTGTAAAGACGCCCTTCAGTTCGCTATCATGACGGATCGGACGATGATCCCGCTTGAGACCAGGGAAAAGCTGCAAATTATCATGGGCAAGTATCTTGATTAAGATGACCCCGCGTTCAAGGAGATAAATGTCATGAGTATTTTGGTGGTCGGTTCCGTTGCCCTCGATTCGGTCAAGACACCTTTTGGAAAAGTTGATTCGGTGCTCGGTGGCTCCGGCACTTACTTTTCGACGGCGGCCAGTTTCTTCACGGACGTTCGTCTCGTTGCGGTGGTCGGCGAAGATTTCCCTGCGGAACATCTCGATTTTCTCCGGTCCCGCAATATCGATTTGAGTGGTGTTGTGGCCGCCCCCGGCAAAACATTCCGCTGGGAGGGAGAGTACGGCTATGATCTGAACGAAGCACACACTCTCGATACCCAGCTGAATGTTTTCGGATCATTTCAACCCGACATCCCCGACAATTACCGTGACGCCAAGGTTGTCTTTCTGGCTAACATTGATCCTGAGCTGCAACTGCAGGTCCTCGAGCAGGTGGCACATCCTGAATTGGTGGCTTGCGATACCATGAACTTCTGGATTTCCGGCAAACGGGATGCCCTGTTGAAGACTCTGAAGAGAGTTGATACCTTGTTGATCAATGAAGCCGAGGCCCGTCAACTCGCCGAGGAGGCAAATCTGGTCAAAGCGGCCCAGAAAATAATCTCCTGGGGACCCAAAAGGCTGGTCGTCAAGCGAGGTGAGTATGGATCCCTGCTGTTTTCAGAACATTCCACCTTCGCCGCTCCCGCTTATCCACTGGAGTCAGTGTTCGACCCGACGGGTGCGGGCGATACCTTTGCTGGAGGCTTTCTCGGTTTTCTTGCGGCAACGGGCAACTTGAGCGAACGGTCAATCCGGCAGGCGATCATTTTTGGCAGTGTTATGGCATCGTTCACTGTGGAAAATTTCAGCTTGGAGCGGTTGCGACAGCTCGAGTACATAGAAATCGAAGAGCGATTCCGCCGTTTTAAATTACTCACCGAATTCGCGGGACTCGATAACTGAGGAGGGGACGATGTTTGTTTGGGAACCACGCCAGTTCAGACTGCCAATCGGCGCATCGGATGTCCTTCATATTGAAGAGACCCTGGCTGATACTCCTGTTACTCTTCCCGGTTTGCCATCGCAGAATGCCGGGGCGTATCTGGTTGCCTATAATTATCAAAAGTGTCCGGCTGTAACGTTCGCTTTAAGATTGTCAACCAGCGGGCGCCTGGCTTTTTATCAGCTGCGGGGGGAATTGACCAAAGCACCACTGCAGAAGCAACTCGATGCGGGACGGCGGTTTGCCGAATCGCTCGGCTTTCTGCTTTCGAACGTCGGTTTTGGAACATTGGAGCCTGATGAGGCTGGGGAGCTCTGGCGGTCCATGCCGCTTCAGGACGGAAAAGTCGTACCGACGGCTAATCTCCGGGACCAGCTGGCGAGTGGACGCACCAGCTTGCGTGACCAATTGGGTCGTTTTCTCGTGTCCTTTTAAGGAGTTAGACGTCGATGATACGTTGTATTTCATTGTTATGTTGTCTGGTTTTCCTCGGTGCCTGTGTGCCGGTGCAGGATCCGGAAAGCGATGCCGAAGCCCATTATATAATGGGCGTTTCCTATCTTCAGGAGGGGAACGATACCAGCGCGTTGCGTGAATTGCTGGCGGCGATCAAGGTCAATGATCGGATCTCCAAATACCATCATGCCCTGGCTCAAGCTTATCAGCGTAAAAAGGGATTTCCTCAAGCCGAGACCCATTACCTGAAAGCGCT
The DNA here is from genome assembly GCA_002868905.1 of Desulfuromonas sp. Classification (GTDB taxonomy): domain Bacteria; phylum Desulfobacterota; class Desulfuromonadia; order Desulfuromonadales; family Geothermobacteraceae; genus BM304. Next base: position 65,362 of record PKUA01000047.1, read on the forward strand.
GGAGCTTGCGGAAGTCGCGCCTGAGATCCACAACAATCTTGCATCGCTCTACCTCGACCAGGGACGGTGGGACGATGCCATCCGCAACTTTGATGTGGCCGCTCGCGACTTGTTGTTCGATCGCCCCGAAGTTGCTTTTGCCGGTAAGGGGTTTGCGCATTTCCAAAAAGGTGAGTATGCTGCGGCGCTTGAGGCGTTCCAGGAGGCCCAGGAGACCAACCCGAATTATCCTCCCATTTACCTTTATTCGGGGAATGCCAATTTCGCCCTGAACCGTCCGGATCAAGCGGTGACCGATTATCGAAAAGGGATATCGCTTGCCCCCGGTTACACCGAAGCGTACCTCCGTCTTGGCATCGTTCTCCTGCGCCAGCAAGAGATTGAAGCCGCACGCGAGTCCTTTGAGAAGGTTTTGGAACTTGCGCCTCAATCTCTTTTCGCCAACCAGGCACGTGAGCAACTCGACCTGATTCATTGAACCCCTGAAAATAGAAACTTTCCACGAGGAGTCGTTATGAAATTGACAATAGTCGGGACCGGCTACGTCGGTTTGGTCACCGGAACCTGTTTTGCTGAAATGGGGCATCACGTTTGTTGTGTCGATGTCGATGCTGAAAAAATCGATCTCTTGCGTCAAGGGGATGTGCCAATTCATGAGCCGGGGCTGGAGGCCCTTGTCGCGGAGAACCTGGAAGCGGGCCGACTCATTTTTGAAACATCGCTGCCAGAGGCGATGAAAGACGTTGAGTTGCTTTTCATCGCGACGGGTACGCCTTCTGATGAGGATGGTTCGGCCGACCTGCAGCACGTTCTGGCCGTCGCCCGGGAAATCGGACAGAATCTGAGTCATTATGCCGTAGTGATTGATAAATCAACGGTGCCGGTCGGTACAGCCGAAATGGTTAGGGGGGTCATCGCTTCTGAACTTAAAGATCGTGGCGTTGACATCGAATTCGATGTCGTCAGCAATCCCGAGTTTCTCAAGGAGGGAGCCGCCGTCGAAGATTTCATGCGACCGGACCGGATCGTTGTCGGGACAGATAGTGAAAGAGCGTCTGCCTTGATGAGAAGACTCTACCTGCCGTTCAATCGTAACCACGACAGGACCATCTTCATGGGTATTCGCGATGCTGAAATGACCAAGTATGCTGCAAATGCCATGCTGGCGACAAAAATTTCTTTCATCAATGAGATCGCCTGCCTGTGCGATCGGCTCGATGTGGACGTTGAGAATGTGCGTCGCGGGATTGGGTCGGATCAACGGATCGGATTTCATTTCATTTATCCAGGATGCGGATATGGCGGGTCCTGTTTTCCCAAAGATGTCAAGGCCTTGGTTCATACTGCCAAGACCGCTGAGTTTGAGCCGGTTCTCCTCAATGCGGTCGAAGAGCGCAATCGTCAACAGCGCAAGGTGTTGGCTGGTAAGATTTTCGAGCACTTTGGCACTGATCTGAAAGGATTGCGTTTTGGAATCTGGGGGCTCTCCTTTAAACCAGGAACCGACGATATGCGGGAAGCCTCATCTCTCGGCCTGATTATGTCACTGGTGGAAGCAGGGGCCAACGTGTCCGCTTACGACCCGGTTGCCATGGATGTTTCCCGGACCATGTTCCCAAAAGAGTGGCTGGAGAGCGGACGGCTTGTGCTGGCCCAACATCAGTACGAAGCTATCGATGGTGTCGATGCCATGGTTCTGGTCACCGAATGGAAACCGTTCAGAAGCCCTGATTACGCAGCAATGCGTCGTTTGATGAAGCAGCATCTGATATTTGATGGAAGAAATCAGTATGATCCGCAACTGGTGAAAAGCGAAGGGTTTGCCTACCGGGGGATTGGCCGGCGCAACTGAGTGTGCGGCGAGGCTTCAATAACCGACCCCGGCGGCGTTCAACCGTCCGCTTGAGGCGGCACAGTCAGCATGTTTTTCGAAATCGATAGGTTTCAGCAATTTCTTTACCCCCTCGCCGATGTCGGCTGAGGGGGTTGTTTTTTCTGGTCGATTCTTTGAGTGTCGTCCGCTAAACAGACGGTTGGTCAGAGCGGTTCTATCTCAAGCGGTCTTCCTTCGAGTTCTCGATTGGCTGTCTCCAGCATTTCCGCATTGGCGAGGACCGCGATGGAACTTTCCCCGTCCTTGTTGATGAGGTAGCTTTCGGCCACACGCATCAATTTTTCCCGTGTGGTGTCAAGAATGTCCGATCGAAATCTCTGGCGACGCTCGGGAGTCAGTTGCTGCAGGATATTTAGAAATTCTCGGGACCCACGCCCTCCAGGCGACAGCGGACGATCAAGATCACTGAACGTCGCAAGAACGGCTTCATCAATCTCCTGTTCTGAAAATCTCCCCGCGGCGGCCCACTCGGCAGAGTCGGAAAAAACTTGCAAAGTGCGTGAAATGTTGGGGTCACGGTAGGAGAGCAGAGAAAAAAGGCCCCCTTCGCAATTGTAACCAGCCAACCCGCCGTAAGCTCCTCCCTTCTCCCTGATCTCGCGATGCAGGTAACCGGAACGCAAAAGTTTTGCGAGCACCTGCAGAGACGGTGCGTCTGCATGGGTCATTGGAATCGTGGCAACGACTTTGGCGCAGTAGGCAACCGGCAGCGAGGAGGCGAAACCGTGGTGTAGCGGTTTGAGAGATGGTTGATCGGTCAAGGCTTCATTGGTCCCAGGGTGATTCCGCAGTTCATTCAATAGTGAAGGTAATCGATCCAAAAAGTCCGGAAGCGCATCATTTTCAGCCGTAACACCAAGTTCCAGGCCTCGATGGTTGAACAGCTTACCGGCCAGGCAGGACAATTCTTCAGCAGTTTCCCGGAGGGCATCGGAGTTCAGGGTGCTTAATTTGCGAATATTACGAATTTGGGTGATGCCGCTCCACTGTTCCCGTAACCGTGCTGGAACGGAGAGTGGAGCCGCAGCAGCCCTGGCTGCATAACTGTGGCCGGAGCCTGGGATGGAATTTTCCAGAGATGTTCTCACCTGTCCTAGTACCGTACGGATGCGGGAGTGATCTGAAAAGTTGGGTTTGGTGAGCAGGTCGGCAAGGATATCCAGCAGCTCATCTTGATACCTGTAGAGGACTTTCCCCTTTACATGGAGACGACAATCGTATTGATCCGTCTGCCACAGGTTTTCCAGCAATTCATTGTTGAAATAGATGCCGCCGGTAAATCGTTCCATCCGTTCGGCCATTTCCGTGTAGGAAGAATCTCCCGCACCCAGTTGAGTGAGCAGGACCCCGAGCGCCGGAAGCATTGTCTGCTCTTCCCATGACAGACTGTTGGTCGGAAAAGCCAAATTGAGGTAGCCGATGCCGTTGGTTGGTTGTGGGAAAGTGTGGCAATTCAGTTTTTCAAGTCGATGCAGTTCTGACGGCACCAGCATCTCGCTGGCGGGAATGTCTTCTCGGCCCAGGGTCGGCAGGCAGGAAAGGTCAGGTTCTGTTTCCTGCTCCAGTTGCAGCTGGCGGTTTTTCTCTATTAACTCTTCGACGTCCTTGGCGGTGAGCCCCTTGCCGATTTCTTTCAGGTCCTTTTTCAGGGCGAGGTCTTCCTTTTTCTGCTGTTCCTGGTCTGGTTTCAGAGTCAAGGTGACGCGATGTGGGTTGTCGATCAGGTAGCGACGGATAAGTTTGGGGATAAACCCCGGTTCGTGCAGGTTGGTGCGAAGTCGGGACAGATTCTCTTCGAGTCGAAGCGGGCTGATGGGATCGTCCGCATGAAGCCATGGGCCGAGAAGGCGCATAAAGAGTGACAGCGGATAGGGATAGTGGTCTCCCCCGACTTCGCGATTGGCAAATTCGAAGCGCTGCAATACGCCGTCGATCCGTTCGGTGGAAAAACCGGTGTCTGCAATTTCATCAAGTGTTGACAGGATCAGTTTTTCTATGGCTTCGACATTTTCCGGTTCGGTTCCCTGCAGGCCTGCAGCAAAATAGGTGGTTCGGTTTTCCTCGTGGTAGCCGTTGCCGGGAGCGAGATTGCTCCCGTGTCCTGATTCTAGCAGGGCTCGATAAAGCGGGGCCGCGGGGTTGCCGAGTAATAAACTGGAGAGCTGGGTCAGGGCGAGCCGATCATCGATGTCCTCGATGTCGTTGGCCAGCCAGGCAACCTGAACCATGGTTTTGCCCGACGGTTCTTCATCTGGTGACAAGGGAAAAGTCTCTAAAACTCTCCACGGCTTCGTCAGGCGATTTTCGGGTGCCACGGAGGTGTCCGTATCGAGTGCTTCGAAATGACAAAGGGCAAGCTCATCAATTGCTTCGAGATGCTCTTTCAGCGGAAAGCTGCCATAGGTGAAAAACCAGCTGTTGCTCGGGTGGTAGTGCCGGTGATGAAACTCCCTCAACTGTCCCCAGGTCAACTGTGGGATTTCGGCCGGTTCGCCACCGGAATTGTGACGGTAGGTGCTGCTCGGGTATAAAGAACGGCCAAGGCGTCTTCCCAGGAGAGAGGACGGTGAAGCCATGGCCCCCTTCATTTCGTTATAGACCACCCCCTGTATCGTCAGGGGCTGGTCCGGATCGTTATTGAGAAATTCCAAGCGGTGCCCTTCCTGACGAAAGTCGAACTCCCGCAGCAGGGGGAAAAAAGTTGCATCGAGGTATATGCCGAGCAGGTTGTTGAAATCTTTGCGGTTTTGGCTGGAAAAAGGATAACAGGTCCAGTCGCTGGAGGTTAGTGCATTCATGAAGGTGTTGAGAGAACGCTTCAGCATTGCGAAAAAGGGATCCCGCACCGGGTAGCGTCGGGAACCGCACAGTACCGTGTGTTCCAGGATGTGGGCAACGCCTGTTGAATCGGTCGGAGGGGTACGAAAGGCGACGGCAAAAAGGTTGTTGGGGTCGTCATTGGCAATGTGAAGCAGTCGCGCTCCGGTTTTGAGGTGACGCAATCGGATAACGGAAAAATTAAGCTCCGGGATGTCTGTTTGATCTTCAAAAAGGAAACCGGCATGCTCGGAACCGGTCGCGGGGAAATGTATCGACATGTTAAACTCCGGTGGCGCTGGTAGATGGTGGGCAGATGAATCACTCTGGCAATAGGCTCGTACCCAAGTCTACCTGAGTCTGGATTGACCTTCTACGGATTTAAGCAATAAAAAAGCCCCGCGGCAAAACCACGGGGCTCTGGGACTTGGTTGGGGCCATTCAGATTTTTTTAACCTCGGCCGCCTGCAGGCCTTTTTGGCCTTCAGTGATTTCAAAGCTGACACGGTCCCCCTCGGCCAGTGACTTGAATCCCTCCATGGTAATTGCGGAAAAGTGGACGAAAACGTCGGGACCACCCTCCTGCTCGATAAAGCCGAATCCTTTGGAATCATTAAACCATTTCACAGTACCTTCTGCCATCTTCCACTCCTTGTCAGACCCATCGGTCTAGCTGTTGGGTATGCTACCCATGCAGTAAAAAACCGCAATACCCCCCGTGGGTGCGCGGTTTATTGAGGATTCTGGTCAGTTTTGGCATATCATTTACTGTTTCTATTTTAAGCAGTATGACAGCATTATCATAGAATTTCTTCATTTTGCAAGAATTATTTGAATTTTACAGGGGACAGTCCCATTCGCACTTATATTGAGGTTGTTGCAAAGCTGCCCATCTATTGCTTTAATTCGGCAATTTTTTGCTCCATTCTGCTGAAGAGTCCGGGGAAGCCTTCCCGTTCAAGAATGTCGTCATAGCTGTTACGGAAATTTCTTATCAGACTGACGCCTTCAATGACGACGTCATAGACCTTCCAGGAGTTTTTCTCTTGAAGGAGTTTGTAGTGGATCGGAATAGCAACGCTGCTGGTAACAATTTCGGTTTCGACCATCGCTTTATTGTTTTTTAGCCTGACATTGCCATAGTCAACCTTTTCGTTGGTGTAAGCCTCAATCCGATGGAGATAGGTTGCCTCCAGAAGGTCGCTAAAAAGGGCAATGAATCTCGTTTGTTCAGCCTGGTCGGCCTTTCTCCAGTTTTTACCGAGGGTGCGCTGGGCCATTGAATTAAAGGCAAACCTCTCCACCACCAATTGTCGAATCTTCTCCCGTTTAGGCTCGGAGTCCATATTTTTGTCTCCAAGCAGGACTAGGACTGCGTCCACGGTCGTTTGCAACTGTTGTAAGGGATCCGGCATGGCGAAACTGCTGGAGGAGAATAGCAGGGTGGCGAGGCCGAGGAAGATAATAATATGTCGCAACATGGCAGCTCTCTTTCATTCAGTCCTTGATCAGGGTTTCACGATATTGGGTATAACTCGATCGTATGGTCAGGTACGGGTCAAGGGATTCCTTGGCAATCCCTTCATACGTGTCCGCATCCAGGGACAGGAAGTTGACCTTGTCCGTAGACTTGAGGGCGATTTGTTCAACCGATTTCAGTTTGAAATAATAGGGGGAGGAAATCGGATCAACGAAGTAATCACCGACCAGTCCGACCGAATCCCGCAGGTTTGAAGGCCCGAACACGGGAAGTACCAGGTAGAAGCCCGGTCCGGCTCCATATTTCCCCAGGGTCTGGCCAAAATCTTCCTTTTGAGGTTCAAGTTCGAACCAGCTTTTGGCAGGGTCAAATAGTCCTAGCAAGCCGATGGTGGTGTTGATGGTGAAACGACCTACCTCTCGTCCGGTGCCTGAAAGGTTGAACTGCAGCGCACTGTTTAGCGCGCGGACCGGCGCGCCAAGGTTGTCGAAAACTCTTCCGGTGGCATTTCGCATCGGTTCGGGGAAAATACGCCAAACCTTGGCGACCGGTTTGAAAAGGTAGAAATAGAGTTTGTCGTTGAACCAGAACATGGCACGATTGACCGGTTCGATCGGGTCGGAAATTTCGGCCGATGATTCCTCCTCGGCAAACGGGTCATCGAATTCTTCGTCCAGGAAAGTATCGTCTGGCGCGGGTTGCAGCCCTGTCGCAAAAGCTGCCGAGAAGGGTGCGGACGAAAGAACGAGGGTGAACAAGACCGCCAAAAAAATGGAGCGGGTTTTGAGCTTTGCCATCCGCGACTCCTTATTCCTTGGATTCGAAAATATATTTACTGACCAGTTCTTCGATGTTGA
>PKUA01000007.1 GCA_002868905.1 Desulfuromonas sp.
CATGGAGAAGACGAACAGGTTGAGCAGGGTGAAAAAACGAGCCGTATCCTCTTCGTGATCCATGTAACCGACGGCGTAAAGGTGGATCAGGGTCGAAACTCCGGTCACCATCAGGGTCATGCTCGCCGACAGGGGATCGAACAGGATGCCGAAATCGGCCCGGAAGTTGCCGCTCGCGAGCCAGGTCGCCAGGGTGGTCCTGGTTCCCTCGCCGGCGCTGAGTTGCCACAGCAGGCAAGTCAGGAGAAAGGAGCAGCCGACCGCGCCGACTGCCAGGATACCCCGCCAGACGCGAGGCAGCAGCCGCCCGACCAGGGCGTTGACGGTCGCCGCCAGTAACGGCAGCAGCGGTATGATGAAAAGCAGTTTCGCGTTCATCCCTTCATCTCGTCAAAGGCATCGGAGTCGGCGCTCCGTTTGCGGTGATGCAGGTAAACCACCATCGCCAGGGAGATCGAGACTTCCGCCGATGTCAGTGCCATCAGCAGGACCACGACCAGCTGACCATCGACCTGCTGCCAGAAAGCGGAGGAGGCGACCAGCACCAGGCCGACCGCGTTGATCATCACCTCGACGCCGATCAGGATCATGATCAGGCTGCGGTGCGTCAGCACGCAGGCGAGCCCCAGGCCGAACATCAACCCTGCCACCACCAGGACATGCTGCAAGGGAACGATCATGGCGCCCTCCTGGGTTTTCTCTTCTCCCGGCGTCCGACGTAAAAAGCGCCGACGGCGGCGAACAGCAGCTGGAAGGAGACGATCTCGACCGCCAGGGCATACTCCTTGAACAGGGCGTAGCCGAAGGTGCGCGGTGAGGCATAATAACGCGGTACGCCAGAGGCGGTTTCGGCATCGGCGAACATCAGCAGCAGGGTGCAGACGACCAGGGTCCCGGAAAGGAGCAGCACCGGCAGCCAGCGTTTCCAGCCGGGGCCTTCCGTCGTCTGGTCCGGGGCGAGTTCGAGCATCATGATGATGAACATAAACAGCACCATGATCGCCCCGGCGTAGATGATCACCTCCCAGGCCGCCACCAGCGGTGCGCCGAACAGGTAGAAGATCATCGCCAGGGCGAAAAAGGCGTGGACCAGGTAAATGACTGCGTGCACCGGGTTGCGCCGGGTGACACAGATCAGGGTCGCGCCAAGGGCCACCGCCGAAAGTATGTAAAAAAGGATCGCAGCCATCGTTCCTTTCCTGCCGCTAAGGGAGCAGGTCCCTGACATCGGCCGGCGGTTTTTCGTCCTCGTTGCCGCCGCGCGGATTGACCACGCCGATGCCGGCGTGACGATAAAAGTTGTAATCCGGGTCCTTGCCCGTGTCATCGATCAGCAAATCGGTTTTTTCATAGACCAGATCGAGCGGATCCCGGTTGCAGATTTCATAATCGGACGTCATCTGGATCGCCCGGGTCGGGCACGCTTCGGTGCAGAGCCCGCAGAAAATGCAGCGGGTGAAGTTGATCCGGAACCACTCGGCGTAGCGCCGACCGTCCTTCGCCTCGGCCGCCTGCATGGAGATACAATCGACCGGGCAGGCCGCGCTGCAGAGATAGCAGGCGACGCAACGCTCTCCGCCGTCCGGGTCCCGCGTCAGGACGATCCTGGCCCGGTAGCGCGGAAACGGCTGGCGTTTCTGCTCCGGATACTGGATGGTCACCGGCTTGCGGAACATCGTTCGCAGGGTGATCCAGTAGGCCTGGGCGGTCCCTTTGATTCCTCTGATCAGGTTCATAACATCTCTCCCCCTTTTCTCAAGGGGGTGGTTTAGTCCTATCCTTGTAGCAGGAGCAGGATTGCTCCGGTCACCACGACGTTCAAGAGTGCAATCGGCACCAGCACCTTCCAGCCGAAGTGCATCAGCTGGTCGTAACGGAAGCGGGGGAGGGTGCCGCGGGTCCAGATGAACAGAAACGCGATCAGCATCACCTTGCCGAAGAACCAGACGATCCCGGGCAGCAGCGGGCCGTGCCAGCCGCCGAGGAACAGGACGGTCACCATGCTGGAGAGGATGATCACGTTGATATATTCGCCGACGAAGAACATGCCGAAGCGCATACCGGAGTACTCGGTGTGGAAACCGGCCACGATCTCGTTTTCCGCCTCGGGGATGTCGAACGGCGTCCGTTTGCTTTCGGCAAGCACGCTGATCAGAAAGACCAGGAAAGCCGGCGGGTTGAGCAGGGCAAACGGAATATGTGTCTGGGCATTGACGATTTCGGTCAGGGAGAAGGAGCGGGCCATTAATACAACCGGCACGATGCTGAGTCCCATGGAAAGTTCGTAGCTGATCAGCTGCGCCAGCGCGCGGATGCTGCCGAGCAGGGCATACTTGCTATTCGAGGCCCAGCCGCCGAGGGCGATCCCGTAGACCGCCAGGGAAGAGAGTCCGAGGAAGTAGAGCAGGCCGATGTTCAGGTCGCAGACGACCAGCGGCATCTCCCGACCGAACAGGCGGAGCGGCGGACCGAAGGGGATGACGGCGAAAGTGATCAGCGCGGTCACGGCGGCGATGCCCGGAGCGATGAAGAAAAGGACCTTGTCCCCCTGGGCGGGGATGAAGTCTTCCTTCATCAACAGCTTGACGGCGTCCGCCAGTGGCTGCATCAGGCCGAACGGACCGACCCGGTTGGGTCCGTATCGGAGCTGCATCCGCCCCAGCAGCTTCCTCTCCGCCAACACCAGGTAGGCGGCACCGGTCAGCAGGAGCGCCAGGACAAAGCCGAGCTTGATGGCGACCAGGATGGCGGTAATGATCCAGTCAGGCATCATTCCCCCCTTTCTCCAGCAGACATGGCGTGATCTTGCCAACGGGGAGAAGCTCCAGTGGTGTCCCGCGCAGTCGATAGGCGACCAGTAGACCGGGGACCATCTCCGCCTCGGTGCGGGCGGTCAACCGCAGATGCTCCAACTCGGTGCGCAGGCTGACTGTTTCGCCGTCGCTGATGCCGAGGCGAGCCGCGGTCGTGGGGTGAAGCTGGACGGCCGCTTCGGGGATGACCGGTTCGAGGGCGGGGGAGAGGCTCGAAAGCGGTTCCGTGCCGAACAGTGCTTCCACCACCAGCAGCGGCAGGCTTCCTTCCGGGGCGGAGTGCGGAAATTCCGGTTGTGCCGCAGGAGGGAGCATGCCGGCATCGGTGACTCGCCGCCCCTCTCCGCCCGGAGAGAGCAGACCGAGCCCGGCAAAGTGCGGGTCGGACTCCAGCCCGTGATGGATTGAGTCGAAATCGAGCGGCCGCTGCAGCAGCGTGGCGAGGATCGCCCAGGCGGGACGCGGTTCCCCGCCGGTCGTGATGTTGGAGAAGGTGCGGGGGGGATGTCCCCCCTCGCCGATATCGCGGAGCGGCAGGCCCGGCGCATAGGCTCCGCCGAACGGCAGCATCCGCCCCTCATTGTTGATATAGGTTCCGGCTGCCTCAGGCGGGGCGGTGGTCGGCAGGAAAATATCGGCACTGCGGGCGGTCCGATTCACCATGTGATCACAGACCACCAGCAGCTCGAGCTGGCCGAGGGCGCGGGCCGAACGTGCCGGTCCTTCCGTCAGCGGGTCGGCCTCGATGCAGAACAGCGCCTTGATCTCACCTTCGAGCGCGGCTTCGATCATTTCCTCGCTGTCCGGGCCGTCTTCGCTCAGCAGGGCGCCGCCGTAACTGTTCGGTCCGCCAAGGGTGACAAACAGTCCGGCGTTCAGGCTGCGCGCCGCTTTGAGCAGCGCTTCGGTCCCTTCCGGTCCGAGCAGGTCACCCCCGCCGACCAGGACCGGTCGTTCGGCACGGCCCAGGCGCTCGGCGGCCCCTTCCAGAAAAAGTTGATCTTGCCGCTCGAATTCCTCGAAGCGGTTGGCGACCAGGCCGTTGATGGCCGGTAGAAGTTGTTCCGGCTGAACCGGCAGGTGGCTCGCCGCGCACGGAAGTTTAACAGCCCGTGGGTCGAGGCAGGTGACGTGACATCCGTTGCGTACCGCCTGACGGATCGCCAGGGCGAGCAGGGGCGCTTCGTTCAGCGGGTCGCTGCCGAGCATGACCAGGCAGTCGCTGTCGGCGATCTCAGCCATGCTGCGCGCCTGTTTGCCGAGGCCGGCAGCCAGGATTCTCGCGGTGCGGTCGCGGCGGTTGTCGATTTCAAAGAGGGGGGGGCGGTAGCCGTGTTCACGCGTCCATTCCCGCAACAGGGCCTGGCACTCGAGGGATGAGCGGGGGGAGCCGACGATGGCCACGCTTAACGGGCCATACTCATTGACGACTTTCCCCAGCCGTTCTTTTAAGTGCTCCAGGGCTTCACGCCAGCTGGTCGCGGCTCCCTGGCAGTTCGGTTGACGGATGCGCTCCCGGTGATTGGCGTATCCGTAGCCGAAGCGAGACCGGTCGCAGATGAAGAATCCGTTGGTCTGTCGGTTGACGCCGGCGCGGACCCGCTGCAATTCACGGTAGCGGGCTCCGGGAATGACGGTGCAGCCGAGGGAACAGTGGGGACAGACCGCCGGGGCTTCCTCGATGTCCCAGTAGCGGGTCTTGAAGCGGAATGTCTTATCGGTAAAGACGCCGGTCGGGCAGACATCGACCAGGTTGCCGGAAAACGGGGACTCCAGTTTCCCTGGCTGGAAGCGGCCGAAAAACAGCCGGTTGCGTGAGCCCATGACACCGAAGTCATCGCCGCCGCAATAGTCCTGGTAGGTCCGGACGCAACGATAGCACTGGATGCAGCGGTTCATCTCCTGGACGACGAACGGTCCGAGGTCCTGGTTGATCCAGGTCCGTTTTTTGCCTGCGTAGCGCCGGCGACCGTGTCCGCCGGCGATGGTCATGTCCTGCAGTTGGCACTCCCCTCCCTCGTCGCAGACCGGGCAGTCATGGGGATGGTTGAGCATCATCCACTCGATGACGTGGGAGCGAAGTTCCTGCGCTTCGGGATGGAGGGTGGAAATCTGCATCCCGTCTTGGGCGGTCACCATGCAGGCCATCTGCAGACCCTTGACCGGCCCCTCTTCAAACATCATGGCGCAGAGCCGGCAGGCGCCGACCGCACCGAGCGCTTCGTGATAGCAGAAATGCGGGATGACGATGCCGAGCCGCTGCGCCGCTTCGAGCACATTGGTGCCGTCGGGAACGGTGATGCTCTTGTTGTCGATGGTCAGGGTCGGCATATATGTTTGTCCAATAAGGAACGTCTGGTCCTGTAGAGACGTAGCATGCTACGTCTCTACCCGTTATCGATGTTCAGTCTCCAAACGGGCAACGCCCGAGTTTCACATGGTCTTCCAGCTCCTGCTCGAAATGGCGCAGCAGCCCGTCGAGCGGGCCCATCGCCCCTTCGGCCAGGGCGCAGAAGGAGCGCCCGGTGATGTTCTTTTTTTGATCCTTGAGCATGGCGATCTGGTCGCGGTTCCCCCGCCCCGCCTCGATCTCTTCCAGAATCCACTGGACGAAAGAGAGCCCGTCCCGGCACGGAGTGCACCAGCCGCAACTTTCGCGGGCGAAGAACCGGATCAGGTTGAGGGTTGCGCCCACCATGCAGGTCGTCTCGTCGAATACGGTGACACCGGCGGTACCGAAGCGGCTGTCGAGTTGCTCCAGCGGTTCGAAGTCCATCGGGGTATCGAGATGTTGTGCTGTCAGGAACGGGGTCGACGCTCCTCCCGGCAGACACGCCTTAAAACCCTTCCCGTTCCGAACGCCGCCGCCGAATGTTTCAACCACTTCGCGCAACGGAATGCCGACCGGGAGTTCGAAGCATTCGGTCCGGTTGAGGTGACCGGAGAGCCCGAACAGTTTGGTGCCGACACCACCCTGGGTTATGCCGAGGTTGATGAACCAGCCCGGCCCGCCGGTGATAATGTGCGGGATGCAGGCGATGGTCTCAATGTTGTTGACGTTGGTCGGCTTGCCCCACAATCCCTTGGCTGCCGGGAACGGCGGCTTGCTGCGCGGGTTGGGGCGAACTCCCTCAATGCCATTGAGCTGGGCGGTCTCCTCGCCGAGGATATAGCGTCCCGCGCTGCGGTGCAGATGTATTTCCAGGTCCCAGCCGGTGCCGAGGATGTCCCGGCCGAGATAGCCGGCCTCTTTCGCTTCGGCGATGGCCTGCTCCAAATTGCGACTGCACTCCTCATAGGCATAGCGAATGAAGATGTAGGCGTGCGACACCTGCAGGGCGAAGGCAGAGAGGATCACCCCTTCGATCAACTGGTGCGGGTCGGCCAACAGCAACTGGCGGTCCTTGTAGGTCCCCGGCTCCATCTCGTCACCGTTGATCACCAGGAATTTCTCAACAGGCTGGTCAGCGGGGAAGAACGACCACTTCACACCGGTCGGGAACCCCGCACCCCCGCGCCCCCGCAGGCCGGACGCCTTGACCGTCGCCGTGATCTCCTGTGGTGTCATCTCCCGCAGCCCCTTTTCCAGGCCCTGATATCCTCCATTGGCCCGGAATCGGTCGATGAAGGCAGTCTCGCCTACGACGCGGTTTTTGAACAGGATTTGCGGGTAATCGTTCATGTTTGCCTAAAAATTCCAGAGTCGCCGGGTGAGGGATGTCAGTCTATCTGTTGCCTTATCTCTCGCAAAATCGTATCAATCTTTTCCGCGGTCAGTCTGCCGTAGGTCGTCAGGCCGATCATCATCGCCGGGGCGTCGCCGCAGGCGCCGAGGCAGCAGGTCGGCAGCAGGGTGAACACTCCGTCCGGGGTCGTCTCGCCGAAACCGATCCCGAGCTTGTCCCGCAGCAGTTCGGCGACTTGTTCTCCCCCGGTCGTCCAGCAGCAGATCGAGTCGCAGAGGTGAATGACCTTCCGTCCGACCGGCTGACGGTAGATCTTGTCGTAGAAGGTCGCGATCTCCTCGAGCTGCAGCGGTGACAGGCCGAGGGTCTGCGCTGCGAGCTCGATGCCGGCGTCCGGCACCCAGCCGTGGTGGTCCTGGATCGCCCGCAGCAGGTCGACGATCAGCTCGCGCGGGTGCGGCGTGTCGGCCGCCTTGGCGCGAAACGCCTCGATCGTGTCATCCGGCAGCAAGACGTCTTTTCCTGTCGTTTGGTTCACAGTTTCCATCTCAACGATCCAGGTCCGCCAGGACGAAGTCGATCGAGCCGAGGATGGTGATCAGATCGGCGATCAGCCAGCCACGGCTCATCAACGGTGTCATCTGTAAATGGGCAAAGCTCGGGGTGCGGATACGGAGCCGGTACGGGATGTTGTTACCATCCGAGACCAGGTAGAAGCCGCACTCACCCTTGCTCGATTCGATCGCCCGGTAGCATTCGCCGCGCGGCGGTGTCATGCCCCTGGTGACGTTGCAGAAGTGATGAATCAGGCTCTCGATATCCTGCAGCCCGTCTTGCCGCTCCGGGTAGGCGAAGCGGTAGTCGTCGGTGACATAGCGCCCCGCAGGCATTTTTTCCGCCGCCTGCTTGATGATGCTCAGGCTCTGGCGCATCTCTCCCATTCGGACCAGGTAGCGGGCGAAGCTGTCGCCGCCGCTGGCCGTCACCACGTCGAAGTCGAACTGCTCGTAGCTGCTGTAGGGCATCTTTTCCCGCAGGTCCCAGGCGAAGTCGCAGGCGCGCAGGTTCGGACCGCTCATCCCCCAATCGAGGGCATCGTCGAGACTGACCGGACCGATCCCTTCGGTCCGTATCCTGAAAATCGGCCCGTCGGTCAGCAGCTTGTCGAGCTGGTCGATCCTCTCTGCGAAGCCGTCAGTGAAGGCGGCGACCACGGCCTGCCAGCCATCAGGCAGGTCGCGCGGCAGCCCGCCGATACGGAACCAGCTCGGATGCATGCGCCCACCCGTGATCATTTCGACGATGTCGAAAATTTTTTCGCGCGCCTCCATGGAGAAGAAAACCGGGGTCATCGCTCCGACGTCGTGGGCGAAGGTTCCGAGCCAGACCAGGTGGTTGGCGATGCGGAACAGTTCGCACAGCATGACCCTGACGAACGCGGCGCGCGGCGGCACCTCGACGCCGAGCATGGTCTCCAGCGGATGGAGGTAGGCGAGGTTGTTCTGCACCCCGGAGAGGTAGTCGATCCGGTCGGTATAGGGGATGTATTGATTCCAGTGCTGCCGCTCGCCGATCTTCTCCGCGCCGCGGTGGTGATAGCCGATATCGAGATCGACATCCTCGACCTCCTCACCGGTGAGCTTCAGCACCAGGCGCAGGATGCCGTGCGTCCCGGGGTGGTGAGGCCCGAGGTTGAGGATCATGGTCTGGTCGTCGTCTTCGACCGGATTCCCCTTGAAGTAATCGGCCCCTTCCCGCGGTTCCATCTTCGCCGCCGTCTCGGGGGTGAAGGGCGGCATCTCGGTGGCCCGGTAAGGGTGCTCCTTGCGCAACGGGTGTCCGCGCCAGCTCTCCGGCATCAGGATACGACGCAGGTCGGGGTGGCCGGAGAAGCCGATGCCGAACATGTCATAGACTTCCCGCTCGTACCAGTCGGCGCTGGACCAGAGGTCGGTGGCCGAGGGGACTTGCGGTTTGTCGCCGTAGAGCGGGGCCTTGATGCGCAGGTAACCCGGCCGGTCAAAGCTGAGCAGGTGATAAGTGAGGGTGAAGTCGTGGGCCGGACGTTTGGACCGGGCGGTTTCGTCGACCGCCGTCAGGTCCTCAAGCCGCCGGTAGCGGGTCGGTGCGTCATCCCGCACAAACTTAAGCAGGTCCGGCAGGTGATCCGGATCGCTGATCAGGGTCGGCATGTCGGCGCTGTCATCCTCCCGCACCGCGTCGCCGAATCGTTCCACCACGGCCCTGACCAGGTCCGACGCTCCGGCCGGGAACTCGATCCTGGGTTGCGGTGGCCGCCACATGCCGTGGGAGCGGCTCTGCCAGAATTCCGGTTGCTGCATGCTGGTGCCGCGGATCGGGCTGTTACCGTAGCCGGGACCGCGCGGGTCGCGGCTCTTGGATACCCCGTCGACCAGGATCGGTCGCGTGGTTCCCTCGCTGCCGCCGGACAGGCCGAGGACCTTGCGCGCCGGTTTCTCCTCGTTACGGATTTTCTCCTGCAGCAGCATCACTCCCTGGATGAATGCCTCCGGGCGGGGTGGGCAGCCGGGGACGTAGACATCGACCGGGACGATCTGGTGCACCCCCTGGATCACGCTGTAGACATCGTACATGCCGCCGGAGTTGGCGCAGCTCCCCATGGCGATGACCCATTTCGGATTGGTCATCTGCTCGTAGAGTCGCAGAATCGAAGCTCCCATCCGCTTGAACGGTGTGCCGGAGATGACCATCAGGTCAGCCTCGCGCGGGCTGCCTCGCAGCACTTCGGCGCCGAAACGTGCGAGGTCGAAGCGGGGGGTCAGGGCGGTGGTCATTTCGACGAAGCAGCAGGAGAGTCCGAAGAACATCGGCCAGAGGGAGTTGCTGCGCGCCCAGTTGACGACATCATCGAGTGTCGTCAGGACGACATTGTCGGGAATCTGCTCACTCATCCGTTGCTCTCTGCCGTTTTCGATGCGCCGCCGGACCCCAGTCGAGCCCCCCGAGCTTCCAGAGGTAGAGCAGACCGAAGAACAGGATGACGATAAAAAAAGTGATCTGCCAGAAGCCGGCCCAGCCGAGCAGGTCGTAGGCGACCGCCCAGGAGGCGATGAAGATCGCCTCCACGTCGAAGATGATGAAGAAGATCGCCACCAGGTAAAACGGTACCGGCTCCCGCAGGCGGGCATTGCCCGTGGGAAGAACGCCAGACTCGTACGGGTCCTCCTTGCGGCCGCCGCGGCTCTTGTGGCCGAGCCACCAGGTGATCCCCATCAGGGCGGTGATGAGCGCCATCGCAATGATGCCGTACAGCACCAGCGCCGCCAGGTCCTCCGTCGGTGGGAAGGTTTGAACGTGTTTTTCCACGAAAACCTACGCTTTGATGGTTCGGGTTAATTGCTGACTTGCCGAGTAACCATGAGTGTCATAAAAAGACCCCGTCGGCAAATCAACGGGGCCGGATTCAATTGGGAAAAATCATAACATAATCAACGTATGGAGCAAGTATTTCTGAACGATCCGCAACTTGTCCGGCGGGATACGCCCTGAATGAAGAGTTTAGCACATTAAATATGTTGATTTGAATACGTTAATCTAGCATAATCCGGGAGTGATTGGAGGGGCAAGGTCCGTCGGAACAAAGGAGCACACAATGGGACGCCTTCTGAAAATGGTTGCAATTTCGGGACTTCTTCTCGGCTGTTTCGTGACGAACGCCCCAGCTGTCACTGCCAGGGGATACCAGGAGGTCGATACCTCGGACGTTCGCCGGATGATGCAGAATGAAGATGTGCTGGTGGTGTTCCCGCTCAGTCCAATCGAGTTCAATAACCTGCATATCAGCGGCTCTGTAAACATTCCGATGGCCCGACTCGCCAGGGAGTTGCCAAGGGACAAATCCCGAAAAATTATTTTTTATTGTCTCGGTGTCAAATGTGTTGCCTCCTGGCGGGCTGCGGAGAAGGCGATCGAGCTTGGATACAGGAATGTTTTCGCTTACCGAGAAGGCCTGCCTGCCTGGGTCAGGGCTGGTTATCCGACCGAGATTGTGGAAAAACTACCGGTCGTTGCGGTTGAAAAGATCTCAACTGGCGAGCTGGTCGGGATGCTGGCAACTGAAGATATGATCCTCGTCGATGTCAACTTTGAGGATGACGCCCATGCGTTTTATATCGATCATCCCAAGCGGGTGCACATTCCGATCGACAACCTTGATTCCAGTCTTGACCTTTTGCCCAAAAATAAGACGCTGGTTCTTGTTTGCCTCAAAGGGAAGCGGGCACCGACCGCCTGCCGGTTCCTGAAAGGACAAGGTTATGAGAGGGTTTTCGTGCTCGAAGGGGGGGTGCAGAAATGGATTCTTGAAGGGAGGCCCGTCAAGCAGGTTTCCTCCTAGGGTCAAAACTTAGCCGGTTCATTTGCAGATAGTTTTTATGGGGCCGGCTCGAGGGTTCTTCGGTCGGCTTGCAAGGAGCACTGTTTTAGGCGCTTGCTGGCGGTTATTGGTTTAGCGATGTTAGGACCATGGTGGGGCCGTTACCTTGTACAGGAGGAGCAACATGGAGAGTTTGATCCGTGTGGAACTGAAAGACGGTTCGATCTGCCGCATGGCCCAGCGCGCCTTTGACCTGTTCCTCGCTCAGGATAAAATCGCCAGGTTCGAGCGTTCCGAGGGGTGGGTCGTGGTTGGTCGCGACCGACTGCGCGACATGGCCAAGCCAAACACATACACGGGTCGGGAACGGCGTTGGCCCGGTTGAGTCATCTGTTCGGGTGGCTCGAACATGGCTTTTTCATTTCATCAAATCAATGATATGTGGCAATTGCCGAGCCATCGGCGGTTGCCACTTTTTATTGTGAAACAAGTCGTGGATTGGGTCTGGCATGCCGGCTGGCGATTTGTCCGTTGGATGTATTTGCCTTGTGGACGTATTCTATGTTGTCGAACAATGTTTGTGTGCATGGGTTTTTCAGGGAGAATTCAGGGGAAATGTCTGAATAGAAAAGCAAAAATCATAAATTCATGACGTGTCAATTTTCCAGGTTTTATGCGGGATTTTTTGGCTTTTTATAATCAAAAAGCGATTGACATTTATTTGTAGAACGCTATTCTGTGTTAGGAAATACCATGACTCTCCGATAAGAGCACAGGTGGAGTGATCCACTGTCGCAGAGCAACGGGCCTCACCGAGGCAGCCGGGCTGCCGAAGGGAGTTGATGTTCTCGGAAAAGCATTTGGGGGAATGTTGACGCCTGTCTTCGGTACGGAGATAGGCGTTTTTTGTTTTCTGGCCGGAATCGTTACGACGTTAGAGTATTTGTTGGACGTTCGCATTGAAAAACAGGGTTGAAACAGAGATCTTGGAGGTGGGGAATGGCCATGCTCGATTCATTGAATGTTATTTGTGATAGCTGTCACAGATCGTTTCAGGTTTCGGCAAAATATCTCATGATCGAAACCGAAAGAAAGAATCAGGACATGCTTGTCGTCTGTGATCACTGTAAAAGAGATGAAGTCCTTGTCGTACCGCTCCAACAAGTCCATCCGTTCGGGACCTGAGGCGACTTATTTTAAATTAAAAAGCTTGACCGACACATTGTGTTGCTATAGCTTGACAATTAAATATCGAACTCTCCGATAAGAGCACAGGTGGAGCGATCCACTGTCGCAGAGCAACGGGCCTCACCGAGGCAGCCGGGCCGCCGAAGGGAGTTGATGTTCTCGGAAAAGCATTTGGGGGAATGTTGACGCCTGTCTTCGGTACGGAGATGGGCGTTTTTGTTTTGCGTGTTAGCCAAAAACCCATTCACCTTACCTCCGAATGGGTCCCCGGGTTCATTGGGCCCGGGGTCTTAAATGAGACTCGCGGCCAGGGTCGCGATTGGATGACTTGGAAGAGTGGAATAGGTGGAGGATTCAGTTCGGGACGTTAAGCGTGCGAGCGTCCGCGAAAGGATTTTAATATCAGATAAACATAATTGATAACCATACTCTCCGATAAGAGCACAGGTGGAGCGATCCACTGTCGCAGAGCAACGGGCCTCACCGAGGCAGCCGGGTCGCCGAAGAGAGTTGATGTTCCCATCCAGAGATGAGGGGGAATATCGACGCCTGTCTTCGGTACGGAGATGGGCGTTTGTAATTTGGAGTACAGTGAAAACCCGTTCACCTTACCTCCGAGTAGCCGAATGGGTCCCCAGACCTCCCGGGGTCTGGGGTTTTACAAGAATTCGCGGAAAATGGCCGCGATTGATTGGATATCGGTCTTTATTCGAGCCGGAACAATGCATAAGCTCAGAAGGGAGGGGGAGATGAGTTTTTCAAAAGCGAGTCCCAGTCGGAAGATTCATGCATACCTGATTCAGCAGAACACAGCGTTAGACAATCAGTTGGCCGAGCTGCTCAACGAGCGGTACCAGGTTTTCGCCGACAGCGATCCCGAGGCGCTCGCCAGGTCGATGGCGCAAAATGTCCGATCCGGGAACAATGAACCGGGGCATTTCCTTGTCGTTGATGGGAGTATTCCAGACGCAAAATACTGGGAAAAGCTACTGCCGGGTCGGAGGGGAGATGGATGTTTGGGACGGATCCTGCTGACAGAGTTTTTGAGCATGGAAGAGATGTTTCTCGCCGATCAGCTGGGGCTCAAGATTTTTTTTAAGCCTTTCTCCGTGGATAAACTAATGCAATGGTTTCAAGTCAGGGAGCATAAATTAAGAAATTAAGTTGTAACGATTTGAATTGGGAATGGATTTTTTGTTGTCGTGGTTCCGGGTTTCCGTTGTGAAAATTGTCCGTTTTGCGGATGATTTGAAGAGTGTCCCTTCTCGAATTTTGAGAGGGGCTTTTTTGTCGATATCGGATTGTCTGACCGTAAGTCCGAATTGCAATTGGGGCAGGCGAGGGGAATGGTTCTGGCGGAGAGCGCTCAGGCTTCCGTCTCCGGCGGTTTCCTGAAGGTTCCGGAATGAGGTCATGCTGCAGGTGAGGTCGTCCTCGGCGGTGTTATTCCCTTCCTCGCAGAATCGCATCCCGGGCAAGCTCATCGCAGCGTTCGTTTTCGGCGTGGCCGGTGTGGCCTCTGACCCAGCACCATTCGACCTGGTGTTTTTCACTCAGCTTGACGAGTTCTTCCCATAGATCGCGGTTGGCGACCGGTTTCTTGCCGGAGGTCTTCCACCCTCGCCTGACCCAGTTGGGCAGCCATTCGGTAATCCCCTTTTTGACATATTCGGAGTCGGTCGTCAGGCGTACCTGGCAGGGGCGTTTCAGGGCGGCGAGGCCGGCAATCGCTCCACTCAGCTCCATACGGTTGTTGGTCGTCTCCGGGGCAAAGCCGGAAAGTTCCTTTTCGTGACCGTTGAACCTGAGCAAGGTTCCCCAGCCTCCGGGTCCCGGATTGCCTGAGCAGGCTCCGTCGGAGAAAATTTCGACTATCTGCGGTTTGGGTTCGTTCATCGCCGGGGAGCATATCATATCCCGGACAAACTTGACGATAGCTTATCGTGCCTGCAGGTCGTCGATTGCCTCGGCGATTCTCTCGGCGAGTTGCCGGTATCCGGCGGCATTCGGATGAATCTGGTCGCTTTTGAGGTCGCGGTCCCCGAGGATGTCCGGTAACACTTCAGCCAGTAAGGGGATCTCGTGATGAGTTGCCAACTCCTCGTAGATCGGGGAGGACTCGAGGAAAAGTCCGAGCTGGGGAACTCCGAGCAAAATCACGTCTGCGCCACTGTACCTGATCTGCTGGATCATCCGGTCCAGGTTTTCTTTCGCTTTGGCTGTGCTACGCCTCCGTAGAAAATCGTTTCCCCCCTCGCAAAGGATGACCAGGTTGGGCCGATGCTTTTCAAGCAGGCCGGCCAAACGTGCGACCCCGCCTTCGGTCGTCTCGCCCGGCACGCCCGCATTAATCACCCGGTAGCCGGTCAGTTGCTCCAGCAGCGAGGGATAGCTCTGGTCTTTTGCCGCGCCGGTGCCGTGGGTGATGCTGTCGCCAAAAGAGAGGATGACGGCATCCGGAGGAAGTGGCGAGATGCCTGGACCGTCATCACAGGAATAGAGCAGGAAGATGAGGGAGAGGAGAAAGACGATGAGGAATATTTTTTTTCGCATGAAATACAGCATAGCAAACACCGGTACCGACGTGCATCATTGTCGTTTTTTTGTCTTGAAAATCTTTCAAACCTGTTAATATGTGGCGTTTGGAAGCTTCTGGCACACGGGGCAGATTATGAGCGACCCTCAAAATGAGCTGGGAAGACTCATCCCATTGCTGCAGGACTTGATTGGTTTAGGCGAGAGGGCCTTGCAGAGGCAACTTCCGTCGAAGAGTCTATCGCCTGAAGAGTTCGCCGAGCGGGTTGCGTTTCGCTGGCAGAGAAATGCCAGAGGCGGGGCCCTGCGGGCTATCGATCATCCCGACCTGTTCTCCCTGGGAAACCTGAGGGGTGTGGAGAGGCAGGTCAATCTGTTGCGCCGGAACACACAGCAGTTTCTCAAGGGGCTTCCCGCCAATAATGTTCTGCTCTGGGGAGACCGGGGAACGGGCAAATCCTCGGCTGTGCGCGGTTTGCTGGAGGAGTTCTCCAGCCAGGGACTTCGCATGGTTGAGGTGCAGAAGGAAGACTTGTTCGACCTGTTCGAGATTGCCCGGCAGTTGCGCGGAAGGCCAGAGCGTTTTATCTTGTTCTGCGACGACCTCTCGTTCGACGAAAATGAGATCGATTACCGGGCGTTAAAGGCCCTGCTCGAAGGTGGACTGGAAGCGCGACCCGAGAATGTGCTAGTCTACGCGACGAGCAACCGGCGGCATCTCTTGCCTGAGCGTATCACGGACAATACCGACCAGGAGGAGATTCACCCGGAAGAGCGTGTGGCGGAGAAGCTGTCTCTCTCTGATCGGTTCGGTCTTTCGCTCGGTTTCTATCCGTTCAGCCAGGAGGATTATCTCGATATTGTCGGTTTCCTGGCGAAAAAAGAACGGTTGCAGTTACATCCGACACTCCTTCGCCAGCAGGCTTTGAACTGGGCCGCGTTGCGCGGCGGTCGTTCGGGAAGAGTGGCCAGGCAGTTCGTCAATGATTTGTGCGGGCGTCTCGGTCTCGAAGCCGAACAGAAAAATGAAATTTCCGAGAAAACGAACAAGCAGGATATTTTCAGAAACGGGGAGGAAGTTTAGATGAAAAGGTTTATGATCCCGGTCATTCTCGTTGCGCTGGCGCTGCCATCTGTTACAGCTGCCCGGTGGATCAAGGATAAGGTGAGTATGCCGCTCTCTGTCGAGTTCAGCCATTACACTCACCTGGAGGCGGTCGGGAAGAACTGTCCGAGTTGCCACAACGGTATCTACAATATTCTCCCGGAGAAGAATCCCGATTTCACCATGGAGCAGATGGAAAAGGGGAAGGCCTGCGGGGCTTGTCATAATGGTAGCAAGGCCTTCAGTGTCAAAGGCGACTGCGTCACCTGCCACCAGGTCAGCGATGTCGCCATCGCCAACCCGTCTGCTCCTGCTCTGTTCAGCCATGAGGTACATACGGGGATGTTCGGCTGCGGTGAATGCCATCCCGACCTGTACGCTCCGGATGCAAGCAAGAATCCGGCTGTCACCATGGACCAGATGGGAGACGGTGAATCGTGTGGCGCCTGCCATGACGGAGATACCGCTTTCGGGGTGAGCGACGATTGTTCAAGCTGTCACCCGACGCGCGAGATCGCCATCGCCAATCCGGTTGCTCCGGCTTCTTTCAGTCACGAGGCACATACGGGGATGTTCGGTTGCGGTGAATGTCACCCCGATCTGTTCGTTCCGGATGTCAGTAAAAATCCTGCTGTCACCATGGACCAGATGGGAGACGGTGAATCGTGTGGCGCCTGCCATGACGGAGATACCGCCTTTGGCGTTGCGGATGATTGCTCTTCCTGTCATCCGACCCCGGAGTTGAAAATTGAGAGCGATGCCGGCCCGGTTGCTTTCAGTCATGAAGTGCATACGGGGATGTTCGGTTGCGGTGAATGCCATCCCGATCTGTTTGCCCCCGACCAGTCGAAAAACCCGCTGGCGACCATGGAGCAGATGGCTGAAGGGGAGTCGTGCGGTGCCTGCCACGACGGGGATACGGCTTTTTCCGTCGGGGAGGATTGTGAAACTTGTCACGAAATGTAAAGAATGTGACAATTCCTGAAAGTTGAATTTTGTGCAAACCACAACCGGAGGGCTATGGCCCTCTGGCGGTGCCTTTGGATCGAGTTGCATCGGTTATGTCGGTAAGTAAATATTTCAAGAGTGACCAGAAACTGCTGTTGCGTCCGATGGAGCAGGATGATGAGGTCGATCGGGTTGAAACCCTGACTGCCTATTTCGTGCAGTCGGCGGGAGACCGCTTTGATCTGCGGTTGCCGTATGACTGTAAGCCGGGAGAGGAGTTCCCGTTCACCGAGGATATGTTGTGTGAACTGCACAGTGAATCGATGGGGCTCGGTATCCGTTTGACCGGAAAGTTCGACAGTCACCTCTCCACGTCCAGAATCAGGGTTGTCGTCAATAATGATTTGAAAGCGTTTCAGCGTCGTCTGCATCCCCGCAGAGATTGCAGGATCGGTATCCGCTTTACCCGCGGGCACGGGACTTTGAGAAGCTTCAGAACCCAGTGGGAGAAGAATGCGACCATTCTGCAGCGAACGAAAGATTTTTCCAAGCTGCCGAAGTTTACCAAGACCGATGTCAATATCAGTGCGGGCGGTCTCCGTTTCTCTCTGAAGCCTCCCATCGAGATTGCCGATCTCTGCATGACCCTCATTGAGCTGGAGCCGGGCACTCCTCCTGTTTGCGCCCTGGCCGAGATCGTCTGGCTGACGGACCTGGATGAGCGGGGTCAGCGTTCTGCCGGGATGCAGTTCATCAATGTTCTGGCCAGTGACCAGAAAAGAATCATTGATTTCGTCAACAAGGCACCGAAATATCGCAGCGCCGAAGAAGACGAGTCGAGTTGAATCATATCTCCTGCTTCAATCAGACAATCCAGTCCTCGATTTCATTCCTGCATAATCCTTGGGAATGGCCTTGCCAAACGGGGGAAGAACCCGATATATTACATCCTTGGTTTTTTTGCTGCCAGACCGGGCTTCGCCGACGATTCAAATAGCGGTGCTTCGTTTATAGGGAGTGAGGGGATCGTCCCTGCTCGTAAAATGAGACTGAATTTTTGACCCTATGTATATAGATCAGATTCCTCAGCAGGTTTTTCGATTTGTTTATTTAGTGCTGGCGCTTTATCTCGGCATTGCGGCCGGTCATTTCTGTGCTTCGCTGGTCGGCACCGGTTTGGCCCCCGAAGTGATCGTGGCACCCGCTCCGGTTGAGGAAACCGCCAGGACGCAGGCGGTGATCGATATCGACGATTTCGCGCCAATCACCTCCCGCAATATTTTCAACTCCAAGGCGGAACCGGAGCCGGAGCCGGTTGCCGTGGATGTCGAGGGATCGGCCAGTGGGAGCACCCCGCCACCGCCGCGGGTGAAACTTGTTTTACACGGGACGGTCGAGGCGGGACCCGATTCCCTGGCGCTTTTGTCCGGTGGTGGGACAACCCAGATTTTCCGTCTCGGGGACCAAATCCCCGGCAAGGCGATTCTGCAGCAGGTTGAGCGGAATCGTGTTTTAGTCGAATACCCTTCCGGGAAGGAAGAGTGGCTGGTCCTGTTCGACGACAAAGGGGAGAAGTCGTCCAGCCAAGGTCGACCCGAGAAGGTTGCAACCCAAACNCAAAGCGTCCCGCCACCTCGGGGGTGCGCGAGGTCGCTGACAACAGGTACGAAATAGATCGCCAGGTGGCCGAAAAGGCGCGCCAGGACATTAACCAGCTGATGAGGCAGGTCCGGATGGAGCCGTATGTACAGGACGGCAAGACTGCCGGGTTCCTTGTGCGCTGGATTCAGCCAAATACGTTCCTCAGCTATCTCGGGTTGCGCCGGGGGGATATTGTCGACGAGATCAACCAGGTCAAGCTCGATTCCCCGGAAAAAGCACTCATGATTTTCCAGCAATTACGTGAAGCTCGTTCCCTTTCCATCGGGATTCGCCGAGGAGGGAAGCCGCAGATTATGCGATACGATATCAAGTGAGCAACAGGAGGTCTCTCGTGCGCTTGCGTCTTTTTAGATTCGTTTTCACTCTCATCCTTTTTCTGACAGTTGTGGGTGCCGGACCGGCATTTGCCGCCGAAGGTCAGGTCTCGCTCAATTTCAAGGATATCAACCTGGTGGAGCTGGTTCAGACCATCGGCGAGCTGACCGGGAAAAACTTTGTCTACGAGGAGCGTGAGCTGAAGGGGACCGTGACCATCTCCTCGCCGAAAACGATGACCCTTGGCGAGGCGTACGAGGTCTTTAATACCGTGCTCTCCCTCAAGGGGTTCACCATCGTTCCGTCGGGCAAAGTCAACAAGATTATCAAGACCAAGGATGCCTTGACCGACAGTCTGCCGAACATCTCCGAGGGGCTCGCTTCGGATCGTTACGTCACCCGGGTGGTGCCGGTCGAGAATATCGATGCCAGCCAGTTGGCGAGTTCAATCTTGAAACCGCTGGTGCCTAAAACAGGCTATATCACGGCCTATGAACCGACGAATACCCTGATCATCACCGACAGCTCGGCGAATATCTCCAGGATGGTGAGGATTATCAACGAGATCGATATCCCGGGTGCCGGCGCCAAAATGGAGTTGATCGAACTCCAGTTCGCCGACGCCAAGGAGTTGGCCGAAATCGGTACCAAGGTGTTGGCCGAGTCCGACCAGGGGGCGACATCTACGGCAAGACGTCGCACGGCACGGGTGACCGCCAGTCGCAGCGCCGCGAAGGTGCTTGCTTACGAGCGGACCAACGTCTTGATTGTCATTGCCGACCCGGCCGACATCGAAACCATCCACGGGCTGGTCGATAAGCTCGATCGCAAGGCGCCCCAGGGACGTTCCGGGTTGAATGTCTATTACCTGGAGAATGCCGATGCGGAGAGCCTGGCCAAGACATTGAACGAGATCCTCACCGGGATCAAGAGTCAGGAAAAAACCTCGCGGCAGAACAAGGTCCCCGGGCAGGCGCCACTCTCTGAGGGACCGGTCACCATCACTGCCGACAAACCGACCAACTCGTTGATCATTAATGCCAGTCCGGAAGATCTCGATGTCCTGAAAGGGATCATTGCCGAACTCGACATCAAACGGAAGCAGGTCTACGTCGAAGCATTGATCCTTGAACTCTCTATGGATGCCACCAAGAGCCTCGGCGTTTCGCTCCAGGGTGGAGTCGATACCGGCTCTGACAGTTTGATCTTCGGCACCAGCAACCTCAATTCGGGTCCGGTCGGCTTGTCCGACCTCGCATCGAGCGGTGACTCGGGTGTCCCGTCCCTGCTCGGCAGGACCATTAACGGTCTGATGCTCGGCGGCCTGTTCAATCCGATCACGGTTCCCGGCCTGAATGGCCAGGAATTGACCATTCCGGCCCTGTCTGTGCTGATCGACCTGTCGAAGAAAACCTCGGACGTGAATATCCTCTCGGCGCCCCGTTTGCTGACCTCCGACAACGAGGAGGCCGAGATCATTGTCGGTTCCAACGTACCGGTCATCTCAAGCCGTCTGACCGATACCGGCTCGAGCGGTCTGGCGCAAAGCGTCTCGGTCGAGCGCCAGGATGCGGCCCTGACCCTGCGGTTCACTCCACAAGTGACCGAGGGGAACCTGGTCAGGCTCAATGTGTTCCAGGAGATAACCGATATCGCACCGTCGAATCCGGCGGTCGGCGATCCGGACGAAGTCGGTCCGACTTTTACCAAACGCCAGATCCGGAATACCGTGTTGGCCGAAAACGGCAAGACCATCGTGCTTGGCGGCCTGATCGGAACCAATGTCCAGCAGACCGAATCGAAGGTTCCGTTGCTCGGCGATCTGCCGTTGCTCGGCTGGCTGTTCCGGAGTGAGGGGACGACTCACTCCAAGACCAACCTGTTGGTGTTTATCACCCCGAAAATCATCCGTAGCAGCCAGGACTTGGCTGAAATCACCGAACGAAGCCGTTTGGCGAGCCAGGGGATGCAGACGGAGAAGCTGCGGGACTCGGTGCCGGCTGAGTACTTTAAGTTCAACAGCGGTGTAGAAGCGCCAGCCAGTCCGGGAGCCACTGATAATCCATGAGTCAATGGCAGCCGCTCGGTGCAATCCTGAGCAACGAATTTGAAGTCCCTGTCGAGGCCGTCGAGGCCGCTCTCGAAGAACAACGCAACGGCAAAACCGGCCGTTTGGGTGAGTTGCTTCTGCAGCGGAAAGTGATCAATGCCGGGCAGTTGGCCGAGGCTCTGGCCCGACAGTTCGATTTGCCGTTTCGGGCCGCGTTGCCCGAGGTGCCAAACGGTGATCTGATCGACCGGGTCCCGATCGCATTTGCCAAGGACCATCGGCTGTTTCCGATATCCTTGCAGGACGGGATATTGCGGTTGGCCGTCGGTGATCCTCTCGACATGGATCCGCTCAACGATCTGGCCGCCCTGACCGATGCCACGCCCGAGCTTGAGGTCGCGCCGGTCGATGTCATCCTGGCGGCGATCAACCGGGTGTACGAGCAACACTCCGATGAGACGGACCAAATCGTCGCCGACATGAGCGGTGAGGAGTCCCTCGACGGCGGTCTGCAGCCGACCGATCTGCTCGACACCTCGGACGAGGCGCCGATCATCCGTTTTGTCAACAGCATGTTGACCCAGGCGTACAAGGAACGAGCCAGCGATATCCACCTCGAACCGTTCGAGACGGAGTTGATCGTTCGTTACCGGATCGACGGAATTCTTTATGAGGTGCTCCGTCCTCCGTTTAATGCCCACGCCAGCATCATCTCCCGCATCAAAATTCTTTCGGGGCTGAATATCGCCGAAAAACGCTTGCCCCAGGACGGCCGCTTCCGGGTCCGAATTGCCGGCAAGGATGTCGATGTCCGCGTCTCCACCCTGCCGACCGCCTTCGGGGAACGGGTGGTCCTGCGATTGCTCGACAAGGCCGCCGGTGTCCTTGGTCTGGAAGAGATCGGCATGGACGAACGGCTGCTCGGCGAGGTCATTCCGATGATCGGCAAGAGTCACGGGATCTTTCTCGTCACCGGTCCGACCGGCTCCGGCAAGACCACGACTCTCTATGCAGCCCTGAGCCGGTTGAACAACCGGCAGAAGAACATTATCACGGTCGAGGATCCGATCGAATATCAGCTCGCAGGAGTCGGTCAGATCCAGGTCAACCCGAAGATCAACCTGACCTTTGCAGCCGGACTCCGTTCCATCCTGCGCCAGGATCCAGATATCATCATGGTCGGCGAGATCCGCGACGGCGAGACGGCGGAGATTGCCGTGCAATCCGCCCTGACCGGACATATGGTTTTTTCCACCCTGCATACCAACGATGCGGCCGGTGCCCTGACCCGGCTGGTCGAGATGGGGGTCGAACCGTTCCTGGCCGCCTCGTCGATTGTCGGTATTCTCGCGCAGCGCCTGGTTCGAAGCATCTGTCCCGACTGCCGCGAAGAGCATCGGCCCGACCCGTCCCTGCTCAAGGACCTGGGACTCGATCCCGACGCTGCGGGCAAGGCCAAGTTCTTTCGGGGGAGCGGTTGCGAGAAATGCCTCGATATCGGCTACCGGGGGCGCACAGGCGTTTACGAACTACTGCCGATGAATGATACGGTGCGGGAGTTGCTGATGCAGAACCGTGACGCTTCAACGATCAAGAACGCTGCGGTCGGTCTGGGAATGATGAGTTTGCGCCAACACGGACTCGAACGCGCCATGCGCGGCGAGACGACTCTCGAAGAGGTCTTGCGGGTGACGCAGGAGGAGGGTTGAGGTGCCGCTTTATGACTACAGCGGTTTTGACGCCCAGGGACGCAAGGTCAGCGGCGTCAAGGAGGGGGGCGGTCGGCGCTCGGTTCTTGCTGAGTTGCGGGAGCAGGGGATCTATGCAACCCAGTTGCGAGAGGAGAGCACGGTACGTCGCCGCCAATGGTCGTTCAGCTGGCGAAGGGGTGTCAGCAATCAGGATCTCGCAATAATCACCCGCCAACTGGCTACATTGTTACAGGCCGGGTTGGCTCTCGATACGGCGCTGGCGACCATCGCAGAGCAGTTGGAACAACCGGGCCTGGCGCGGATATTAACGCGGGTCAGGGATGACGTGGTTCAGGGGGAATCGTTCCATGCCAGTCTGGGGCGCCAGGAGAACCTTTTTCCGGCGCTCTACCTGAGTATGGTTCAGGTCGGTGAAAGCAGTGGCACCCTCGACCAGGTGCTGGAACGGTTGGCCGATTTTCTGGAAGACCAGGAGCAGCTGCGCGGGAAAGTACGTGCCGCTCTCGCCTACCCGGTCCTGATGGGTGTGGTCGGTGTCGGCGTGTTGATCTTCCTGGTCACCTTCGTTCTGCCGAAAGTGACCCGCATGATTGAGGACCTCGATCAGCAACTGCCTCTGGCGACCCGTGCTTTGATCGGCCTGAGCGATTTGTTGCAGAATTATGGTTGGTTGATCCTCCTGTTGGCTGCGTTGTGTGCCTGGTTCGGTCGCCGCTGGGCATCGACCGAACAGGGGAAAGTACGCCTGCACGGTTGGTTGTTGAAAGTTCCCATGTTCGGCCGGATTAACCTGATGATTACGACCGCCCGTCTGAGTCGGACCCTGGCAACCCTGTTGCAGAACGGTGTCCCCCTGCTCAAGGCGTTGGAAATTTCACGCAGTCTGGTACAAAACCGGGTTCTGCAGGACGTTCTCGAGACGACGACCAACGAGGTCAGGGAAGGTGCCAGCCTGGCCGAACCGTTAAGACGCACGGCGGTTTTCCCGAGCATGGTGCCGCAGATGGTGGCTGTCGGCGAGAAAAGTGGTGACCTCGAGGGGATGTTGTTCCGCATCGCCGACGCATACGAACATCAGGTTGAACTGACAATTACCGGTATGCTCTCCCTGCTGGAACCGGTCATGATCCTGGTCATGGGAGTCCTGGTCGGTGGGATCGTGATGGCAATTCTTCTGCCGATCTTCCAGGCAAGCCAGGGAATGGGCTGATCCTTTTGCTATCAAAACCGGGTTGAAAATTTTCAACCGGGGATATAAGGAGTGATTATGCAGCAAGAAAAGATGTTTAACGACCAGCGGGGTTTCACCCTGATTGAAATCCTGGTGGTGGTGGTTATCCTCGGCATCCTTGCCGGAATTGTGGTGCCGAAACTGCTCGATCGTCCGGACGAGGCGCGCCGCACCAAGGCGGCGGTTCAGATCAAGAGCATTGAAGAGGCTGTTTCCTTATTCAAGCTCGACAACGGCTTTTATCCGACAACGGAGCAGGGGCTTGACGCCTTGGTCACCAAGCCGGAGCGTGGACGAATTCCGAAACGTTACCGGGACGGGGGTTACCTGAAGAAGATCCCATCCGACCCCTGGGAAAACAAGTACATCTATCTTTCGCCGGGTATCCATAGTGAGTATGACGTGATTTCTTACGGTGCCGACGGGGAACCGGGCGGAGAAGGGAATGACGCTGACATCAACAGCTGGGAAATCGAGTAACCAGAACGGTTTCACGCTGGCTGAAGTCGCCATCGTCACCTTGCTGCTTGCGCTGTTCGCCGGTTTTGTCATGCCGCGCATGCTGCACTTCGGCGACAGCGACCTCAGTCGGTCCAGCCGGTACCTTGCCGGCACCGCCAAGTACCTCTATTCCGAAGCGGTTCTGACCGGTCTTGAACATCGTCTGGTCTTCTCCCTCGACGGGAATCGTTACATGGCCAAGAAGGTCGCTGTGGATGGAAACGTCGTCGACGTTGAAGGGCGGGCCACAGAGAGATCATTAACCGGGGAGGCACGGTTCAAGGATGTGCAGATCGATGGCCGGGGGAGTTTTTCCCGCGGAGAGATCAACGTGGTCTTTCTGCCGAGCGGTTGGGTCGATCAGACGACGATTCACCTGGTTGATGGTGACGGTGCGAATTTGACCCTGTTGCTTGACTCCCTGACCGGAAGTCTTGAAACCTTCCAGGGTTACCAGGAGTTTTAAGGTGGAGAAGAGAGCCGTCTGCGGCAACTCTTTACCGAGGCAGAAGGTCGCCGGGTTCACACTGCTTGAAGTGATGATTGCCCTGGTGGTGGTCGCGACCGTACTGACGGTTCTGATCGGGCTCGGGACCAGGTCGGTCAGTACCCATGAACGGTTGCAGAAGACAACCCAGGGGATCCTTTTGGCTCAGACAAAACTGACCGAACTGGAGACCGAGCTGCAGGGAACCGGGGTAGGATTCAGCAACGAAAAGGGCCGTTTCGACCCGCCGTTCGAATTGTTCACCTGGGAAACGGTTTTCAGTTCAACTCCGGTGGAGGGGGTGAAGCAGGTCGATATCACGGTC
This sequence comes from Desulfuromonas sp., assembly GCA_002868905.1. Taxonomy (GTDB): domain Bacteria; phylum Desulfobacterota; class Desulfuromonadia; order Desulfuromonadales; family Geothermobacteraceae; genus BM304. The sequence continues at coordinate 24,916 of PKUA01000007.1, forward strand.
GCCTGGGGCGACACAAAACGGAATGAGGCGGTGCAGCTTGCGTCCTTTCTGTTCGAATAGCCCCGTGAAGCCCGGCACTGCCGAGGCCGGTTTCACCCTGATGGAGGTGGTGATTGCAGTGACCGTGGCCGCCATACTTCTTACCACGGTCTACGGTGTGTTCAGCTCCATGAGCGCCACCAGGCAAAGGCTCGAGGAGGATGGTGAAACCTATCACCGGGCCCAGGTCATCTTCCAGCGGCTCGGTCGCGAGTTGCGGAGTTATTACTCCCAGGAGCGGTTGGCCGTTTTTGCCGGTGGCGAGGACGAGAGGCAGCGCCCCTACGTGTTGTTTTCCACGACGGCCCGAACCCCGTTCGGTGGGAGTCGCGGGGGAATTGCCAAGGTGCGTTACTGGGTCGACCGGGACCCACGTGATGACACGGCATTGGCCCTGTTCCGAAATGAATGGAATGCGTTTGAAGCGGAACCCGAGGAAGGTGAACAGCGGGTGGTTGGCGATATCCGGGAATTTCGTCTCCGGTTTTTCGGTTTCGGCGGCTGGGAAGAGGATTGGGACGCGGGGATTGAGGCAGCGCCGCGAGCGGTTCAAGTCAGCCTGGTTCTGCGCAGCGGCGAACGCGATGTTCCGTTTGAAACCGTTTGGGATCTGCCGTACCAAACAGTTTCGCAAAAGGTTACGCCATGACGAATCCGCGCAACGAGCAGGGTATGGTTTTGTTGCTGGTGTTGGTTGTCACCACCCTGCTGGCCGTGTTGCTCAGCGAACTGGCGTTTTCAACCCTGGTCGACCTGAGGCTGACCGAAACGTTTCGTGACAGCACCCGGGCTTATCATCTGGCCAAGGGTGGGGTGACTGTTGGCCGGATGGCATTACAGATGGACCGCAACAGCTACGACGCTGCACACCATTCCGCTGAATATTGGGCGGTCGGGGTCCAGAACATGCCGGTCGCCGACGGATTCGTTTCGATCGAAGCGGTGGATCTCGACGGGAGATTGAACCTGAATCGTGCAGTCGATGAACTCGGAAACGTCAACGTTGTGGTTCGTGACCGGCTGCTCAGATTGGCGGAGTCGGTCGGTATCACGAATCCCGAGCAGATGGTCGCGGGGTTGGTTGATTGGATTGACGGAGACGATGATGAACAGCTGGCTGGCGCGGAAGAGAGGTATTACCAGACGTTGCCGAAACCGTACCACTGTAAAAATGCGCCGCTTGACACTCTCGATGAGCTCTTGCTTGTGCGTGGGGTCGAGGTGGAGGATCTGAAGCGGCTCAAGCCGCATGTGACCATCTTCGGCGACGGCAAGTTGAATGTCAACTCAGCTTCCGGCGAGGTGCTTCAGGCCTGGGATGCGGAGGTCCGGGAGGATGTGGTGGAGGGATTGGTTGCCATGCAAAAAGAAGCCCCGATCGAGTCTCTCAGTATGCTGAAGGAGAAGCTGGGGGTCGAGGCGTTTTCCGCCCTGAACCGGCAGCTCGATCTTGCGGTGACCAGTCGTTTTTACGAAATTCGCTCCCAGGCTTTGATCGGCGACGGGACCAGCACCGTGACAGCCGTAATCGATAAAACAGCCAACAATCTGTTAATGCAGAAGGTGAATTAACCGATGTCGAGACGTTACATTGCAATTGAGCTCAAACAGGAACTGGTTCGTGTTGCCGTGGCTGTTTCCGGCAAGGCGGGGCCGGTCCTGGAGAGGGTAGCGAGTGCGCCGCGCGAGACCGGGCAATCCCTCTCGGGGATTGTCTCCGGCCTGCTTGATGAGCCGTTGCGTGTCGGGGATCGCCTGGTGGCATCTTTGCCGGCCCGAAGCGGCCTGGTGAGACATCTGACGTTCCCCTTCGCCGATGAAAAGAAACTGGCGGCTGCGTTGGAGCTGGAATTGGATGCACAGCTGCCGGTCCGGCTGGATCATCATCTGGTCACGTATCGTCAACTTGAGAAAAAGGCCGACAACGAACACCGGCTCTGCGCTGCTGCCGTCAGTAATGATGTCATCCGGGAAACCCTGAACCCGTTCGATGAGGCCGGTCTGCCGGTTGGTCTGCTCGATCTCGCCCCTTATGGCTATGTCGACGGGATTCGGTCCCAGATGCGCGACGGGCTGCTCGGAATTGTGCACGCGCAGGAGTTTTCACTCGTGCTGTTAAGTGAGGGAAAGGCTGTGGAAACACGGTTCACTCCCTTGCCTGCCGGTCGAGCCGTCGAGGCAGTGGCGCGCCAGGTTTCCCAGCAAGCTCGTTCTTTGCAGGCGGCCCGGCGCGCTTCCGATCTGTCCTTCTGCCTGATCGGAGATGGGGTCAGCGAGGACCTGCTGTCCCTGCTGACGGAGCAGGGCTGGAATCTTACATCCCTGAAGCTCCCAGGATTGTCACACTCTCCGGCCAGCGCAGAACTCCCGGTCGCCGCCCTGGCGTTACGCGCCTGTCGACCACCCAAGGACAAAGGACTTAATTTCCGGACCGGTCAGTTCGCCCTGAAAAGTGAATGGCGCAGGCTGCAGCGCAACCTAGCGATTGGCGCCGGTGTATTCCTGCTGGCCACCATTCTCCTGGCGACATCGGCCTGGCTGAATTACGCGGCGCGCAGTCAGCATGCCGAAACGTTGCGTGACCAGGCCGTCGCCCTTTTCCAGGCAAGTTTCCCGAACGAAAGGGTGGTTGTCGATCCCCAAAAACAACTGCAGAGTAAAATTGCCGCCCTGCAGCAGCAAATCGAACAGCTGGGTGCGGACCGTGCTTTTACTCCCCTCACCACGTTGCGGGAGGTATCCCGTCGCACTCCTGACGATTTGAAAAGTGATATCCGGCTCTTCTCTTACGATGCCGATGAGGTCCGGATCGAGGGGCGGACCGATTCGTTTGACAGTATCGATCGTCTCTCCACCGGTCTTGAACAGTCCTCCATGTTCGAAGAGGTACGGATTGCGGACGCCAAACTGTCACTTGACGGCAAACAGGTCGATTTTCGCCTGACCCTCAGCCGCGCCGGGCAGGAGGTGCAGCCGTGATGAGTCGATTGAGTCTTCGTGAAAAAGTGATGGTTGCAGTTTGTGCCGTGGTGCTGGTTTTGACTGTGCTGATTTTCGGCATCATCGACCCGTATCAGAACGCCATGCATCGCCTGGACCGTCAGGTCAGCTCCCGGCAGGAGGCGCTTGCCAAGTTCGATACCATCATGAGTCATTACCGCGACCTTGAGCGGCAGCAGAGGGACGTCGAGAAGAAATTGACCGCCGGCAAACGGTTCTCGCTGTTCTCCTTCGTTGAGAACCTGACAGAAAAAATTGCCGCCAAGAACAACCTCAGTTATGTCCGCCCGCAACAGGGGAGTCAGCGGGAGGGTGTTCGAGAAGAAGTTGTGGAGGTCAAACTCGAGAACCTGACGCTCGGAACCGTGGTGAAATTTCTGCATGCGGTGGAATATGCTGACGCACTCCTGCAGATCAGGACCATGCGGATCGCCACCCGCTTCGATGACCCGGGCCTCCTCGATCTGACAGTGCAGATTGCTGCATACAGGAGGGATCGATGAAGTTTCCGTTGCCTGGTCGGAAGAGCTTTGGAACCCAGCCGGCAAGCAGTTCCGCTTCCCCCATCAAGCGATTCGTCTGGCCCCTCGCTTACCTGGCGATATTCCTGGTGGCACTGGTGGCAAGTTTTCACCTGTTTTTCCCGGGCAATCTGGTCCAGGCGAGACTCTCGAGCGAACTGAACACCCGGCTACCGTTTTCGGTGCAACTGCGCGGTACTCAATTAGAGTTTCCGTTCCGACTTCAGGTCGGAGAGCTGCGGATCGTGACCCCGGAGAGCTGGACAGTTCCACAGTTCACGAACCTGATCCTGGCTCCGATCTGGAGTTCCCTGTCCGGCAATGCCGGTACGGAGATCGAGGCCGCCACTCCCGGTGGCGGGGTGCAGGCGACCGTCTACCAGAGCGGCGATCTGCAGTTGGTCGGCAACGGTCTCGGATTTTCCATTCCGCTGTCTCAGTTCAGTCTTTCTCTCGCCGGATCCATCGATGACACCACGTTGACCGTTACTCCGAAAGGGGATGCGGATATCGACCTGGACCTGGCTACGTCTTTGGCGCGGCTCGACCTTGTCGGCTTGAAAGACCTGGGGATGGAGGGTGATGTCTTGCGGCTTGGAGAAGGGAAATTACAGGTGACCGGAGATCGGAAGGAGCTTGAAGTGGCCGAGTTCTCTCTTTCCGGAGGGGACCTGGGAGTCAACGTGTCCGGGACGCTGCAACCTGGAACGACTGCCCAGAACACCCGTTTGAACCTCGCCGTGACCCTGGTCCCGACCGACACCCTCGATTCTTCGCTTAAGCAGATGCTTGGCCTGGTGGCCAGGCCATCCCGTGACGGCAGTATCCGTTTCCGCTTGACCGGCACCCTCGCGGCTCCCCGAACGAAGTAAACAAGACGCAGGTTTTTTGGAAGGTGTTGTAATGGAAGTTATCATCATGGACGATCTCTATCTATCCGGTGAGAAATCCGACGAGTTCGATCAACTCCATGAACATATCGAAGCGTTGGAAGATGAGGTGAACCAGGAGGGGGAACTGATCCTCGCCAGCGAAACTCTCCCGGATCGTCTCCCCTTGATCCCGTTGCGTCCGCGACCGGCTTTTCCCGGTCTGATGATTCCTTTGTCGGTTTCGGGCAAGGGCGCCATCCAGTCTGTCGAAAAAGCGATGGAATCGCAATCCCACGCCCTCGGCCTGGTGCTGGCTCTCGATGCCGATGCCGAAGATGGCCCGGAGAATCTTCACCGGGTCGGCGTCGTCGGTAAGATCGTGAAGATCATCAACCGGGAGGACGATAGCATCCAGTTCCTGATCAACTGCCTGGAGCGGTTTGTGATCCAACGTGCGTTCGAAGTCGGTCCGACCCTGTGGGCCGAGGTTGAATACCACCTCGGTCCCGAAATGCCGCTCGATCCGGAGTTGAAAGCCTTCTCCATGGCGATTATCACCACGCTCAAGGAGCTGGTGCAGATCAATCCCCTGTACTCGGAGGAGATCAAGCTGTTCCTGAATCGTTCCAGCATGGAAGATCCGGGGCGCCTCGCCGATTTCGCAGCGAACCTGACCAGCTCGGATGGCCAGATCCTGCAGGAGATCCTGGCCACATTCGATATCCGCAAACGGATCGACAAGGTACTCGTGTTACTCAAGAAGGAGCTTGAGGTCTCCCGTTTGCAAACCAAAATCAGCAAGGATATCGAAGAGAAAGTCTCCGGACAGCAGCGCGAATTTTTTCTCAAGGAACAGCTCAAGGCGATCAAACGGGAGCTGGGCCTGGAAAAAGAGGGGAAAACCACCGAGATCGAGAAGTACCAGGAGCGACTGGCTGACCTTGAGCTTAACCCGGAAGCTCAGGATGCGATTGAGGACGAATTGGAAAAGTTCCAGCTGCTGGAACCGTCCTCCCCGGAATATACCGTTTCACGCAACTACCTCGACTGGTTGACGATTCTCCCCTGGGGCAAAATGAGCCGGGACGCGTTTAAAATCGAGCGAGCCCGGCGGGTTCTGGATCGTGATCACTACGGTTTGCAGGACGTCAAGGAGCGCATTCTCGAATTCATCGCCGTCGGCAAAATGAAGGGGGACATTTCGGGATCGATCCTCTGCCTGGTTGGTCCTCCCGGAGTCGGTAAAACCAGTGTCGGGCGGTCGATCGCCTCTGCCCTGAAACGACGCTTTTACCGGTTTTCCCTCGGTGGGATGCGGGACGAGGCAGAGATCAAGGGGCACCGTCGCACTTATATCGGTGCCATGCCGGGCAAATTCATCCAGGCGATGAAAAGTGTCGGCACCGCCAATCCTGTCATCATGCTCGACGAGATCGACAAGATCGGTGCCTCATTTCAGGGGGATCCGGCTTCGGCGCTGCTCGAAGTCCTCGACCCGGAGCAGAACAACAGCTTTCGTGACCACTATCTCGATGTTCCGTTCGACCTCTCGAACGTACTGTTTGTCGCCACGGCCAATCAGCTCGACACGATTCCTGCGGCGTTGATCGATCGGATGGAGGTGATCCGGTTGTCCGGTTATATCCTGCAGGAGAAAGTGGAGATCGCCCGGAGATACCTGATCCCCAAGGCGCTGGAACAGCACGGCATGGAGAAGTCCCAGGTCTCGATTCCGAAGGCGACGCTACGGAAGATTGCCGACGAGTATGCTCGCGAGGCAGGGGTGCGTAACCTGGAAAACCGGATCAAAAAGATCATGCGCAAGGCCGCCATGGCTTTTGCCAGTGGTGAAACGGAGAAGATCACCGTTCGTACCGGGGACCTCGAAAAGTTTCTCGGTAAGCCGGTGTTCACCCAGGATGAGCTGCTGCAGGGTCTGCCGGGCGTTGTGACCGGTCTTGCCTGGACCAGTCTCGGCGGGACCACCCTGCAGATCGAGGCGACCGCCATGGCGAGCAAGGCAAAAGGTTTTAAGCAGACGGGACAGCTCGGCAAGGTGATGGTGGAGAGTTCCGAAATCGCCTACTCGTTTGCCAGGTCAAAAATGGCGGCCTATGGATTGCCGACCGATTATTTCGACAACCATTTCGTGCACCTGCACGTACCGGCCGGCGCAACGCCGAAGGACGGCCCTTCCGCCGGGATTACCATGGCGACCGCCCTGCTGTCGATGATTCTCGTTGAACCGGTGCGAACGCAGCTCGGTATGACGGGGGAATTGACCCTGACCGGACAGGTGCTGCCAATCGGCGGCGTGAAAGAGAAAACCATCGCCGCCCGGCGATCCAAGCTGACCACCCTGATTTTCCCGGCAGGGAACCGGAAGGATTACGAGGACCTTCCCGACTACCTGCAGGAGGGGATCGAGGTGCATTTTGTTAAAACTTACGATGACGTTTTTCCGATCGCATTCGAGCACAAACCAACAGCTAAAAACAGGAGGTCGCGTGACTGAGACGGTAGCCAGGCTCAAGGAGGAGTTGCTTCGTTTGAACCCCGAAGAGAAGAAAGTCCTGATGCTGGAGGTCCTCCCCGACCTCGGTCGCGAGGCAATGCAGGACCCGACCTTCCTGCCACAGATACTTCCCGTTTTCCTGAACATGATCAAGCAGAGCGGGATCGATATGAGCCAGTTGCTCCAGCTGGCCAACGTACTGGCCGCTACGGCCCC
>PKUA01000046.1 GCA_002868905.1 Desulfuromonas sp.
GATCGGCAGGCAGGCCCAGAACCCGAGACCGGTGAACTGGTAAAGGACACCGTAGGTATAGGCGCCGACGAGAAAGAAGGCGACATAGCCAAGGTCGAGCAGGCCGGCCAGTCCGACGGTGATGTTGAGGCCGAGACCGAGGACCACGAAGATCAGTGCCAGAACCATAATGTTGGCCTGATAGGTGTCAACCACCCAGGGGAAGACCAGAACGATCGCCAGCAGGGCGGCGATGCCGCCACGCACCATCTTGGTGTCGGCCAGCCAGCGGGCCGTCAGGGAGGATGATTCTGTTTCGTCTTCCAGTTCCTTTCTTTTGGCCCGGCGTTGCTTTTGATGCAGAGCCCAGCGCCAGAGCATGGAGAGGATAAATGTCCCGACGGCGACCCAGACCATATTCATCCAGCGCCATTCGACGATATCTTTGAGCGTGTTGACCCGGATGACCATCAACGGAAAAGTCAGGAATACGAACCAGAGGGAGATCAGCAGTGAGTGTTTGATGTTTTGTATCATGTCGCTCCCCTCCCTTAGACTTTCTGCTTGGCGGCCTTGCCGAGCAGGCCGGAGGGACGGAGAATCAGGATCAGCACCAGAACACCGAAGGCGAACACGTCCTCGTAGGCGCTGGAGATGTAGCCGGCGGCAAACGACTCGGACAGGCCGAGCACCAGTCCGCCGAGGGCGGCTCCCGGAATGTTGCCGATACCGCCGAGGACGGCAGCGGTGAACGCCTTCACCCCGGCCATGAAGCCGATGTAGAAATTGATCTGGCCGATATACGAGGCGACCAGGACCCCGCCGATAGCGGCGAGGACCGAACCGATGATGAAGGTCATGGAGATGACGCGGTCGACGTTGACCCCGACCAGACGGGCCATGGTCATGTCCTGTTGGGTGGCGCGCATTGCTTTGCCGATCCGGGTGTACTTGATCAGCAGGGTCAATCCGATCATGGTCAGGGCGCTGGTGATCAGGATGACCAGTTCGATGGAACCCATGATGTGGGCGACCGGTTCCATGAAGGCGAACTCGGGGATCAGCATCGGAAACGGCAGGAAGTCAGGGGTCTGGGCCAGCAACACGTAGTTCTGCAGGAACAGGGAGGCGCCGATGGCGCTGATCAGCGGTGATAGCCGCGGAGCATTGCGCAATGGCCGGTAGGCGATCTTTTCCAGGGTGTAGCCATAGGCTGCTGCGTAAATGACCGCAACCAGTGCCGCGATAACCAGGATCGATACCCCGGAAAACCCGTAGATGGTCAACACTCCGGCCACGATCAGGGCGACGAAGGCACCGATCATGTAGATCTCCCCATGGGCGAAGTTGATCAACTGGATGATCCCGTAGACCATGGTGTAGCCGAGCGCGATCAGGGCGTATATGCTCCCCCGGGTCAGCCCGCTTAAAAACAGCTCAAGAAAAAAATCCATCCGCTTCCGTCCGCAGTTGTCAGACCATCAAAGTCTGGAAAAAAGGTGGGGGACAGGTGGTTACCTGTCCCCCGGTGGTTGATGATTGTCAAAAGGCTACGGCAACTCGACAAAGGTCCCGTTCTGTACCTGGAAGACCGAGAAGCCGACTCCTTCGGCGTCCCCCTTGGCGTCGAACTTGATCTTGCCGACTGCGGTGGCGACAGGGCTGCTCTTCAGGGCTTTCTCCACGGCCGCGTAGTCGGTCCCGCCGGCAACCTCGATAGCGTTCAGGGCCGCCTGCATCGCCGCGTATCCCTGGTCGAAGAAGGTGCCCGGCTCCTTGCCGAACTTGGCGATATAGTCAGCTTTCGCCTTCTGGTTTTCGGCATACTTGGAGACATCCATCGGGCCGGTGGCGTAGACGCCCTCAGCGTTTTTGCCGGCGATTTCGAGAAAGCCGTCACCCTTGACGCCGTCGGGGCCGATGAAAGGGACCTTGACCCGCTTGCGCTTCATCTGGGCCACCAGCTTGGAGGCTTCCGGGTGGTAGCCGCCGAAGATGACCGCGTCGGCTTTCTCGCGACGGATTTTCTGGACCACGGCCGAGTAGTCCATGGCGCCAGGGGTGATTCCTTCAAACAGGACCACTTCGGCCTTGCCCCCCTTCTCGATGAACATCTTGGAGAAATCGGCGAACCCTTTGCCGTAGTCACCCTTGTCATGCAGGATGGCGATCTTCTTGGCGCCGAGTTTATCGGTGGTGAAATCGGCCGCGAGTTTCCCCTGATCGTCGTCCGGGGCGATGGTGCGGTAGAAGTTCGGGTAGTCGCCACTCTGAGTCAGCGGCGGGTTGGTGGCTGACGGGGAGATGGCGATCACCTTCGCCTCGTTGTAGATGCCAAGGGCCGCCTTGGTAGCGCCGGAGCAGACATGGCCGATGACGATGTCGACACCGTCCGAAACCAGCTTGGTGGCGACGTTGGTGGCGATTTCCGGCTTGCATTGGTCATCGAGCGCCATCACTTCGATCTGTTTGCCGAGGACGCCGCCTGCGGCGTTGACCTGATCGGCCAGCATGACGACCGCGTCCTTGGTCGGGATACCGTAAGGGGCGAGGTCGCCGGTATGCGGGCCGGCGACGCCGACCTTGATCGTGTCGGCCATGGCCGGGGTCGCCAGGGCGAGAGCGAGGGATGCTACCAAAAACATCTTCAGTTTACGCATGGGTTCTCCTCCTTGAGAGTTGATTAGGATGGACCATTTAAACCATAACTTGGTTTTTTGTGCCCAACAGGGTCACAATTTTAATTCGGTATAGGAGAAAAGATCAAATGCCGTCAAGTCAAAAGGGGAACATTTGGCAAAAAAATGTTTTGTTTGGCTAAACCGGCCCGATTCAGGAGTCTTTCTGGCTGATTTGGACCAATTTCGGCGAAATTTAACCAGTCGTGGCCAGTTTGTCTTCTCACCTGTTTTGCCAAGGTTTTGAATTGTATCAGACTTTAGACCGGATCTCCCATGAAGACGGAAAAATACCTTGAAGTAGGGATGGTGTTTCAGCAGTTCAATCTCTTCCCACACAAGTCGGTATTGCAGAACGTCACGCTTGCACAGTGTGTGGTACGCAAACGGGATACCCGAGAGGCGATGTCGAAAGCTCGGCAGCTTCTCGAAAAAGTCGGCATCGCCGAGAAAGAGTCTGAGTACACATCACGGCTTTCAGGGGGCCAGCAGCAAAGGGTTGCTATTGCCCGGGCACTGGCGATGGAACCGAAAATCATGCTGTTTGATGAGCCGACTTCGGCACTCGACCCGGAGATGGTCGGAGAGGTGCTTGACGTGATGAAGCAGCTCGCTCGAGAGGGGATGACAATGGTGGTCGTGACCCATGAGATGGGTTTTGCCCGAGAGGTGGCCGATCGGGTGCTATTTATGGATGCCGGCAAGTTGGTCGAGGAAGGCTCCCCAAAACAAATTTTCAGTCGACCGAAACATGAGCGCACCCGGCTATTTCTGAGCCAGGTCCTTTAAGATGGGTCCCCCCGGGATCAGTCATAAGTCGCATGGTCCCTCGTCCCGGTTCTGTTGGTCCTCTTTTGCTTCGTTCTCGTTTCGGAGATGTCTTCCCCTGCTAGCCATCGCGCTGTGCTACAGGTTCCACCACTGACTTTTTTCATGCGTTGCCTCAGTTTCACCTGTAGCCGGTTTTGGAGTCCTCGGATGTGGTGTCGGTCTCGGCATTCCGATTGATTTCGAACGAAAAATGTCTGTCTTTCGCCATCGAAAATTAGTAGCACTCATAGTGTAGCAATTCGGTTCAATCTGCTTTAAGATAATGTCCCGAAAGCAGAGGTCGAGGAGTTTTTGACACGCGGGGGGCGTTTAAAATTGTTCAGAAGGAGTGATCGATGGCCCAAATTCTGGTAATAGATGATTCATTTCTGGCTCGCCATTCTCACGGCAATATTCTGCGGGAAATGGGTCACGAAGCAAGTGAAGCGGCAAATGGCCAGGAGGGTCTCGAGCTGATGGGTCGCCAGAATTTTGATCTCATCCTTGTCGACCTGATGATGCCTGAGATGGATGGCATCTCTTTTCTGAAAACTCTGCGGGAACAAAGAATCAATATCCCTGCCATCGTTCTCAGTGCCGATATCCAGGAGTCCAAGCACCAGGAGTGTTTCAGTCTCGGCGCGCGAGCCTTTCTCGAAAAGCCTGTCAAAAAGATGAAGCTGGTGGAAGTGATCGACAAAATCCTTGGAGCATAAAAGGAGCGCGCCATGAACATCCCGTCAGTTCAGCAGTTCGATGCCCTGAAGGAGATCGTCAACATCGGCGTCGGTCGTGCGGCGGCATCTCTTAATGAAATGCTCGACGCTCATATTGATCTCCAGGTTCCTTCTATCTGTTTTTTTAATCTGGACGATGCCAGCAAGGTTCCGGAATATCTCAAGGTCGAACGCCTCTCCTGTGTGCAAATGGGTTTTCAGGGGACGTTCACCGGTAGCGCTGCCCTGGTGTTTCCACCCGAGAGTGCTGCCAAGCTGGTGACGGCCATGACTGGCGAACAACCCGGCGCGCCGGGCATGAACGCGGTGATGGCCGGGACCCTCAACGAAGTCGGCAACATTCTGCTCAACGGCGTCATGGGAACCATGGGGAATATTCTCTCCAGACCGTTCGATTATTCTTTCCCAAGCTATCTCGAGGGATCCCTCAGTGAGCTTCTCAGTAAACCGAATCTCGGGGTGGAGGGGATGGCGTTGATGGTGCAAACCAATTTCCAGGTCAAGTCGATGGAGATCGAGGGGAATGTATTTCTCCTGTTCGAACTTGATGCCTTTGAATCTCTGATCCAGACCTTGAGTGAGTTATACCAGAAGTGAGACCCGTCCCTTCGGAGAACGAATTTTCCATTCTTGATCATTCACCGATCGGTCATTTTGTCCTCGATGAGGCCATGCGCATCCGTTTCTGGAATCGCTGTCTGGAGGAATGGACCGGAACCCACCGGGACGATCTGGTCGGCAACGATGCTCGTACAGTGTTCCCTCACCTCGGCGAGTCACGTTATGCTCATCGTTTCGCCCCCATTTTCCAGGGCGGTCCACCAACCACCTTCTCTGCCCAACTCCACAGGCACTTCATGCCACTACCGTTACCGGGGGGGAAACAGCGGATTCAACAAACGGTGGTCACGCCGCTGGGAACAACAGACCCAGGTGAGTATCTGGCCCTGTTTTCGATCCAGGACGTGACCAGCCTGAGTGATGCGATCAGCCAGCATACCGCAGCCCTGCAGCAGTTGACCCGCGAGGTGGAGGAGCGGCAAAGAGAGGTCGTTCGTCGTCAGGAGGCCGAGACTTCGTTACGTGAAATGGACCGGATGAAGAACGATTTCATCGCCTCCACCGCGCACGAACTTAGTACGCCATTGGCCAGTATCCTCGGCTATTCCGAGCTGATGAAAGATGCCGAAGACCTGTTCAATCAACAACAAAAGGGGGAGTTTCTCGATGAAATTATCGAGAATGCTGTCAACCTGAGTAAGATCATCGACGATCTGCTCGACATCTCCCGCTTCGAGCAGGGCCGGGGCATCGCCCTGGTTTTGGAACCGACCGTGCCGGAAGCGATCGTGTGTAAAGTGGTCAGGAGGTTCGAGGATTGCCGCAGCCGGCATCGTTTTCGTCTCGTTCTTTCCGAGAATGATTCGCGGACGACTCATCTCGACCCGTTACGATTTCGCCAGGTCCTGGAGAACATTGTCAGCAACGCGGTCAAGTATTCCGAGCCGGGCTCAGAGATCGTCATCAGTAGTTCGTGGGGAGCCGAGGAATTGGCGATTTCCGTGCAGGACCAGGGAATCGGCATGACCCCCGTGCAGGTCGATAAAATTTTCGAAAAATTTTATCGGGCCGATATCTCCGATACCGAGGTCAACGGCCTCGGCCTCGGCATGAGCATCGTCAAGCAGATCATTGAAGAGCATGGGGGAAGAATCGATGTGGTCAGTGAGCTCGGTTCTGGTACCGCCGTAACCATTTTCCTGCCGCTTCGTTGACAGCCTGCCCAGGTTGTTTTCCCTGTTGGAGGGATGTCGGTCATTTTTTATCCTGCTGGCTGACACGGTTTCCGAAAAAATGCTATAGTGAATGTGGAAAGACCGCCGTACCGTCGGAGAGACCGCCTGGTCTTCATCTGATGGCTACGGCTCTTTGGGGACGCTTTTCTCCCTCCTGTAAGCGTCCCCTTTTTTTGTGCGGGAAATGGTTAAATTGAGGATGAGGCAGGATGGGTGGATTCACCATCCCATCCATCTGCCGGCCTGCCAGTGTTGAATTAATATTCAGATTTCACGTTCAGGATGGATTCCCATCTTTTTCACTCATTGCCGCCTTGGTGTTGCTGACCGCTTCCTTGAGCCAGGAGATCTCTTCCGGGACGAATATCTTCTGCTGGTCGGTTCCGACGTTGAGGCCGAAGTGCAACTCCGGGCTTGCCATCTCGACCACGACGTGACCGGGGAGGACGAGGCAATGAATCTCCGCCTTGGCCCAGGATGTGGCCCGCTCCTTGGAGTCGAACAACAGCATGTAATGGGTTTCGTCGGCGTTGAGGATCAGGGGCAGGACGTTGTCCGTCTCTTCTTTGGCCACCGCCTGGCTTTTTTCGTCGTAAGTCGGGATAAAAAAGGACGTGTTGAGAAAGAGGCTGTAATAGGCTTTCTTTTTTTCGGCATCCTTCGGATCTTGCTGAAGATCTTCCAGGGCTTGGTCGAGTGGTGACATGTGATTCCTGACGTTTGTGGCGCATGGGCCTTGGTTGATAGAGCACATACCTTAGCAGAAGAGGGTTTGATTGCCAAACCGGGGAGGTTTCGTACGTTGGGTAGGTTTTCGTGCCAGGGGTGAAAGGTCAAGGGCGTTGCAACCGGGAAAGTGTCGCAACGCCCTTGGATAGTGAATCGGTTCGTCAATCAATAAGATTTTCTGAACATAGTTTTGTGGCATTTCGGGCAGGGCGGGATCCTGGCGGTCGATTTCAGGTGCATTTCCGCTCCGCAATCCTTGCAGGTCAGAGTCCCGGGACTGGTGACTTCGCCGGTTTTGAACTCGAGGGCTTTTTCGGTTTTGTGGGCGAACTCGCTCAGGGCATCGGCCGTGCTGGTGAGGATGCGGGAGAAGACGCTCTGCACGCCTGCGGCCATCCGCTGCGGGTCGACGGATGACTTGACGGCATCACGCGCCTTGTTGGCATTTTCCACCAGGTCACGTCGGACATACGATGTGACCTTGTCCATCTGCTCGCTGGAGTAATTGCCGGCCTTGTTCAGCTCTTCCGAAGCCTTTTTCAGGGCATCGTCGACGTTTTTTTTGCTCTCTTCGATCAACTCTGCCGTGCGCTGTGCCAGGCGCTCGTACAATCCGACTTCTTGTTGCTCATTGTTGTCTTTTTGCTCTGTCATGGTGTGCTCCTCCGATGTTTTCCTGGGCCACGGGGCCGAATATGCTAGTCAAAGCGCACAACTGCCGAATCGCGATGTCAATTTCTTATTAAGAGTAGCATAAAGAACGGGAATTGGTTAACGAATCACGAAAATTCATTTCAGTTCGCGTCAGAATAAAAAAACGAGGGGCAGGGAATCTGCCCCTCGGAAACACTCATCAGGAAAAAGGTAGGTTCTCGTATCTTTTTACTGCAAAGAGAAGCTGGTCGAAACAGTTAGACCATCCCATGTCGCTCCACTAAGGGTGACGTTTGAGACAGTGGCCGTGTAGCTGCCGGGGGGTGTCCCCCCGTTCCCTTTGCGGTTCGGGGCACTGGTCGACCAGGTCCCCTCGGCGTATCCATCCGTGTAGCTCGGGGTCGAGGTCACCGTGGCTGTTTCCGGGCCGGAGACGGTGAATTCGACCACCGCGTCGGCGACGGGCGCCCCGGACGCCTGGTCGATCACGTGGGCCCGGAGGATGATCGCGTCACCGAGTTGGAAGCTCTGCTGCTGCACGAAAACAGTTGTCCTGTTCTTCCCCTTGCCCGATGGTTCATAGACACCGCTCACCAGGGACGCGGCACCGATCGTTGTGCCCCCGCTCTGGTTGGTCGGGGTGGCGCAGAGGATGTTGCTCATGGTCGATTCGCAGTCGGCGTAACGGCTGGTCAACTTGTAGCAGTAGCTCTGTCCGTTGGTCAGGCCGCTGTCGGTGTATGTGGCGATTTGACCGACTTCCGCCACCAGCTGGGATTTGCCGGCCTGGTCATAGTAAAGGTTGTAACCGAGCACCTGGTTGTCGGTGGTATGCAGATCGGTCCAGGCGAGTGCGACGTTCGTATGGCCCGGTTCGGCGCTGAGGAGGGTCGGTACTGGTGGATCGCATGGCGGTGCACCACCCCAGGCGGCACTGGCCATTATGGTCGGGACAATGCCGGGAACGGTAACCCCGGAGCTGTCGAGGCCGTGGTTATGCTCCCACAGATCCCAGATGGCATTTCCCCACGCCTTGAGCTGGGTGAAGAAGGGGTCGCTTTGCACCACGTAGGTTTCTGTGCCGCCGGCTGGGTTCTGGCCCTGACCGTTGAGGGTCAGGGTGCCGCCGGTGCCGTTGATCTCGTCCCGCAAGAATTCGATGTATTCGCGCGAGGTCCCCTGGTAATACAGGTTGACTGTCACCTGGTCGGCTCCGGCCGGAATCGTCAGGTCGACCTGGTCATACCCGCCGGCGTACTCCGCGCTGCTGAAGTAGTCGGGATCGATAACTCCGTGCCAGACCGGCTCGCTGTGCCGTTCGGCCGCGTTGACGATATCGAACCCTTTCGGCGGAATGCGGTTATCTTTGGAACGACCGGTGGCGAGCACAAAGTGGAATGTCTGCTCCTCGCCGGTCAGGGTGCTGCTCGGGTGAACTTCATAAACCAAAGCGTCATCATGACTCTCGCCGCTGCCGAGTGCCGGTGAAGAGGGGTGAGAGAGCCCTTTCAATGTTCCAGCCGTGTCGCTGTAGGGGTTGATTTCAGCCAACAGGCTTCCACCCTTGAAGGCCTTGACGTTGAGGAACATGCGGCGCCCCTCCGGGAAGCCGGAGATCAGCTTGTGCCCGCTGTTGTTCTGTACTTTGAAGCTGAGGGTGCCGCTGGCGCTGTCGTAGGTGAGATCTTTGATGGTCGCCGCGAGCTGCAGCTGCTGCAGGGCACGATCGGAGCCGGCTTTGAGCGCGGCCCCCTCTCCGGTCGGGGAGACCCCCTGGCTCAGGTCGAGGGTCAATGCGGCCGGTCCCTGGTTGAGGATCTCGACGTTGCGCGGATCGTAGACCGGTCCGGTTGGGTCCAAGGAGGCGAGAATGCGAGTGATCCAGCTGTTGCCGCCGGTCAGGTCGTGTAGCGGCAGCCCGGACGCGGGGTGCTCGTTGCTCCCGGCTGGTCGGTCGACAGCGCTGTTCTTGTTCGCCGCGGGGCCGCTGACGTCACGCATGTGGCAATCCTGGCACTTGGCCGCCGTGGCGATGTCCGGGGCTCCCTGGTCCTGGAACTCCGGGTTGGTGGCCGCTCCCCCCTGTCGCCCGTAGGCCGAGAGCATGAATTCGGAGAAGGTCCGTTCGACGTGAAAATAGTTGAAGGCGGAGTACTGCTCGGAGATCAGGTCGGTTCCGCCGGAGAGGTCAGCCAGTCCTGAGAGCCCGAGGTTGGCCAGGGCCGGGTTGGAGACGTCGTGACAGGTTGAACAGAAGTACTTCGACTTGTGGTAGCGGCTGTAGAGCATCTGGTGCTTGGCGCCGGCGTCGGCGAAACTCGCCCGCTTGGCGTTGTCAGCGCTGACGAAATATTGGCCGGAGCCGTTTTCTCCGTAGCGGCTGTATTTCGGCCGGTTGTTGATGAAGAAATTGCCGGGGGTGAACAGCTTGATGTTGCCGGCCTCGCCCGCGTCCTGAGTGTAGGTCCGGTCCGCTTCGGTCGAGGAGAGGGGGGTCTGTTCGTCCCAGTAACCCGACCAGTCGGAGCCTTCGCGGCTGCCGTCCTGGGTGGTTTCGAAAAACGGGTCGGAGAGTTTATGACAAAAATCGCAGTGCAGACCGTCATAGTCGCTCTGAGTCATGGCCGAGGCGTTGGGGGGGTCGGAACGGCCGCCGAGCCACCCCTCAGGAAAATGACAACGTTCGCAGAGGTCGACGGCGTTCGGGTTGCCGAGCGCCCAGATCGAGTCCTGGGCGGCCACGGTCATGCAGGCCCAGAATATAGGGTCGCGGGCGGCCTGGGCCATCATCGACCCTTTCCAGTTGAAGCCCGGTTCGACGGAGGCATTGTAGCCGGAGTGGCAGTTGAGGCAGCGCCCCGGGGCCTCCAGCGTGACTCCCTGGTCCGGCTGGGTTCCCGGCATGCGCAACAATGGGTCATCGGCGACCGGTTTCGGCGTCCAGGCGAAGACCGGGACGGCTAAGATCAGAAACAGCAGCAGGGTGAGGCTGAAGGCAAGAATTCGTTTCGGGTGGCATCTCGACATCGATTGTCTCCTGCGGGAAAAGGTTAGAAACACAAAAACTGACCTATTATATCTTCAATTTGATCGGTTGCAACTCCGGAGGAAAAATGTTGAAAGTTAACCCATGAAAAATCTTATTAAGATGCAGGTGGTTAGATAGTAATACGACATGGTTGCGGAGGGAGCGAGGTCGGTGCCGTCAAGACGTGCCGAGATGGTCAAGCAGTCGTACGGTGGTCACTTCAGACCAGTAGGCGCCTTCATGGTCAAAGCTGGAAAAACCGCAGTGACCGCCATGTCGGGGGACGAGCAAGGTGACATTGGGGTTATCGCTTGCAGGAAAACAAGCGGGGCTGAGAAAGGGGTCGTTGCGGGCATTGATAATCCAGGTCGGAATCCGGACCCGGTCGAGATAGCTATGACTGCTGCACTGCGCCCAGTAGTCTTCGGCATTGCGAAAACCGTGCAGCGGTGCGGTGTAACGGTTGTCGAAATCGGCGAAGGTCCGCAGATTTTCGTACCCGTCTGTAGGGAATTCCTGTGGGTAGCGTCGTGCCTGCAGGTGCACTTTGTGGCCCATCAAGCGGAGAAAACGTCGCATGTAGATGGCGTTGCCCGGTGCGGCCAGGCGTTGCGAAGCACCGGCCAGATCGCACGGAACCGAGAAGGTGATGGTACCGACAACTTCCTGGGGGACCATCTGCGCTTCGCGGCCGAGATAGACCAGGGAGAGGTTGCCCCCCATGCTGAAGCCGACCAGGGCGACTTGGCGGTAGTGCCCCGAGGCGATGGCGTGGCGAATCACCGTGTCGAGATCGCCGGTGGCTCCGTTGTGGGTGAGGCGCGGTCGCCGGTTTATCTCCCCGCCGCAACCCCGGAAGTTCCAAGCCAGAACGTCCCATCCGCTACTGTTGCAGGCGCGGGCCATGCCGGTGACGTAGGCCCGGCTTGAATCGCCTTCCAGGCCGTGGGAGATGATCACCAGTTTTTCATGCCCGGTTTGCAGCCAGTCGAGGTCGAGGAAATCGTCGTCCGGCGTGTCGATCCGCTCCCGTCGGTAGGGAGGGGGCGGTACCCGGCGCAGCAGTGAGGGATAGATGGTTTCCAGGTGCGGGTGGCAAAGAAGGAACGGGCGCCGGTAGTCACGTATCGGCAAGGTTGTCATCTGCCCCGATTCTTTTTCCACGTTGTTCATCTTCCGCTGTCTTGGCCCTGCTCAGGAACGCGTCAACCGCTTGATTAACCCGGCATGCTGGGGGTAGCGATCGAGAAGGTCGTCTTGTTTGGCCATGGTGAAGTCGGCAAAATCGAAGCCGGGAGCGACGGTGCAGCCGACCAGTGCGTAGCCATCCTTGCCATCGACAGTTGCACCGAACCAGGTGCCGGAGGGGATCAAGGTCTGGAACAGATCTCCCTCCTCCGGGTTGGATCCGAGTTTGAGGGGAGTATAGTTGCCGTCTGTGTCGAGAGAGTGAATGGTCAGAGGGTTACCTGAATAAAAATGCCACATCTCGTCTGAGGTCAAACGATGCAGGGCGGAGAAAACGTCGTTAGTCAACAGAAAGTAAATCGCTGTTGAAGCATTCCGTTCTCCGGTGTATCTGGGAGGGAGCGCATTGCCGGCAAGAATGTCGGTGGCTCGATAGGACTCCCGGTACCATCCTCCCTCCGGGTGGGGTCGCAGGTCAAGATGGCGAATCAGCCAGGCAGCTTTTGGATGTTGGGGCTTCATAGGTGATCAGGGTAGCGCAAAACCGGCTCTGTTGGGCGGATTTTAACAAAAAAGCACCCCGCTTCTGCAAAAAAACTAAACCTTGGTGAATATCTGATATGGTGTTTCATGTGCAGACGTGATACAAATCCCGCTGCAGACGAAAGACCACCGTTAACGACCTCCCCCTTGATCCTGCCCGTCACCAGTTAGGTGGTTGTTCCGATATAGCCTCGAACTTAAGCACCCAGGTCGCAGAAAGCTGACAGTATGAATACCCTTGAAAATCCCAATTTTGCAGATTTCAATCTGGCCCCGCCCATTTTCCAGGTC
This sequence comes from Desulfuromonas sp., assembly GCA_002868905.1. GTDB lineage: Bacteria > Desulfobacterota > Desulfuromonadia > Desulfuromonadales > Geothermobacteraceae > BM304. The sequence continues at coordinate 12,434 of PKUA01000046.1, forward strand.
ATCGACCAGGTCGGTTATGAAACCCCTTCACCAATTCAGGCCAGGAGCATACCCCCACTGCTGGAGGGACAAGACCTGCTTGGCCAGGCTCAGACCGGCACCGGGAAAACGGCGGCTTTTTCCCTGCCGCTGCTCAGTCGGCTTGACCCGGGCTTGAAAAAACCGCAGATCCTGGTGCTGACCCCGACGCGCGAACTGGCCCTGCAGGTGGCCGAGGCGATGCAGACCTATGCCCGCAATATCAAGGGGTTCCAGGTCCTGCCGGTTTACGGCGGTCAGAACATGGGGCAGCAGCTGCGCCAGTTGCAGCGCGGAGTTCATGTCGTGGTCGGCACGCCCGGGCGGATACAAGACCACCTGCGGCGCGGCACGTTGAATTTGGATCGATTGATGGCGGTTGTCCTCGACGAAGCGGACGAGATGTTGAAAATGGGTTTCGTCGATGATGTGGAAGTGATTCTTTCCCATGCCCCGACCGAGCGTCAGACGGCGCTCTTTTCAGCCACTATGCCAAGAGAGGTACTGGCCGTTGCCAAGAGACACATGCGCAACCCGGTGGAAATCCGCATCAAGACCAAGACCTCGACGGTGGAAACCATTTCCCAACATTACTGGCAGGTCAAGGGGTTGCACAAGCTTGACGCCCTGACCAGGATTCTCGAGGCTGAAGAGATCGAGGCGATGATTGTGTTCGTTCGGACCAAAATCGAAACGGCCGAGCTTTCGGAAAAGCTGGAGGCGCGAGGGTTTTCAAGTGCCGCGTTGAACGGGGATATGAGCCAGCCCTTGCGCGAGGCGACCATCGAAAAATTCAAGAACGGCACTCTTGACATTGTCGTCGCCACAGACGTGGCGGCACGGGGCCTCGACGTCAAACGGATCAGCCACGTGGTGAACTACGATATCCCGAATGATACGGAGGTCTATGTCCACCGCATCGGCCGGACCGGACGTGCCGGCAAGGAAGGGAAGGCGATTCTTTTCGTTGCTCCGCGTGAGCGGCGGATGCTTGCCGCAATTGAACGTGCCACCCGTCAGCCGATCAAGCCGATGGCGTTGCCGACCCGCAAGGATATTACCAGCCGAAGGATCGATGTTTTCAAGGAGCGGATCGCTACCACCATGGAATCGGAGGATCTGGAATTTTTCGAGGAGCTGATCGATAGTTACCAGAGCGAATATGATATTGGCCATCGTAAGATAGCTGCGACCCTTGCCTACCTGCTGCAGAAAGATCGTCCACTGCAGATGGAAGAGTTGCCGGCAGAGCGGGCACCGCAAACTGAACGTGCCGTACGTCAAACAAGGGGAGCGGACTCTTCTCTGCAGAGTTATCGAATCGAGGTTGGCAGCATGCATGGTGTTGAACCCGGCAACATTGTCGGCGCCATCAGCAACGAGGCCAATCTCTCAAGCGCTGACATCGGCAAAATCAGAATCCATGAAAATTTCAGCCTGGTCGATTTGCCCCAGGGGATGCCCGAGCCCGTGCTCAATCACTTGAAAACTGTCTGGGTCTGCAACCAGCAATTGCAGATCAGTGAGGACCAGGGAGGTCGCGGTGATCGGCAGAAGAAGGGACGGAAGCGCCCCGGAGTGGCAAAAGGGGGACGGCCCGATAAACGGTCCGACGGGAAAAGGCCCCCTTTCAGACGCGGGGGCCGTAAGAAGTAACCGTCTTGGTTGTTAGTCGCTGGAGCTGTCTGGCCTTTTAGCCATGCAGCTCCTTTTTTCAGCCAGCAGGCTGGATGTTCTGATTGATCCGGAACAGGTTTTCCGGGTCGAACTTCTTTTTCACTTGTTGCAGGCGCTGATAGCTTGTCCCGAAGCCGCCGGCACCCACCCGCTCCGTTTCATCCTCGGTCATGAAATTGATGTAGACTCCCCCGGTTGCAAACGGGGCCGATACGTCGAAAAATTCCCGCGCCCAATCGATGCAGCGTTTGTCATCGGCGGCATCCTCCCAGCGAGCGTGGACGTTCATGACATACTCGGCATCCCTATGGCTGTAGGCGGTCGCGTCGCTTGCGACCCGGTTGGCCTTGCCGCCGAGACGGCCGAGAAATATTTCCGTCTGGTCGGTCGGCAGTTTGCCGGCGTATTCGGCGATTTTCTCCAGGACCCCATCCTGTAATTCGCTGAAGTTGTGCGACTTCCAGTAGTTTCTTGCCCCCGGGGTCAGCAGGGGATCGAACGCCTGCTGCCAGCTGGAGTACGGCATGGCGCCGACGTGCTCTCCATGCAGTGAACCGAAGGATTTCAACGGGGCGATCAATCGCTCGCCGTCACTCGCCGGGCCGTTGAAAAAGATGGCGAGAACCACCACGTCGGTGCCGTGGACCGATTCGGCAAGGAACGGGAGCGGCGGTGCCTTCCGTAACACAGCCCAGACATTCAGGTTGTCCGGCATGTCGGTGGAGTAGCTCCGGTAGCTGTCGAGAATGGGGCCGGCTTCAGCCCCGGGGAAAACCAGCAGGCCGGCGAAAATTTCCGGGCCGACCGGGTAGAGTTGAAATTCGAACCGGGTGACGACGCCGAAGTTGCCGCCCCCGCCTCGAATCGCCCAGAACAGGTCGGGATTTGTCTCGGCGGACGCCCGGACCAGTTCTCCGTCTGCGGTGACGACATCGGCGGCGACCAGGTTGTCGACTGTCATCCCGTACTGGCGGGTAAGCCAGCCGAAACCACCCCCCAAGGTCAGACCGGCCACCCCGGTGGTCGAGTTGATGCCGAGGGGGGTCGCGAGCCCGAACGCCTGGGCTTCATGGTCGAAATCGCCCAGGGTTGCACCCGGCTCGACATGGGCGCGTCGGTTGACCGGGTCGATGCGGACCGAATTCATCGGCCCCATGTCGATCACAAGGCCGTCGTCGCAGGTTCCCTTGCCGGCGATATTGTGCCCCGCACCGCGCATGGCAAGGGGGAGGTTGTGCTGCCTGGCAAAGCGGACAGACTGGATCACGTCACCGACTCCTGCACATTGAACAATCAGGGTCGGCTTGCGGTCAATCATGGCATTCCAGAGTGACCGGGCTGCGTCGTACGTCGGGTCGTGTGGCTGAACCAGGGTGCCACGCAACGCCGTGGAAAATTCTTCGATTTGCTGTTCTGTCAGGTTGGTCATGACAATTCTCCCGGGCAGATTGCGAAAATATATTTTTGTCTATTCACGGTGGGTTTGCTCAGGCGGCCTGGTTTGGGCGGGAAAAGCGGGGAGCCGGATTCTTTTGTCGTCAGCGGAGCTCTGCAGGGTCTGACCCGCCCTGGCTCGGCCACTTACTTGAACGCTATCTCAATCTGCATGAGAGTCAATCCCAGGGAGAAACATTTTCGAATAGCTGACGGGTCAACCGAATCCCCACTGGGGAATGAGGTTCCTGACAGTCACCATCAGGATGACCACGGCCAGCATGATCAGCGCCGTCGGAGGGAAACTGTCAGATTTGAACTTTTGCTCGAGGAAAAGGGCGATGCCCTGCATCACCAGGTAGAGCAGCAGGCTTTGGAGGCCGAAGATTAAACCGCCGGCCAGGCCGACTAGGCCAAGGGTTATCCAGCTCCCTTCATCGAGGTGCCAGCCTCCTGCACATTTCGAAGGCAGCCAGTGCAGCAGGGATGAGACTGCGAGCAGGGCTAAAAATCCGGCGGGATAGCTCCACCAAATATCGGGACCATAGAATTGCGTTGTGACGGCAAAATAGACGACGGCACCAAGAAGCAGAAGTCGGGGGATGTCCCGGTTTTTGATTTGGAACAGGGTCATCCCCATCAGGAAGGCCATCAGGGGGGCGGCCAGCAGCATGATTTCGTGGTAGCTCATGGTCTTCAAGTATAACCGGGCTTGGGGGGATGGGAATGAAAAAGGCCACGCTCTCGGTTGGGAGCGTGGCCTTTTTTGCTGTTTCGGTCGAAAAGGGTGCTAATGGTGTGACCCCTTGTCTTCCATGAATGCGGGGAAAATCATGTTGAGGAAATAAAAAATGACGAATGGGGTTGTGATGACCAGCAACGCCCCGGCAAGTCCTTCTTTAAAAGTCTCAAGGTTGTGCGGAATAATCGGCAGGTGGTAGTGCATGAAGCCGGTGAAGGTCAGGGAGAACGCCTGACCGCCGATAACGACGTTCCAACGCATCATGAATACGCCAAATAACACCAGGATGCTCGCAGTGGCGGCCCGTCTGGTTGTCAACCCAGGTAGAAGGAGCAGTATAAGGGGGATAACATTTCCGATGCCATACTGCATAATGAAGATCTTGGTGAAGTCATGTTCGTAGATGACGTCGCGCAGAATGTCCCATGACTTGACCGCCGTATATCCACGGAAAATGATGTCGAGCAGTTCCAAGGTGATTGCCAGACCCATGAAAATCAAAAGGTACTTGGAGGTCATGCGGACTTCATGTTCCTGGACACTGCGCAGATGGTCCGGATCGACGGCGGCGCTGCCGTGGGCCACGGCGTCCGGCAGGAAGAAGTTCTTACCTCGCTTGGCAGCCCACTTGCGCATCTCCATGAAGATGTAATAGCTGATGATACAGAGAGCGATCCCCGAAACGACCGCCGAGCAGATAAAGATAACCGGCATTAGCGGGGTCATCCAGAGGGCGTTCGCCTTGACCGAGCCGAAGATGAAGCCGGCGTAGCCGTGCAGAAAACATGCGATCGGTATGCCAAGACCGGCGAGGAACTTGACCGCTTTGTGATCCGATTCCAGGGCTTCGTGGCTGACGTCGCGCGCCCCGAGGGAAATGACCTTGTAGATCAGCAACAGCAGGGCGTCGAACCCGCTTCGGTCCGGTTTCGCCTCAAGCCGGTCAATCGAATCCACGATGAATTTTCGATAGACGAACCATATTTCCGCCGCGACGATAAAGGCATAGGTCATGAAGACGATACCGAACGCCGAGATCGCCGAGGTGAAGTGTGGCGTCATCAGGACGTTGATGCCTCGAAACGGCTGCATCAGGTGCAGCATCAGCGGCATCATCGCCACCGGGAGCAGGGCGAATGAGAAAACCAGCGCAAAGCGGGCGATCTCCTTGAGCTTCTCGACCCCGAAGACATGGTAGAGGGATGAAAGGACAAAGGCCCCGGCGACGAGACCGGTCATGTAGGGGTACATGACGATCTGAATCGACCAGTAAACATATTCATTCGGCAGCACGAACAGATCCTTGACAGTCCATGCCTCACCGTGAACCACCATCATTGCAAGTTGCGAGACCATGGCTTAATGCACCTCCTTATTCAGGCCGAGGTAGAAGACCTGCGGCTTGGTACCGTATTCATCCCTGAGAATTCCGACCCGCTGATTCATGACAATCCTGGCGACCGGGTCGTTCGGGTCTCGAAGATTACCGATCTGCCGCGCGCCAAATGGGCAGGCTCCGACGCACGCCGTGGTTTTCCCGTTGCTGATGCGGTGGTAGCAGAAGGTGCACTTGTCGGCGACATGTTCGGTCGGGTGGAAGAAGCGAACGCCGTAGGGACAGCCCATGATGCAGTAGCCGCAGCCGATGCACCAGGTTCGGTCGACCAGGACGGCGCCGTCGGCCGTCTGGTAGGTAGC
>PKUA01000044.1 GCA_002868905.1 Desulfuromonas sp.
AAGTGTCTATAAATTAAAGGTTTCTTAAATTAAGACCTTAAAATACGTTAATAGTGTTGCGCAATTGTTGCATTTGTTGCGTTTGCAACAGTCGATGCGGAAGTGAATGGTGGCGAGACCATCCAGCTTTGCTGATGGTTGGTTGGATACCAAGCGTCTCTATGATTGATGGGGCAGGGGGACACTCCCTGGAGTGCCCCCCTTTTGACCGTTCTAATACACGCCCGGGTAAATAATCGCGATCCAGTTATCCCCCTTGAACAACCCATCCCCCCATTCCGCTTCGAGGTCGGCCAGCGGCTTCATCTCGACGGCCTCTTCTACCGTTTTCCCCGCTATCTTCAGCGCCTTGAGCAGGGTGTAGGCGGTCCAGAGCATGTCCCGGTAGCGAGAAAGCTCCGCCTTGTCGCCAAGCGGGCCGTGGCCGGGGATGATCTTGGTCTGGTCGTCTGCCAGGGCCAGGATCTTGTCGGCGGCGATGATTATCCCGCGCAGGGTGCCGCCGTGGTCGACGTCGATGAACGGATAGAAGCCGTTGAAGAAGACGTCGCCGGCGTGGATGACATTGGCCTGTTTGAAGTGGATAATGCTGTCGCCGTCGGTGTGGGCGTGGGCGACATGGTCGGCATGGACGGTGTCACCGTTGAGGTGGAAGGTGATCTCTTCGGCGAAGGTTACCACCGGCAGGGCCGATTGAGGGGCCGGGGGCGATGATTTGTCGAAGGCGGCGAGGTAGCTGCCGGAGAGGAGCTGCTCGCGCACGTTATCGTGGGCGAAGATCAGCGTTCCCTTACCGCCGAGGTTCTCGTTGCCGCCGGTATGATCGCCGTGGTAATGGGTGTTGATCAGGAATTTCGGCCAGTCGCCGCCGGCCTGCTTAATCGCCGCGACGATCTTGTCGGTCAACGGGGCGTACTGGTCGTCGATCAGGAAGGTGCCGTCCGGGCCTGTGAACAGGCCGATGTTGCCGCCCTGACCGGTCAGCATGAAGATCTGGTCGGCGACTTCGGTGGTGGCTATGGTCACCTCGTCAGCCGCGAAGGCGTTTCCGGCCAGGGTCAGCAGCGCGATAAACGATATGGTCGATAGTTTGAGACTTTTAGCGGACATGGTTCTTCTCCCGAGTGTTTTCCGTGATGCATGGAAGCGGACATCGTTCCAGTTCAATCAGTCTGTCTTTCATTGGACACCAAGTTCTTATTTCACGTCAACTTGCATCCGCAACATTTCTGCTTGGCCTTGCCGGGGAGGGCTGATATTTTTGACCGGTCCCCCGAAACCTCCATGGAAAGATGACCATGCGATTCCTCCACACATCCGACATCCACCTCGGCAAGACCTACCGCAACGCGCCCGGCGAAGCGGAACGCTACGCCGATTTCTTCGGCTGTCTCTCCGATATGATCACCGTTGCCGTTAAGGAAAAGGTCGACGCGGTGCTGGTCGGCGGAGACCTGTTCCACGTCGGGCAGATTCTGCCGCGCACCTTCGCTAAAACCATCAAGACCCTGCAGCCGCTCAGGGATGCAGGTATCCCTTGCATCGCCATCGAGGGGAACCACGACTGGATTCATCGCCGAGACAGTATCTCGTGGATGGAGGCGTTGTCGCAGATGGGGTATATCAAGCTGCTGCGACCGGCCCGCACCGACGAGGGGGGCTATCGCTTCGACCCGTTCGACGATGAGAGCGGCATGGGCGGACACATCGAAATCGGCGGTGTCAACATTTACGGCCTTGGTTACATCGGCGCGCAGGCCGGCAGCCATGTCGAACGAATCTGCGACGCCGTGACGACCGAGAACAACCTGCTGCTGTTCCATGTCGGTATCTGGAGCTACTCGCCGGTCGAGATCGGCAACATGAAGCCGGAGGACGCTCACGGTCTGGCAGATACCTTCTGTTACGTCGCCCTCGGCCACGGGCACAAGCCGTATATCGTCGAGACCCCCGGAGGGGAGCCGTTCGCCTACAACCCCGGCTCGCCGGAGCGGGTCAACTTCGGCGAGGAGCGCTACGACAAGGGCTACTACCTGGTCACCGCCGAAGCGGGCAGCTTCATCGCCGAGTTCAGGAAAACCACGCCGCGACCGATGCTGGTCGCGACCGTTAATCTCGAAGGTGCGGCCAACGCCGATGACGCGCTGGCATCCTTTGTCGATCAGGTCAAGGCGCTGTTGCCGCAGGGGGACGAGCGGAGTCCGCTGCTCGAGCTGAAACTGGTCGGCAAGGTCGCTTTCCACCCATTCGAGCTGGGGCGGGAGCGGCTGCGGCTGGAACTGGAAGAGATCGCCGACCCGCTGCATGTCGAGATCAAGAACCACCTCTCGCTGGTCAGTCACGCCGGGGAGGCGGACGGGGAGAAGAAGAGCCTCGCCGAGATCGAGAACGACGTGCTGCACGAGCTGATCGGCACCGGCAGCGACTACCAGGGACGCGAGGACGAGCTGGTGCGGCTTTCGCTGCGGCTGCGCGACGCGGTGCAGAAGGGGGACGTCGATGGCGATGATCTGTTGGCGTTGCTGGATGGGGGAGGGGAGTGATGCAGATTCATTCGATCCATCTGAAAAACATCAAGTCGCACCGTGAACTCGATCTCGACTTTTCGCCCGGGATCAATGTCCTTTCCGGTCCGAACGGGGTCGGTAAGAGCACCATCTTCGAAGCGATCGGCTACGCCATGTTCGGGGTCGACGCGCGGGATTTCGTCGGGAATATCGACCGCTTCGTGACCATCGGCGCGAAGCGGGGGGACATTGCGGTTGTCTTTGTCATCGGCGAGGAGCGTTACCGGGTCAGCCGGACCGTCGGCACCCCGGCGAAGTGGCTGCTCGCCAGGGAGGTTGGCGGCGAGTTTGAAGTCGAGGAGCACAAGGACATCGGCGAGACCGAGGGGCGGCTGAAGGAGCTGCTCGGTCTCGAAGGTGCGCGTCCCCTTGCGGAACAGTTCAAGCTGGTGATCGGGCCGTTTCAGCACGAATTTCTCGGACCGTTCGTCATCAAACAACCGACCAGACGGCGCGACAAGTTCGATGAGATTCTCGGCATCGACTCATGGCGCAAAACTTTCAGCGAGACCAACGGGCTGCTCAAGGCGATCCAGAACAAGGTCGAGGTTCTCCAGGGAACCATCGGTCCCATGCAGGACCAGGTGGCCGCGCTGCCTGAGAAGAGAGAGCTGCATAAGGTCGCCAGGAAAGAGCTGTCCGCAACCGAGGCGTCCTGGGAAAAACAGCAGCAGACGCTGAAGGAGCTTGAGGTCAGACTGGCTGACAGCGACCAGCGCGAACAGGGGATCAAAGAGTTCGGCGTCGAGGTCGACAAGCTCAAGGAACGGATCGGCAACGGCAAGGAGAAGATCGGCAGCCAAAAGACCCTGGTCGCCGCAGCCGAAAAGGCGAAACAGATCCTGGCCGACAACCGAGCAGGAAAAGACGCCTACGAGAAAGCAGGACAACAGTTGACCGAACTGCGGGATCAGGTCAAAAAGCAGCGGCAACTGGAACAGGAACTCGCCGAATTGAAGACCGCCGTCAGCAGGTTGGACGGACGGCTCAAGGCCGAACAGGCTGGGATTGCGCAAACCGATGAGGAACTCGAAGCCGTGGAGAAGGGGTTGGCGGAAAAACGGCAATCCTGTGTGGTGGATGAGGCTGTTGCCGGGCTGGCCGCCCGCCTGCCGGCCATCCGCGAAGCAATCTCAACGGTGCAGAAACAACTGGGGCAGCTGGAAGGCCGCCGGGTCGGGCTGGAAGAGGGGGAGGAGAAGCTGGCCGAGGGGATCTGCCCGTTTTTCCAGGAGCCGTGCCTCAATATCGCCGATAAACCTCCGGGAGATGTCTTCTCCGATAAGTTCGAAGGTCTTGATCAGGAGCGACAACGGCTGCAGGTGGAGTTGCAGAAGCTGAAAGCGAATGAAGTTGAAGCCAACACGGCCAGCGAAAGAGTCAAGGCGAATGAGATTCAGCTGCGGGACCTGACCGAACAGGAAAAGAGCCTTACACAGAGGCGGCTGGCCAACAAGGAGAGGGTCCTCGTTCTGGAGACGCTGAGGAAGGAGCATACCGCAGCGCAGCAGAACGTTGCCACCAAACAGAAGGAGCTGGAGGCATTCGGTCAACTGCAGGCCGATATCGAAAGAATCGAGGCCGAGCAGAAGAGATACCAGGGCGCGCGGGACCTTTTTGTCGCCAACCAGGAGCAGGCCGGTCAACTCGCGGGATTGCAGGATGCCCAGCGGACGTTCGAGGAACTGCTGCAGAGTTTGCAGCGGGAACTGGCCGACAAGGAGCAGGCACTGGCTGAGGCGAGCCGGGAGTACGATGCTGGTCAGCATCAGGCGCTGAAGTCGCAGAAGGACACCCTGCGTCAGGAGGTCGGCGCTCTCGGGCAGAAGGTCGCAGGACTCAAGGTCGACGTCGAGCGGCTGGCCGGCGAGATCGACACGCTCAAGCTGTTGGAACAGGAGATCGCCTCGAAGAGAGAGCAGGTCAGGTCTTACGGCGAGAAGGAGGACCTGGTCAAGTTCCTGCGCAACCGGGTTTTCCGCAACGTCTCCACCTCTCTTTCGGAGCGCTTCCGCGAGGAGATCAGTCAGCGGGCCAACCGGATCTACCGGATCATCGCAGAAGTCGACGAGGAACTCGCCTGGGGGGAGGATTACCGCATCGTGCTACGGGACATGGTTGACGGTGGGCTGCGCGAGCGCTACGACGACCAGCTCTCCGGCGGCCAGACCATGAGCGCCGTCGTCGCCCTGCGCCTGGCGATGCTGCAGACCATCGGGGCCCGCATCGCCTTCTTCGACGAACCGACCAGCAACCTCGACGTGACCCGGCGGGAGAACCTCGCCCACGCCTTCCGCGCCATCGACGTCGGCAAGGAGGAGGTCACCGAACACTGGTACGACCAGCTCTTCCTGGTCAGCCACGACGTGGCGTTCACCGAGGTGACCGACCAGATCGTGTCGCTTGATCAGGAGAGAGGCGGGGCGTCGTCCTGAACCAGTTGTCGGTCAGCTCGCAGGCAATTTAAGCGGTATCCGGAGGATGAACTCTGTCCCTTCGTCCTGGCGGCTGCTCACCTTGATCTCACCCTCCATCAGCTCGGCCAACCCTTTGCTGATTGTCAGACCCAGCCCCGTTCCCCCATGTCGTCGGGTAATCGAACTGTCCGCCTGGGTGAAGGCCTCGAAGATGGTTTCGAGTTTGTCCTCCGGAATTCCCTCTCCCGTATCCTTGACGGAAAAAATAAGGCTGCCGTCCCGCTGTGTGACCATTACGTCGACATCCCCGTCTGCAGTGAACTTGATCCCGTTGCCGATCAGGTTCAGGAGGATCTGCCCGAGTCTGAAACGGTCCCCAACCACCTTTTCGGGGAGATCCGGGGCGAGTTCCAGGGCGATCCGAACGTTGCTCTCCATGGCCCGCAACTGCATGACCTGAAGAGTTTTGTCCATCAACTCCTCGATACTGAACTCTGCTTCCTCGAGAGCCATTTTCTTGTTTTCGATTTTTGAAAAATCGAGAATTTCGTTGACCAGGATGTTCAGTCGCCTGGTCGACTCCTCGGCCAGGTCGAGGGTCTTTTTCTGATTCAGCACATCCAGGTCCATGTTCTGGAGCATCTCGATGGCCGAGAGGACGACGGTCAACGGAGTCCGGATTTCGTGGCTCATGTTGGCGAGAAACTCGCTTTTGATTCTGGTGGTTTCGATCAGGGCCCTTTCAATAGCTTTCTCGGTGGTGATATCCCGGACCACGATCAAGGCACAGAGTTCACCATCAATCATCTGCTGACGTGCGGAGATCAAACCTGTCTTGAGCTCACCATTCCGGGCCCTGAATTCAGCTTCGAAATGATCGAGTTCTCCTTTTTCTGCCAAAAGGAAACGGAACGATTCATTGAGATCTTTGTCAACCCATAACCCTAAATCATCAACCTTTTTCTCTCGTACCTCTCTTCGGGGTATCCCGGTTATTGTTTCGAAGGCCATATTGACATCGATAATTGTGTTGTTGCCGATCCGGAGCAGGATGACCGGTTCCGGATTGGTCTCGAAAATCTGGCGAAAGCGCATTTCGCTCTCGCGCAGGGCTTTCTCAGCCCTCTTGCGTGGCGTAACGTCATGGATAATCGAAAACAACGCCACCTGGTTGGGGAACTCGATGGGGGAAGAGTGAACCTCCATGTCGCGGATTTCTCCGGAGGCGAGGCGGTGCTGCACATTGAAAACATCAGCTTCTCCGCTGATGATTTTTTCCCTGATTTTGGCGATGACGTCACCTGGGAGCAGGTTAAGCTCATCCACCTTCATGCTGGTGAGTTTGTCATGGGAGTAGCCGTAGAAGTTGAGGGCGGATTTGTTGGCATCGATGATGCGACCGGTGTCCGGATAGACCAGCAGCATCAGGGCGTCGTGTTCGCGAAACATGTTGCGAAAGCGCTTTTCACTCAACCTGAGTTCTTGCGTCATCTCCTCGGCCAACCGCTGTGCCCGCGCCAACGGTTTCCCGTAGGATGCGACCTGGAAGGAACTGACCAAACTTAACAGCAGTCCGGCCAGCAGCAGCGCTTCGGGCATGTGGTGCTCGATCATCGATGAAAATCCGGGTAGGACGAAGAGGTTCAGCGTCCAGGTCCGATTGACGATTTCCAGTCTGGTTTTGCTTTTCAGGATATAGTGGTCCTCTGCCAGCGATTTGTTGTCGCTCGTATGCAGATCGCCATCGGCATCGAAAAGTACCGAGAGGTTTTGTCCCGGGCTTGTGTCGAGGATTTCAATATCGATCGGGTCCTGGAAGTGGGAATGGATTTCCGAGAGAAGATCTTCGATCAGGATCGATGCGGCAACCCAACCACGCAGCATTGACCAGGCGTTTTCGCCCGATTCAACGACAACTCCTTTTTGGTAGACAGGCAGGAAAAGCATGGCGACAGGCTGATTTCCTGATGCCCTGGATAGATTGACTGTGGGTGAGAGAGCCGCTTGGCGGGAGCTGACTGCCTCCGACAACGGTGTGTCGAGCGACTCTTCCAGGGCCAGGTCATGGCCCGCCTCAAGTTGGTTGTCTCCCGGGGGATGGACGAACTCGACGATAAACATGTCGGCGTCTCGGTTGCGAATTGTCACGGAGAAATCAGGTGCATCATCCTCCCTGGTTTCTGCCAGGAACCGTCCCAGATCCTGGCGCGGGACATAGCGGATGAAGGAGAAACCGGCGCTCCCTTTGAAGTTCCGTCCGATGCCGAGATCGTCGACAAAGGTTTGCCATTCCATCCTGGTGACTTTGTCGCTGGCATCGTAGAAAGCGCGGAGACCGTGAAGGGTGGAGACGTAATCGTTGATCCGCTCCTCGATCAAGGTGCCAATCAGCTCGGCCTGGTGTTCGACCCTGGCTCTCTCTTCGGTGTGAATCGCCTCCCGGGTCACCTTCCAGATCGCCAGGGAGAAGATAAGGCCGACGACCAGGATGAGGACCGCGGCGATGCGATAGCGCCGCTTTTTCTGGCCTGGATTGGGGGAGGTCGGTTTTTCCTGGCGAGAATCAGTGGTCAAACGGTGCTCCATTTATTTCATCCGCGAGGTGGTGGGATACCTGTTCTGCGGGCGGCACGTTACGGAATTTCATAATCAACTTATAAATCATACTTTTATTACCGCTAAAAACAAGTTGGCCATAGAGGAACATTGCCGGGAATGGATTGAAGATAGATCGGCCGAATGCCTTGCATTCCACTCATGATGAGCAGTGTACAATCGGTTTGAAAACGACAATTGTCCCGACGGCCAGGTTGTAAATCGTTCCCCTCATGATTATAGTGAGTGCGTCGCCGGATTTGACCGGCGTTCACTTTTTAAGTTCTTCGAAGGAGTCCCAGACCATGTGGAAACGTTTTTCCCTGTTGCTCGTCATCCTTACTTTTCTTCTTCCCCTTGGCGGTTGCGGCTACAACCAGATTCAAAAGAACGAAGAGGGGGTCTTCGCCGCCTGGGCTGACGTCGAGGCAACCTACCAGCGCCGCGCCGACCTGATCCCCAACCTGGTCGAGACGGTCAAGGCGTATGCCGCCCACGAAAAAGAGACTTTGATGGCGGTGACCGAGGCGCGCGCCAGTGTTGGCAAGGCCCAGGTTTCGACCGGAGATCTCGGCAACCAGGCGGCCATGCAGCAGTTCCAGCAGGCGCAGGGCGCGCTCTCCGGTGCGCTTTCCCGGTTGCTGGTAGTGGTCGAACGCTACCCCGATTTGAAGGCGAATCAGAACTTCCTCGACCTGCAGCACCAACTCGAGGGGACGGAAAATCGCATCAACGTCGCCCGGCAGCGATATAACAAGGCGGTACAGGTCTTCAATACCTCGATCCGGACATTTCCGAACAACCTGACCAACAACTTCCTGTTGCATCTTGAACGGAAGGAACCATTCAAGGCGGAGGGCGGAGCGGACAAGGCGCCACAGGTGAAGTTCTAGTCGATGTCATTTTGTCGCCTTTTCCCGGTTCTGCTGCTATTCCTGTTGCCGTCCCTGGCCGTCGCGCTCGACGTCCCGAAAGTTGCCGGCTACGTCAATGACCGCGCCGAGCTGATCTCTGCGATGACGGAGCTTCAAGTCGAGGATTTCCTCCGCAGCTTCGAAGCGAGCGATTCGACGCAGCTGGTGGTGTTGACCATCGACTCCCTGGAAGGGGACTCCCTCGAGGAGTACAGCCTGCGGGTGGCCGAAACCTGGGGTCTCGGGCAGCAGGGAAAGGATAACGGCGCCCTGCTGCTGGTCGCGAAACAGGAGCGGAAAATCCGGATCGAGGTCGGTTACGGGCTCGAAGGGAGGCTGACCGACCTGCTGGCCGGGCGAATCATCGATAACGAGATCACTCCGCGCTTCAGGACCGGCGATTTCGAAGGTGGAATCATCGCCGGCATCACTTCTATGGCGAAGGCCGTACGGGGCGAATACCAGGGGACCGACCGCACCTCCCAGCGGAAAAAACGCAATCCCCTCGGTGTGCTCGGCCTGCTTCTGTTTCTGGGTCCCGGCCTGTTGTTCCTCGGCGGCGGACGGCGCGGTCGACATCGGCGCAGCGGCTTCTGGATCGGTGGACCGTTCATCGGAGGAGGGGGCGGTTTCGGTGGCGGCGGGGGCTTTGGCGGCGGTGGCGGCGGTTTCGGCGGTGGCGGTGCCTCGGGTGGTTGGTAGAAGCAGGGGTGATTCCAGGTGACCGTGGCGTGACTTTGCCCTTGCACCTAGTGACTTATAAAGGTTTTGTATGACAGCAAGCGAGTTTTTCAGCGCGGAAGAGCGTGACCGGATCGAACAGGCGGTGCAGGCCGCGGAGCAGAGAACCAGCGGCGAGATCGTACCGATGGTGGTCGACGCGTCCTACGACTATCCCCGCGCCGAGATTCTCGGTGCAGGGCTTTTCTCCCTCGCGGCCGGAATCTCCTTGAGTTGGGGCTTCTTCCACGAATCGCTCTGGCATTTCCTCTGGCTGTTCGCAGCCGGCTATTTCCCGTTCAAGCTGGCGATCCGCAATCTCCCCGCGCTGAAGCGACGCCTCATTCACCCCGAGGAGATCAGGGCCGAGGTCGAAGAGAAGGCCGTTGTTTCGTTTCTGGAGCAAGGGTTGCATCATACCCGCGACGAGACCGGCATCCTTATCCTCATCTCTCTCTTCGAGCGTCGCGTCCACGTATTGGCCGATCGTGGCATCAACGAGGTCGTCCCGCCCGACACCTGGGATGGAATCGTCACGACCATGACCGCCGGTATCCACCGGGGCGACACCTGCGACGCGCTTTGCGTCGCGATAGAGCGGTGCGGGGACCTGCTGGAGCAGAGTTTCCCGGTGAAGGACGACGATACCGATGAACTTCCCAACCTGATTGTCGATTGATTCCCAAGTGATTTTGCCTGTTTGTTCCGCCCGAGCTATGTTACCGTTATCCTGTCGTTTGCTTGGAAACGCGTGACTGGTTTGGAGAGGTTTTGAACCGCGATCGTCTCGATAAAATTCTGGTCAGCCGGGGGCTGGTTGCATCACGGGAGCGCGCAAGGGCGTTGATCCTGGCCGGGCGGGTGCTGCTCAATGACCGCGTGGTCGATAAGCCCGGCAGCCAGGTGGCGTCCGACGCCCCGTTGCGGTTGAAGGGGGAGGACATCCCCTACGTGTCGCGCGGTGGCCTCAAGCTGGCCCACGCCCTGGAGCATTTCGATTTTCCCCTGCAGGGGAGGGTTGCCCTTGACGTCGGCGCTTCGACCGGCGGTTTCACCGATTGCCTGCTGCAGAACGGCGTGGCGAAGGTCATCGCGGTCGATGTCGGCTACGGCCAGCTTGCCTGGTCGCTGCGCAACGACGACCGGGTTATCAACCTGGAGCGGACCAACATCCGCCACCTCCAGCCGGAAACACTGCCGGTCGTGCCGGACCTCGCCGTCATCGACGCCTCTTTCATCTCCCTTGATAAGGTCTTGCCGCCGACCCTGGCATTGCTGGGGCTGCCGGCCGACATCATCGCCTTGATCAAGCCGCAGTTCGAGGTCGGCAGGGGTGAGGTCGGCAAGGGTGGGGTGGTGCGCGATGCCGCCAAACATGCCGCCGTCATCGAAAGAATTTCCTCTCTGGCCGCCGATCTCGACCTGGCGGTGCTCGGGGTGTAGGAGAGTCCGGTGCTCGGGCCAAAGGGGAACAAGGAGTTCCTGATCCACCTGCGCAAGGGGGCGCGGTGAAGCGCGCCTGGTTTATCGGCGCCGGTCCTGGCGACCCGGAGCTGCTGACCCTGCGCGGGCGACGCCTGCTGGAGGGTTGCGGGACCGTCTTCGTGCCCCCACCGTACGAGACCCTGTTCGCCGGGTTTTTGCAGGGGAAGCGGCTTCTGATCCCGTTTTCCTTCAGGTTTGATGAACTGCTGGCGGAAATCGAGTCAGCCCTGGAGTCTGCCGATGTCGGATTCCTCATCCCCGGCGACCTGACATTTTATTCCCCGTTCCAGGCCCTGATCGACCGGCTTGGTGAGCGGGCCGAGGTCGTGCCGGGGGTCGGTACGGCCAACGCCGCTTCGGCCTTTCTACGCAAAACCTTCGATCTGCCGGGGGTCTGCAACCGTGCCATCATCGCCTCGCCCCGCACCCTGGGCGATGGAGAGATGGAGGTCAGTCTCGAGCAGCTGGCCGCCCCCGGAGTGACCCTGTTGATCTACATGAACAACCTGCCGCTGCCGGAGCTGGTTTCCCAACTCCGTCAAGGGTACGGAAGCAATGTGCCGATTGCCCTGCTGCATCGCCTCTGTCTGCCGGGGCAGCACGTGGTTCAGGGGAGACTCGACGACATCGTCGCCAGGGTCGGCGACCGGGACCTGTTCAATCTCAATACGGAGGAGAAGAGGCCGGCATTAACCCTGGTCGTCGTCGGCGAAACGATCGCGGCGAGCGTCGATGGGAGCTGGTGGGATTATCGCCATGATCACATCTGGAAAGACTTCTATGCAGCTGATCAGCCCGATTGACCATGCATCCGAGGTCCGCGACCTGCTTGAGGCCGGAGCCGACGAACTCTACGGCGGTTATGTCCCGGCGGCCTGGCGGGAGAAGTTCAGCCTGTTGACCTCGATCAACCAGCGGACCTTCGCCGGGGCGCAGATCGATTCGGCTGATGACCTGGCGACCATTGTGTCCGCTGCGCATGCGGCCGGCAAACGGTTTCTGCTCACCCTGAACGCTCCGTTCTACAGCGACGAGCAGATGCCCTTGCTCGATGGGTATGTCGACGAGGCGATCGGGATTGGCGTTGACGGGGTGATCTTGGCCGATATCGGCCTGGTCAGGCGTCTGCGTCGCAATTTCCCCGGCCTTGAGTTGCACGCCAGTACCCTGGCTCATCTTGGCAACTCGGCCGCCATTCGCTGTTATGTCGAGGCCGGCGTCGCGCGGGTGATCTTCCCGCGTCACATCCCGGTGAATGAGATGGCGGAGATTGTCGTCGCCAATCCCGGGGTCCGTTTCGACTGTTTCTTCCTGGTCGGTAAATGTCCCAACACCGAAGGGTTGTGTACGTTCCATCACAGCAGCCGCGACAAGATATGGCCGTGTGAGATCCCGTACCAAATCGAACCGTTCGAAACGTCCGGCGACATTCTGGAGCAGGCGATGGAGAGGCAGCGGAGCTGGAGTCGGACCAACCGGAGACACGGTTGTGGGCTCTGCGCCGTTCCCCATCTGGTCCGGACCGGGTTGTACGGGTTGAAACTGGTCGG
Organism: Desulfuromonas sp.; assembly: GCA_002868905.1. Taxonomy (GTDB): domain Bacteria; phylum Desulfobacterota; class Desulfuromonadia; order Desulfuromonadales; family Geothermobacteraceae; genus BM304. The sequence goes on from PKUA01000044.1 coordinate 12,249, forward strand.
ACGCGGGGCGCCGACAGCGCAGAAGGTTGCCAACCTGCAATTGGCAGCGACTTTCCAGGAATTGGCGGCGGATGAGATCGAAGCGGGGGAGTACCGCCGCCGGGCGATGATCGCCCATAAGGCGCGTTTCGGGGCTGGGTGCTCTCCCAATGTCTGTTACTACCCGGAATTCTACCAGGGTGAATAATTGCAGGGACTTGGTAGTATGTATTTAAGATTGTATGATTTCCAAATTCGGAGGACGTTATGAGGGAAGACTGCCTGTTCTGTAAAATCGCCGCCGGGGACATCCCGGCTAAAATGGTCTACGAAGATGAGAAGCTCGTCGTGTTTCGCGATATTAATCCCCAGGCTCCGCAGCATTTGTTGATCGTGCCGCGCAAGCATATCCGGACCACTGTCGACCTGACAACGGCCGACAACGAACTGGTCGGGCATATCCATCAGGTCGCCGGCAAGCTCGCACATGACCTCGGTTTCGCCGATAACGGGTTCCGCCTGGTGAACAACTGCAATGCCGACGGGGGACAAGTGGTCTGGCATATCCATTTCCACCTGCTGGGCGGACGGGAAATGGGATGGCCCCCCGGATGATGCGAAAAGGGCTTGCGGAGATGCGATGGGTTGCATAATATTCCAACTATGGAACCGTCCGTTGTCATGAAAAAACCTGAAACCCACCCACACGATACGCGCCTGGAAAACCGGCTTATCAATGAAATCATGGAGTTGCTCGTCACCCATTTCGGCGGCGAGCTCTCCACTGAGGGGTTGGATGAGTGTATCGAGGATTTTCAGTCGGCGGTGCAGATCGCGCGCAGTGCGCATGCGGAACAGGTTCGTAAGTCCGGGGAACCCTACTTCTTCCACCCGCTGCGGGTGGCGCACCACGCTGCCCGCCATTGGATGGATTTCGCCTCGATCACGGCGGCCATTCTGCATGACGTGGTCGAGGATACGCCGGTCACCATCGACGAGGTTAAGGGCTTGTTCGGAGCCGAGGTCGCCCTGCTGGTCAACGGCCTGACCAAGGTAGATGATGAGCGTCTCAACAAGGAAGATCTCAAGATTGAGACCTATCGGAAACAGCTGCTGGCCGCCATTGATGACGTTCGCGTTCTCTGTCTGAAGTTCTGGGACCGGATCGACAATCTTCGCACCATCAGCGCTCTCCCGCCGCACAAGCAGGCGCGGATCGCCGAAGAGACCCGGAAGGTCTATGTCCCGCTCGCGCAACACCTCGGCATGGGGCTGGTTGCGGACGAACTCGATGCCAAGTCGCTCGAGATTCTCTATCCGCGCCGTGCCGAACGTTACCATCGTGCTGTCGAAGAGTTGAAACAGGAGACGGAGAGTCAGCGACGTCAGATCCGCTCGGCGATCCATCATGCAACCGACCAGCACAAGATCCCTATATCCTACAAAGACCGGTGGCGGCCGTTCTCCATTGCCGCCGCCCGGGCGACCAAGCGGGGTCTGGCGACGCTTTATACCCACGAAATTCAGGTCGACCGCACCATGGACGCCTACCTGGTGCTCGGCCTGCTGCACGGTCTTTATCCGCCGATTCCGGGAAAACTGCGCGACCACCTGAACGCCCCGTCTCCCTTCGGTTACCAGGCGCTGAAGACGTCGGTCCAGGCGGGCAAACACCGCCTCAGGGTCGAAATCACCACCCGGAAATTTGCCCGCTTCAACGAGTCGGGTGTTCTCGCTCCGGGGTTCGATTTCGAGACCGCCAATTTCCAGGACCTGATGAGGTCCCTGATGGAAGGTGAGTCGGCCATCGATACCGAGAGCCTCCGTCTCGCCTCCTCGTCAATCCGTGTCTTCACGCCGAACGGCGAACAGCGGATTCTTCCCGAGGGGAGCGGCGTCCTCGATTTCGCATTTGAAATCCACGAGAACCTCGGCCTCAATGCCCAGCGGGCGCGGATCAATGGCAAGACCCGCCTGCTTAAGTCCCGGTTGATGGACGGAGACCAGGTCGTGATCGAGAAGGCTGACGATCCCCAGGTTCTGCCGAAATGGCTTGAGTGGGCGGTGACTCCCCGTGCTCGCAACGCCATCCGCCGCTACCTCCGTTCCAAGGTCCGTAAGGGGAGCTGAGGTTGACCCATGATGCGCCTCTGCCTGGTCATCATCTTTACGGCGTTGCTCTTTTTCCCGGGTTCCCGGGCGACTGCCGCCTCCGACTGGGAATCGGTCGTATTCATCTATCACCGCTTCGACGAGGCCCGTTATCCGTCGACCAACATCTCTATCGATGACTTCTCTGCCCACCTGGCGATTCTGAAAGCCGAGCAGATTCAGGTTCTCCGGCTCATTGACCTCGCCGAGGCGATGGCCTCCGGAAAACCTCTCCCCGCCCGTTCCGTCGTGTTGACGGTGGATGACGCATTTACCAGCTTCTTGACCGGCGCATGGCCCCTGTTGCGTGAAGCCGGTTTCCCGGTCACCCTGTTCGTCAACACCGGCTCCGTCGGTCGACCCGGCTACCTCGACTGGGCTCAATTGCGGTCACTCGAAGCGGCAGGTGTTGATATCGCCAATCACACGGTGAGTCATGCCCACCTGATCAATCGCCTTGAAGGAGAATCCCCTGCTGACTGGCGACAGAGAGTTGTCGGGGAGGTCACCGAAGCCGGAGAGGCCCTGGAACAACACCTTGAGCGGCCGGTCAACCTGTTTGCTTACCCGTACGGGGAATACGAACCGGAACTGCTGAAGATCATGCAGGAGGCAGGTTTTCTCGCGGCGATGGCGCAACAGTCGGGCGTGGTTACAGCTGCTGCCGATCGTTTCGCTCTGCCGAGGTTCCCCATGGGTGGAGTTTACGCCGGTCCGGAAGGGTTCCGCGAAAAATTAACCATGCGGCGGTTGCCGCTGGAGGTTCTCAGCCCTGCATCTCCACTGGTGAGCGGCGAGTCGATTCCGGAGCTGGTGGTGGAGGTTGGGGACGGCGTGATTCGCAGCGACCAACTGCGCTGTTATGTTTTAGGTCAGCCGGCCGGAGAGATCACACCGCTTAAAGGCGTACCTGGGAGATACCGGGTCAAGGGAACAAGCCCAATTCGTTCGCGTCGGGGGAAATACACCCTGACGGCGCCTGGCCTGCACGGGGGATGGTATTGGTTCAGTCAGCCCTGGTTCAACCCGGCGTTGCCGGAGTAGGGCGCGTCACTCCATCAGGCGGAGGACAGGGTCGTTTCTGACGCGCTTTGTCGATCGTCGTTGGTTCGGTGCCTCAGGGAAAGTTTTAGAATTCGGCACGTGCGATGTAGGGCGGAACTTCAGGGCGGCTGTAGCGTCGGAGACGTTCCGGGACCCGCAACGTCAATCCGGCCAGATCCTCAAGCCCGTTGACCCAGATCATATTCCGAATCTCCTCGATGTATTCATCCCCTCGAGCTGAATAACGGCTTAGTCCGGCCGCCAGCCTGGTGCCGGTCACCGTTTTCTCCCTGTCGCGCATCAGCTTGCGCAGGTTGCGCAGTTTGCGGTAGGCCGGGTGTGAATTGAGATTGTTCAGGTAGGAGCGGATGGAGTCGAGCAGTGAGTTGAATAGCCTCACCTCGTATTTGGCTCCGGCAGGGCGGCTCTTCGGCACAAGGCCGGTACCAGGGGTGAATGTCCACTCGCCGAAAAGATTGTTGGCCTCCAGGGCGAATCTGGAGGTGCCGTAGGCCGATTCGTTGGCTGCCTGGGCCAGCACCAGGGAAGGAGGGATGGTGTCGACGCGCTTGAGGAGACGCTGGCGCAGCAGCGTGTCGCTGAAGATGTCACCCTTAATCCGGTAGCGGTCAGCGAAAGCCTGAAGCTGGCTTTTTTCATCAAGACCCAGTTCAATACCCCCGTCGATTTTCTCGAAGATGTCGAACAGGGTCTGGCGCTCCGCTTCGATTTCATCATTGGCCGCCAGGACCATCGGCAGCATCATCAGGAAGAACAGCTGTTTGCGCTTGGGCGTCGAGCGAATGGTATCGATGTCGGTCGGCAACCGGTCAAACAGAATATGGGGTATGCTGCCGTCGAAATTCCGCCAGGAGTAGTCGAGTTCTTCGAAAATGGTATGAACTTCGGCCACGGTCACCGGGTTGATGACTTCCGGAGGGAAGAGCAGGTCCCGTGCTGTCGGCCCGGATGTGTCACGACATCCGGTAAAAAGCCCTGGTGCGGTCAGCGTCAGGGCGAGGGTCAGGCTGGCAATTTTTTTCATGATTCGACTGTTTCCTTCCATACGACGGGCGTTATTATCACGATTGTCGTGTCGAAGGCAACCCCCTGTGTGTGCTGCGTGTTCTTTTTTTTGCTTTATGTAAGTCAGTATACTATATATGTGGCTGAACGTTCCCCGATGTCACGAACATGCAACTTTAATATCCTGATTGAGTTCAAAGAGGCAGATAATGAAGTCCTATCGCAAGGAACTCTGGTTCGATATCCCGACCCGGCGTGAATTACGAAATATCACTGCCGAGGTCGAAGTTTGTTTGCGTGAGAGTGGTATCCGGGAAGGTCTGCTTCTCTGTAATGCGATGCATATCACCGCTTCGGTTTTCATAAACGATGACGAACGAGGGTTGCACGCTGACTTCGAACGCTGGCTCGAAGGACTCGCTCCACATGAGCCCTTGTCGAATTACCTTCACAACCGGACCGGAGAGGATAATGGGGATGCTCACCTGAAGCGAACCGTGATGGGAAGGGAAGTGGTCGTGGCCGTGACGCAGGGAAAGCTTGATTTTGGACCGTGGGAGCAAATCTTTTATGGCGAGTTTGATGGACGACGGAAGAAAAGAGTTTTGGTGAAAATTATCGGGGAATAAGCATAATCAATTTAGGTCTCCATTCCCACATACGTTATCTCAGGTCCCTCCGCACCAGGCTGGCCAGTCAGCAGGCAGTAAGTTCGCAAGGTTCCCCCAGCAAACAAATGGCCGTTTTATAAAGCTTTTGGCCTAAGCCGTTGAAACTCATATCGGGGAATTAAATACATAAGTGAAAAGACATTAAAAGTCTTGACTTAGTATTTTAAAACACTATTCTAAAATTACTGATATTAGCTCTCCGTTGATAACGTCGCACAAGTTTGATTGGTTCCAGGAAGCATTTTGGTTCCAAAACCGGCCGTCGGATTACCGAAGAGAGTAGATATTTCCAGCACTAGAGTGGTAGGGGAATGTTGACGCTTGTCTTCGGAGTCGGAGATGGGCGTTTTTTGTTTCTAAATTGATAAGTTGTTGAAATTTCCCATTTATGAAGAAAAGAAGGGGGATTTGAATGAAATGTGCAGTGAGAATGTTCCTGATCGGTTTTGTGGCAGTCTCTTTGACGGCATGTGGTGGTGGGGGGAGTAGTTCGAACACTGAAGACGAAAACAACGCACAACCCTCGCCATCAGCAGCAGATGTTCTTCAGGACGCAGAGGGGATGAAGTTGAAATATGTTTCCAATATCTCCCAAGTCCAAGGCGGCCAAGTCTATCTGACTGATTTCGGTGTCGATTTTTTGATGCATGCTGAGGATCAAAATTGGTCAGTCACTCTATCGACATTGTGGGAGGCAATACGAGATGACTATGGTGTCACGCCAACATCTGGTCAGTTTTGCCAAGCCCTCAACCAGGCTTATCGGGATGGAGTGGCCAGTGAATTTGTCGCTGCCTTACATCCCGGTAGGGCTGATATCTCACCGACTAGCCCTCTGAATGCAACTCAGGCA
>PKUA01000068.1 GCA_002868905.1 Desulfuromonas sp.
CCGGAGGAGCTGTTCTCGCTGATCGACAAGGTGATCGAGCGCAGCCACCTGCTGGCGGAGAACCGCTCGCTCAAGGCGGAGATCAAGCGCCGCTTCGACCCGGACCAGATGGTCTTCAGCAGCGCCAAGTTCGGCCGGGCGGTCGAGCTGGCGAAGAAGGTCGCCCCGACCGACGCCAACGTGCTGATCCAGGGGGAGAGCGGGACGGGGAAGGAGCTGATTGCCTCGACCATTCACTACGCCAGCCGCCGCAACGAAGGGCGCTTCATGAGCCTGAACTGCGCGGCTCTGACCGACACCCTGCTCGAGAGCCAGCTGTTCGGCCACGTCAAGGGGGCTTTTACCGGCGCGGTCGCCAACCACCGCGGCCTGGTGGAGGAGGCGGAAGGGGGGACCCTGTTCCTCGACGAGGTCGGCGACGTCAGCCCGGCGTTGCAGGCGAAGCTGCTCAGACTGCTGCAGGAGCGCGAATACCTCCCGGTCGGTTCGACCAAGCTGCGGATCGCCGACGTCCGTTTCGTTGCGGCGACCAACAAGGACCTGGAGGCGGAGGTGCAGCTCGGCAATTTCCGCGAGGACCTCTTCTACCGGCTCAACGTGGTCAACATCCAGCTTCCGCCGCTGCGCGAGCGTTGCGAGGACGTCCCCCCGCTGGCCCGCTTCTTCGCCCGCAAGTACGCCAGCCGCGGTGAGCAGGAGATCAGCGAGGCGGCCCTGGAGAGCCTGCAGAGCTACCACTGGCCGGGGAACGTGCGCGAGCTGGAGAACGTGATGGAGATGGCGGTGATCCTGGCAGACGGCGCGGCGATCGACACCGACCACCTGCCGGTCAAGCTCGCCACCGAATCGCCGCGCAGCGAGTTCGCCCTGCCGGACGAGAATCTCACCCTGGACGAGGTGGAGCGTCGTTTCATCGAGCAGGTGTTCCGCAAGAACGGTTATCACAAGCTGAAGACCTCCGGCCAACTCGGCATCGCCCGCAAGACCCTCGACCGGAAGCTTCAGCAGTACGGCATCACCAAGCCGGGCTGAAGCGGGTCGCGGCTTGACCGCAAACAAACGAGGCGACTACTATCGACTCTTATGATCAACAACCTCTGTCCCGATTCGAACCGGGCTGCCGATGAGCGCTAAGGGCACCGCACGCACATCCGGTTCCCCCGAGTTCGCCTGGCGCCGCCTCGGTCACCTCGAGCTCGACCTGTTCGTCGGCAGCCTGCTGAACGACTACCAGGTCTTCGGGGTCCGCCAGCAGCGCGCCCGGCTCGGCTACGCCGAGATCAATGACCCTTCCGAACTGATCCTCGATTTTCCGCCCCGCGTTCACTCGCCGAAAAAATGTCTCTTCCCCAACTGGGAGAAGCTGTTCCGTTTCCGCCTCGGCGGCAAGGTGCTGCTCGAAACCGAAGCGCAGATTCCACCACGCATCGTGTTCGGTCTGCACCCGTGCGACCTGCATGCGGTGCGGATTCTGGACGACTGCCTGCTCGAAGGGGAGGCGGACAGCACCTACCGCTCCAAGCGGGAGGCGACCCTGCTGGTCGGGGTCGAATGCCAGCCGGACGAGTACTGCTTCTGCACCAGCCTCGGCACCGACCGGGCGGTGGCCGGTTTCGACCTGTTTCTGCACCAGCAGGAGGACGGCTACCTGGTTCAGCCCGGCTCCCGGCGCGGGGAGCGGCTGCTGGAGCGCTACGCGTCGCGTGTCACGCCGGTCGCCGACCCGCAGGTGCCGCGCCAGGAGAAGCGGGCCCGGCGGCAGCTGCGGTTCCCGGTCGAATCGCTCGCGCCGCTGCTCGGCGATGTCTACGAGCATGAGCACTGGACCGAGATCGGCGGACGCTGTGTCGGCTGCGGCGCCTGTAACCTGCTCTGCCCGACCTGCTACTGTTTCAACGTACACGACGCCCTCGATCTCGACCTGCAGGGTGGAGAGCGGGTCCGGACCTGGGACAGCTGCCAGTTCGACCAGTTTACCCAGGTCTCCGGCGGTAACAATTTCCGCCCCGACCAGTCCGACCGTCAGCGTCACCGCTTCTTCCGCAAGTACAAGTATCTATGGGAGAAGCACCAGCGGACCGCCTGCGTCGGCTGCGGCCGCTGCGCGCGCGAATGTCTCGCCGGGATCGACAACACCGAGGTGCTCAACCACCTGTTCGCAGACCAGCTGGCGCAGGAGACGAAGTCGTCGCCGGGCGCAGAGTACCAGCCTCTCCTGGCCGAGGTGCTGGCGGTGGAGCAGCTGACCGAGCGGGAGAAAATGTTCCGCTTGCGTCTGCCAGAGCCGATCAGCTTCTCCCCCGGCATGTTCATGGAGGTCTCGGTCTTCGGCCTGGGGGAGGCGCCGCTGACCATCGCCTCGCCGCCGTCGCAGCAGCGGGAGATCGAGCTGGTGGTCCGCTCCAAGGGGGGTCTGACCCAGGCGCTGCATCGGTTGAAGCCGGGAGATTCGGTCGGTATCCGCGGCCCGTTCGGCAACGGTTTCCCAATCGACGAGTTTCTCGGCCGCGACGTGCTGCTGGTCGCCGGCGGGCTCGGTCTGGTCACCCTCCGCTCCCTGCTGTTGAAGATCCTCGACCGGCGGGAGGAGTTCGGCCGCGTCATCCTGCTTTACGGGGCGGGGCGGGTGGTCGACTACCTGTTCCAGCAGGATCTGAAGCGGTGGCACCAGGGGGATGAACTCGACTGCCGCTTCTCCGCGCGGGAGTTCGCCCATCAGTGGGGGGTGACGGTGGGGGATATCTCCCTGCTGTTCCGCGACCTCGACCTCAACCCGATCCGCTCGGTTGCGGCGATCTCCGGCCCGGCCGGGATGTATCGTCATGTCAACCCGCTGCTGTTCCAGCTCGGGTTCAGCGAGGAGCGGGTCTTTCTCAACCTTGAACGGCACATGAAGTGCGGACTCGGCAAGTGCGGCCGTTGCCAGATCAACGATATCTGCGTCTGCCAGAGCGGCCCGATCTTCCCCTACCGGGACGTTCGCCACCTGCGGGAGGCGATCGAGCGATGAACAGAAAACGGGTCGGCTTTTTCGATTTGACCGGGTGCGAGGGGTGTCAGTTGACGGTCCTCAACCTGGAGGAGCAGCTACTCGACCTGCTGGAAGTGATTGACCTGGTCGAATTCCGTGAGCTGATGCAGGACCAGGCCGAACGGCTCGATATCGCCTTCGTTGAAGGGTCGGTGGTCAAGCCGGCCGAGGAGGAACGGTTGCGGGCGATCCGGGCCAAGAGCGAGCGGCTGATCGCCCTCGGCGCCTGCGCGGCGACCGGCGGGATTAACCGGCTGGCGACGCTGCACGCCCCGGATCATCTCTGGAGTTCGTCCTTCGGCCGCTCCGAGCCGCTCTGGGAGATGGGGACGCCCCGACCGCTCGCGGCGGTGGTGCCGATCGACGGCGAGGTCCCCGGCTGCCCGATCGACGGACGGGAGTTCGTCTCGATCCTGCAGGGGTTGCTGATGGGGCAGGAGCTGGAAATCCCGACCTTCCCGGTCTGCGCCGAATGCAAACTGGCCGAACTCCCCTGCAGTTTCGAGCAGGGGGCCCCCTGCCTCGGTCCGCTGACCCGCTCCGGCTGCGGCGCGGTCTGTATCCGCGGCGGGGACGTCTGCCGCGGCTGCCGCGGGGAGGTCGACAACCCGCGTTCCGGGCCGTACCACCGGATTCTCGAGGAGCATGGGTGGCAGGTCGAGCAGGTCCTGGCCGAGCTGAGGATTTACCCGCACCAGGCAGACGGAGACGACGATGCAGCTGCGGATTAACCAGCTCGCCCGGATCGAGGGGCATGCCGACCTCGTGGTCGACCTGGAGAAGGGGGAGCTGGTCTCCTGTCGCTTCGAGGTGGTGGAGACGCCCCGTTTCTTCGAGGGGATTCTGACCGGCTTGCACTATCGCGAGGTGGCGGGGGTGGTCTCCCGCATCTGCGGCATCTGCTCCCATTCCCACTCCCTGGTCTCCCTGACCGCCACGGAGGATGCGCTCGGGATCGACATCAGCGACCAGACCCGTTTGCTGCGCGAACTGCTGCTCTGCGGCGAGCTGCTGCAGAGTCACCTGGTGCAGCTCTACTTCATGGCGCTGCCCGACTACTTGCTGTTGCCGAGCCTGATCCAGGCGGCCAAGAGCGACCGAACGCTGCTGGAACGAGCGCTGCGGCTGAAGAAGGGGGCGAACGCCATCTGCGAAGTGATCGGCGGGCGTCCGGTGCATCCGGTCACGCTCCGTGTCGGTGGTTTCGCCTCGCTCCCCGAGCGAAAAGAATTGTTGCAGTTGCAGCAGCATCTGCGCAACCTGCTCCCCGACCTGGAGGAGACCATTGACCTGTTCGCCGGACTCGACATCCCGCTATTCAGTCGGCCGGTTTCGAACGTCTCGCTCCAGGGGGATGGCGGCTACCCGGTGTTCGGGACGCACATGGAATCTTCCGACGGGGCAGTGCTGCCGGTCGCCGGTTACGTGGGGCAGATCAACGAACGTCTCGTCGCGCACGCGACCGCCAAGCATGCCGAAATGGAGGGACATCGTTACCGGGTCGGCTCCCTGGCGCGGTTGAACAATCACCACCAGGGCCTGGCGCCGATGGCGGCCAAGGTCGCCGCCGTGCTACGGATCGGTCCCGGCGAGGAGAACCCTTACCGGATGTTGTTGGCCCGCCTGGTGGAAGTGGTGCACTTCGTCGAGCGGGGCATCCAGCTGATCGACCGGTTGGAGGATTACGACCTCGCCCCGGAAGAGCCCCCACTGCCGCGGCGTTTCGGCAGCGGGGTGGCGGCGGTCGAGGCTCCGCGCGGGCTGTTGCTGCACGCTTATCGCTACGGCGAGGAAGGCCGTTTGCTTGAAGCCGACTGCGTCATCCCGACGGCGCAGAACCTGGCGAGCCTGGAAGAGGACCTGGCTGGGCGGGTGCCGGAGATCGCTCATCTTGAGCCGGACGAAGTCAGCCGGCAACTCGAAATGCTGATCCGGGCCTACGATCCCTGCATCAGCTGCGCCACCCACCTGCTGCGGGTGAAGTATGTTTAGCCCGGTTGATTCAATCGTGCAGTCATCAAGGAATGGATCGAGAGGCGAAACCTGCGCTTCGTGATCTCTTCATGATCAAATCGGATAAAGGCGGTGATAACCCTTCACTGAAGCCTTGAAATCAGTCAAATCTACAGGTTTCGGTCCTCTTCGTGGACTTTGCGTCTCTGCGTTAAACTGTTGTTGTCTGAGGTCGGTTTGAAAGGAAAATCTGTTGCAGCGGGTGTTGGATCAGACCGGCTCGGTCAGTTCGATCTTGAAGGTGCAGCCCCCGCCGGGGGTCTCCTCGACCCAGGTCCGGCCGTTATAGAGACGGGCGATTTTTCGCACGGTCGCCAGGCCGATGCCGGTTCCGCTGAAGCGTTTGCCGCCACTGCCGCGGTAGAACAGGTCAAAAATCTGTTCCCTCTCCCCCTCCGGAATTCCCGGCCCGTGATCCTGAACGTAGAGCACGACCTGTTTGTTCTCTTTGCCGCCGCCGACGGAGATCGGTTGTTCGGCCTCGCTGGCGTAGCGGATGGCGTTGCCGATCAGGTTGCTGAAAATCTGCCGTAGCAGGGTGGCGGGGATGGAGACGTCCGGCAGGTCGTCGTAGGTGATGTCGATCGTTGTGCCGTCCTGGACATCGACCAGCTCCTCAAAGACATCATCGATCAGGGGACCGAGTGCAACCGGCTGACTCGGCGGGGCGAGTTTACCGACCCGGGCCAACTGCAGCAGATCCTCGAGCAGGGCGAGCAGTCTCTCACCCTGCAGCTCGATATCCTTGAGCAGGTCGAGGCACTGCGGGTCCATCCCCTTGCCGTATTCGTCCTGGAGGAATTCTGCGATGCTGATGATCGGGGCGAGGGGCACGCGCAGGTCGTGGGAGACGGTGCGCACGAAATCGTCCAGCTCCTGGTTGGTGGAGCGCAGCTCCTCCTCGATCCGCTTCCGCTCGGTGATGTCGCGGCAGACGGCGAGCTTGTTGGTGCTCCCGTCGATTCCCTGCAGCGGCGTGTGCAAGACTTCGTAGGTTCGACCGGTGTTCTGGTTAATCCGCTCTTCCCGGACCGCCTCACCTTGAAGAACCTGCGACAGGGGGCAATTGGCACAGACTTCACCGAGGCTGAACAGCGCCTGGTGACAGTTCTTCCCGACCTGGTCGCCGATTGCTTCGATCATCGCCCGGTTCATGTAGATGACCTTTTTGTCGGCCGAGACGATGTAGGCGAAGTCGGTCATCGCCTCCAGCAGGTTGTTGAGACGGGAACGTTCCTGTTCCAACTCGGCGGTCCGTACGGTGACGGCGGCCTCAAGCTCCTCGGCGTGTACCCTCAACTGGTTCTGGAGCTGGACCTGCTCGCTGATATCGATGAACGATTCGATCCCGCCGATGATTTTTCCGTCTTTCAGCAGGTAATCGATGTTTTTTGACAGGGTGATCTGTTTGCCGTATTTGGTGTTGATGCGGCAGTTGGCGCCGATAATCGGCTTCGAGATGTTGGGATTGTAAAGGCCGCACCCTTCCCCGCATTCCACCCCCTCCAGGACGGAGCAAGGTTTCCCAATGACATCCTTGGCGCTATATCCGGTAATTCGCTCTGCTTCGGCGTTCCAGTAGATGATGCGCATCTCGAGATCGACCACGAACAGGCCGCTCGGAATTGTCTCCAGAACCTGCCCAAGGGTGAGCAGGTCAAGCAGGTCGGAATGTTTGGATGAACTTGGCAAAGTGCTGTACTCCCCCCATTGAATGAACCCCTAACGGAGAATCTATAGCAATTTCCATGACAAAAACAACTTTTCGACTTTGAGTTAATCCGGCGGGGCCAGATACTGATCGAAAATCTTCCTGATTTCCCCTGTGTGACGGTGGTAATCGGCGAGGAAGGCGACATCCGGTTTGACCGGTCGGTCAGGGTAACCGAGCCGCTTGGCCAGCTTGCGCAGGTAGCCCGGTTCGTTGGAGAGTTCGCTGATCGACTGATCATGTACCAGCCGGAGTTTGTTCTCCAGGCGCCGCAGGAATTTGTATCCCTCGAGCAGGGCCTCGGCTTCCTCCGGTTGCAGGATCGCCGAATCGAGCAGGACCTCGAGGGTGCGCAGGGTGTTGTTGTTGCGCAGTTTCGGATTCTCTCCCCCGTGTTTGAGCTGCAGGTACTGCACCAGGAATTCGACATCGACCAGGCCGCCCCGCCCGGTTTTGATGTTGAAGTGGGTTGCCCCTTCCTGGGCGATCTCCTGTTCCATCCGGCCGCGCAGGCGGTAAATTTCCTGGCCCAGGTCGTCCGGCAGCGGCTGTTCGTAGACGATCTCTTCAACCAGGCGGTCGATTTTTTCGGCGAACTCCGGTGGAGCGCTGACCACCCTCGCCTTGATCAATGCCTGCCGCTCCCACGGCTGGGCCGATTCGGCGTGGTAGTCGCGAAACGCCCGGAGGCTGGTGACCAGCGGGCCCTGGTTGCCGGAAGGTCGGAGACGGGTGTCGATTTCGTAGACTTTCCCTTCGCGGGTCATCAGGGTCAGGGCGGAGATCACCCGCTGGGCCAGACGGGAGAAATATTCGTTGTTGTTCTGTTGGCGGAAACGCTCCGGCTCGGTTCCATCGACCGGGCGGTTGCGGCCGCTCCCCTCGAAAATGAAAATGATGTCGAGGTCGGAGTGGTAATTCAGCTCAAGGCCGCCATGTTTCCCCATGGCGACGATGGCGAAGGCTACTTCTCGTTCGGTCCCGCCCTCATCAGTGGTGAACGGCAGGCCGTAACGTGGAATCAGCTCCTGGCGCGCCATGGCGACCGCTTCCTGCAGGCAGGTGTCGGCCAGCCAGGAGAGCTGCAGGGCGGTTTTACCCTGCGGTGTATGGCCGTGCAGGTCGCTGAAGGCGATGCGCAGAAACTCCTCCTTGCGGAAGCGGCGCAGGGTTTCGAGACGATCTTCGTAGCTGTCGGCGCCGGCCATGAATGCGTCGAGGTCCGATCTGAAGTCGGCCGGTTCCTTGAACGGCACGGCATAGGAACGCGACACCAGGGAATCAAGCACCTGCGGGCTCTGGATGAAGCTGCGGGAGAGAAACTGGCTGGTGCTGAACAGGGATGAGAGCAGCTTGATGATCTTTGGGTTCTCGCTGAGTAGGGCGAAGAAGGTGGCGCGGGCCCTGAGCGCCATCACGAAGCTTTCCAGGTTGGCCAGCGCCATGTCCGGGTCAGCCGTGTCGAGCACCTCCTGCATCAGCAGCGGGGCGATTTTTTCCAGTTGCCGCCGGGAACGGCGCGACATCGGGTTGTGAGCTGGTCCGTGGCGCAACAACTGCAGGGTCTCGTAAGCAACGTCCGGGTTGCGGCAGCCGTTCTCCTCCAGCAGGTCCTTGACGAAATCGACCTCGGTCTCCTCGTCGAACAGGGCCCTGATCTCAGGTCTGACCTGCTCTTCGGTTTCCTCACTGGTGAAGAAGAGCTGATGAAAGCGGGAGGAGACCGCCTCGCGGTGCCGTTCCAGCTCCTGGCGGAAGTCGTCGCTCTGCTTGAAGCCGCAGCGACGGGCCAGGTGCAGAAAGTCGTCGTCGCGGGTCGGCAGGTTGTGGGTCTGGCGTTCCTGGTCGATCTGAATCCGATGTTCGGCCGTGCGCAGAAAAATGTAGGCCTCGCTCAGGGCTGTTTCATCCTCGCGGTCGATCAGTCCTTCCTGCCGCAGCACTGCGAGAGCCTGCAGCGAATTCTTGATCCTCAGTTTCGGAAATTTTCCGGCATGGACCAGTTGCAGGGCCTGGATGAAGAACTCGATTTCGCGAATCCCCCCCCGGCCAAGCTTGAGGTTGATTTCCCCCTCCTGGCGACGGGCCAGGCTGGAATCGATCCGCTGCTTCATCCCCTTCATGTCCTCGACCATGTAGTAGTCGAGATAGCGTCGGTAGATAAACGGTTTGAGGTTGCTCAGCAGCTGTTCGCCGAGGTGGATGGCGCCGGCCACGGGCCGTCCTTTGAGCAGGGCGGTCCGTTCCCAGCTCTGTCCCCAGCTCTCATAGTAGACTTCTGCGCCCCGCAGGGAGTTGGCGAGCTCGCCGCGACTCCCCTCCGGGCGGAGGTTGAGATCGACCCGGAAGACAAATCCGTCCGCGGTGACCTGGTTCAGGGCCTTGCTGACCTGCTCGGAGAGTTTGCAGAAATACTGGTGCAGACCGATGCGGTTTTTCGTGCCACCCCGGCCATCGTCGATCCCGCTGGTTTCACCCCGTTCCGAGGTATAGAAGTAAATCAGGTCGATGTCGGAGCTGAAATTCAGTTCCCGGCCGCCGAGTTTTCCCATGCCGAGGACAACGAATTCGGCTTCGAGCGGGCAGGTGTTGTCGTCCGCAGCGAGCAGCGGTTGGCCGTATTCGAGTTGCAGCAGGCGGGAGCAGACCTCGACCGCGCGTTGCAGGGTGGCGCTTGCCAAATCGGCCAGCTCTGCAGCGGTCTCCGCCAGACCGGCGAGACCGGCCAGGTCGCGGGCACCGATGCGGAGGATTTGATGGGCCTTGAACCGACGCAGAAGCTGTTGCAATTTCTCGAAGCTGCTCTCCTGGGGGATCAGTTTTCGGCAGAGGTTGAGCTGGGTCTGCCCCGTATGGGCCTGCCAGGCGGCTTTCTCCGTGATGAGTCGCTGAAAATAAATGCTTTCGCGGCAGAGGATGCCGGTCAGGAACGCCGAACCGCCGAGGGTCTTGAGCAGAACCTGGCGGGTTCTGGTATGCCGCAGGGCTTGCAGCAGTTCGCTTTTGTCGAGGTTGTCACTCAGTCGTTCCAGGTTATTAAGGGCCTGATCCGGGTCAGCACAATCGAGGGCGTCCAGGGTAATGTCCGCCAGGATGGCCTGATCCTGCAGCAGATCGTTGAGCAGCTCCAGGTTGGTGGCGGTTTTTCCTGGTTCGGCGAAGCCGAGCTGGCTGCCGAGTTGCTGCAGGCCTTCCTTGCCGGACGCCGCGAGTCGTTGCGTAAGGATGTCAGTCAGCTCGGCGGTCTCCATTCAGCGTCCGCCACCGACCAGGGCCGAGAGATTAACCAGGTAGTTTCCTTCGGCGATGCCGTTTTCGGTGATGATCGCCGTGACCAGGCGGGCCGGCGTCACGTCGAAGGCGGGGTTGCGTACCATGATCCCCGCCGGGGCGAGCTGTTTCTCCCCCTGGTGCGTCACTTCGCGCTGATCCCGTTCCTCGATCGGGATCAGGCTTCCGTCAGAGAGGGAGAGATCGATGGTCGAGGTCGGAGCGGCGACATAGAACGGGATTCCGTGTTCCTTGGCGAGGACCGCGACGGTGTAGGTGCCGATCTTGTTGGCGACGTCACCGTTGGCTGCAATCCGGTCGGCGCCGACGATGCAGCAGTCGATTTCCCCCTTGCTCATCAGGTAACCGGCCATGTTGTCGCAGATCAGGGTGACCGGAATGTTGTCCCGCTGCAGCTCCCAGGCGGTCAGGCGCGACCCCTGCAGGAACGGCCGGGTTTCGTCGGCGATGACCGCGACCTGCTTGCCGGCGGCGACCGCGGCGCGGATCACGCCGAGGGCGGTGCCGTAGCCGCCGGTGGCCAGCGCCCCGGCGTTGCAGTGGGTCAGTACCCGGTTGCCGTCGGCGATCAGCTCCTGGCCGTGCCTGCCGAGAGACTTGTTGAGGCGGTCGTCCTCCTCGGCGATGGCGAGGGCCTCATACTCGAGAGCGATCTTGATCTGGAACACCGGGCGGTCGGTGTGGCAGCGGGCGAAGTTGCGCATTCGGTCGAGAGCCCAGAACAGGTTGACGGCGGTCGGGCGGGTGGCGCCGAGATGGTCGCAGATTGAGTCGAGCTGCGCCATGAACTCATCCATCGATTCGGTTTCGATGTCGCGGGCGCCGAACCAGACGCCGAAGGCGGCGGCGCAGCCGATGGCCGGGGCGCCGCGTACCACCATGCTCCGGATCGCTTCGGCGACCTCCTGGTAGGTGCGGTATTCGAGCCAGGTCTCCTCGGTCGGGAGCAGGCGCTGGTCGAGCATCTGCAGCACGCCGTTGGCGTAACGCAGCGGTTTGATGCCACTGCCGGCGGCGGACGAGCAACGGTTGGGAATGTTCGATTGCGTCATGGTTATTAGCCCTTGAGTTTGTTACGCAGCAGTTCGTTGACCATTTGCGGATTCGCCTTCCCCTTGCTCGCCTTCATCACCTGTCCGACGAAGAAGCCGAGCACTTTCTCCTGGCCGGCGCGAAACTGTTCGACCTGGGCCGGGTTGGCGGCGATCACCTCGTCGACCAGAGCCTCGATGGCGCCGGTGTCGGTGACCTGCTTCAACCCCTGTTCTTCAATGATAACATCGGCGCTTTTACCGGTCTGCCAGATCTGGTCGAAGACCTGCTTGGCGATCTTGTTGGAGATGGTGTTGTCGTCGATGCGGGCAATCAGGCCGGTCAGCAGCTCTGGAGTGACCGGGCACTCCCCGATGGAGATCGACTGCTCATTCAGTCCCCGCTGCACTTCTCCCATGGTCCAGTTGGCGCACGCCTTCGGGTTGTCGTGCAGGGCGGTGCAGCGTTCGAAATACTCGGCCATCGGGCGTTCGGCGGCGAGAACCTCGGCGTCGTAGTCCGACAGGCCGAGTTGCTCCTGGTAACGTTGCCGTTTGGCGGCCGGCAGCTCGGGAAGCTCGCCACGGACCCGCTCGATCCAGTCGGAGTCGACGTTGAGCGGCAGCAGGTCGGGATCGGGGAAGTAACGGTAGTCGTGGGCCTCTTCCTTGCCGCGCATGGAGCGGGTGATGCCGGTGTCGGCGTTGAACAGGCGGGTTTCCTGCACCACTTTGCCGCCATCCTCGATCAGCTCGATCTGCCGGTCGATCTCATACTCGATCGCCTCTTTGACGAAGCGGAACGAGTTGATGTTCTTCAACTCGGCGCGGGTGCCGAACTTTTCCTGGCCGTGGGGCCGGACCGAGACGTTGGCATCGCAGCGGAAGCTCCCCTCCTCCATGTTGCCGTCGGTGATGCCGAGGTAGACCACGATCTGGTGCAGCTTCTTCAGGTAGGCGACCGCTTCGTCGCTGCTCCGCATGTCCGGCTCCGAGACGATCTCGAGTAACGGGGTGCAGGCGCGGTTGAGGTCGACCAGGGAGGAGCCACCTTCGCTCTCCTCGGCGTGCAGAAGCTTGCCGGCGTCCTCCTCCATGTGAATCCGCGTGATGCCGATCCGCTTGCCGCCGTTGTCGGTCTCGATATCGAGCCAGCCGTGCTCGCAGATCGGCAGTTCGTACTGGGAGATCTGGTAGCCCTTCGGCAGATCCGGGTAGAAGTAGTTCTTCCGGGCGAAGATCGAGCGGGGCGCGATCTGGCAGTTAGTCGCCAGACCGGCCGTGATGGCGTTTTCCACCACCTGGCGGTTCAGCACCGGCAGGGCGCCCGGCAGTCCGAGGCAGACCGGGCAGGTCTGGCTGTTCGGGGTCGCGCCGAAGGCGGTCGAACAACCGCAGAAGATCTTGGTGGCGGTGTTGAGCTGGACATGGACTTCCAGGCCGATAACGGGTTCAAAAATCGAATTCATAACAACCTCTGAGCAAAGGGCAATCTGCCTCTGGTGCAATCGGTTTGGTGATCATTCGGGGCGGAGCTGCTGCCACTCGCCGGCCTGTTCGTAGGCGTAGGCGGCGCGGAGCAGGGTCGCCTCGGCGAACGGTTTGCCGATGAGCTGCATGCCGACCGGGAGTTTCTCGCCGGTCAGGCCGCACGGCACGCTCATGCCGCAGGTGCCGGCCA
This sequence comes from Desulfuromonas sp., assembly GCA_002868905.1. Taxonomy (GTDB): domain Bacteria; phylum Desulfobacterota; class Desulfuromonadia; order Desulfuromonadales; family Geothermobacteraceae; genus BM304. The sequence goes on from PKUA01000068.1 coordinate 12,759, forward strand.
GGTTGAGCGGGATGGTGAAAATGTCGCTGAGATACATCTGCAGCGGGTCGTTGACTTTTTCGCCGAGTTTGAAGGCCGGCGTCGGTGCGACCGGGGTCAACAGCAGGTCGACCTGGTCGAAGGCGTTGTTGAAATCCTGGCGGATCAGGGTGCGGACCTTCTGTGCCTTGAGGTAGTAGGCGTCGTAGTAGCCGGAGGAGAGGGCGTAGGTGCCGAGCATGATGCGTCGCTTCACCTCGGGGCCGAAGCCTTCGGCGCGGCTGCTGCAGAACATCTCGATCAGGCCCTTGCCGTTGTCGACGCGGCGGCCGAAGCGGACCCCCTCGTAGCGGGCGAGGTTGCTCGAGGCCTCGGCGGTGGCGATCAGGTAGTAGCAGGCGACCGCGTAGTCGGTGTGCGGCAGGTTGACCGGGACGATCTCGGCGCCGAGTCCACGATAGGTCTCGATCGCTTTTTCCACCGCCTGCTGTACCTCCGGGTCGAGCCCATCGATGAAATACTCCTGTGGCAGACCGATCCGCATCCCCTTGACCCCCCCCTGCAGGTCGGCGAGGTAATCTTCCACTGGTCGGTCGACCGAGGTTGAGTCGGCCGTATCGTAGCCCGCGACACCCTGCAGCAGCAGGGCGCAGTCGCTGACCGTGCGGGCGACCGGGCCGACCTGGTCGAGGGAGGAGGCGTAGGCGATGACCCCGTAGCGGGAGACCCTGCCGTAGGTCGGCTTGAGTCCGACCACACCGCAGTGGGACGCCGGTTGGCGGATGGAACCGCCGGTGTCGGTGCCGAGCGTGGCGACTGCCTGGCGGGCGGCGACACAGGCCGCGCTCCCGCCCGAGGAGCCGCCCGGGACCCGCTCGGTGTCCCACGGATTTTTCGCCGGGCCGTAGGCACTGTTCTCGTTGGAGCTCCCCATGGCGAATTCGTCCATGTTGAGCTTGCCGAGCAGCACCGCCCCCTGCTGCTTGAGGCGCGCCACGGCGGTAGCGTCGTACGGGGAGACGAAATCCCCGAGAATGCGCGAGCCGGCGGTGGTCTTGACCCCCTCGGTGTTGAAGATGTCCTTGACCGCCAGCGGGATGCCGGTCAGCGGCGCGGCATCACCGGCGCTAATCCTCTTGTCGGCAGCTTCCGCCATCGCCAGCGCCTCGGCTTCACAGACGGTAATGTAGGTGTTGTAGTTGTCGTTGGTCGCCGTGATCCGGTCCAGGTAGGCGCGGGTCGCGTCAACCGACGAGACGGATCCTTGGGCAAGCTGTTCCTGCAGTTGCTGCAGGTTTAAGTCTGTCAGTTCCATGGGGAATCAACCTCTGGGTAACAGCCGCCTCAAGGGCGGCAGATAAATTTATTCGATGACTTTCGGCACCTGGAAGCAGTCGTCTTTGGCGGCCGGGGCGTTTTTCAAGGCGCGCTCCAGGCCGATGGACGGTTTGATCTGGTCCTCGCGGAAAGCGTTGTCCATCGGAACAGCGTGGGACATCGGTTCGATCCCGTCGGTATCGAGTTCGTTGAGCTTGTCGACGTAGGCGAGAATTGCGTCCATCTGGGTTGCGAGCTTCGACAGCTCCGCTTCCGGAAGGTCGAGGCGCGCCAGTTTCGCGACCTGGGCCGCCTGTTCACGTGTCAGCTTCATATCGATCTCTCCTGACTGCAATGGCTTGATATTGGTTTGGGAAACTCCATAAATTAACATGGAACGGTATGGGGGTTCAACCCGGTGAAGGCTGTTGCGAAAGCTGCGTCTCGGGTTAAGATAGGAGAAAGAGTTTTAACGAAAAATCAAGCAATCCTAACAGCGAGGACAAGATGGCCATGAGAATGACGGTTTTGCTAGCAGTTTTGGTGTCGGTTGTCGCCGGTTGCGCACCGCCGGCCAACCGGGCGGAGCAGGGTACACGTGTCGGCGTCGGGGTCGGGGCCGCCACTGGCGCCGCTCTCGGCCAGGCGATCGGGCGGGATACCAAGGGAACTCTGATCGGTGCGGCGGCCGGCGCCCTGCTGGGCGGCATCGCCGGGCATCAGATCGGTTCCTACATGGACGCACAGGAAGCGGCGTTTCGCCAGGAGTTGAGGAATGTGGAAGATGCCAGCATCCAGCGGGATGGTGAGGTCCTGGCGCTGACGTTCCGCTCGGAGATGTTCTTCGACGTCGATTCCGCCCTGCTCAAGCCGGGGGCGCATGACGAACTGTACCGGATCTCCAAGGTCCTGAATCAATATCCGCAGACGACGATTCTGGTCACCGGGCACACCGACAGCACCGGCGGAGTTGCCTATAACCAGAAACTGTCGGAGCAGCGGGCGGAGGTGGTCAAGAACAGCCTGGTTGGCAACGGAGTCAACCCGCGTCGTATCAACACGATCGGTTATGGGGAGAGTCAGCCGATTGCCGGCAACGACACGGTCGCCGGGCGGCAGATGAACCGGCGGGTGGTGGTGACCATCGAGCCGTTGCGCGGGTAGATTCTGGCGGGCGATTCGTTGACCGGCGACAGGTTCGGTCGAATAGTCCGAAATTTTGTCGTCTGCAACTCCTTGTAACGTATACGAAAATAGAAAAGGCCGCCCTCAGGGCGGCCTTTTTCATTCGTCGAAAGTCATTTGGATTACTTCTCGTCTTTTTTCTCTTCTTCGTCAACCCGTTCCAGTTGCTCGGGTTCGTCGTCTTCGTTAACCCCTTTTTTGAAGTTGCGAATCCCCTTGCCGAGCGCTCCGCCGACCTGGGGGAGTTTGCCCGCGCCGAAGATGACGAGGACGATAACGAGAATGATAACGAGTTCTTGTGTGCCGAGTCCGAACATAGAAAGCGTTCTCCTTTGAGGAATGGCGCCATCATACAAACTTTGTCCGGGGAAGGCAATGAAGAAGATGGGCGTCGTCTAAGAAGCCGGCATCACAGAGATATCAATGTCCGAGACGTTGCGCCAGGGGGATCAGGCGTTGGAAATCCTGGTGGGTCAGGGAGGTCTCCCAGTGGCCGCTGAGCATGCCGCTGCCAACCCCTCCGGCGAAGATGGCAAGCACGACCAGGCCGAAGACCCAACCCGGAAGAGGTTGACGCCACCAGACCACCTTCATGTCGAGGGCGCCCGGGGCGGGGCAGTGGCTGACACATGTCAGACAGCCGGTGCACTCCGGCGAGAGGACCTGCCGTTTCCGGTGTACCTCGAGCAGTGCCGGACAAACCGTCGAGCATTTCCCGCAGTCGATGCATTGGTGCTGGTCCCGCGTAATGCGCAGAGGGCTGAGATAGCTGAAAAGGCCGAGCAGGGCGCCGTACGGGCAGAGATAACGGCACCAGGCATTCTTGAAAAACAGCGACAGCAGGGCGAGCAGGCCGATCACCCCCAGGCTCAGTGCCGACAGGGAGGTGAAGAAGTGGAGCATTTTGACGTCGGCCACCGCCCAGTACGGAGCGGCCAGAAATCCCTGCAGCGCCGCCGCCGGCATGTCGAGAAGGATCAGTTTCAGGAAAAAGGCGAGGAGCAGATATTTGACGCCGCGCAGAGGGATGTCGAGCCATTGCCAGACCTTGAAGTTCCTGCCGAACAGTCGCTTGCCGAGCTTCCAGAACGACTCCTCCAGGGTCCCGACCGGGCAGATCCAGGAACAGAACGATTTACGGGTCAGCAGTGCCAGTGCCAGGAAGGTGAGAAACAGCACCAGTGCCGCCGGATGGATCGGGTCGATCCGGCCGCTGGTCAACCAGTATTTGAGGCTGACCAGGGCGCCGATCGGGAGGAATCCTTCGACGCCCGGCGGGCGGATGTAGGATGGTGTCGCGCCGAAACTCTCGTAGTGCTGGACGAACAGGCCGAACTGCACCCCGAGGAACAGGCAAAAGGCGAGAAAGCCCCACTGTACCAGCAGACGGAGGCGGGTCGGCTTGAGCCATGCAGAGATGGTGTTAGATTTTTCCATGTGTGGGATTATGTCATAAACGGGGAGGTGGGGGATATGACCGAGGTCAAAAATTTTTCTGGGAATGTTTTGCAGCACGAATGTTTCGGCGTTAAGTGCAGCGTTGTCGCAAGAAAGTCAAAACCGTCGGGTCTCGGCCCGACAGCCGACCTGCTTTTTGTCAAAGACGGCAACAAAAAGTAGGCAAAAAATGCCGTCGCCCGCGGCGGGCATGTCGTGTGCGAACCTCGCCAACATTTTTCACTGATCTCAGAATTTACTAGGTGCGCCCACTTTTCAACAAGGGGCGAGGGCTTTTCGGTGGCCCTCGCTCGGGTGTGCAAGCGGTGTTCGATAAAGCAAACATCGGTGAATATTGGGGTCTGTGTAGGGAAGGAGCAGGATGCGGCCGGAAGGCCCGGGGCCCAAACCCGAACGGGCCCCGTCGATGCGGAGAAGGGGCAGATGCTTGTTAATAGTCAGCGATGTTGAAAAGTGGCGACAGTCCTACGCTAATGCCATGCCCGCCGCGGGCGAAAGGCCCTTTTCTGCATCCTCTTTTGGGCCAGCAAAAGAGG
>PKUA01000012.1 GCA_002868905.1 Desulfuromonas sp.
GCAGGCCGGATTTGCCGCCATCGTCCAGGCGAACCTGAATGACAGGCGCTATGATCAGATCAAGCATGCGCGTCTGGAACGGCACGACAATCGCCGCCAAGATAACCGATCAGCCTATAATCGTCATGATCGACGAGGTCAACGCCATGACCGCTTTGATCGTAACGACCGGCACCAGCGTCGTGACCGTTACGACCGCCATGATCGCAAGCATCGCCACGTGAAACATATTGATCGCCACCGTCATGAGCGCCGAGACCACCGCCGCAACAGCATCTGGGTCACCTGGCCCGGTTTCTTCTTCGGCAGCTACGCTCATACCAACTGCCGCTGAAACAACAACGGGACAGGCTCCGTCGGAGCCTGTCCCGTTGATTTGAACAAAGTGGTGAGAGGCACTTTCAGAGCCCGTCCCCTCCCCTGTTTATTTTCGCTCCCCCTGGATACCGATCCTGACAGTCTCCAGCGGAATATCCCGGCCACTCTCTTCAATCGCCCTTTTGGCCAGGGCAATAATACCGGAACAGCACGGCACCTCCATGTGAAGCACCGTCAGACTCTTGATATTACTCTGCAGGATCATCGCCTTGATCTTCTCGAGATATGGTGATGTATCATCGAGTTTCGGGCAGGCAATGGCCAGCGCCTTTCCTTTCAAGAAATCCTTGTGGAAATCCGGGTAGGCAAACGGGACGCAGTCTGCGGCCAGCACAACGTCGGCATCCTGAAAGAATGGTGCCGTGGGCGGGACCAGGTGGAGCTGGACCGGCCACTGTTGCAGGTGCGACTGACGCCGGCCGGCCTCGTCATCGTTGCCCGAAGTCGGTGCCACATGGCTCTTGACCTGGGCCGACGGGCAACCACCGCCGTGAGCGGCAGACGGAAATTGCTTGACCTGGGCCGACGGGCAGCCGCCTCCCTGCGGGGCATGGGACTGCTGATGGCCCGGAAGCGGATCTCGGCCGATCTTCTTCAGGTGCTCGTTCACCACCTCTTCATCGTATTCGTCCGCATTCCGGCGCTCAATGGTGATAGCGTCCCGAGGACAATCGCCGAGGCAGGCGCCGAGTCCGTCGCAGAGGTTTTCGGCGAGCAGCTTGGCCTTGCCTTCGATGATCTGGATGGCACCTTCGGCACAGGCGGGAACGCAGAGGCCGCAGCCGTCACATTTCTCTTCGTCGATTTTAACGATTTCACGGATCATGGTTGGCTCCTTTTATGTAAGAATGAACTGGTTTCGTTTCGTCATCGTGGAGCCACTCTACCCCGCCTGCCAGGAAAAAACTTTGATCCGTGTCAAACAGATCACTTTTTTCCTGCCGTGCTAGGGAAACCCTGCAAGGCTTTTGAGAGCCGTCGTTTCATCCAGTCCTGCCTGAATGTTGAAATTCTGCACCGCCTGCCCGGCCGCACCCTTGACCAGATTATCGATGGCGGCGATGACGATGCAGCGTCCGGTCCGCGGATCGGCAACCAGACCCAGATCACAAAAATTGCTCCCCCGAACATTGTTGACGTTCGGTAGAATTCCCTCATCGCCGACCCGGACAAAAAACTCTCCGGCATAGAACTCCCGATAGAGATCGAGCAGCGAGGATGTCGTCATCATCTGTTTCAGCCCGGCATAACATGTGGAGAGAATACCCCGATTGACCGGCAGCAGATGGGGGGTAAAACTAACCGTCATCTCCCTCCCGGCGACCTGGGACAGGGTCTGCTCAATCTCGGGGGTGTGGCGATGGCCGGCGACGCCGTAAGCCTTGAAACCTTCGTTGACTTCGCAGAACAGGCTGCCGGTTTTGGCGCCCCGCCCTGCGCCGCTGGTTCCCGACTTGCTGTCGATAACCAGGGATGCCTGGTCGACCAGATCGTTTTTCAGCAGCGGCGCCATGGCCAATGCGGCGCTGGTCGGATAGCAACCCGGATTGGCAATCAACCGAGCTTCGGCTATCGCCTCACGGTACAGCTCCGGTAACCCGTAAACCGCCTCAGCCAGCAGTTCAGGGCTGGTATGGGGCTGATACCACTGCTCGTAGACAGCCGCATCCCGCAACCGGTAGTCGGCTGACAGGTCGACGACCTTGAGGCCGCTTTGCAACAGGTCCGGGATGACCTCCATGGCGCTCTGATGCGGCAGGGCCGTAAAGACCACATCCGCTACGGCTGACAAACTCTCCACCGACAGCGGTGTGCAGGCCAGGTCAATCCGTCCCGCCAACGACGGGAAAACGTTTTGAATTTTCTGCCCGGCATATTGCTGGGAGGTCAGGGCCGTGATTTCGACCTCCGGGTGATCGACCAGCAACCGGATCAGCTCTACACCGGTATAACCGGTCGCGCCTGCTATGCCTACGCGAATCATACGACCTCCTTCTGCCTTGACTCCTTGAAGTGAACAATAAAAAAAGAGGGAAGCCGGTCGGCTTCCCTCTTGTACATGCTGCGAATCGGCAGGTGCTTCCTGCTGTCTCGATTAACGTTTCGAGAACTGGAAGCTGCGCCGTGCGCCGCGCCGACCGTACTTTTTACGTTCCTTGATACGGCTGTCACGAGTGATGAAACCAGCCTTCTTCAGGACTCCGCGAAGTTCCGGATTAACTTCGAGCAGCGCCTTGGTCAAACCGTGCTTGATGGCACCGGCCTGGCCGGAGGCGCCACCACCGCAGACGTTCACCGAAACGTCGAATTTGCCAACGTTGTCTGTCAACTCGAGCGGCTGGCGGATAACCATCTTGGAGGTCGGACGACCGAAATACTCGTCGATGTCCTTTTTGTTCACGGTAATGGTGCCGGTACCCGGAGTGATCCAGACCCGTGCGATCGAAGACTTCCGTTTGCCTGTGGCGTAAAATCTCTGTTCTGACATGTCTTATTCGCTCCTGGCCGGGGTTAACCCTTGATTTCCATCGGCTTCGGGGCCTGCGCCGAGTGCGGGTGGTCACCGCCGACATAGACCTTCAGCTTCTTGACCATCTTCCGGCCGAGTTTGTTTTTCGGCAACATCCCGGTAACAGCCTTTTTGATCAGCTCTTCCGGTTTCTTTTCCAACAGTTTCTCCGCGGTGATGGATCGAATTCCACCCGGATAACCGCTGTGCCGGTAGTAGGTTTTCTGGGTCAGTTTGTTCCCGGTCAACTTCACCTTGTCGGCGTTGACGACAACAACAAAATCCCCGGTGTCGACATGGGGAGTGTAAATCGGTTTATGCTTGCCGCGTAATACACTCGCAATTTGGGCTGCGGCACGTCCGAGGGTCTGTCCCTCGAGATCTACCACGAACCAGTCTTGTTTCACGGTTGTTGCTTTTGCAGCTATGGTGGTCATTTTTCCTCACTTTTTTCTATGAATTACGGGGCTCACAGAAAGCGGAAAATTAACCGAAAGCCCTGATAATGTCAAGAGATATTTTAACGAAAACCTGGCGGCGGGTCATAAAAGACCTCTTCCAGGCAGAGACCGGAAGGAGGAGCCGTCAACGCGGGCCGTTCTACCGGCTGATCCTGCAGCATCCGGCCGATGTCCCGGCAGTCCCTTTGTCCCCTGCCAATCTCGACCAGACACCCGACCATACGCCGCACCATGTTCTTCAGAAAGCCGCTGCCGACAACGTCGATATGCAGCAAGTTCCCCTCGCTCCGGAAATTGATAGCGTCAATCCTGCGGACGGTCCGTTGCGAACTGCAGCCGCTGGTGCGAAATCGGATGAAGTCGTGCACGCCGACAAAATCAGGCGCCGCCGTCTCCATCGGTGCCAGGTCGAGGTCGGGTTCGACCCGCCAGACATATCGGCTGACCAGGGGACGCCGCTGCTGCGACAACAGCAGGGTATAACGGTAACGTTTGCCGGTTGCGCTGAACCTAGCGTGAAAACAGTCCTCGACCGGAGCGACGCCGATCACCGCCAGATCCGGCGGCAGCATGCTGTTCATCCCCTCGCGGTAAGCTGACGCGGGCAACGACCTTTCGGTATCGAAATGCACCACCATCCCCCGGGCATGCACTCCGGCATCGGTGCGCCCGGATGGGTGAACGCGCACCGGAACCTCGAGCATGGTCTGCAGGGCCGCTTCGAGTTGCCCCTGTACCGTCCTGCCGTTCGGTTGCAACTGCGAACCACAGAAGTCAGTCCCGTCGAATTCGATTTTCAGACAAATACGGTTCACAGGGCACCCACCAGCACAATGGAAATCCACCCCAGCAGCAGCATGACCAGCACCAGCCGCCCCGTCGCATCGAATTCCGGAAGAGTGAGATCGGGTTCTTCCCGGGAAGATTTCGCCAGGTCAACGGCATGACGGTCGGCCCGGTCGGCCAGGGCATGAATGGCCGGATCGAGTTGAGCGACCAGGCACTGCAATCGGGCCGTCATACCGCCCCCGCAGTTCCGTTTGACTTCACGGCGAATCCTCTCCCCCTCATCCCTGAGATGCGGCACAAACTGAAACACCAGACCGACCAGCTCACCCCAACGGTGAACCGGAGCTCCAAAGAATTGCAGCGGCCGCATCAGGCCGACCAACCCCTTGACCAGCATTTGGTTTGAGGTCACCCCGGTGAGCAGCCTGGCGGCAATGATCGCGACGACGATTTTCAGGGCCGTCATCAGGCCTGACTGCAACCCGTCCAGTGAAAGCCAGGTCGTACCGAACAATGTACGCCCGGGAGAAAGCAGCAGGTGAAACAGAACTGTAACCAACAGCAGCCAGCGAAACTTCAGGATCGACCTGGCGACTTCCTTCCAGTGGCACCCGCTGCTCATCCAGAACAATCCGAGCACGAAAAGAACGGCGCAAAGGGCGGCAAAGGTGTGACAGGCAAACGCGGCGGCCACCAGAAGCGGAAACAGCAGGAGCTTCAGGCGGGGGTCGAGTTCCACGAGCCACCCCGACTCGGCAATGAACGGCTGACCGATCATGGTCTCACCGGACCAGCGCTCAAGACGCAAAAACCCTGCTTGTAGCAGGGTTTTTGCGCATTCGAAATAAGAGCTGTTTCAGATACGGGCCGCGATCGCATCCCCCATCTCCGAAGTGTTGACCTTGGTTTCGCCAGTTGCTCCCTGGTGGATGTCAGCGGTTCGCAATCCCTCATTCAGAACCTGCTCGACCGCCGACTCGATGGCGTCGGCCGCCTCTCCCTCTGCGAAGGAATAGCGGAGCATCATCGCCGCCGAGAGGATCTGGGCGATCGGGTTGGCAATCCCCTGCCCGGCGATATCCGGAGCACTGCCACCGGAAGGCTCGTAAAGTCCGAAGCTCCCCTCGGCCAGGGAGGCGCTCGGCAGCATCCCGAGGGAACCGGTCAGCATCGCTGCCTCGTCCGAGAGGATGTCACCGAACATGTTGCCGCACAGCAGGACGTCAAACTGTTTCGGCCACTTCACCAACTGCATGGCAGCATTGTCGACATACATGTGCGACAGCTCCACGTCGGGATAGTCCTTAGCAACTCGCTCGACCACCTGTCGCCACAGGACCGACGTGGAAAGGACGTTGGCCTTGTCGATGGAGCAGACCCGGCCGCTCCTTTTGCGGGCGGCCTCAAAAGCGACCCGGGTGATTTTCTCGACCTCGGCGTCGCTGTATTTCATCGTATCGAAACCGGTCCGCTCCCCGCCTTCACCTTCGATCCCCTTCGGCTGTGCGAAGTAGATGCCGCCGGTCAACTCCCGCACCACCAGCAGGTCGAAACCACCTTCAATGATCTCCTGTTTGAGACTGGAATTGCCGGTCAGGGCCGGGAAGATGATCGCGGGACGCAGGTTGCAAAACAGCCCGAAGATTTTCCGCAGCGGCAGCAGAGCGCCTCGCTCGGGCTGCTCATCCGCCGGGAGGTGTTCCCATTTCGGTCCACCGACCGAACCGAACAGGACGGCGTCGGATTCGCGGCAGGTCTGCACGGTCCCCTCCGGCAGGGCACACCCCTCTTCGTCAATGGCGATCCCTCCGACATGGGCATAGGTCAGGGAGAACCCCAGGTCGAACTTCCGCTCGACAGCCTGCAAAACCTTGATTGCCTCCGCCATCACCTCAGGGCCGATGCCGTCGCCCGACAATACGGCGACCTTGAATTCTTTAGCCATGATAAACTCCTTGGCGCAACCGGGCGGTTGCGTTGAAATCAGATTAAAACATATGTCCTTTACAACTGAAAATCCTCATTTTTTCAAACGGTTGCAACTATAATTAGCGAACGCGGCTTTTGTCAAACGGTTTTTCCCCTGTCCTCGTCTAAAGCTTTTCGGCGTTGAACCGACGGTCAAAACAGGGCAAACAGCAGTGGGACCAGGATTGCGCTGGCCAAACCGTTTAAACCGATGGCGAGACCGGCGACCGCCCCACCGAACCGATCCACGGCGAGCATACGGGCCGTGCCGATACCGTGCGAGGCAGTACCAACCGCCAGCCCGGTCGCGGCGACCGACCTGATGCCAATCAAGCGGCAGAACTCCGGACCGCAGATGGCGCCGATACAACCGGTCAAAACAACCAGGGCCGCCGTCAGCTCGGGGATGCCACCGATTTTCTCGACGATCCCGATGGCGATCGGGGTCGTCACCGACTTCGGCCCGAGGGAGCGGACGACCGCAGGACTCCCACCCAGAAACCACGCGACACCGGAAGCTGAAGCGACCGATGCGAAAACTCCGGCAAGGATGCCAAGCAGGATCGGACGTTTTCGAGCCGCGATCTCCCTGTGCCGCTTGTAAAGGGGCAGCGCAAGGGCGACAACCGATGGACCGAGCATGAACAACACGTAGCGCCCCCCTTTTGCATACGACGCGTAGGGGATGTCGAACACCAGCAAAAGGAGAATAATGGCGATGATAGAAAACGCGACCGGAGTGAGAAGCATGGAGCGGGTTCGTGCGTAAAGAAGCTGAGCCAAGGCGTAGACCAGCAGAGTCAAACCGACCCCGAAAAGCGGCTGGGAGAAGATATCAGTCACCATGCCCCGCCTCTTCCGGTTCCAGTTTCTCGGCCACCCAGCCGGTGACGGCCATGACGACGAAGGTACTGGCCACCGTGCCGACGGCGATCGGCAACCACTCGGAGCGGATCAGGTCGAAATAGACCATCACTCCGACACCGGCCGGGACAAAAAAGAGCGCCATATGCGAGAGCAGCAATTCCACCGCCGCTTCGATCCAGTACACCTTGACCACGTTCAGGTGGAGCAGGAGCAGCAGCAGAGCCATCCCGATGACGTTACCGGGGACCGGCAGGGAAAACCCGGTGGAGACCAACTCTCCGACAAACTGCAGCGCAAGCAGAATCCCGAGGCCCAGCGAGAGGCCTGAGAGGTCTTTCACTTCGGTTTTCCGCTCTTCAGTTCGTCGCGCAGGCCTGCCACCACCGCTTCAACTTCGCTGCGGATGGTTTCGGCATCTGGGCTGGTCTCATTTTGTAAAAACCCGAGAAAGGCGGTGAGGGCCTCGGACGGCTGTTCAAGATCGAGATGGATGTTGCCGAGGGTCAGGTAGGCATTGCTGAAGGTCGGATCCTTGGCAATGGCGTTGCGACAACCCGTCTCCGCTGCGTCCAGATCACCGTTGTCGTAATGAAGCTCGGCCAGGTTGAAGTCCGCTTGTGGATCTTCGGGATCGAGGGCGATCCCCTTCTCGAAACAATCCCGCGCGCCGTCCATATCACCCTGGGCAAACAGGGCATCCCCGAGTGCGTTCAGGGCAAACACGGCTTCGGGATCATGTTCCAATGCCTTCCGGTAGCAGCGAATCGCGTCTTCAACATCTCCCTGGTGATAGGAGACCAGGCCGAGACTGACCCAGGCATCGGAATCGGTGGGATCATCGTCGAGAATGGAGCGGTAGGTCGCGGCTGCCTCGCCGGGCTGGTGATTTTCGAATTCCAGGTCTCCCAGGGCAAACAGGAACTCACTGTTTCCGGGGAGCAGCTCCACGCCCTGACGCAGAATCGCGATGGCCTCTGCAAACAGATGTTGGCCCGCCAGCGCTTCGCCCAGGAGCAACCTTGCCTGAACCGACTCCGCGTCCTGCTCCAGGGCACGCTGCAGTTGGGACTGGGCTGCCTTGAAGGAGCCTTTTTCCAGGGCCTGCTCACCAAGGGCAAGCAACCGGGTGGCATCTTCCATAACAGATGGCTCTCGTGGTGGAGTGGATGGAAACGGGCCGCACACCGACTAGCGGCAGTGCGGCCCGTCAAGGGTATGTCTCTTGTGCTTTAGTCGCGACCGCCGTGCAGGCGGAAGTTGCCGTCTGACGAAGTGATCGTGGAGATTGCGTGCTTATACAGCAAAAAATCTCCCGTGCTGTCGACCAGCACACAAAAGCTGTCGAACGACTTGATGTATCCTTCAAGACGATCGCCAGACATCATGGTCACGGTAACCTTCACCCGCTCCTTGCGGGCCTGGTTCAGATACTGATCCTGAATATTAAACGGTGTCTTTGCCATATCCACTCCTTGAATTAAGCAATAAAATTTTCAATCAACTTGCAGATTTTAACAAACTCAGTTGAGGAATCAAGCCAAATCATCGTTTTGTCCCTTCTCATCCAGGTCAATTGGCGTTTGGCATAGCGTCTGCTATTGCGCTGAATCAGTCCCAGGGCCTTCTCGCGGTCGGACCCGCCCCGCAACACCCCGACCATTTCCCGGTAGCCGATAGTTTTCATCGCCTTGGCATTACCCAGGCCGGAGTCGAGCAGATTTCTCACCTCGGCTTCAAGGCCCTGCCGCATCATTGCGACGACCCGATCGTCGATGCGCTGATAGAGTTCCTGCCGATCCATGAACAAGCCGATTTTCAGTACACGGTACGGACGATCGGAGAAACCGTGCTCCCGCTGCAACCTGGAAAAGGCCTGCCCGGTTTGAGAAATCACTTCAAGGGCCCGGACAATCCGCACCCGATTACCGGGAGGAATAGCCTGAGCGGCCACGGGATCCCGTTCCTGCAACAATCGGTATAAAGCCCCATCGCCTTCACGATTGTCCAAACCTTCCAGGGCTTGCCGCAATTCCGGGTCGGCTCCGGGAGAGGACATCAGCCCTTCAGTCAAGAGCTGCCAGTAGAGACCGGTTCCGCCGACAACCAGCGGAATTCGGCCTCTCGTTTGGATTTCAGCGGCGGCCCGGTCGGCGAGTCGGATAAAATCGGCCACGGAAAACTCCTCGGCCGGATCGACCACGTCAAGCAGATGATGGGGGACTCCCTCCCGCTCAACCTCTGTCGGTTTGGCCGTACCGATGTTCATGCCACGGTAAACCTGGCGGGAATCGGCGGAGATAATTTCGAGCGGGTATCGTTTGGCGAGGGTGACCGCCAAAGCCGTTTTGCCGACGGCGGTCGGCCCGCACAGAAGAATGATTCGGGGCCTTCCCTCAGCGGCGCTGGAAGAGCTTTTCGACATCGGCCAGTGACATACGGGTGAAGACCGGGCGCCCATGCGGACACCGGCTGCTGAAATCGATTCGGTCCAACTCCTTGAGCAGGGCGAGCATCTGTTGCTGGCTTAAAGATTGGTTAGCCCGAACCATGGTGTGACATGCCATGGTCATCAACACTTTGTCGAGTGCCTCATCGACCAGTCCGCTACTGCCGATGGTGTTGAGTTCACCGGCGACATCCCGCAACAACGTCTCGAAATCAACATGCTGCAACAGCTGCGGCACCCCCTTGACGACATAGGCACGTTGTCCGAATTCCTCCAGATCGAAACCGAGACGACTCAATTGCGGCAGAACTTCGGAAAAATCAGCGAACTCGGCGGCATTCAATTCCAGCACCAACGGGAACAACAACCGCTGCCTCTCGACCCCGGTTTGTTGCAGCTGGACTTTGAGCTTTTCAAATCCGATCCGCTCATGGGCAGCATGCTGATCGATGAGCAGAAGGTCATCGTCTTCCTGACAGACCAGGTAGCTGTTCCGGTACTGTCCGATCAGCTGAAAACGGGCGAAAAAGCGATCACCCCCGTCATGCGACTCGGTCCTCCCGGGCGTCGTCACCTGAAAACCGCCTGTGGACGGCGCAATACCCTCGCGGTCAGCACCGTGAGCGGCATATCGATCCAGCGCCTCTTTAATGCTGTTCTTCCCGTCCTGTCGGGAGCTTTGTACAGGGAGAGTCGCGGGGAATTCCCGTTGCATTTCCGACCGCTGCGGTGAAGGAACGGGCGGCATCACCTCGCCCTTTTCAGGAACGGTCGCTGCGGGGGAACTTAAGGTTTCACGGATCCCGGAGGCGACGAAATCGTGAACCCCGCTCGGTTCCCGGAATCGGACCTCATGCTTGGTCGGGTGAACATTGACATCGACCTGTTCGGAGGCCATCTCCAGAAACAGCACCACCACCGGATAACGCCCTTTCGGGATAAGATTCCGATACCCGTCGAGCAGGGCGTGCTGAATCAAGCGGTCCCTGATGAAACGACCGTTGATATACGTGTAGACGGCATTGGCCGATGAACGAGTCAAGCCCGGTTCGCCGAGGAAACCGTGCACTTCCCCCCAGGGAGCAGTCAGGCGAAGCGGATGAAGTTGGCTCAGGGTGGGTCTCCCGAGCAAGGCGCCAATCCTCTCTTCGGGATTCGCGTGTCGCGGCAGGTCGATCAGGGTCCGGCCGTTATGACTCAGACGAAATTGGACATCATATCGGGCGAGAGCTTGCCGCGTGACTGTTTCACTGATATGGCCGAGCTCTGTTTCATCCCGACGCAGAAATTTTTTCCGTGCCGGCAGTTTATAAAACAGATTCCTGACCTCGATTTCCGTGCCACGCGGTCGACCGGCGGCCCTGACATCACGTACCTGCCCGGCTTCGACGCGAACTTCCCAGCCTTCATCGGCCTCTTCGGTTCGACTGCTGGTGGTGAACCTGGAAACGGCAGCGATAGAAGGAAGGGCTTCTCCACGGAACCCGAGGGTGCGGATCTGGAACAGGTCGGTGTCTTGCCTGATTTTACTGGTTGCATGCCGCTCGAGGCAAAG
Source organism: Desulfuromonas sp. (assembly GCA_002868905.1). GTDB lineage: Bacteria > Desulfobacterota > Desulfuromonadia > Desulfuromonadales > Geothermobacteraceae > BM304. Next base: position 10,974 of record PKUA01000012.1, read on the forward strand.
CAACAAATCTTCTCTCCCCATGCCGTGACCATCGTCAACAATCCGCACCAGGGATTTCCCGCCCCGCTCCAGGTCTATCTGTATCGATGTGGCGGCAGCGTCGAGAGAGTTTTCCAGCAACTCCTTGACGACGGAAGAAGGTCGTTCGACCACCTCGCCGGCAGCGATCTGATTACAAAGAGTTTCCGGAAGAATGTGAATTTGCGGGGGCATGGTCGATTACCGGATCAGCGATCATTGCCTTCCGACCGCTGTCTGACATGAGGCTGTCCCCCCAACCAAGACCTGGATGGGGAAAAAGCTTACTTCATCTCGAGATTGTCAAGCAGGCTGTCGATCTCATCAAGGTCATCGGAAGCCGCGCTCTCTTCACGAACTTTTCCGCCACCCTGGGCCGAGGCAACGGCCGAACGCGTCAGGCCGAGGTCGCCGACGACACTCTCGACCACCGGCAGATCGACCTTGAGTTGTTTGCGAAGATACGCCTCGAACAGGCAGTTGTCGCAAATGGTGTTGATGATACGCGGGACCCCGCCACTGAACTGATGGATCACCTTCAAGGTGTCGGGCTCAAAAAACATTCGTTTAGCGCCGGCAATTTTGAGCCGATGGCGAACATAGGCATCGGTCGTGTTGTCCTTCATGGAGCGGAGATGGCATTTCACCGCGACCCGCTGAGCCAAAGGCTCATCAAGGCTGAGGCATTCCTCGACATCCGGCAGCCCGAAGAAAATGATATTCAACAGCTTTTTACCCGGAATCTCCAGGTTGAGCAGACCACGGAACTCTTCCATCAACTCCCGCGATTCGAGCATCTGGGCTTCGTCGATCAAGACGACCGCTTTCCGTCCGGCCTCCTCGATCTCCAGCAAGCGATGGTAGAGCTGGCGAAGCAGGTCAAGCCGGTTCCCCGCCGGATTCTCCACCCCGAGTTGCACGGCAATTCGGGTCAGAATCCATTCCTGGGTCACCCCGGAATGCACCATCACCAACAACGATGATTCGTATTTATCCTCGGGGAGTTGCTCCAGCAAACGTCTGGCAAGGGTCGTCTTTCCGCACCCGACCCCGCCGACCAGGACCGCAAGACCCTTGTCGGAATCAACCGAGTAGCGCAACTTGAGCAAGGCCTGCTTGTGCTGCTCGCTGGCATAATAGAAACGTGCATCAGGAGCGTTCGAGAACGGCTCATTGACGAGTTGAAAATGTTCCAGGTAATTCATAGTGTCATAGACAAGTGTTCGGGTTTAAAGATAGGAGACCCGGGATCGTCTCTTTTCTGAACCGGCCGCAGCCTTGCCGTCGGCCATTGCATCCGCCAGGTCCCGCATGGCGCTGATCTTGTCACCAACCTCCCGAAAAAGACTATCGAGTTCTGCCACCTGTTTGTAATACTCAAGGGCGGCCTCCGGCTCTGCCTTGGCCTCTCCCAGCAACCCTAATTCAAAAAGAAGACTCTTGCGCTCAACGACTTCGAGGTCAGGATGAAGCAGGCCGAGTTTGAACAGCTTCTCCGCTCCATCGAAGTCTGACTTCTCAACCTGGCAGAGACCTTTTAGCAACAGACAGTCGATTAATCGCTCGGGGTGGCGCATCGCCTGGCTGAACTCGTTGATGGCGTCGTCCAGCAGCCCCATCTCCTTGTAGGCGATGCCGAGGTTGTAATGGGACTCGGCATCCTCGGCGGCGATTTCGAACGGTTCCGTTCCCAGCAGGTTGGCGAGAGCCTGTTCCCAGGTGAGACCGGACTTTTCAGCCGGTCTTTGCCGCACCTCAGTGGTCTGCGCGGAAGATTTTCGGTCTTTTTCGTCCGAGTCATCGGCGATCTGCTCAAGTTTGGCTACGATTTCCGAATTGCCGGGATTTTCCAGCAAGAGAGCCTGGCAAAGATTGATTGCCTCATCTTCCAGTCCCTGCTGCAGGTAAAAATCGACCTCATCCAACGCTGCGGCAACGTCTCCGGCCCCTGCTACCTTGGGTTTTTCCACAACCGTTTCGGCAGTCTCCCCGGGTTGTTCTGCAACCGGTTCGAATCCCCCGAGCATATCAGAGATATCATCACCATCGAGTTCCAGTTCCAGCTCGTATTCCATCTCCGGTTCAACGCCTGGCGTTTCAGCCGCAACGGAGTCATCCTTTTCCGAGCCGTCAGCAGGTTCGGGCTCTTCGATTAATTCAGGTTCTTCGCTCTCATTGAGGTCCGTCGATTCGACCTCTTCAACCTCCATGGTGTCAAGTTCGGACTCGAGCTCCTCAAGAAAATCGAGGCCAACCTCATCCGCCCCGGCGCTTATCTCGTCTTCCGTCGCCTCACCCTGGTTGACAGCAGAGGGATCTATCGCCTCTACGCTCTCAGGCTCAAGAACCTCTTCGAGCTCCTCGATCTCCTCCAACTCCTCGATCTCTTCGAGTTCTTCCAGGACGTCTTCGTCACTTTCAACAGTACCTGCCGCGGAACTGCCGCCGCCCAATGCCGCCAGACCGGTCTGCACCATCGGGTTGTCAGGGAGCTTGGCCTGAACGGTCTCATAGACCTTGCGGACGAAGTCCTCATCCACGCTCATCAAGCCGGCACGGTACTTATCAATCGTCTGCAGAGCATCGACAAACTGTTCGGACAGCAGACATGATTCGACATAACGCTTCTGAAAGTCGGTGTTTTTTTCTTCCAGGTTCAACAGGCGCACCAGGGTGCGACGCTCCAGCGGATAGTTTCCGATTTTTCGCTGACCAACTGCCACCAGGTCAAGCAGGGCAACATCAGCCTCCCTGTTTTTCGCTACGTTTTCCAGCAACTTAACCCAGGCTGCGCTGTCGCCGGTCAGGATCTGGGCACGCCCTTTCTCAAATGAGATCTGATCATTCGCCGGGAAGTGCGGTAGAAACACATCGCAGAGTCTGTTGACCTTCTGGAACTCTTTCTTGGAGACCAGGACATAGCAAACCTCGTTGAACAACTCCAGGCTTTCGTCCTGCATTCCGGTCTCGGCATAAATCTGCGCCAATTTGACCACAACACCGATGTTGTCGGGATCGAGCTCCCGCATTTTCTTCAGGACCTCGATCATCTGGAGCGAGTCACCCTGTTTCTGGTAAAACCCGATCAGATTCTGGTATTCCTTCTGGGCGTTCCCGGCCAATCCCTGCTTCTGATTCAGTTCGGCCAACTTCAGATAGTAATCCGGTTCCTCCGGGTTGCACCGCTGCATCTGCTTGTAAACGGCGATCGCCTTCAGGTTGAAACCATTTTCGGTATAGTGATTTGCAACGGCGGCATAATGCTCTAACGCCTTGTCGTTGCCCTTGGCGCGCACGTATAGCTCTGCCAGTTTCTGACGATGGCGGATATCTTTGGGGTCGCTTTCAACGATCTTCTCGTAATCTTTGATCGCTTTGGCGAGCTGCCCTTTTTGCAAATTTTTCTGCGCTGATGCAATCAGCTTGGCCTTCTGGGACAAAACCTGAAATACTCCTGACTAGGAACCAGACCGTTCACACCGGCTACCTGCGGTTCGGTGGGATACCAAAACCTGAATGTAAACCACCGGGTTGCCAACTGTCAACTTCAAAACCTGCATATTTCCTAGAGTTGGCGAAGGTTTACACCACCCTCCCAATCCTCGACTTCGGCTCGTTTTTCTTCGAATCCCGGACGTTTCATCAAACCGTAAGTGAGCAACTTTCCCTCTTCGACACCGGGCTGATCAAGAGGATCAACCCGAAACAGCCCCCCGGCACATAACGTCTGGACCTCAAACAGGTAAATCAACTCTCCCAGACTCTCCGGAGACACAGTCGACAGACGCAAAGCACAATTGGGCCTGCCGTTTTTACACAAGGCAAGAGCCGTGGCCCTCTGTTCACTTTTGATCAGATCTGCCATGCTCTGACCGATGAGGTAATCGAGATCACCTGCCTCGGGGAAAGGGGGGATACCCACGTCTTCTCCGAAATCATCGACCGTCAGGAAGGTCACAACCTTGTCATGCGGACCTTCCATATAAAGTTGCACCTGCGAATGCTGATCGGTCGTTCCCAGAGCCTTGACCGGGGTCGGCCCGACATGCACCGTCTCACCATCGATGGAAAATTTCTTCCCGAGGCTCTCAGCCCAGAGCTGCCGGTACCAATCAGCGACGTCACGCAACCGGTCGCTGTACGGCATCATGACCGAAATATGCAACCCCTTCTGGTAGGCGAGAAACTGCAAAACGGCATTCAGGTAGGCCGGATTTGTCTCAAGTTCGGGGCGAGTGGCCCGCTCGGCCATAGACCGGGCACCGGCCATCAGCCTTTGCAGCGGCACACCGACCGTCGCCAGCGGCATCAGCCCGACCGGTGTCAACACGGAGAACCGGCCGCCGACCCCGTCGGGAATCGCCAGTGCCCGGATCGATTCGCGGGTCGCCAGCGGTCGTAATGCCCCCTTGGCTGGATCTGTAACCAACACGAAATGATCTCGCCAGTCATTTCCGACCGCTTTTCTCATCCATGCCTGGACCACCATGAACTGACAGCTGGTCTCAACCGTTGTACCCGATTTGGAGATCACACAGACACCGGTCTTGTTCGGGTCAAGGAAATTCAACAGTTCGGAAAACCCTGCCGGATCGACATTGTCGGCAACGAACAGACGGGGACGGCTGCGCTGCTTTTCAGTCAACAAATTGTGCTGCAAAGGGACAAGGGCACGAAACAATGCCGTGGTCCCGAGGGCTGAACCGCCGATACCGAGGACCAGCAGGTTGTCGAACCGTTCCGCGAACTCGTCACCGAGTTGCTGACACTCGGCCATCATCTCCTCCCGGAAAGGGAGATCGAAAAAGGGAAGCATTCCCTGTTTCCGTCGCGCATGCAGGTCAGCGTGAATCTCGGCGACCGTCGGGGCGAGCCCTGCGATCTCCACATCGCGCAACCCGTGCTCCTCGCCGACAACATCGGCCATCATATTGGTATAGTCGAGGCGGACCGTCATTTTCAAACCCCTTTCGTCTGATTTCGAGAATTCGGGTAATTTTTCAAACCGGGGCAGGACAAAGACTTCGAATGGCTACCACCTTTCAACCGTCGCAAAAGGATTATGCCATCCCGGTCGCTTTTTTCAATGCGGCAATTTCACCGGCTCGCAACCGGCGGACCTCCCCCAGGGGCAGATTGCCGACGTCAACCGGTCCGATTTGAGTTCGACGCAATCGACTGACCGGGCAGCCAACAGCTTCGCACATCCGGCGGACCTGGCGGTTACGTCCCTCGCGCAAGGAAATTTCCACCAGACTATGGCTGCCACCACCGCGAATCCTTCTGACCTTGGCCGGGAGGGTCGGGCCGTCATCGAGCACGACGCCTGCGGCGAGCCGCCGACAAACATCGTCCGAAACCTTCCCGCGCACTCTGACCTGGTAGGTCTTGGTGACCTTGAAACGTGGGTGCTGCAGGCGGCGCGCCAGTTCGCCGTCGTTGGTGAAGAGTAAGGCGCCTTCCGTGTTGAAATCGAGTCGTCCAACGGCCTGAACTCTATCCCGGTCTTCACCGAGCAGGGAATAGACGATCGGTCGTCCCTGGGGATCACTGCGGGTGGTCAGAAATCCGGTCGGCTTGTTGAGCAAAAGATAGACCTGGTCGGTCCTGGCCCGGACCCTACGACCGTCAACATCAACCCTGTCCGTCTCCGGAAGAACCCGCATCCCCAATTCCGCCCGGACACCATTGACCAGGACTCGACCTTCGACAATCAACCTCTCGGCCTGACGGCGGGAAGCAACTCCGGCCTGGGCAAGAAATTTTTGCAGCCGCACCTCCTCCTGACTCAAGGGTTGGCTTCTCCCGCTTGAGATCCACCATCCTCGACAGTCGATTTTTCGTTGCCAGAGGTTGCCATTTCCGCTTCCCGAAGTTCCTTGTCGATGTCGGCAATCTCCTTGAGGGTCGGCAATGCAGCCAGGTCAGCCAAACCGAAAAGCTCGAGGAACTGGCGGGTTGTTCCGTAAATCAGTGGTTTGCCCGGGACATCCTTCTTGCCGAGAATCCTCACGAGGTGTTTCTCCAACAAGGTCTTGAGCACTCCTCCGGAGTCGACTCCGCGCAGATACTCGATTTCCGGCCGCGTGACCGGCTGTCGGTAAGCAATGATAGCCAACGTCTCCAGAGCCGGACGGGAGAACCTGAAAGGGCGGCTGCCGGCCAGGCGCCTCACCCATTCGGCATTTTGTTCAATGGTCCTGAATTGATAGCCATTTCCGACAAAGGCGATCTCAATCCCCGCCTCCCGCTGCCGATACGATTCCTGCAACGCCTCGATAGCCTGCCTGACTTCGCTTCGCTCCAGCTCAAGGAGTTCGGCCAGCCTCTCGATCCGCAACGGACTCTCCGCAACCAACAACAGAGACTCGATGACACTTTGCAATTCATTCGTATCCAAACTGCCCATCCTCCAATTCATGCGGTGTCAATTCGTCGACCGGAACAGCAGGGAACAGCCAGATCGTACCCTGGCGGGAGTTCTGCATCACCTTGACTGTCCGCATCTTGACCAACTCCAGAACAGCAAGGAAGGTCGCAACAACCAGAGAGCGATCCGTGCTGCCCAGAAAAAGATCCTTGAAGGCGACACTTGACTTGCTGGTCAATTCGTCAAGAATATGGTTGATCCGGTCCGACACGGAAAATGTATTCTGGGTGATCTCGTGGACTGTTTCCGGCCGGGCGTCTTTTAACAGGGCCTGCAGAGCACTGACCAGGTCGAAAATCCCCACCTCCACAAAGGCGACCTCCGAATCCCGCAGCTCAGGCGGGACCCCTTCTTCCCGGGTAAAGACATCACGGCCGAGCAACGCCTTGTCATCGAGTTCGAGAGAAGCCTCCTTGTATTTCTGGTATTCGAGCAACCGCGCGACCAATTCGGCCCGCGGGTCGGCCTCTTCGGACTCTTCTTCATTTTCGATCTCCGGGTTCGGCAGCAGCATTGCCGACTTGATCTGCAGCAGGGTTGCAGCCATAACCAGAAACTCACCGGCAACATCGAGGTTCAGTGACTTCATGTCGTCAAGAATCCCGAGATACTGGTCGGCAATTTCGGCGATCTGGATATCGTAGATATCCATCTCATGCTTGCGAATCAGATGAAGCAGCAGATCAAGCGGCCCCTCGAAGGCATCAAGTCGAACGGCGAACGGGCTTGTCATGAGCGGCTCAAAAGAAAATCCATGGCGGTTTGTACAATCACCAGCGACGGCCCGGCCAGAAAAATGACAACCTGGTTGATCAAGGGTTGGAATACTAGCCGCCACAAATCGGTATAGAAAATCAGCAGCAACACGATGATGAAACCGAAGGGTTCCAGGGAAGCCATCACCTTGGACGCACGCGCAGGCAGCAGCCCGATGACGACCCGGCCGCCGTCAAATGGTGGAAGCGGCACCAGATTGAACAACCCGAGCAGAACATTGATGTAGAGGCTGAAACCGATCATCAGGGCCAGTGGCTCAAGCACCATCCCCCCCAGGCTCCCCTGCTGCGGAAGAAATCCACCAAAATGAATCAACAGGCGAAGCAGCAGGGCCGAGGCCAAGGCGAGAGTCAGGTTCATCAACGGACCGCCGAGGGAGACCCAGATCATGTCACGTTGCGGATGCCGCAGATTTCCGAAATTGACCGGGACGGGCTTGGCCCAGCCGAACCCGAACAACAGCAGTGCCAATGTCCCGATCGGGTCGAGATGTTTCAACGGGTTCAGGGTCAGGCGGCCGAGCAGACGCGCGGTCGGGTCACCGAACTTCTCGGCCAGGTAACCGTGGGCCACCTCGTGCAAGGTAATCGCAAACAACCCGGGAACCAGCATGATTGATATTTTCAGAACAATATTTTCCACGACAACTCGACAATCTATCGATAACGATCCGGCCTGAGCCAACAACGGCAGGGCACACCAGGCAGCCAACAATTAACCACAACGATCACCCCGGAGCAGCAACCTGAACGACTGACACCATTTAACGAAGATAGCGCTTGCGCAACCAGGTCATTTCGTCCTTGCGGGTTACGACCTTACCATTGAGTCTGGCATCTCGCAACGCTTCCAGTTTCTCCTTAAAATCGGGACCGGGCTGCAAGCCGAGCCGAATGAGATCGTTCCCGCCGAGTTCAGGCCTGACATGCCTCAACCGACTGATGAAATCGGTCAGCCAGCGACGGACCTGTTCCTCCTTTGCCTGACCGAGCATGAGCAGCAGAATTTCGAGATTGAACGGCTCCAACAAGTGGACGACCTCGCTATTGCTCGGCTTTCGCTTTCGTTTCAGCCAACGATGTAACCGCTGGAACACATTTCGGCAGGCGGGGACCTGGTCGAAAATTATCTCCTGGTGTCGATGGGCAAGCCCGAGCCGGCGGGCAAGAGGCTGCAGGTCGCCAGCGGGGAGTTTGACCGTCAATGCGAGGAGAAAAACCAGCCATTTATCGATATGTTCCCCGGTGTAAAGCAGACCGAACCAGTTCAGGGCCTCAACAGCTCCCGCCATACCCGCTTCAACTCGCGCGTCGATTTCAAGCTTGGGATGGATACAGGACAACAGGTCCAGGGTTTCGAGCCGGCGCACGGCAGCTATCGCATCGGCCTCTTCGAGAATCAGCCGAAGTTCGTTGCCGAGACGGGGCCCACTGACCCGGTCGACAAAGGCATCACGCACGGAATTTCGCAGCAGCCTTTCGGTCGCACGCCCGAGATGAAACCCGAGTCGCATCTCAAAACGGACAGCCCGGAAAACCCTGGTCGGGTCTTCGATAAAGCTCAAATTGTGCAACACGCGAATCGCACGATCCTTCAGATCACGCTGGGCGCCAAAGAAGTCGAGTAACAGGCCGAAAGAATCCTGGTTCAAAGCTATGGCGAGGGTGTTGATGGTAAAATCGCGTCGGGACAGGTCGTTTTTAATGGAAGCGTGCTCGATGGTCGGCAAGGCTGCCGGCTCGCTGTAGAATTCGATACGGGCCGAAGCGATATCTATTTTCCGCCCGTCGGGACAGACAACGACCGCAGTTTCGAATTTCTGGTGTGAGCGAACACGACCGTCCAGCCGCGCGGACAGGGCTCGGGCGAAAGCAATCCCCCCCCCTTCCACCACCAGGTCGAGATCGAAGTTCTCTTTGCGCAACAGCAGATCCCGAACGAAACCACCGACGATGAATACCGAAATCTGCAACTCGTCAGCGACGGCACCGGCCGTCTGCAGCAAGTCAAAAATCTCTTCCGGCAGCCGTTCACGCATCAGACTGAACATCCGCTTTTTCTTGACCCAACTCCCCGCGGCGATCCGCTGGGCCGGTGGCTCGGGGTCGCCGTCGTGGGAGCTGAGCAGATGGCGCAGCAGGTCGGTACGGGTCAACGCGCCAACCGGTCGGCCGTCTTCGCCTACGACCGGCAGGAAACGGAAATGGGCATCAAGGATCATCTGTTGCAGCTCGAGCAACGGCGTCTCCGGGGTCACCACCGGATAATCGGCGTCCATGAATTCACTGACCCGGTGTTGATTCAGGTTGTGATGAGTGGCACGATCGACCATCTGGCGGGTGATCACACCGACAACGTGCGCGCCCTCCAGAACCGGCATGGCATTGACCTGGTAACGCAGAAACTGCTGCCGCGCGGTTTCGATATCACTTTCGGCCGGAATCGCCTTAACCGGTTGCGACATGAGATGTCCCGCCCGCCAGTGGGGTTGGACCTGCGCATCCAACACCCAACCGAGCTTATCGAGGACCTGGACCAGGGTCTGATCCCGGACCGTTGCGGATGCGGCAAAACTGTGCCCACCGCCGCCGAACTCGGCCAGAATACGACCGACATGAACCTCCGGCAGACGTGAACGGCCGATCAGAAAGACCCGGTCCCCGGTTCGCACGGCGATAATAAGCGCATCCAGTTCCTCCATGTCGCGCAGTTTGTGCGCCAGAACAGCGAGATCACCGACCTGTCTTTCGCTGCTCGCGTGGGCTACGACAACCACATGTCCGCGAATGGAGATCTCCTTGCGGTTGGAGAGCAGGTCGTGAAGCAGGGCGACCTGTTCGGCTGTCAGTTCCTGGGTCAGGAAATCGGCAACCGCATCCAGATCCGCACCGTGTCGGTACAGAAAAGCGCCGGCATGAAAATCGTCAACGGTGGTCGATGAAAAAAGGAGGTTGCCGGTGTCCTCGTAGAGGCCGAGCATCATCATCGTCGCCTCTTCGGGTGTCGGCTCGATAGCTCTTTCCTGGAAGATTTGGCAGAACAGGGTCACCGTGGAACCGACCGGACGCAACACTTCAAGCTCACCTTTCAGGTCAGCCGTTTCGTCCGGATGATGGTCGTAAATATGGAGGGACACGTCGGACCTGGCCACCACCTCGGCAAATGGACCGATTCGTTTCGAATGGCGCACATCGACCAGGATCAAGCGCTCGATCTTGTTCAGATCGATCTCCTTGATCCGTTTGAAGTCAAAAGCGTAGGCGGTACTGTGGACGAAAAACTCCCTGAGATTCTTCTCCTGAGCTCCCGGGAAAACCATAGAGGCGTTGGGATAGAGCCGTTTCGCGGCGATCATCGCCCCAAGACAGTCGAAGTCGGCGTTGATGTGAGTGGTGATGACTTCGCGCACTATGCCCCCGTCAAAAAAGACCCAAGAAGTGTCGACCCGGCGGATCCGCTAACACGCATTCGGCAGGTCGGCAATGCCACATCAATTATATCTCAAGGGAGCCGACAAGCCGGTTAATATCCTCAATCCCCTCGTCAATGCAAAACCGTTCAAGTCCGTCGATGATATCCATCATGGCACCGGGATTAATGAAGTTGGCGGTTCCGACCTGGACAGCGCTGGCGCCGGCGATCAGGAATTCGAGTGCATCCTCGGCCCGGATGATTCCGCCGACCCCGATGACCGGCACTTTTACCGCCTGCACGACCTGGTGCACCATCCGAACCGCCACGGGCCGGATGGCCGGACCGGAAAGACCACCGGTCCGATTGGCGAGGCGGGGTTTGCGGGTCCGGACATCGATCGACATTCCGGTCAGAGTGTTGATACAGCAGATGGCATCGGCACCGGCCTCTTCGACTGCCCTGGCGATGACCGTGATGTCCGTAACGTTGGGGGTGAGTTTGACGATCAGCGGCATCTTCAGATGTTTACGGACAGCGGTCACCGCCGCCTCGGCTGCCTTCGGGTCTGTACCGAAAACGATTCCACCCTTTTTGACATTGGGACATGAGATGTTCAATTCAGCCGCTGCCAGCTCCGGAATATCCGACAACTGTTTGGCGACTTCGCCGTACTCCTCCAGGCTGTTGCCGAAGAAGTTGGCAATGATCGGGGTGTTCAATTCACGCAAATAGGGCATCTTGTGGCGGGCGAAATCCTGCACCCCGACATTCTGCAGGCCGATGGCATTGAGCATGCCGCTGACGGTCTCGGCAATGCGCGGAGTCGGGTTGCCCGCTTTCGGGTTGAGGGAGAGCCCCTTGGTCACGATCGCCCCGAGCCGGTTCAGGTCAATATAGCCGGCATACTCTTCTCCGTAACCGAAAGTGCCGGATGCCGGCATGATCGGGTTCTTCAGGGACAGCCCGGCGATTTCGACCGCAAGGTTCGGTTTCTCGACCTGTTGGGTCTTTTGCGTACTGCTCATTTGCACCCTCCACTCGCTTTCTGGTTTTTGCCGCCGAACTGTGACCAGTCAAGCTGCTCCGACTTGAATACCGGGCCCGCCTTGCAGGTGCAGAGCTGCTTCGGCTGTTCGGTCGTATGCCCGGCGCCGATGACCACACAGCCGAGACAGGCGCCGACCCCACAAGCCATCAACGCTTCCAGAGAAACCTGCAACGGGGTCTTCCTGTCGCGACAGATCCCCTCGACAGCTTCGAGCATCGGCATCGGGCCGCAGGCGAATACGCGGGAATCCGGAAACTTCTTCAGCTTGCGGACCAAGACCTGGGTCACCAGACCTTCCTCGCCGAGGCTACCGTCTTCGGTCGAGACATAGGTCTCGACGCCGAGTCTTTCGAATTCGGTGACGGTAATAATGTCATCGCGGGTTCTCCCCCCCATCAGCAGGCGCACCCGGTTCTCTTTCACCAACTCGGAGGCGAGCATGTAAAGCGGGACCAGGCCGATGCCGCCACCAACCAGAATCTTCTCTTCTCCGACAGGGCCCGCGTCGAAACCGCGCCCCAAAGGTCCGAGGATTTCGACCTTGTCCCCTTCATGCAGTTCCTGCATGATGCCGGTGCCGCGACCAACCACCTTGTAGAGGATTTCGACATACTCAAGCGGGGGCATCCCGTCGCACTCCGGCGGAAGGAAACCGGTCCGAAAAACCCCGAATGGGCGTCGTAGCAGCGGCGGCAGCGAAAGCTGAACCCGAAACATGATGAACTGTCCCGGCCTGGCTTGTTGGCTGTAACCGGGGGCGAGAATCCGCATCCGGTAATAGCCCGGTGCGATCTCCTGGTTCGACAGTACCTTGGTGGTCAGATTCTTCATTCTCTCTCCTTGAACAACTCCAGATTCATCAGGATCGCGTCTTCGCCATCCCGGTAATATCCTTTGCGACAACCGACCTCCACAAAACCGCTGGAGGCATAAAGATTCCGGGCTGGACGATTTCCGGCCCTGACTTCGAGGAATACGACCTGAACGCCCTGTTCGACCCCCTGCTGCAGAACGTGTCGCAAAAGTTGTCGGCCCAGTCCCCTTCCATGCAACTCCGGCGCAACCGCAATGTTGAGAATTTCCATCTCACCGGCGACACAACGGGTGACCGCAAAGCCATCAACGGTCTCTCCGAGGAAGAGCACTTCAAGCCGGGCCGACGGCTGCTCCAGTTCGTCTCGAAACAGCTGCTCCGTCCATGGATGCGGATTGACCGCAGATTCAATCTCAAGAACTCTTGAGAGATCCTCCGGCTGCAGGGGCCGAACCCGGAATTTGTCAGCAGATATTTCCACGATATTTGATGTAATGATTAAGCCTAAGATTCGACCGCCCTATCATATAGGCGGTCTTTGATGACTGTAAAGAGCAAACCAGAAAACCTGCCGTTGACAAAAGGACACGCAATGATTTAATAAAGGGCCAACCTTAACAAGGAGCAACCCCTTGGCAGAAGAGAAAATGACTTACAAGTCTGCCGGTGTCGACATTGACGCCGGCAATCGTTTTGTAGACATGATAAAACCGCTGGTCAAGGCGGCTTCCCGCCCGGAAGTCCTGACCGATATCGGTGGGTTCGGCGGCCTGTTCTCCCTGAATGCCGACAAGTATTCCCAACCCGCCCTGGTCGCTTCTACGGACGGCGTCGGCACCAAGCTGAAGCTCGCATTCCAGCTCGACAAACACGACACCGTCGGTATCGACCTTGTTGCCATGTGCGTCAACGATATAGTCGTTCAGGGAGCCGAGCCGCTCTTTTTCCTCGACTATTTCGCAACCGGGCACCTGGCACCGGAAAAAGCGGCCGAGGTGGTCAAAGGGATCGCTAACGGTTGCAAGCAAGCCAACTGTGCCCTGATCGGCGGTGAGACCGCAGAACTCCCAGGCATGTATGCCGACGAGGAATACGATCTTGCCGGCTTTACCGTCGGCGTGGTCGACAAGGAAAAGATCATCGACGGCTCAGGCATTACCGTCGGGGACCAGGTGATCGGTATCGGGTCGAGCGGCCTGCACTCCAACGGCTATTCCCTTGCCCGCAAAGTCGTTTTCGAAAAAATGGGGCTCTCACTGACCGACCAACCCGAAGGACTTTCCCAGGCAGTCGGCCTTGAAATGCTCACGCCGACCAAAATCTACGTCAAGAGCATCCTGAATCTGTTGCGCGATTTCGGGATCAAGGGGATGGCCCATATCACCGGCGGTGGTTTGCTGGAGAACATCCCGCGCATCCTGCCGCACAACTGCCGAACCCTCCTCCGCAAAGGGAGCTGGGAGAGACCGGCCATTTTTGACCTGATCCAGGACGGTGGCAACATCGAGGACCAGGAGATGTTCCGGACCTTTAACAACGGAATCGGCATGATTCTGATCGTCAAGGCCGATCTCTGCGAGGAGGTTCTGCTCCGCCTGCACGGGCTCGGAGAAACGGCGAGCCATATTGGCGAGGTTGCCCGTATGCAAGACGGAGAGCCCCAAGTCATCATCGATTGACCCGACTGACCTATGACTAACCGAAAAGAAAAACTTCGCATCGGCGTTCTTGCCTCCGGTGGCGGAACCAACCTGCAGGCAATCATTGACCGCAGTCTTGACGGCAGCCTCGACGCCGAGATCGCCGTGGTATTGAGCAACAACCCGGACGCCGGTGCATTGGAACGAGCCGCCCAAAAAGGCATTGCCACCCGCTGTATCAACCACCGCGAGTTCGGCTCCCGCGAAGAATTCGACCGGGCCATGGTTGCAGCCCTGCAGGAGGCCGGTGTCGAGCTTGTGGTCCTCGCCGGCTTCATGCGGATCATTACCGAGACCTTTTTGACAGCTTTCCCGCAACGGATTATCAATATTCACCCCGCCCTGCTCCCAGCGTTTCCCGGTCTGCATGTCCAGCAGCAGGCCCTCGACTACGGAGCCCGTTTTTCCGGTTGCACCGTTCATTTCGTCGATGGCGGAGTTGATACCGGGCCGATCATTATCCAGGCGGTGGTGCCGATCATCCCAGGAGATAACGCTGACAGGCTGGCAGCACGAATCCTGGAACAGGAGCACCTGATTTACCCGCGAGCCATCCAGCTTTTTGCCGAAGGCCGGATCAAAATCGAGGGGCGACAAGTCATCATCACCCCCCCTCCTCCAGATGTTTCCGGCGCCCTGGTCAACCCCGCCCTCAACAGCTGACATTAATCCGGAGCTGAAATGTCCGAACCGATCCTGGTCAGCGCTTGCCTGCTCGGCCTGCTGACCCGTTACGATGGCGTTGACAAAACCAATACTGGTGTCAGAGACTTTCTGGATCGGCACAACCTGCTACCGGTCCCGATCTGCCCGGAACAGTTGGGCGGCATGCCGACGCCAAGGCCAGCCACCGAATTCTCCTGCGGCGATGGCGAAGCTATTCTGGACAGAGTATGCCGGCTCCAAAATCGATGCGGCGATGATGTCACCGATTCGTTCATCCGTGGGGCAAGTCAATCTGTCGGCATCGCGCGACTTTGTGGTACGAGAAAGGCATTACTGAAGGAACGGAGCCCTTCCTGCGGAGTGCGTCAGGTCTACCGCAACCGCAAAATCGTACCAGGCAGAGGCGTTACGGCCGCCCTCCTGGCACGCGAAGGCCTCACCCTGTTGACGGAAGAAGATATTTAACCCAAGCGAACGGATTGGGGTTGCAATACAACCGCAACCATGCTATACGATGGCGTTCCAAACTTGAGGAGGAAGTCGATCATGGCAAGAGAATGTGAAATCTGTGGAAAAAAACCGATGACCGGCAACAATGTCAGTCATGCCCATAACAAAACCCGGCGGGTTTGGTATCCTAACCTGCAGAAAGTTAGGGCCGTGGATAACGGTCAGGTCCGTTCCATGAAAGTCTGTACCCGTTGCATCCGTTCAGGGAAAATCACCAAGGCAGTCTGAACCGGCTGGAACACAAGATTTGAAAAGGCGAGTCGTCTCGAGACGACTCGCCTTTTTGCATTTCCTGTCTCATTTCTCAATCAATACCGTGGGTTTCTCGACCTCTCGCCCTCTCACCCCGAGAACCCGCCCCTCCTGAATCATGCCTGATCAAAAAGCAAAACCGACCGGTCTGACAGCGCGTGCGGTTTTGCTTCACCCTCGTCAACTTAAACTTACCCGCAATAGGCGACCCACTCAATCTCGATCTTAGCCCCCTTCGGTAAAGCAGCAACCTGAACCGTCGCCCGCGCCGGGCGGTGAGGGTCGAGACGGTTGCCGTAAATGCCATTGACAACCCCGAAATCGTTCAAATCAGTGAGAAAAAGGGTCGTCTTGACCACATTGGCGTACGAGAGGCCTGCACCGGCGAGAGCAGCTTTCATATTGGCCATAACCTGTTCAGTCTGAGCTTCGATGCCAGGTCCAACAATTTCCATGGAGACCGGATCGAGCGGGATCTGCCCTGAGAAATAGCAAAAGTCGCCCGCCTTTACCCCCTGCGAGTAGGGGCCGATCGCAGCCGGAGCGGCGTCAGTATTGATCTGTTCCAGACCCATTTTCAAACTCCTTGTGTTTGCGGGGCAGGCGGTTTCAATTCCGCAACCTTTCCACCCGGTAGACACCCTTGATCTTCTGCAGCCCGTTGGTAACACGCGTCAGATGAGCGA
This sequence comes from Desulfuromonas sp., assembly GCA_002868905.1. Taxonomy (GTDB): domain Bacteria; phylum Desulfobacterota; class Desulfuromonadia; order Desulfuromonadales; family Geothermobacteraceae; genus BM304. The sequence continues at coordinate 27,289 of PKUA01000012.1, forward strand.
GATCCATGACATCGATTTCGAAGTAATTGACCCCTTGCTGCTCCTTGGTCGAGAAAACCTTGGCGCTGACAATGTTCGCCTCGGCACCGGTAATGGCAGTACTGAGACTGGCCAGCATCCCCTTCTGATCACTGCAGAATATGCGAATTTTAACTCTGTGGCTCGCCTTTTTGGCCCGGTCCCAGGCCACGTCGATCCGCCTGTCCGGATCAGATTCTTGGACATGCTGACAATCTATAGTGTGGACCGTGACCCCGCGTCCGCGTGTGATAAATCCGGTGACCTTGTCCCCCGGCAAGGGGTTACAGCATTTTGCGAACCGAACCAGGATATCATCCACCCCGGCGATTTTGATAGCCGCAGACGGTTTTGGTTTGATCTTCTCGAGAACTTTACCGATCCCACTGGGTTTCTCCTCGGCCTTTCCGATCACCTCTTTTGGCAGCACCTTCGAGACGACCTGCCCTGGCGAAAGTTTGCCATAACCTATCGCTGCAATCAGGTCGTCACTGCCGGAAAAACCGAACTCATGTACCGCTTCGTCGAACAGGTCGGTTGTAATAGTCTTTTTCAGACTCGCACCATACTTGCGCAGTTTCTTTTCAAGCAGGTCCCGACCGAGCTCAATGCTCCGTTCTCTCTGCTCCGCCTTGACCCAGCCACGTATCTTGTTTCTGGCTTTGGAGGTACGGACGAACTTCAACCAGTCCTTGCTCGGGCTCTGGGAAGCCGTGGTGAGGACCTCGATAATATCCCCGTTTTTCAACTCGGTGCGAAGCGGTACCATTTTGCCGTTGACCTTGGCACCGCTGCAATGCTGACCGACATCCGAATGAATCGCATAGGCGAAATCGACCGGCGTCGCCCCCTGGGGGAGTTCTTTGACATCTCCACCCGGAGTAAAAACATAGACTTCATCGGGGAAGAGATCGACCTTGACCGAGGAGAGAAATTCTTTCGAGTCCTCCAGGTCGCGCTGCCACTCGAGCATTTGCCTGAGCCAACGGAAACGGGAGTCGCTCTGGTCCGCAGCCGGAACCGAGCCCCCTTCCTTATATTTCCAGTGGGCGGCGATACCCTCCTCGGCGATGCGATGCATCTCTTCTGTGCGGATCTGAATCTCCATCCGCTCTCCCTTGCGTCCAATGACCGAAGTATGCAGGGACTGATACAGGTTTGCCTTCGGCATGGCGATGTAGTCTTTGAAACGACCGGGAATCGGAGTCCAGTTGGCATGGACGATGCCAAGGACTCCATAGCAGTCCCGTACCGTTGGCACGATGATCCGGAAGGCGATGAGATCGAACACCTGGTCGAACTGAATCCCCTGTCGTTCCATCTTCCGGTAAACCGAGTAGAGATGTTTTAATCTCCCTGAGACCTGCCCCTCAAGTTGGTTGGCCGCTAGCAGGTCTGTCAGAATCCTTTTCACTTCTGAGATGAAGCGTTTCCGCTCGGTCTTTTTCTTTTCGACCTTTTCCGCCAGGTCGGCGTAAGCGTCGGGGTAAATATAGCGAAAGGCGAGATCTTCCAGTTCACTCTTGACCCAGCTGATACCGAGCCGGTTGGCGAGCGGAGCGAATATGTCCATCGTTTCCTGGGAGATCCTACGTTGACTCTCCTTCGGCATTCGCTCCAGAGTGCGCATATTGTGCAGCCGGTCGGCCAACTTGACCATGATGACCCGGATATCACGCGCCATGGCCAGCAACATTTTGCGAAAACTCTCGGCCTGACGCTTCTCGCTGGTCCGAAAGGCCATCCGGCCGATCTTCGTCGCGCCTTCGACCATGGAAGCGATGTCGGGTCCGAATCGCTCCGCGAGTTCCTCCTGTGACACCGCCTCCTCATCCAGCACATTGTGAAGCAGACCGGTAACAATGGAAGCGATATCGAGATGCAGTTCCGCGAGAAGAAACCCGACGGCCGTCAGGTGTTCGAGATAGGGTTCGCCATTGGGGCGACGTTTGTCACCAAAAAGACCGGCGACAAAGTCGTGGGCCCGGCGAATCGGGTCGAGGTCGGCATCTGGTTGATACGCCTCGACTTGCCGAAGGATCTGTTCCAAAGATGCCATTTAAGGTGAGAGACTTTGCATGGGGCGGCAGCGACCGAACCCGGTCGCTGCCGGAATTGATGCTAACGCTTCCGGGTCGGCAATTCGTATTCGATCATACCGGCAGCGATTTCACGCAGACTCACGACAATTTTTTTGTTGTGCGACTTGTTCTCAATCAACGGGGTCGCGCCTTTGTATAGCTGTTTCGCCCGCTTGGATGCGACCATGACAAGCTGAAACCGGTTCGGAACCTCCACGAGGCAATCTTCAACTGTGACGCGTGCCATAAACTAACTCCTTCAATCATAGTATCGTTAAGGTTGGTAATCTTCCACAGGGAGTCGCTGCAATCTCGACGTGCGTAACCTTTCGGCCACCACGATGGAAACCAACTCCTGCAAGGCCCGGTCAAAATCCTCATTGACCACGACATAATCATAATCCTTTACCGCCTGCATCTCAACCCTGGCGTTCATCAATCGCCGATTAATCTCGGCATCCTCATCAGTCGAACGTCCTCGCAGTCGTCGCTCCAGCTCCTGAAGCGACGGGGGAAGGACAAAGATGCTGACCGATTCCGGTTCGGCCAGCTTGATCTGGGCCGCCCCCTGGCAGTCGATTTCCAGCAAGAGATCCTCGCCACCGAGCCTTGCCTGCTCCAGGGTCGACTTGGCCGTACCGTAACGGTTGCCATGAACCTCGGCCCACTCGACGAATTCATCCGCTTCGACCATGAGGGCAAACGTCTCGGAAGAAACGAAATGATAATCGACGCCATCACGCTCTTCCCCCCGAGGCGCCCGCGTGGTAAAGGAGGTGGAGTGCCCCATCTCCGGAAGAATTTCAATCAGGCGTTGACAGAGGCTGGTTTTACCCGCCCCGGAAGGGGCCGAAATCACCAACAGCACACCCTGGCGCATCGGCATCGACTTCTCGTCCGGTCCTGAAGCCTCATACGACATTCTGGACTTGCTCCCGGATCTTTTCGAGTTCTGATTTCAGACTGACGACAGCGGATGCCATAACGGCATCATTCCCCTTGGAGCCGATCGTATTGGCCTCCCGGTTCATCTCCTGAACCAGGAAATCCATCTTACGACCGATCGGTCCCTCGACCTGCAGCATCTGTGCGAACTGGTCGAGGTGGCTGTGAAACCGGACCAGTTCTTCACTGATATCACACCGATCGGCATAGAGTGCAAGCTCCTGGACCAGCCGTTGCGGGTCACATTCCACATCCTCCTGCAGCCGGGTTAAACGCTCACGCAATTTTTTCTGCCACTCAACCGGAACTGTCGCCGCACGCTCTGAGATCGACTCGAGCAGTTGACGCAGCACCTCGCCTCGTTCGAGCATGTCCTGGCCCAGGGCTGCACCTTCGGCCCTGCGCATCTCGTCCAGAGTCGTCAAAGCGGCATCGACCCCCCCTTCCAGCAGCGACTGCAGGTTTTCTTCCGGGATATCCGCCTCGGCCACTTCCAACACGTCTTTCTGTTCAGCCAGCCAGGTGGAGGAAAACGTTCCCCCGCCCCCTTCCAGCTCCTGCAACTCCCGCAACGCAACCAGATACGATTCCGCGAGAGCGCGATTCACCTTAACCTTCGGTAATTGCTCGTCTTCCCGTTCCAGGGTGATGAAAATATCGACCTTGCCCCGTTGGGCCGACTCAGAAACCCGCTTGCGCAATGCAGGCTCAAACGGCGCAAACTGCCGCGGCGAACGGATATTGATGTCACAGAATCGATGGTTGACCGCCTTGATCTCAACGTTCAACACCAACCCCTCCCTGGTGGCACTTCCTCGGCCGTAACCGGTCATACTTCGAATCATGCCCATTCACCTTTCCAAGGGGGACCTGTCGCAAGAAATATCGGATTCAGCAAAGACTCTTTATTGTAACGCAATGGAACACTTCCGGGGTCGACAACCTGCCCCCCTGCGCCGATCAACACGGCGTGGCCGGCCGCCGTATCCCATTCCATCGTCGGACCGAAGCGTGGATAGTAATCAGCCGATCCGTCCGCGACCCGGCAGAACTTCAGGGAACTGCCGAAAGGCAACTGATTGTAGCTGGGGAGCCGCTCAAGAAATCGCGCCAGATCCGGAGAAGGATGAGAGCGACTGGCGACCACGTTCCAACACTCCTTTTCGGACCCGACCGGCACCTCTAATTTCCGAACCGTTTGCGCAGCGGTTTCGAGCCAGGAGCCATACTCCGGCCCGCCGGCGTAAAGCTGCTCCTGGGCCGGAACAAACACAACACCGAAGACAGGCGTCGAACCGATAATCAGGGCTATATTGACAGTGAACTCACCGTTTTTATTAATGAATTCTTTGGTGCCATCGAGAGGGTCGACAAGAAAAAACATCTCCCAGCGACTCCTCTCCTCCCAGGAGATCTCTCCACCCTCTTCCGACAAAACCGGGATATCCGGGAAATGCTCGCTTAATCCAGCAGCGATGCAATGGTGCGAAGCCCGGTCAGCCTCGGTCAGAGGAGAACTATCCTCCTTCCAATCGACGGCGATATCCCCGACCGTGTTGTAAATCCCCATAATGGCCGTCCCGGCTTGCCTGGCGAGTTTGCAGAGCAAAGCTTGCTGTTCCCGGTTGAGACGATATTCCATAGCTTTATCCCTTGAAAATGATACCCTGCTCCTGGAGCAGGGACTTGACATGGGCGACACCGTCTTCAACATTCAACTGAGCCGGCACTTCCGTATCGGCCGAGACCGGCATGCCTGATTGATCGCCTGACCAGACCACAAGGACAGGATGCCGCTGCAGAACGGTTCGGATCATCTCGAGATCATGCTGGCTCAAATCAATGGCGGTTGCCACCAGGATCATGCCGGAATCAAGGAACAAATGGGCTACCTCGGCAAAGCGACGCAGATGTTCGTCGCGATGCTCCACCCGGCTGTCACTGCCGGGGGTCTTCAGGTCGGCATCGACCCCGTACAGCAGACTGCCGATACCGAGATAATAGGTTAACCGGCCGTGGGAGAACAGATCTGCCTCCAGCGCCTTGGCGACCTCCTTTTTCCGCGAGTCCTCGTGGCCGGTCACTAGGACCAACGCAGCTCTCTGGCAATAGTGTTCGGCGCGTTGCAGCCGACCGATCGCACTCTTCTCCCACTTGATGTTCCGGGTCATCACCTTGTCGCGCAACCAGCTCTGATCATCCTCAAGAGCCTCCTGGATGATCCCGCCGCCGGCGATTTCGTAATCATCGATAATGACGAAACGTCCCGTCTCGGCATTATCGACCGAAAGGTCGAAAGCAATCGGCTGATCACACTGCAGGACACATTCTGCCACATCGTGCCGTTTCACTTCCTCCGGGCTTGCCAAAGCTTCCAGGTTGGACGCATCGATCAACCGGTTGATCTGCTCCAGTCGTGCCCGAACCTTGCAGGTCCCGATCCGCAACAGGACATCCCGACTGGAGGACAGGCTCTTCCTGGCAAGCCAGAACAGGCTGACCTTCAACCGGGTTGCCACCTTGGGATTCGCCTCCCCTTCAATCGCAACCATATCCCCACGTGTCACGTAGAGTTGCTCTTCCAGGGTTATCCCAACCGGGTTGCCGCTGATTTCACTGCCCGGTATGTCTGCGGGGGATTCTGGCACCGGAAAAGTCTGGAGACTTTGCACGGTCGTTCTTTTCCCGGACGGGAAGAAAACGACTTTATCCCCGACCCGAACCCGACCGCTGGTAATGGTGCCGGCAATGATACGGCGGCTGTCCCCGAAGCGGGTGAACTTGTAAACGTCCTGAACCGGCAACCTGAACGGCAGGCTCTCATCGGGCGGCAACACTTCAAAATCGTCCAGAGTCTGCAGGACGGTTTTCCCGTCGTACCACGGCATCCCCTCTCCGAAACCTGCGACATTGTCTCCCGCCATACCGGAAACCGGAATGAACAGTTCAGCTTCGAGACCGATCCCGCTCAGGAACTCGGAATATTCGCTGCGAATCCGCTCAAACACCTGCTGGCTGTAACCGACAAGGTCCATCTTGTTGACCAGGACGGCGATCTTGCGAATGCCGAGCATGCCGAGCATGTAGCCGTGGCGACGGGAGTTTTCCTGCACTCCCTCATTGGCATCGATCACCAACAGGGCCGCCTCCGCCCGGGAAGCGCCGGTAATCATATTTTTCAGGAATTCGATATGCCCCGGCGCGTCAATAATGATGTAGTGCCGTTTCTCGGTTTTGAAAAACACCCGCGCTGAATCAATGGTGATGCCCTGGGACTGTTCGTCCTTCAAGGCATCGAGCAGGAAAGCGTATTCAAACGGCTTGCTGGTCCGCTCGCAGAGATCACGAATCTGCTGGAGCTTCCCTTTCGGCAGGCTGTCGGTATCCGCCAGCAGGCGTCCGATAACGGTCGATTTCCCATGATCGACGTGACCGACGATCACGATATTCATCTGTTGTTTCATACTGGTTGGCATTCCGTTTATTTAGAGGTTCCTGATAACAATCAGAACAAATTACATGTAGCCGTCACGCCGCAAAGTCTCAAGACCGCCGCCGTCATCCTTGTCCTGGGCCCGTCCGGAGCGCTCAGCAATATTTGACAGTTGCCCACTCTGCAACTCGTCGATAATGTCGTCAACCGTCTTCGACGTCGAATCGATCGGAGTGGTGCAAGGCTGGCAGCCGAGGGAGCGATACCGTTTCCCATCTCCCTGGTCGTAATAGAGAGAGACGGTCGGGATCTCCTCCTGGCGGATATATTCCCAGATATTCAACTCGGTCCAGTCGAGCAGCGGGTGGATACGGACATGGGTGCCTGGCGCAAAATCGGTTTTGTAGTAGCTCCAGAACTCGGGGGGCTGATCGGCGATATCCCAGGTCGCGGCACGATTACGGGCCGAAAAATAACGTTCCTTGGAACGGGATCCCTCCTCGTCCGCCCGCACTCCGGCAATGACCCCGGTATACGGCTCGTTGTTGCGATCCAGATCGTATTCACCTGTTTTGTGGTTGAAACGATAGCGGGGCCAGCTGCCATCCAGGGTGTGAACCAGCGCCTGGGTCTTGAGATTGCGGCAGCAGGTAATCCGGTCGACATTCCCGTCAGGAAACGTCTCCTTTTGATCCAGGGCGGAAGCATTCTCACCCACCACCATGGTCAGTCCCCACTCTTTGGTCAGACGGTCCCGGTAGCTGATCATCTCGGGGATTTTATAGTGGGTGTCGATATGCACAAGCGGAAACGGCACATGCCCGTAAAACGCTTTGCGTGCGAGCCAGAGCATCACGGTGCTGTCCTTGCCGATCGACCACAGCATGCACAGGTTGCCGAAGCTGGCATACGCTTCGCGCAGGATATGGATAGAGATGTTTTCCAGTCGTTTCAGGTGTGGAAATGTCCTTTTAGTCGTCATCAATCTTTCCTGATTTCTCCGCGCCGGGCATCAACGGTTGACCCGGGCTAAATATAAAGGGCATTCAACCCTTTAAGATAGTTGACTTCTTCCAAGTAGTCGAGAATGGCCTCAACCGCCTGCTCGACATTCAGTTGTTCCGTATCGATCGTCATCTCCGGGTTCAAAGGCTCTTCGTATGGGCTGGAAATCCCCGTAAAGTCAGGGATTTGTCCTGCGCGTGCTTTTTTGTATAGCCCCTTTGGATCCCGCTGTTCGCAACGATCCAGACCACATTTGACATGAATTTCGATAAACTCCCTAGGCTCCAGAATGGCACGTACCCGATCCCGGTCCTCCCGAAACGGCGAGATGAAAGCGGCCATCACCACCATTCCGGCATCAACGAAAAGCTTGGCCATCTCCCCGATCCGACGGATATTTTCCGTGCGGTCATCGGCGCTGAATCCGAGATCGCTGTTCAGACCGTGCCGGACATTGTCGCCGTCCAGAACGTAGGTATGCCACCCCTGGCGAAACAGGCGTTCGTGCACGGCATGAGCCAAGGTCGACTTGCCGGACCCGGAAAGTCCGGTAAACCAGAGGACCATCGAACCGTGTCCATTGCGTGAGCGGTAATCGCTCTTACGCACCGAACCTTCGTGCCAGACGATGTGACGTTCAGCGGACACGCAGCAACCTCCGTTTCAGATAGTCATAGACCTGATCAGCGGCGACGTCGAAATCTGTGTCATCGACGTCGATGACAATCTCGGGGGCTGAACTTTCCTCGTAGGCGACGTCGACACCGGGGAAATACCGGTATTCGCCATTACGGGCGAGTGCATAGTGCCCCTTGTCATCCCGTTTTTCGCATGCCTCGGCTGTCGACCTCATATGGACTTCGACAAAATGTCCGGCCACCTGGCGGGCAAATTCACGACTCTGCCTGTAGGGCGAGACAAAGGAAGCGACCACGACCACCCCGTTTTTTTCGAGCATGGCAGCAAGATGCCCGGCCCGCTTGACATGGCGGTCCACCTCGTCCGGAGAGAAACCGGTCTCCGGAAACAACGGACGGACATCGTGGCTATCGATCCGTTCGACCTTCAGGCCGAATTCCCGCAACCTCCTGGTGACCTCATCAGCCACAATTTTCTTGCCGGAAGCGGGCAGTCCGGTAAACCAGAGGACAAAGGGTGCTATCTCCTTCCGTCCGTAGCGGATTCGCGTCCAGAGGCGCTCGTGAAAAAAATAGAGCCCCATCTTCGCCACAACTTCCAACAAACCAACCGTAATGGCCAGTGTCAGTTCGCCGGTAAAAATCAGCACAATAACGGCGGTGGTTACTGTCGCCCATATCCGCCAGGAAACCGCCTTGAAAACGGAGCGGCGCTTCGTCTCAAAAATCACTGCCGTACTCCTCGATCTTTCCCGAAGCACGCCCGGCCATCAGCCGGCCGACCAAAATAGGAAAGGGGCGAAACCGCCCCAAGTAGCCTCTAACCGTTTAGGATAACGGCTTAAACTGTGGAAAATTATCACAAAAGGACCTTGAGGGTCAATATCACTGACACTCCAGATCGCCTTCGTCGAGAACCAGGTTAACGGCTGCCGGCAGGTCATCGACAACATTCAGCGCCCCCCCCCCGGTCATCTCCGTTTCAACCCCGTATCCGGTCCGGACCAGAATGGAGCGGCAACCCGCCCTGTGACCGGCCTCCAGGTCGGCCGACTTGTCGCCGACCATGTAGGAGGCCGCCAGGTCGATTCCGAGTTCTCCGGCCGCCTGCAGCAGCAACCCCGGCGCCCCCTTTCTGCAGTCACACTCGCGCCTGAGTTTCCCCGTTCCGGCCGTCGGGTGATGCGGGCAGATGTAAAATCGATCGATGCGAGCGCCAAAATGTGACAATTGCGCCTGAATGTGCGTATGCAGCTTCTCGACGTCTTCCAGGGGGAAATAACCGCGGGCTACCCCGGATTGATTGGTAACCACCACCACAAGGCAACCTGCCTTGTTCAAACGAGCAATCGCCTCAGGCACTCCCGGAATGAATTCAAAGTCCTCGATGCGGTAAAGATAATCTTTCTCCACGTTGATTGTGCCATCTCGGTCGAGAAATACCGCTTTACGCAATGTTTGTCCTGGAGAGATCATCCCGGATGATCACGCGTCGCCGTACTGTTCCAGAATACGGTCAATGATGTTCGAGGTCGATTTGCCATCGACAAACTGAATCAACTTCAGACAGCCGCCATAAGATTCAACGAACTCGCGCCCGACCACCTGTTCCGGCTCGTAGTCCCCCCCCTTGATCAGCACGTCCGGACGGACTCGTTCGATCAACTCCTGCGGCGTGTCCTGATTAAAGACTACCACGTAATCGATGCAGTCGAGTGCGGCGAGGATGTGCGCCCGCTCCTCTTGGCCGATCAATGGTCTTTTCTCCCCTTTCAACCGCTTGATCGAGCTGTCGGAGTTCAAACCGAGCACCAGGAGATCGCCGGCCATGCGGGCCTTCTCCAGGTATTTGACATGACCGACATGGAGCAGGTCGAAACAACCATTGGTAAAAACGATACGTCTCCCCCGCAGCCGCTCTTTTTCGAGCGCGGTTGCCAAGCCGTCCCAGCTGAGGATTTTGCGTGCCACCCCGAGGTCTTCCCGTCCAACTTCCTGCAAAATTTCTTCGGGGAGCACGGTCGATGTCCCGACCTTGCCGACCACAATTCCCGCCGCAAGGTTGGCCAACTCCACCGCCTGCACAAAATTCCGCCCGGTGGCGAGGGCAACACCGAGACCTGCAAGGACCGTGTCTCCAGCTCCCGAGATATCGAAAACCTCGCGGGCGCGGGTCGGCAGATGACGTACATCCTCATCACGCACGAACAGCGACATCCCCTCCTCGCTTCGGGTGACAACCAGGGCGTCGAGATCGAGGCGCTCGCGTAAAGTCTCCGCGGCCGCGACCAGGGCCTTATCGTCAGGCAGGGATCGACCGACGGCGATGGACAACTCCTTGCGGTTAGGGGTCAACAGGGTCGCTCCGTGGTACTTGGCGTAATCATCCCCCTTCGGGTCGACCAGAACCGGGATCCCCTTTTCCCTGCATATTCCGATAAGATTCTGGACAAGGTTTTCCGTCAGGGTACCCTTGAGATAATCCGACAGCAGGACGATATCGACCTCGGCCACCAATTGACGGCAGGCAGACAGCAGGCGCTGCTCCAGTTCTTCATCGAGCGGTGTACATATCTCACGATCGATGCGCATCATCTGCTGTTGCTGGGCAATGACCCGTGACTTGCGGGTGGTGCAACGTTCGCCTGAAACCAGCAACCCCTCCGTGTCGATCCCGGAGCCGGAGAGAATCCTGTTTGCCTCGCGACCATCGAGGTCATCACCGACAACACCAGCCAGCTTGACGTCGACACCGAGCGTTGCGAGATTCAGAGCGACATTGCCTGCGCCGCCGAGGCGAAGTTCTGTCCGGACAATGTTGACCACCGGTACCGGCGCTTCGGGAGAGATCCGACCGGCATCCCCCCAAAGATACTCATCGAGCATCAAATCACCTGCGACCAACACCTTGCGACCTGACAAATCCTTGAACAGTTCGGTGATCGTCTCGAAATCCATCACCCCTCCTGGCACGTTAACCGGCTCTCGATCATGGCACAGAGCATGTGAATGACCGTCACATGCGCCTCCTGAATATGCGGTGTCTCCTCCGAAGGGACGACAAGACCGACATCGGTTGCCGCGGCGAGCGGACCCCCATCGCACCCGGCCAGGCAGACAGTCGCACAGCCTCGCTGCCGCCCTGCCTCAACCGCCTGGAGAACGTTCGGAGACCGCCCACTGGTGCTGATTCCACAGATCACGTCCCCGGGAGCGGCAAGGGCCTCCACCTGGCGGGCATAGACCATTTCAAAACCGTAATCATTCCCGACGGCGGTCAGGATCGAACTGTCCGTGGTCAAGGCGATCGCGGGGATGGCCTTGCGCTCCTTGCGAAAACGACCGACCAGCTCAGCAGCAAAGTGCTGCGCGTCGGCGGCCGACCCACCGTTTCCCATGACCAGAAGCTTGCCGCCGGCCTGCAACGAAGCGACGATGACATCCGCCAGCTCGAGAATGGTACTGGCATGGTCCTCCTTGACCCTGTTCAAAACCTCGACGTGTTTTTCAAGATAACCAGCGATATCCATCAGGTTCCCTTTTAATGGTTGATCCGCCTGCGATCAGTCTAGCTCGGCCGGATCGAAGCGGTAGTCGAACAGATCAATGTCGGCCCGGAAATAGTCCGCCACCAAGGCGGCCGTCTCATCGTCATAGTAGGAGCGATAGTCTTTTCGATCACTCGCCTTGCGTCGATGTTCAAGTTGCGGTGGCGCGATACCGATCCGGTTGCAAACCGTGGTGAAATCCTCGTGCAATCGTTCGTAGCGACCGACAAAATCGACCAGTACCTTGCCGTGCAAATCAACCAGGTAGTCCGACTGCAACTCGATGGAGGTGTCGATATGATACTGGTACGGACGTTCCGGATCGAGCTTGTATTTCAGAAAATCGGCGAAGGTGTCATGGCCGGCGACCAGGTGCGGCCGCTCACGCCTGATATGATGGAACGAGCTCACCTGGAGATCCCACGGATTGCGTACGAAGGCAAACTTGAACAACCGGTCGAAGATCTCCTTCGGCAGCATCTCCCTGGCAGCGATGACCTTGGCATGCCGCGGTATCTTGCAGGCGAGGCGGTGGCCGGTGAGATGACTGAAACGACTGCAGACGAACTGCAGGGGAAACAGCGGATCGCGCCAGCGCAGACGACTCAAAGTCGCCCGCACACTGGTCCCGCCGGTTTTGGCGATATGAACGTAAAGAAAATTATATTTGTGACTTATCAACATGGCTCAGATTATTCTGTGAATCGACCCTTCAGTGGATCATTTCAGTAATAAATCGGCATATTGCCGGCTGCTCTCCTCGACCGTAAACGATTGTACAGCCAGTTGCAAACTCTTTGGGTCGGGCGGGGCCTCGAGCACATGATTCATAGCGGTGGCCAATGCGTTGACATCCCCCACCGGGACAAGCGGCGCCACTTGACCTCCCTGGAGAATTTCACGTGGGCCGTTCGGACAATCGGTCGCCACCACAGGCGTTCCGACCGCCAGCGCTTCAACCAGAACGTTCCCGAAACCTTCCCATGCCGACGACAAGACGAAAAGGTCGGCTCTCGCCATGTAGGCATATGGGTTGTCAACAAAACCCGGAAGATCGACTTTCGCATTCAGGCCGAGTTCGTCCCGCAATGCCTCAAGTTTCTTTCGATCGCCCCCTTCACCCAGGATAACCAACCGACACGCCCTCTGCTGCTCCAATATTGCAAAAGCCCGCAGCAGGGTGGGAAAGTCTTTTTGTCGGGTCAAACGGCCGACCCCCAGCACGACCGGCTCACCTCCATCCCCAAACCAGGGATGAGGACACGGCTCTCCGGCCTGGCTGGCAAGATTCGCGGGGACCGTCGGATTATAGATGGTATGGAAAAAGCCGCGCGACAAACCGGTGATCCGGCACAGGTCATCGGCAACACCATCGGAGATCCCTACGATTCCATCTGCAAAACGATAGAACATTCGCATGGGCAGAAACCTGGCCGTGCGCTGCAACCAGGATTTCCCTGCAAGGGCCGCCGAGGGGGTTGTGCCAATGCGAATCAGCAATTTTTCCGGTTGTCCGCCGGCCAAAACCCTGGCAAGGACGGCGACCTGTCCGGCGCGGTCCTTGGCGGCAAGCAGGGCATCAGGACGTGCCTTGCGGATATAGCTAGTCAAGGCGAATAAACTGGACATGGTGTGTCTCGCCTTCAGCTTGACCACGTTCACTTCATCCGGCAGGCCCACAAGATGATCGCTCTCGGCCTTCACCAAAACCAGATCAACCCGGTGCCCGAGATCGACCAGCCCCCGACAAAGGTTGCAGACCATCTTCTCCACCCCGCCCATGCCGGAAAAAGAGACAAAGACGGCAAGGTGCTTCTGCTTAATCTCTCGCAATGATCCGTCCGTTCAGGAACTCTTCGACCGATCCCGGTTCCACCCTTGGGAAAATACTCGCTGGCAGGCGTGAATAGGGGCTGGCATTCACAACCTTCACGCCGAGGGTTCGACATGCATCGGCACCCCAGGCAAAATGCGGCTCGATAAACTGTTCGTAATCCTGGTCGATCATTGATTTCTCCGGACTTTCCTCCTCGTAAAAGCGGCGTGATCCACCCAGGTCGAGACCATAGTAGACAATCTGGTCGTACCCCAGGGCAATAGATACCTGGAGGGCAAGGTAGGCCACGGTTTTCACCCCCGCGAATCCATGATCGGGGTTAATGGAGAATTCCTGCAGGCCATTGAAAAACAGACCTTGCTCGGGAACGTGGCCCGGAGTCGGCAGGGGCTTGTTAAAAGGGCGTTTCACCTGATCGAAAAGGACAACTTTTTTGTCGCCCAGAATATCGGGGTCCGTTTCAAGAACTTCCTTCAGCACCCGATGATCGACCAGAAGGGATCTGGCTTTTTTAACGCCTTCGACAAAATTCTTCCACTGACGTCTTACGAAACCGACATCGGCCACCAGATAGTAGGAAAAAACCTCGTCAGTTCCTCGATAGATTGAATGGGAGCCGTTCACGACCATTGACGGGCGATTCCGAAAAAACGACTCTCCTTTTATGTCAGCGACTGAAGGACCGGAACAGATGATGCTGATGGCGCCTGACTCCCCTCTCACCAGGCGTTCGGCACGGCAAGATACCTTGCCCGAACTCACGCGGTATCCACTCCCGTCTTCAGTGACACGGTAGCTCGGACCGTAATAGCGCCAATGCCAATACTGCCTGCCACGAAACAGGAGATAACCACGATATAAAATTTCCGCTAAATCCATTGCACCTGCCTGAACCTACACTTGCTACAGGTTGTCCGTGTTGCCCAGAAGGAGGTCATCCAACGAGTCGGGGACATTCCTGGCCTGATGGGCCTCGGCCAAAATCTGCTCAAGGCGTCTAACTTCAGCCTCTGCATTGGCCGGCTTAACCCCCACCACCGAACAGAGATCAATGACGTAACCTCTTTCCTGTTGTCGAAAACAACTCAGGATCTGATCCGGGACGACCCCCGCCGCCTTTATCTGGCTCAAGGTCGCATTCCGCTTGCGCGGCAAATGATAAACATTTTCGGAGATCAGACCGCAACTCGGCCCAAGCGATTTCCTGTCCCTCACATATTGATCGACAAAGCAGATTCCAAGTGGCTGTGGTCCCAGCCCGGCACGCCAAAGCCTGCAACTGACCAGCCAGATCTCGGACAGCCTTCGATAAACCGTGGTAGAAAGAGCTCTGCGCCAATCATCCATCTCATAGCGGCCTACCTTCCCCTGGACATTGAGCAAGGCATCTTCGGTCGGTCGAGACTTGCGCACGCAATCAATTCTGCCGTTATTGCCATAAAAATACTTCTCCTCGCTGGCAGGCAGATAGAACATCCATGCGCCCGGATTCGCGACCTGCAATACACCATCGACCGTCGCCTGCCCGGAAGAAGAATTGAGCATGATAGTTGAATGAAAAACCGTGCGCAACGGTTCACGTTTTTCCGACATATATCGCTTGCTAAAACGGGTGAGAAATTTCATGGCAATCCAAAATCACATTACGATCCGTCCTGTCCTCAATCAGGCCGGACCCAGCGTGTCCCCTCAAAGTCGGTCGCTTTTTCCTTCGCCCGACCGAGTAGGTACTCGGCTTTTTCACCGAGGTTGCAACCGGCGGCCGCTTCATAGGAACTTAACAATTCACGCTGACGATCCAACCCGACACCAAGGAGGTTTGTTTTGGCGAAAAAAGTGATCAGGTCACGTGTTCGGCGCTTACCATTAAGCCGTTTTACCCTGGCAAGATCGATGATAAAAATTTCGCCCTGACACAGCAGAAAATTGTAAAAATTGACATCCCCGTGGGAGAACCCTTTTTTATGTATTACACCAAGCAGGCATGTCAGTTTCTTCAACAACCCGAAATCATCCGTACGTTCAAGATATTCCTGTGCCGTCTCTCCCTGGAGCTTTTCCACCGCGACAATACCACGTTCCCCCGTCCCTTGACCTTCGACTCCATAGAAAAGAAGTTTCGGTGTCAACAACCCACATCCGGCGAATCGCTGATAGGCCTTTCCTTCGGTGAGCGCCTCGTTCCGTTTTGCAAACAACCTGCGAAAGAATTTCTTTTCGACATTCCGCTGGTAAATTTTGACGAAGGCAGCGTTCTCCGGGACAGATTCCGGGAGTGGCAGGTAAGCCATTTGTCGATATCCAATCATTGGGATATTGAGCATCTCCGTCAAAGACCTCCTCACCCAACCAGCGATTTCCGCATCTCGAGCCCTTACCTGGAATGAGCCTATTCGAACAGCTTCATACATGGTCAGGCCACAAGGTTCCGAATCGAGGCAAACATATTATTTGCAGAACTTTGTGAGTTTTCAATCAACGCCTCAACACCCTCAAGTTCACCAACAGTCCACGACAGATTCGCCGAAATCTGTTCAGTGACATCTTCGACGCTGTCGACCAAGCGTCTTTGCAAACCAGCCTCTGCGAGCAAGGCCTCCACTTTAAAAGTATTGGATGCAACCGCCAGAAACGGCGTCCGCAACAGCATGGCAAGGCAAATCCCGTGAAAACGCCCCGTGACGAAAAGTTCACACCGCGCCAGGGCCTGCAGAAAATCCTCCATGCCGCACCCCTTGAACATCACCGCTTTAAAGGGGACGTATCCGGGGTTTCCGCTGCCGACGACCCCACCCAGAGCCTTGAACAACTCTTTCTTGAGCCGATAATCGCATGTCGCCCAGATATTGCGCAATCGGTCACTCGGTTTTCGTCGCCGGAGCCGGGGTCGCAAGGTTTCCATGGGAAGGAAGGTCGACCCTGGCAAACTGGCTGCGAAATCGAACAAGCGCCTCGCCTCGTTCTTGTTGACGTGATCCGTAAACAAGATCCCGGACCGTTTGTCAGCGCCCAACATCCCGGGATCCGATGACAGAACCAGGTCCGGCACCACCTCGGCGTCAACGATCCCCTCAAGTTCCTTCAGGCTTAACGGGTCCCTTACGAACACACGATCAAAATTGCGAACATGGTCAACAAATTCGGGACCATTCTGCTGGTAGAGCGCGTTGATGAGGACCGCCGGAATGCCGCGGGACCGGCAGAAGCTCGCAACCCGGACCAGTGTCAGTCCATTCGGCGCATCATGATGAATGGTACCCTCTCCGTTAACCAGGCAGAGATCGAAACCGTCAATCCGTTTGCACAATTGACTGTAAGGAGTCCCCATGGCACATGTGGCCACGATCTCTATGCCGTTCCTGGCGGCGAGGCGGCGAATCTGATCAACCACGATCCGGCACCCGAAATGTCCGCTTAAGGAGGTGTCATTGACCAGGATCGCCCGGATGAGGCGCGGCGACGTCATCTTCCCTCTCTCCCCGATAACGCAAGCAGTTTTTCATACACGGCAACATTCCCCTCTACCATCTGATCGACACCAAATTCTTCGGCAACCAGGCGCCGCCCACCTTCACCGAGGGTTTTCAGCTTTAGGGAATCCGCAAGCAAAAGATTGATGGCCGCTTCCAGGCAAGCAGTGTCGGCCGGTTCGACCAGAACCCCGTTGACCCCGTCACGCACAACTTCAGGGATTCCTCCTGCGGCAGAAGCAATAATGGGGACACCTGCTGCTGCAGCCTGCACCAGTGAAACACCAAGCCCCTCCATCAAGGCTGGATGAACAACCAGGTCGAGACAAGGGAGAAGGCGTTCAAGGTCGGTCCTGAACCCTGCAAAGACAACGATTTCTTCAAGTGCCAACTCCTTGACCAATCTTTCCAGGTCGGCCCTGCTCCCTCCCTTTCCCAAAAACAGGACTTTCAGATCGGGATGGTTGACCAGAACCTTCGGCAAAGCTTGCAACAGATAACGATGCCCTTTACGTGGAATCAACTGGGCGATGACAGCGATGGTCCTGTCTTGCGGCGAGAAGTCGAACTCCTTCCGGAACCAGTCCATGTCCCCCTCATGCTGATAAGGGGTCGCATCGATAGCGCTGCGCACGCAGCATAGGCTTTCAGGAGGAACCCCCTCCCGGAGAAGGACATGCCTGATCCCTTCCGATATGGTCACCACCTTGGAAAAACGAGAATATTTCCAGCGCGCCCACCAACCAGGCTCCGGGTTGTCGACCCGGCGCGTTACAATAGCAGGCACCCGGCATTGGGACGCAACCAGCCCTCCCCAGAAATCAGCGCCGCGGCGGCTATGGACATGCAGGATATCCGGTTTCACCGACCTGATCAGCCGACGGAGTGCAATGGGGAATCTCAGGTCAAGATCCCCTCCGGCCGTCACCTCATGAACGACAGCATTCCTGTGACAACAGTCGGCGATCTCGCTGCCGTCGGTGCAGACCAGGTGGTTTTCGACCCCTCGTTCACGTAAGCCTTGAAGCAAGTAGGCCACCTGCAAAGCGCCGCCGTAAAGCTGCCGACCGAGTTCAACGTGCATCACCTTCATGCCGGCACAGCCCCCATGGCCTTATGTGCGGCCTCGAGAACCTCTTCTACGGTGAGCGAACGCATGCAGTCGAATCGTCCATCGCAGGTCGGATTCCTCCGGCATGGAGAGCAGTCGAATGGATGATAAAGGATTTCGGTTGTTAATCGCCCTGTCCGCAGGTAGGGGCATGTCGAACCGAACAGTCCGACCGTTGGCCGTGCAAAGGCTGTCCCGAGGTGGGTCAACCCGGTATCGACACCGACAACAAGTTCGGCATCTGCGACTACGGCCATGCTTTGGGCGAGCGACGTCTCACCGGCCAGATTAAATAGTCTATCCTGACGACCTATCAACCTCTCGCCTGCCTCCTGATCACCTGAGCCACCAAGGACGTAACACGGCTGTCCCGCTGCCTCGAATCGAGCGATCAGCTCAATCCAGCGTTCTTCGAACCAATGTTTCTGCGGGCGTGTGGTAAACGGCGCAAGGACGGCATACCCCTTGTCGCCGACATCCTGATTCCGCCTATCCCGCCACCAGTGACGCGCAGCCTGGCCAGGCTCGAGTTCGAATCGACACATAGCGGGATCAATGCCCAATGTTTCTGCCATAAACAGATATTCCGAGCCGATGACGGTATTATCACCGCCCTTGCTGACGACTTCATGCATCAGCCACTCTCCGGGCTCCTTCGATACGAAACCGATGCGCCTTTCCGCACCGCTCAGGGCAGCCAACAGGCGACTTCGCATTAAACCCTGCAGATCGAGACAGAGGTCGAATTGTTCGTGGCGTAAATCCCTGCGCAAGGAAAAGATTTGACCCGCCAAGGAGAGCAGGTGGCCGCGTCGCAGTAACCCGGACCATTCCTTCTTCGACCAGGGGATCACCCGGTCAAGAGCAGGATGATGCTGAATCAGGTCGGCAAGCCCCGGGTCAATCAGCCAGTGAAGCCTTGCGTCCGGCAACACCTGCTTCAATCCCGACAAAACTGGACTCGCCATGATCACATCGCCCATTGCGCTTGGGCGGACAATCAGGACATTTCTAACCGAAAGCAGGTTCATGAATCAACCAACCCTGTTCCCGCGCTGAAACTACCTCGGTTATCGCCAGACATGGACA
The DNA here is from genome assembly GCA_002868905.1 of Desulfuromonas sp. GTDB lineage: Bacteria > Desulfobacterota > Desulfuromonadia > Desulfuromonadales > Geothermobacteraceae > BM304. The sequence continues at coordinate 46,464 of PKUA01000012.1, forward strand.
CAAAAATCCCTCCCGGGACACTCTCGGTGAGACCGGGGAAAAACAGATCCGCCTTGAACAATGCGATGACAGCAAAACACATAAAGAACAGGAACCAAGCCAAGGCGAAGGATCGTCAACCTTGTTGCGAAAGTTTTCTGGCCTCGTCGATCAGCATCACGGGGATATCGTCCCGGATCGGAAAAGCGAGTCCACACTGCTTGCAGACCAACTCCTGGTTGTCGAGGTCCGGTTCAATCGGCTGTTTGCATTGTGGACAAGCAAGAATATCAAGTAGCTCTTTGGATATATTCATCGATTTCGAACCTCCAATTTTTTCACAACCTCGATCAGCTGCTCCCGAAATGAACCGAAATCCAGGGTCATCCCGACGGTCAGGCAGGGAACGGGGAAGCACTTCGGCTGCAGTTTGACGCCATCTTTTTCCGTGGTCAACAGGTAATCAGCCCTGCCCGCCTCTTCAAAAAGACGGTCAAGCAGGTTTTGAGTATATCGAACGTGATCCGGGAAGGGTATCCGCGCAGCAAGTTCGATCCCCACACCAACCAATGCCTGAAAGAACTTGTCCGGATTGGCGATACCGGCAAAAGCGACAATGCGTTTCCCGGACAATTCTTCCAGCGGAATACTTCCCCCTTCCAGGCGAGTGGCCACATTATCGAGCCGATGGCTTGAATGGAACTGCGGACCGGTGAAACCGGCAACGCAGGAGTCATGGTCAGCGCTCCGAGTGTGAATTAGTATGTCAGCACGCTTAAGGGCCGAAGGGAATTCGCGCAGGTTCCCGGCCGGCAAGGGAAGCCCGTTACCGAACGGGCGTGCTGCATCAAGGAGAACGATATCCATATCCCGATCGACCTGAAGATGCTGAAAACCATCATCGAGAATCACCACGTCGGCCTGATGATGTTCTACCGCCTGCTCGACACCTATTCGGCGCTTTCTTGCCACAATAACGACTGCTTCGGGATTCCTCTTGGCGAGGAGAAGCGGTTCGTCCCCAACGACCTCAACCGGGGAATCTACGGAAACAAGCTGGACACCATGTCCGCCTTCGCCCTTGTAGCCACGGCTGACGACAGCAACCCTCTTCCCTTGTTCGAGCCAGAAGCGGACCAGGAAATCGACCATCGGGGTTTTGCCTGTGCCACCAACGGTCAGGTTGCCGACCGACACGACTGACGCTCGGCAGCGATACACCGACCTTAATCCATTTTGGAACGACAAAACACGAATCCGGTTGACCAGACCATAAATCCAGGCCAAGGGGGCCAACATAAAGAGCAGCAGAACCGTGCCAACTCGACGCGAATGCCCCTCGACCATTTCCCGGTGAAGATCGAGCAAACAGCTCATGGTTCATCCGCAAGAGTTGCCAGGAGCCGATCAAGGGTCTTCCCGGTTGCGCCAGCATTGCGACGAATGAGAGCAAACCCCTCCTCTCCCATTCTGGCAGCTTCGTCGGGATGTCCCAACAGTCTGGCCACCACCCCCTGCAGGGTTTGCTCGTCGGGAACCATGCGACCTCCGTCAGCCGCCAGCAACAATTTCGTAATTTCCTTGAAATTGTGGGTATGCGGGCCGAACAAGACCGGCTTCTTCATCAGCGATGCCTCAAGCAGGTTGTGACCACCGACCGGGACAAGGCTCCCTCCGACAAAAACCAGATCGGACAGATGGTAGAAGCGCAGCATCTCACCCAGGGTATCGACAATCAGGACCTCGCCCGGTTGCATCGGTTCCTGTTCAGGGGATATCTGGCTACGAAAACGGCTCGGCACGTCTTCACGGGCGGCACCTTCGGCCACCTCGGCTGCGCGCTCCGGATGCCGCGGTACCACGATCAACAACAGGGGCATTCCAGTTCCAAGCAAACGACGATATGTCCGAAACAGCATGTTCTCTTCGCCGCTATGAGTGCTGCCGGCAACCAGGATCTGCGGACCCGCGGCGAGGCGGAGCTCCTCCCGGAGGATGTCTCGTTCCGGGAATCTGGTTGAAATTTCCATATCGAACTTGACGTTTCCCGTCACCACCACTCGATCCAGACGCGCCCCCATGGTGTGAATCCGGCCAGCATCGAGTTCGCTCTGCATGCAGCAGACGGCTAAATTTTCGAGCAAAGGTTTCAGGAAGGAGGTAAACCAGAGGTAGCGTGGGAAAGACCGGTCGGAAATCCTGCCGTTGGCAATACCGACCGGAATTTGACGCGCCTGGGCATGACGTACGAAATTCGGCCAAATTTCCGTTTCAATCAGGATTATAAGGTCCGGCTTGATCTTTCGCAGGACCCGTTTGACCACACAGGAAAGGTCAAACGGGAAGAACAACAGCAGATCGACTTCCGGAATTTTTGCAGCGATTTCCCGCCCGGTCTCCGTGACATGGGACAAGACAACCGCATAGTCCGGTCGCTCCTTCTTGAGAGACCTGATCAGCGGCATGGCGGCACGCGTCTCTCCAACCGACACGGCATGAATCCATATTACCTTTTTCCCGGCCAAACGCCGGAGTTGATCTTTCGGGTAGAAACCAAGACGTTCCCGGATACCACGACGGGTCTTGCCGTACTTCACCCCACGCAGGAGGTAATACGGAAGCAGTCCCAAACCGGCCAACAGGACCAGTATGTCATACAGCAGGTAGACCACGATCCTTCAACTCTCTCCTTGCTGATGCATTTGCCTGATTCAACCCTTGAGCAATCTTGTCACAGCATTGATCAATATCATCATCCTTATCCAGCCAGATAGGGTCTCCAAAAGCAAACACCCCTCTCCCCCATGGATACGGCAGCAGAAAACGGTCCCAGGATGCAAACCTATGCCCGCTGCTGGCCGCGAAAGCCAGCGGCATGACGGGTCGTCCTGTCAGCCGAGCCAGTTGGGCAATGCCCGGCTTTACTTGATGACGCGGTCCTTTCGGTCCATCCGGAGTAATGCCGAGATCGACCGGCTCACGCCCGAGTTTGATCATATCCCGCAGAGCTTTGGCTCCCTGTCGCGACGAGGACCCACGCACCGCTTCGATACCGAAATATTTCATGGTGCGGGCTATCAACTCACCATCGCTGGAAGGGCTGATCAATGCCTTGGCCCCCCTGCCCGGATACCCCTTCGGAACCATCAGCAATTGGTCATGCCACATCGCTATGATGACCCGGTTGCCGTTTTCCCAGCAACCATGAAGGTTTTCCAGACCGACTGTTCTAACTCTCATGAAAGCATGAAACAGCTGAATGATCAACGCGGCGAGGGGCGGGGCAACCAGAATCAACAATCCCCTGGTGAAACGACCTCTCATCCTTCGATCCCCGACTGCATCTGATAAAGACGTCGATAGAGCCCCTCTTTGGCCATCAGATCTTCATGGGTGCCGATATCGACAATTCGTCCACCTTCCATGACAACGATACGATCGGCATGCATGATGGTTGATAGACGGTGGGCGATAACCAGGGTTGTGCGATTGCGCATCAAGTTGACCAGCGCTTTCTGCACCATCGCCTCGCTTTCCGAATCCAGCGCGCTGGTTGCTTCATCCAGAATCAGAATCGGTGCATCCCGTAACAGGGCGCGGGCGATGCAGATCCGCTGCCGTTGCCCCCCTGAGAGCCGAACGCCACGATCCCCGATGTGAGTCAGATACCCCTCAGGCAGCTCTGAGACAAACTCATCGGCAAATGCGAGTTTGGCAGCCTCGCGAACCGCCTCCTCATCGTAATTCGGTTGACCGTAGGCAATATTCTCGGCAATGCTCGTGCTGAACAGGAATGTTTCCTGATCCACCAGGGAAAGGTTATTTCGCAAACCATCCAACATCATTTCGCGGATATCGATCCCGTCAATCCGCACCGCACCCAGGCCAGGGTCGTAAAAGCGACTTAACAGGCCAGCCACCGTTGACTTGCCGGCGCCGCTCGGCCCGACCAGCGCCACAATTTCACCCGGGGCAATGTCGAGGTTGAAGTCAAGCAGGACCGGCTCATCGGCATACGAGAAATCGACATGATCGAATCGGACGTTTCCTGCCAATCGTCCGACAGGCCGGGCGGTGGTAAGGTCGGCGATATCGGACCTGGTGTCGAGGATTTCAAAGACCCGTTCACTGGCGCCAAGAGCTTCCTGGACCGTGTTGTTGACCTTGATCAGACGCTTGGCCGGCGTGTAGAGCATGACGATCGCCACCAGGGTCGAGGTCAACTCGCCCTGGCTCATCCCGCCGCTCAAAACCCTATGCATGCCGTACCAGAGTACCGCTGCTATTCCGAATGAGGCGAGCAGTTCAACAACCGGTGAAGAGAGGGCATTGTAACGGATCAATTTCCTGAAAAACCGGTAATAGATGTTATTGGTCTCTTCGAACCTTCGGACCTCTTCTGCTTCGGTTCCGAACGCCTTGATCAGTTTAATGCCAGACAGGCTTTGCTCCAGGGCCTTGGTCAGGATCCCCATCGCACCCTGGCGCCGTTTGGTGTTCTTCTTGATTTGCCGCCCGATGCTCGCTGCCGGACCGAATGCCAATGGCAAAACGGTAAATGCGACCAACGCCAGTCTCCAGTCCTGGTAAAAGGCCAACCCAATCAAACCGATCAAGGTCAAACTCTCGCGGATGGCGTCGACCAGTGCCGTCGATGCGGCTTTCTGCATCTGGTTAACATCGTTCAGCGTGCGGGACATCAAGTTACCGATGGTATTCCGGCTGTGGTACCCCATCGAAAGATCCATCGCCTTGGCAAACAACTCGTTCCGAACTTTCTGAATGACCAGTTGACCGGCTGTTCGGATCAGGTATTCCTGGACATACCGAGCGCCCCCCTTAATGATTGCCAGCCCGATAACAAACACCGGCACCCAGTTGATCAGGCTGATCGCTCCGCCGATCAGAATTTTGTCGATCAGCGGCTCGACAAGCTTGGCATAGGTGACATCCGCCGCAGCCACCAACAAGCTGGCGACCATGGCAGCAGCGATTCGCTTCCGGTAGGCGATGGTATAACCGAACAGGCGCTTGAGGGCTGGAGAACTCACGTTATCGTCCCCCTTCCTTCTCGAGCATTTCCAACACCATGCGGGCAACTCGTTGCGAGCAACCCGGCTCGCCCATCTCGCTCCGCATCGTTGCGAGCCGTTCAAGCATCTCGACACGATAGTCAGAGTCGTGGATCAAGCGTCCCATTTCATCCGCGAGGGCTTGCGGCGATGCCGCATCCTGTAAAAATTCCTTGACGATTTCAGCCCCCGAAATGATGTTGACCAAGCTGACATGCTTGAGTTTCACCAGGCGCCTACCAATGGCGAAACTGGCAGGTGAACATTTGAAAATGACTGCCAAGGGGGTTCCGACCAACCCGGTCTGCAAAGTAGCCGTCCCGGAAACGACCAGTGCGGCGTCACACGCTCTCGCGGCTTCAAACAACTCGCCCGGGACCAGGGTGACGGGAAGCTTGCATGCCGTCACCTGCTCATCGAGTGAGGCCTTGGAAAGATTGGGAGCGACCGGCAACAGGAATTTCATCTCCGGGTTCTTCGCCAAAAGAAGCTTTGCAGTTTCCAGCATGGTTGGCAAATTGAACCGAATCTCACTTTCTCGGCTGCCGGGAAACAGACCGACGATCAAATCGTCGGCAGACAGATCGAATGTTTCACGACACTTCAATCGCCCCGGAACCGATTCCAGATCATCCAGCAACGGATTGCCGACAAACGACACATCGACCCCGTGTCGTTGGAAGTGCGGCACCTCAAACGGAAAAATGACCGCGATTCGGTCGACCACCCGGGCAATCGTTTGCAGGCGACCCTGTCGCCAGGCCCAGAATTTCGGACTGATGTAATAAAGAACTGGTATCCCGGCCTTTTGGGCTTCAGCGGCCAGTCGCAGGTTGAAATCGGGAAAGTCGATCAGGACCAGCAGATCGGGTGGGGCATTACCGTGCAGAACCTTTTTGAGACTTCGAAAATGGCGCAGGATGGTCGGCAACCGCCCGAAGACCTCAAACAATCCCATTGCCGACAGTTCGCCACTGTCGAGAATCAGGTCACAACCCGCTTTCTCCAGATTCCTGCTGCCGACTCCGAAGAAACTGACGTCGGGAGCATGGCTGGCCACGGCTTTGACCAGTGATCCGCCATGCAGATCCCCGGACGCCTCACCGGTAACGATCATGACCTTTTTCCGGCAGTTCAAATTCACCTCTTTTAAACGTCTGCGAACGGAACCGAGGCTCAGCCGAAATTACGCTCCGTCAGTGCAGCGCCGAAAACGGAAACAGGCAAGGTCGAATACCCTCGCCCGTTATCAATCTTTTCTAACACTTGTCTGCCCAAAAAAACCGAGCGGAATCGAGCCGGCTTGGTCATGACCGCCCTCAGCGGGCAAGCCCTCGTTGGCTCTGCTTGATAAAATCGACGAATTCCCCAACGACATCCCCTGGAGATCCCTCAGCGATTTTTTTCAGAGCCTCTTCCAGGCGAAGGTCCGAGCGGAAAATCAGTCGGTAGGCCGCCTTTAATTGTTTGAGCTGGTCTTCCTCAAACCCACGCCGCTTCAAGCCGACCAGGTTCAAACCTACCGTCTGGGCCCGGTCCCCCTGCGCAATGGTGAACGGCGCCACATCCTGCGCGACCATGGAACCTCCGCTGATCATGACATGGGCTCCAACCCTCACGAACTGATGCACGGCGGACAGACCGCCGAGGATAGCCCAGTCCGCAACTTCGACATGCCCTGCCAAGGTAGCACCATTGGCAAGAATGACATGGTTTCCAACCCGGCAGTCGTGCGCGACGTGGGCATAGGCCATGAACAGGCAATCGTCGCCAATGACGGTTTCCTCGCCGCCACCTTCGGTGCCGCGATGCAGGGTGACGAATTCACGAATCTTGTTGCGGTCTCCGATCTTAAGGTAGGACTTTTCACCACCGAACTTGAGATCCTGCGTATCTGCCCCCACGGACGCAAACTGGAAAATTCGGTTCTCCTCACCGATTTCCGTCCACCCCTCGATTACGACGTGAGGCCCAACTTCGGTTCCGGCACCGATGGTGACGTGCTCACCGATAATGGTATAAGGACCGACTTTGACTCCTTCGGCCAAACGCGCGCCGGGATGAATCAGTGCTGTAGGATGAATCATGATCACCTCTTATCGATCGGCAAAAGTCGCCTTCAGTTCAGCTTCTGTCACCACCTTATCGTCGACTGTCGCTTTGGCTGAGAAGGTATAAATGCCGCGTCGACAACTCAGCAGTTCCAGTTCCATAACCAAAGTGTCCCCGGGAACCACGGGACGCCGGAAACGAGCCTTGTCGATTCCAACGAAATAGGTCACCTTACCGGCAGTTGAATCATCACAATTCAGCGCATAAAGTCCACCAACCTGGGCCATCGCTTCGATGATGAGAACTCCGGGCATAATCGGATGACCGGGGAAATGACCCTGGAAGAAAGGTTCATTGATCGTAACGTTTTTAACACCGACAATCCGTTCTCCAGGGGTACAGGAGACAATCTTGTCGACCAATAAAAATGGGTAGCGATGCGGCAGAAGTTCCTGAATCTGCCGGGCATTGAGTTCCATGGCTATTTCTCCTTCAGCCGTTGTTCCAGCTCATGTACCAGGTTCTTGAGTTGGTGCAGTTCACGACGCATGTCCGGCAGCCGCGGAAAAGCCATGCTCGCCTTGAGCCATTCCCTGTGCGGCATCGCCGGAAGACCGGAAAGAACCTGATTGCCTGCGACACTGCTGGCGATTCCGCCACGCCCCGCAACAGTGACGTTCTCGCCAATCTTGATATGACCTGCCGCTGCGGCCTGGCCGCCAAATGTACAGTGGCGACCGATGATCGTACTCCCGGCAATGCCAACCTGGGCGGCCATCACCGTATCCTCACCGACCTCGACATTGTGTGCGACCTGCACCAGGTTGTCGATTTTGCATCCGCGCCTGATATGCGTCACGCCGAGCGCCGCACGGTCGATACAGCTGCAGGCACCGATCTCGACGTCATCCTCAATGTCCACGGTTCCGGATTGGGGAATTTTTTCATACTTCCCACCGTCCGGGGCAAATCCGAATCCGTCACTGCCGATAATCGCACCCGGCTGGAGAACGACCCGATTCCCGAGTCGGCAATGTTCGCGAACCATGGAGCCTGCGTGGAGCAGGCAATCCTGGCCGACGCTTACGCCCTGATAAAGAACCACATTCGGGTAGAGAATGGTTCCTGACCCAACCGTGCAACCCGGCCCGACGTAACAGCCGGGGTAGATCGAAATATCTTCGCCGAGCTGTGCCGTCGGATCAATGGTTGCGCCCTGCTGGATGCCGATTGCCGCGGGTGCCTTACCGTGAAAATACTGTTGTACGCGCGCGAACGCAAGATAAGGGTTGCTGTAAATCAACTGGTTGCACTCGGCGACCGAAATCCGCTCCGGAACAATCACCGCGGAGGCCTTGGTTCGATCGAGGTCTGCCAGGTATTTCTTCTGGGTGACAAAGGTGATCTCACCCTTCCCGGCGGTTTCGAAGGGTGCGACACGCTCGATCAAGACCTCGGGGTCACCGAAAACATCCCCACCGACCAGGTCTGCCAAACCCTGCAGAGTCGCAGGTGGTGCAACCTGCGCGATCACTTCTGTTTCGCGTTAGCCGCGGCAATGACCTGATCGGTCAGGTCGATCTTTTCGTCGGCGTAGATCAGGGAACTTTCGTTCTTTTCAAAAATGACCGTAAAGCCCTCTTTCTTGCCGATTTCAAGGACAACTGCAAGCAAATCGTCGAGGATCTTTCGCGTGAACTCGCTATCCTTAATCTGAAGCTCTTCCTTGATGTCATTGGCAAAACGCTTGAATTCTTTGACTTTTTGCTGGTAGTCACGTTCCTTGGCCGAACGTGCATCCTCCGACAGCAACAGTGCCTGTTTGTCCATCTCTTCTTTGCTCTTTTCGAGGTCACTGCGCATTTCGTCGAGTTGGGTCTCATAATTCGTGACTTGCTGACGCATCTTCTCCTTGGCCATTTTGCCGGAATCGGAAAGGTTGAGTGCTTTTTGCAGATCAACAAATCCGATCTTTCCATCAACAGCGACAGCCGTGGAGGCAAGGCCCAGCAACAGAACCACAAGACAAATACTTACCAACCGTTTCATTTACGACTCCTTCACACTTTTTTGAGGGTATTAACCCGGAACACTCGATGAGCGACCCGGTTAAAAAAAACGTCCGATTGTAAATTCGAACTGGCTATTATCTTCATCTTCTCGAGGATCAAGGTTGTATCCCCATTCGAGTCGCATCGGGCCCATGGGGCTGAGCCAACGGATGCCGGCTCCGGTACTGTAGCGAAAGCTCTCGAAATAGTTTTCATCCTCTCCCCAGGAATTGCCGACATCGAAAAAGACAACCCCTTTGAGTTTGACTTCCGGGAAGAGCGGGAAAATCACTTCGATGTTTCCATAAGCTTCCTTCTCGCCGCCGATATATGTATATTCGTCCTCGGAGATAAAAACAAGATCACCGCTTACCGGATCAACAGTTTCGATGATTCGTTTCACGCGCGGACCAACTTTGCGAGCCGGCAATCCGCGCAGGGTCGATATCCCTCCGAGGTAGAATCGTTCATCAATCGGGGTTTCTTCCCCCTGGACCTGGAAAATCTGCCCGATCTGTCCATGGATGGACAGGACCGACGGTCCGATAAACGGGAAGAAGTGACGGTCATCCAGAATGATTTTGGCAAATTTTTCCGTTCCGCCCAGACCGGCATATTCTGCACTGAGTCTGGCCACGTACCCTCGACTCGGGTCGAGATAGTTGTCCGTGGTATTCCGGGTAAAGCTGCTGCTGATAGAAGAAAGTATCGAATCCCCCTCCTGCTCCTTGACAAGGGAACTCGCACCGGAATCGACATTATAGATTTCCTTTTCCTCGTAGCGATAGGTCAGGAAAACCTTATTGTCCTCTCCGGCATTGAAACCGAACTTGATATCACCACCAAGAGTCTTCTTGTCAAAATCGACATATTCTCGGTCGGTCTTGTATAGGTCGAAGCCGAGAGAGATGTTGTAATCAAGGAAATAGGGATCGAGCAGACCGATATTATAAGTGGATGCTCCCCCGATAGCGGCACTGAAATCAAGTTTCAGCCCATAGCCGAGTAAATTATTCTGGGATATCGCGCCCTGGGCAATCAGGCCGTCAACCGAAGAGTAACCCGCACCGAGGCTGAAGGTTCCGGTCGGTTTCTCCTTGACCGAAATATCGATATCGAGCACATCCTCTTCGTCGGTCTTGTTGGTTACAACCTCGACCTCATCGAAAAATCCGAGGTTATTGATACGGCGACGGCTCCCTTTCAACTTGCCGGCGCTATAAAGATCCCCTTCTTCGATATTGACTTCACGCCGGATCACCTTGTCACGGGTTCGTGTATTCCCCCTGATATTGATACGCCCGATTTTGACGCGAAGACCACGCTCGATGGCGAGCTTCATATCGACCAGGTTATTCTCCGTGTCGAGGCGCGTCAATGGGGAGACATTGGCATAGGCAAACCCGGCATTGGCGTAGAGGTCATTGATTTTCGCAAGATCCAGCCGCAGGGTTTGACGGCTGAACACATCGCCGGGCTGCAATTCCATCGTGTCGAGAAGCTCTTTCTCGCTTCTGATCAGATCTCCCTCAACCTCAAGTTTGCCGATCCGGAACTGGTCCCCTTCTTCGACCCTGATCTTGACCAGGAGAGATGTTTTATCCTCACTGACCACAACCTCCGGATCCTTGATCTTGACCTGCAGGTAACCGTGATTAAAATATTTGTCGGCAAGAATATCGAGATCGTTCTCCAACACCTCCGGGAGATAAGATCCGCGACCGGTCAGCCAGGAGAGAAACCACCTCTGCTTGGTCTCCATGGCGCCCCGGAGTTCATCATCGTCAAAAACCTTATTCCCTTCGAAAGTGATAGTCGCTACGAGAGCCTTCTCACCCTCCTTGATCTCGAAGGTGACGGTCGCCTCATTGGCATCGTTGACCGTCAGTTTCTCCTTGATCTCCGCCGCATGAAAACCTTCGCCGACGTAAACGGCCTTCATCTCCTGGATACTGTTCGCGACAACTTGGGGTTCGTAAATTCCAGGAGCCCGCAGGGTGACTGCTTCACGCAGCTTTTGCGTCTCGATTTCCGAGTTGCCGCTCCATTCGACGCGCCGGATCAACGGACGTTCTTCGAGGCGGTAAACCAGGACCTTCAATCCGTTCCGGCTATCGATTTCGGCGCGGACATCTTCAAACCGGCCAAGCTTGTAAATAGCGCGAATATCCCGGTCGACCTCCGGTTTGCCGAAAGGCTGATTCGGTTTGACGGAGACAAGGGGAAGAATCGCACTCTTTTCGACCCTGCGATTCCCTTCGATCAGGACATCGGCCACAGTATAGTTATCCGCCGCCCAGGTTGTCGCACTCCCCCCCAGAAGAAGCAGCAATATCAGGATATTAACGAGATTGGTTCCAAATGACATAAAATCTTTCACTCCAAGGTGCGCGACATTATAGGGAATCACCCGAACCCTGTAAAGAATCGGGGGAGATTGTCAGTTGCCTCATACTTCCATCCTCCATGCGCAGGACACGATCCAGCCGCGAGGCAAGTTTTTCGCTGTGCGTTACGACCACCATCGTCAGATCGTGTAACCGGTGCAGGTCGTCAAGCAACCGCAGGATTTCCTCCGACGTGCCTGAGTCGAGGTTGCCGGTCGGTTCGTCCGCCAGCAACAGTTTCGGTTTCATCACAAGCGCCCGGGCAATGGCGACCCGCTGCTGCTCACCACCGGAGAGTTGTCCCGGTTTATGGTGCAGGCGATGGGAAAGCCCGACCTCATCCAGAATGGAAAGCGCCGGTGCTTTTGCCTCTTCCCGACCTGTCCCTGAAATCATCTGCGGCATCATCACGTTCTCAAGGGCGGTAAACTCCGGAAGCAGCTGATGAAGCTGGAAAATGAAACCGATGGTCCGATTCCGGAACCGGTCAAGCTCCCCACCCCGCAGGGCAAAAACATCCTGGCCGTTGCAGTGAATGGACCCGGCACTGGGACGATCGAGGGCGCCGAGGACATGCAGCAGCGTAGTCTTGCCAGCTCCTGAGACGCCGACCACCGCAATCCGCTCACCGGCACCAACGTCAAGGTCGACCTCTCGCAAAACCTCGACGGTGCCGGTTCCGCTGCCGTAACTCTTCTGCAGTCCTCTTACCCGCAGCATTTCAGCTCCCCCTATTCATAACGCAACGCCTCGGCGGGATCCATCCGGGCCGCATGCCAGGCGGGATAAAGGGTTGCAAACAGGGAAATCAGCAGGGCGACTACGACCACGGCGATGACATCGGAAGAATGGACCACGGACGGGAAATGTTCCATTCCGTAGACATTTTTGTCAAACAGCTTGATATGAAACTGGTTTTCGATCCCCTTAATGATTGGATCTGCATTTTTCGCCAGCAGAAGACCGATCACCGTGCCGAGGCCGGTACCGACTACCCCGATGATCAACCCCTCGAACAGGAAAATCTTCAGAATACTGCGCGAGGTCGCACCGAGAGATCGAAGCACGGCGATATCCTTGGTCTTCTCCATAACCACCATGATCAGGGTGGTGGCGATGTTGAAAGCCGCAACCAGGACGATAATGCCGAGCACGATAAACAAACCGAGCTTTTCGAGCTTGAGCGCCGCCAGGAACGACCCGAACAGGTCCTCCCAGGAGCGGGTCAGGTACGGATAGCCGTACTCCTGCCGGACCAGGCTCGCTACCGGACGAGCGTGATCGAAGCGATCAACGTCGATTTCAATGCCGCTCACCTTGTCACCCAGGCCGAAAAAGCGCTGGGCCTCGTCGAGCGCCACGTAGGCGACAAAATTGTCCAGGATGCTGCTACCGGTCGTGCTGATCGCGACGATTTTAAATGGCTTCAACTTCGGGATCATGCCGAAGGGGGTAATGGTGAAATCGGGCGGGATGACGTTGATGGTATCGCCAATCGCCACCCCGAGGGTCGTTGCGGTGTCCGTGCTGACGACAATCCCCGGCCTTCCTTCCTTCTTGTCAAACAACAGCTCTCCAACCGGTATCCCCCCCTGGCTGACGAACTCCTGGGCCAGGACCTTGTGACCTGGAGCAATACCCTTGACGTTGACCGCAGCCACGTTCTGCCGGGCGAGCAACATCGCCTCTCGCGAAACAAACGGCGCCACATCGACGACATAGGGTGACAGGGAACGGATCTCCTTGACGATCTGCTCCTGACCGGCCAGCCCGCTGCCATGTCGTTGCAGCACAACATGCGGCACGTTGCCGAGGATCTGCTGCCGGACCCCGTCATGGAAACCGGTCATAACCGCCAGGACCACGATCAAGGCAGCCACCCCCAACGTCACCCCGGCGATGGAGATGAACGAAATGACCGAAATGAAGGTCTGCTTGCGCTTGGCCCGAAGGTAGCGGAGACTGACAAACAGTTCGTAACCCATTATCTGCACCGCGACCTAAAATCGGGAACGAGGCACGAAAACCAAAGGTTTGCCGCTGCAACAGAATTCATCGCGTCCAGCCCGGTATCCGTCATCACTTGGTTGACTCCGCCCTGAGCTGCGGGAACAGGATCACGTCACGAATCGAGGCGCTGTCCGTCAACAGCATCACCAAACGGTCGATGCCGATCCCCTCGCCGGCCGTCGGCGGCAATCCGTATTCAAGTGCCCGGATATAGTCTTCGTCCATTCCGTGCGCCTCTTCATCCCCCGCCGCCTTCTGCTCCAACTGCTGAAGAAACCTCTCCTTCTGGTCGCGAGGGTCATTCAGCTCGGAAAAAGCATTGGCCAGTTCACGACCGACGATAAACAGTTCAAACCGGTCGACCACCTCGGGGTTCTCATCATTCTTGCGGGAAAGAGGTGAAACCTCCAGCGGATATTCGGTGATAAAGGTCGGCTGCCACAGCTCCGATTCGGCGACGAGGTCGAAAACCTCGGTCAACAACTTGCCGACGGGGATGGTCTTGTCGAGTTCCAGTCCCCGATCCTTGGCGAATTTGAGCAGGAAGGCATGGTCGTCGAGCTGATCCTCGGTCAGGTCGCTGTACTGGCAGATCGCTTCACGCACGGTCAACCGTTTCCAGGGACGACTCAGGTCGACTTCCCGGCCGCCATAACTGATCTGCAAAGATCCGCAGACCTGTTCCGCCACATGACAGATCAACTCCTCGGTCATCTCCATCAGGTCGTGATAAGTCGCGAACGCCTGGTAAAACTCCATCATGGTGAACTCGGGGTTGTGCTGGATGGAGATACCTTCGTTGCGGAAATTCCGGTTGATCTCAAAGACCCGTTCGAAACCACCGACCACCAACCTCTTCAGGTAAAGTTCCGGAGCGATACGGAGGAACAGGTCCATTTTCAGGGTATTGTGATGGGTGACGAACGGCTTGGCAGTCGCACCACCGGCGAGGGGCTGCATCATCGGGGTCTCGACTTCGAGGTAGTCCCGTTGCAGCATAAACTCGCGCACCAGGGAGATAATCCTGCTCCGTTTACGGAACACCTCACCGACGTCAGGATTGACCATCAGGTCGAGGTAGCGTTGCCGGTAACGGGTTTCGACATCGGTCAGGCCGTGCCATTTTTCCGGCAACGGCAGCATCGACTTGGTCAGGATGCGCAACTCTGCGGCACGAAGCGACAACTCACCGGTCTTGGTCCGGAATGGCGTTCCGACGATGCCGACGACGTCGCCGATATCGAGGCTCCGATACAACGCGAACCCGTCGTCACCGAGATTCCCCTTGTTGACATAAACCTGCAGTCGGCCGCTTCGGTCCTGCAACTGGATGAAACCGGCCTTGCCGAAATCGCGCCGAGCCATGATCCTGCCGGCAACCCGGTAAGTGACATCGGCACCCTGCAAGGCCTCTGCATCGTCATCACCGTGTCGTTCCCCGATCCGGGAAAGGGTCTGATCCACCGTAAAATCGTTCGCATAGGGATTGATCCCCTGCTCGCGCAAGGCGTCGATTTTGCTGATCCGCTGCTGTAACAATTCGTTCTGTTCGTCCATCATTCTCTCTTTGTTTATACGGCGATTGGCGAAAATCACCCTCTGTCAGGTCACTGAATCGCTTATTCCCCGGTTTGGAAAGACCAGATCAGTTCGGCGGGGAGCGGGTTCCCATCGATATCGCTGACATCGGTGGTCAAACGGACCTGATAATCGGAATTCGGGTCAAGATCCGCCTGCGGAGCGAGGGTCAGGATCTGGGTCTCTTCGTCATATTCGACCGTTGCGGTCACCAGGCCGAGCTGGTCGCTCAATTCGACGGTCTCGGACGTGAGGGTTTCCCCATTCATCGCCCTGCCGAATCCGATCGCGACGTCGGCTGCGACATCAACACCCGTCGCGCCGTCGGCCGGGCTGAGTTGGTTAACAACATGAAACTGGCTGCCGCGGAGCAGCAGACCGTGGGCTGTGGCAATGACACCGTTCAAATTGACCGAAGCTGACAGCGAGGATTTCCCGACCGGCAGGATGGAGATCGTACCGCTCCAACTGCCGGCACCGTCCAACACGGCCGCTCCTTCAAGCGGGGTCGGAGTCACGGTGACACTTGACGCGGCAGCGTCGACGTTGCCGGAGACGACAAGGCTCGGCAGGGTGACCGATTCGATAGCCGGTTCCAGGCTGATCAGCGGAGCATCACCATCAACCTCAATCTCCACTGTTTTTTCGACCAGTCCCAGATCGGCGTGATCCAGGCCGAGTGTCACAGTTGTCGTCCCCTCCGGAAGGTTCTCCAGGCTATAGCTCCAAATATCGCCATCGACGTCAACTTCAGTGCCAGGATCCTCTTCGCCCAGAAAAATGACGGGAACATTCGCAGCGGACGGATCGAACAATC
Source organism: Desulfuromonas sp. (assembly GCA_002868905.1). Taxonomy (GTDB): domain Bacteria; phylum Desulfobacterota; class Desulfuromonadia; order Desulfuromonadales; family Geothermobacteraceae; genus BM304. The sequence continues at coordinate 62,410 of PKUA01000012.1, forward strand.
CACCGATCTGTTGTCCGACCGTCCCGTCGGCGATCACGTCGATGTACCGGTCGATGCTCAGGACGTCATAAGTCAGAACGAATTGAAAACCCCGTACGTTGCCCGCTTCATCCGAAGCACGGATCAGCACGACGTGGCTCCCTTCTTCCAGTTCTATCTCGGCACTCCAAGTGTCCCCGTCGACGCTTTCCTCGGTGTAAACCTCTTCGGAATCGATAAGGATCTCAATTGTACTACCTGGATCGACGGTCCCGGAGAGCTGATGAAAACGATTCGTGGTGATTGAACTGGTGCCGGAAAAGGTCAGGTCCGGCGGGGTCAAGTCTTCTTCGGTATCACTGCCGCAACCCAACGGAAGCAGGCATAAGAGACAACCGATACAACAACAGAGAATTCGAATCCAGGATTTCGCCATGGTCACAACCTAGTCATTCAATTGAAACGTTAAGAGCAACATCACTATTTCTGGCTTAAGAGGTAGGCCTCGATGAACTTGTCGATGTCTCCATCGAGGACGGCATCCGTATTTCCGGTTTCGAAATTAGTCCGGTGGTCCTTGACCATCCGATACGGGTGGAGCACGTAAGAGCGAATCTGGCTCCCCCAACCGATATCTTTTTTCTCCCCGGTCAGTGAGGCGGCCTCTTCCTCTTTCTTGCGCAGCTCAACCTCGAACAGCCGGGAACGCAACTGCTTCATGGCTGTTGCCCGGTTCTTGTGCTGGGACCGCTCGTTCTGGCAGGCAACCACGATTCCGGTCGGGACATGGGTAATACGGATAGCGGAGTCGGTCTTGTTGACATGCTGTCCCCCGGCACCGCTGGCACGGAACGTATCCACCTTCAGGTCTTTGTCAAGAATTTCCACCTCAACGTCATCAGGCAGTTCAGGAAAAACGAAGACCGAACTGAAGGAGGTGTGACGACGGGCATTGCTGTCGAAAGGGGAAATTCTCACCAGGCGATGAATACCGATCTCTGCCCGCAACCACCCGTATGCGTGATCTCCGTCGACGGTAAATGTCGCACTTTTGACCCCAGCCTCGTCACCCGGGAGGTATTCGGTCATGTCGGTCTTGAACCCGCGGCGTTCACAGAAGCGGAGGTACATCCGCAACAGCATATCGGCCCAGTCCTGAGCTTCGGTCCCGCCAGCGCCGGCGTTGATACTCAGAATCGCGTTGCAAGCGTCATGTTCACCCGACAGCATGCGGGCAAATTCCATTTTGTCGACCCGCTCTTCCAACCCGGGGAGAAGCTGCTTGACCTCTTCGAGGGTTTCGTCGTCCTCTCCCTCATCTCCGAGTTCGCAGAGAATCTGAAGATCTTCAAACTCTTTCCAGGATTCATCCCACCCTTCAACGATATTTTGCAAGCTGGTCCGTTCCTTGAGAATCTCCTGGCTTTTCTCCCCCCGGTCCCAGAAGTCGGGGCTCGCTATATCAGCGTCAAGTTCGGCTACCCTCTCTCGCTTGCCGTCAACGTCAAAGGTACCTCCTCAGCTCAACGAGCTTGTTCTTGAGGGTCTCGAGTGCATCCTGCTGTTCACGAAACATGGTCAAACTCCCTGCCATGGCTACCCGTGACGTCAAATACGGGTGAATTTTTGGATAAAATGAACAGGGGATTATAGCGGGCGTCGCATTGAGTGGCAAGGAGAATACATGCGATCAGCTGAAATCAGCCAAGCGGAAACCTCCGGCAGGAATGGAGTCTTCGTTCGTTTTCTCAACTTTTCCGAATTTGACAGGTTCCATATGCCTGATATCTGGTTATGATGAAGGTTCATCAGGCCCAGACTGCTCACGGGAGACCTGTCATGCCGCTGTCAAAACCATTTATCGTCGGCATTTTCATCCTGCTGTTATCTCCCGCATCCGTTTGCCTCGGAGGCCTGCTCGACATTGTCGATCTGGAGGAGGTCGGGTCCACCGAGGCTGAAAGTTATCCCTGGAGAGCGATCGGCGTCCTGGCCTTCGATGACAAACCGCCCCATTGCACAGCCTTTTTGACCGGACCCGACGAAATCCGGACGAACACCCACTGCGTTATCGACAGCACCACCGGAACGATTTATCCAATTATCAGGTTCATCCTTTACCCCCACAGCCCGACCGACAATCGCTCTATCCGGGTGAAAACCGACAATGCCGTCTATGACCGCCACCGACAACAGGAGCAAAACGGCGAAAAACCAGAATCTCCCCTGGATCTCGGACGTATGGACTACGCCATACTAACACTTAAGGAAAGCATCGGTGACGAGATCGGCTATTTCGGCATTTCCTACCCTCCGACGACACATCGTCCCGGGAAAATTCGCCCAGGTTTTCTGGGGGCGGAACCGAGCAGGATCGACCCATGCAGCGGAAGTTGCCGCTACGATGAAGATCCCCTCTCAAACTACCTGGCTGAACTTAAAAATGAACAACAAATTCGCAAAGGAGCAAGGGGTAAAAAGGATTTCGATGACAGACCAAAATCGTGCATGGCAGGCTTCCCGAATGTCTCATGGCCGAGCAAGATGCTGCGCAGCCGGGACTGCGGGCTGAGTGGCCTTGGCACGGGCGCGCCGGCCCACAATTGCGAAAGCGACCGGGGTGGCAGCGGCAGCCCGCTGTTTGTGATTAATCGTCAATGTCAGGCCATCGCCTTCGCAATACACACCGGCACCAGGAAAACAACGATCTATTATGCCCCACACGGCACCGACCAAACCATTGAAATTACCTATTTCAACTACAATCGGTCTGTCCTGATGAGTGATGAGAATCCCGACCCGGAGCTTGAGTCGATCCTGATCAAGAATGGCAGCGCAACCCCGAATCAATGACAGAAGCCACTTTATAAGGCATAATCAGAGAGTTTCGACTCTCAACAACCCAAGGTCCGGATGAAAAACTCACCACTGATCGACTTACAAAACGTGTCCAAGGTCTACCATACAGGCCATCAACAGGTGCATGCCGTCGCCGAATTCACCACGACATTCGACCCTGGGGAGTTCACCGTTCTGGCCGGCCCCTCGGGAAGCGGCAAAACCACACTACTCAACCTGATCGGCTGTCTCGACAAAGCGAGCGAAGGACGAATTCTTATCGAGGGAGGAGATATCGCCCAAAGGTCCTCCCGGGAACTGGCTGTTTTCAGACTGCACCGAATCGGTTTCATCTTCCAGTCCTACAACCTGATTCCTGTTCTGTCAGCAGCGGAAAACGCCGAATTCACCCTGATGCTGCAGGGGGTTTCCCCCGCACAGCGTAGAGCAAAAGTCCTTGAGATTCTAAATCAGCTCGGTCTGGAGGGGCTTGCCGACCGCCGACCGGGAGACCTGTCCGGCGGTCAGCAGCAACGGGTCGCCATCGCCCGCGCCATCGCCGCCGATCCGGCCGTTGTCCTGGCCGACGAGCCGACAGCCAACCTCGATTCGGAAACCGCTAACGACCTGCTCGACCTGATGGAACGGCTCAACCAGGAACACCAGGTCACTTTTATTTTCTCATCCCATGACCAGCGGGTCATCGACAAGGCTCGCCGGGTTGTCACGCTGCGCGACGGTCACCTGGTCTCGGACAGCGCCTCGAATTGATGATGAGTCTGCTCAAGCCGATTCTGTTGACCGCCTTCATGTTGGGGATCGCCACCACGGCTTGTGGATTCGAGGTGTCAGGGTCCTGGAAAAACAGTCTCTTCCTGCTGCGGGAGACACCCGGTCAATCGGCAACCGACGGTTATCTGCTCGTCGACTCGCTTCGCCTCGACTTGACACAACCAGCCGGTTCCATGCAATTCGAGGCTTCCTGTGACAACCGGCTGATCTATGCCAATCCGGAGATCATGACAAGCCTCCCGGCGGCCAACCCGAACCGAGTCGTCAACCTGGAGAAGAGCTGGGATGGCGACAGTCGATTCAACGATCTGCTGCAAATCGACCGGCTGGCTGTTCACGATAGACGGGACACGATCGATTGGAGCCTGGGGAGACAGGCGATCGGATTCGGCAGGATCGCCCTGGTCTCTCCGCTGGATGTCATCGCCCCCTTTGCTCCGGACGCTCTCGACACCGATGTTCGCCCGGGCGTCGATTCCATCCGCTTCCTACGCTATTTCGACCTTGGCGGACACCTTGGTGCGACGGCTGTATTCGGTCGTAACCGAGAACTCAACAGCTACCTGCTCACCGGCAGTGATCATCGTTTCGGCCTCGACCTGCTCGGCATGGCCGGTTGGCTGCGTGGACGACCAATGATCGGACTCGGCCTCGCCGGGGACCTGGGCGGTCTCGGCCTGAAAGGGGAAGTTGTCACCTATCGCGGCAAAGATGTCAAAATGGACAGCGGCGACCTGTATGACCACTTTACCGTGGCGGCTATCGAGGCCTGGTACCGGTTCGACAACGGTCTGACAACCCTGTTGGAATACCTCTACAACGGTCCGGGGAGCGACGACCCGGCAGATTACCTGCGGGTTGCCGCCTCCGCTCCCCTGCGGGAGGGGCTCTCCTATCTATTGGGACGCCACTATCTGCTGCTCACGACCTCCTATCAAGCCCACCCGCTGGCGACTCTGCAAGGGCTGGTCATCTGGAACCTGGAAGACGACTCCTTCCTGCTCCGCCCTCTGCTCGACTATTCCCTCGGCGACAACCTTTCCATGCAACTGTTCTGGAGTTTTACCATCGGTGATGCCCCGGAACCCTCACCCATACCCGGCTTCCCTTCGGCCTGGCAGAGCGAGTTCGGCAGCTACGCCGATTCGGGTGGAATCTTTGTAAGATATTACTTCTAAACACAAAACCGCCGGGGATGTTCGAACATCCCCGGCGGCTACGTTTGCTTCAGGACAATTTTTTCGTCTGACCATTTCTTACGAACAAACAAGACGGACGGTCAGTCCCGCTGCCACCCTTCCATGAAGGTCCCGGCCTGGTTCGCCACCATGAACCAGAGCACATCCCCTTCGGCCTGTTTCCCATCCAGCGTACCAAGCCCCGACCAGGCACCATTCTTTGAACCGCAGGACTTGAGGGTCAGTTCAACCTGGTAGATGCTCCAGGCCGGGTCGATGACTGCAAAAGAACCTTCCCCCAGACAACCATCGGCCCGGGAAAAACTGAAGGTCCCGTCGGCGGCAACCTCAGCCGTTACGGCCTGGGCGCCTGGCCGGGTCCAGGACCCGGCCAGGCCGGCCAGTGAAGCGGGCTCGGCCAGGTCAGCCTGGTATTCCAGGTTGATGCTTCCGGTTTCTCCCTGGGAAGCATAGGTTCCGGAGAGCGCCTCACCGGC
>PKUA01000011.1 GCA_002868905.1 Desulfuromonas sp.
GCTACCAGGTGGTGGCCGAGCCGCCGGTCGCCCTCGAAGAAGGTTCGGGCGCGGAGGCGGTGCAGCGCAACACCCAGCGTCTCACCGACATCATCGAGGACCTCGACCAGGCGCTGAAGGCGAGCCAGTAACCTCTCAACACGAAAAGGGCGGCAGGTGAATTCCTGCCGCCCCTGCCATGAATACCCCTCATGAACAATCAGCCTTTCCACATTGTCCTGATCGAACCGGAGATTCCACCCAACACCGGTAATGTCGCGCGGCTCTGTGCCGCGACCGGGACCGTGCTGCACCTGGTCGGCAAGCTCGGCTTCTCCATCAGCGACAAGCACCTGAAGCGGGCGGGACTCGACTATTGGGAGGCGGTACAACTCTATCGCTGGCGCCACTTCTCCGACCTGCTCGCCGCCTTCCCCGACCGCCGTGTCTGGCTGACCAGCAAGCGGGCCGAGCAGAACTACGCGAATGCCGACTTCCAACCGGGCGACCTGCTGGTCTTCGGCAAGGAGACCGAGGGATTGTCGGAGGAACTCCTCGCCACCCCCGGCGGACGAACGATCCGCATCCCGATTTTTTCGCCGCTTGTCCGGAGCCTAAATCTTTCGACCGCTGCCGGCATCGTGCTCTACGAAGCGCTACGCCGAACCGGACAACTCGATGGCTAGACGTTCCCCTTTTCAAAATCGAGCAGCCAGCGCTTGGTCTTTGTTCCGCCCTGGCCTGAGTAGCCGGTCAGGCTCCCGTCGGCAGCGACGACCCGGTGGCATGGCAGGATGATCGGCAGCCGGTTGCCGGCCATCACCCGCCCGATGCCGCGAGCTGCGGCAGGGCTTCCGGTACGGGTCGCAAGCTCCTTGTAGCTGACCACCTCGCCGTAAGGGACCTCGGCCAGCGCCTTGAGCACTTTAACGGTAAAATCGCTGCCGGTGAAGCGGATCGGGACCGTGAACAGGGTCCGTTTGCCGGCGAAATACTCCTGCAGTTCGGTCACAGCCTGACGCAGCAGAGGCGTATCGGTTTCGCCCGATGTGGCGGCCCCGCCGGACTCGTCAATCCACCCGACTTGCACCAGGGCGGTGTCATCCGAAATAACCTGCAGGGTTCCGACCGGTGTTTCAACCACAGCTTGATGATTCATAATGATTTTCCCTTTGGCAGACGCCGTCGCAACAGCAGGTCGCCGATCACATCGAGGTTCGGCACCCTGCAGCCGCGACAGATCAACAGGTAGCTTACCCCGCCGCCAACCACCGCCGCAGCGAGCCAGCCCCCTTTAACCCAACTTTCACCGGCAACGCTCCAGTCGCATTGAGCCAGGAGCAGCTTGACAACAACCAGCATCCCCGCCAGCCCTGGCAATAACCGCCAGACTCCATTCCAGACAACTCCGAGGCTGACATCAGGGAACCGGCGCCGGAGAAGGACGAGGAGCACTGCCGCGTTAAACAGCGCTGACAGGGTCAGGGCAAAAGCGAGGCCGATATGCTGGAACGGCCCCATCAACAGCAGACCGAAACCGACGTTGACCAGCAGGGTCCAGAACGAGACCAGGACCGGCGTCCGGGTATCCTGCATGGCGTAGAATGTCGGAACAACCAGGCGGCTGATGCCAACGAAGAGCAGGCCCGGCGCATAGGCGGCCAGCGCGTAGGAGGTCTGGCGGACCGCCTCTGCATCAAAAGCCCCCCGCATGAAAAACAGGCTGTAGATCGGCTTGGCACAAAGGACCATACCGATCGTCGCCGGCAGTAAGATCAGCAGCAACAGCGACATGGAATGTCGCAGGCTGTCCCGGAACGCATCGCCCTGGTTGTCGGCCGCCTGGCGGCTCAGGGTCGGTAGCAGAGCCTGCGCCAGAGAAGCGACGATGATCCCCTGCGGGAACTCGAACAGCCGCTGTCCGTAGTAGAGGTAAGAGACGCTTCCTTCCGGGAGGAACGAGGCGAGCAGCCGGGTGACGATGACATTGATCTGGTAGATGGCAACACCGGCGATCCCCGGCAACATCAGGCGGGAAATCTTACTCACGTCAGGGTGGCGCAGACCGAGACGCGGACGTGGCAAAAAACCGATCCTCCGCAAACCGGGCACCTGCATCACCAGTTGCAACAGTCCACCGAGCACCACCCCCCAGGCAAGGGCAAAAATGGGCTGATCAAAACGGCTGCCGAGAAACAGGGCGCAGGCGATGATGGCGAGGTTCAGCACCAGCGGAGAGACGGCTGGCACAAAGTAGCGGCCACGGACGTTGAGAATTCCGGTCGCCAGGGCAAGCAGGCTGACGAAAAAAAGATAGGGGAACATCACCCGGTTGAGCTGGTCGGTCAGATGCAGCTTCCCCGGCGTGTCGGCAAACCCGTACCCGATCAACTGCACCAGGTAGGGGGAAAAAAAGATACCGAGCAGCACGACCACCACCATCACCAGGGTGAGCAGGGTCCAGCAACGATCCGCCAGTGGCTTGGCCCCCTCCTCCCTGTCACGATGGTAGACCTGGCTGAAAACCGGTACGAAAGCGGCTGTCAGTGACCCTTCGGCAAAGAAACGACGCAACAGGTTCGGCAGGGTAAAGGCGACAAAAAAGGCGTCGGTGGCGAAGCCGGCACCGAACAGACCGGCGATCACCATGTCGCGCACCAGACCGCCAATCCGGCTGAACAGTGTGGCGATGCCGAGGGTCCCTGCGGAACGGGTTATGCCGCGATTTTCGCTCACGCTATCCGAGACCTTCCTGACGAATCGGGGATCCCACTGAAATTATTGAATGAATTTATTTTCATTCTAAAAATTACACCCATAACCATCAGTAAACACAGGACTTTAATCAATCCCTATAGAAGTTTTTAATCTTGACTCTCCCGTGTTTCCATGCTATAACCCGCACCTGAATTAATTTTAAACCTCAAGGAGTCAATCGTGGCCAACCATAAGTCAGCGGAAAAAAGAAATCGTCAGAATCGTTTACGTAATGCCCGCAACACTCACATGCGCTCCACCATGCGGACCCACGTCAAAAAAATCCGGACCGCCGTGGCCGATGGCGACAAGGAAGCGGCCCAGGCTGCCCTGACCGTCGCCGTCCCCTACATCGATAAGGTCGCCAGTAAAGGCATCATCCATAAAGCGACAGCCAGTCGGAAAATTTCGCGTCTGACCAAACTGGTCAGCTCCATGCAGGAGACCGCGGAAGCCTGATCGACAAGGTCACCAGTCTGCGACGGGAGCTCAGTTGAGCTCCCGTTTTTTTTGCCCTGTGCTCGAAATATCGAGTACCAGGCGGCTCAAAAGACCGGACGCAAGCCCACCACTCGATTTCAACGCAACATCCGCTTCCAGCAACAACCGCATGATCCGGGGAAATTCCTCTTTCCGAAAATTCCGTGCCTGTCGCGTCAGGTTCTCCACGAAATACGGATTAATTTTCAACCGGGCGGCGAGATCACGCCGTGGCACCCGACTGCCGACCAGCTCGTGGGTCCGCCACAGCTGGCGAAAGTGCCGCGCCAGCAGCGAGACCAACAGAACCGGAGGCTCGCCGGCCTGGAGCAGTTCATCAACCAGATGGATGGCACTGCCGACATTCCGATCACCGAGTGCCTCACCGAGAGCGAACACGGTCTCCTGTCGCAGGTTACAGACGATCGCATCGACGTCAGCCTCGTCGATCGGATCCCGGTCGCCACAGTAGGCGATAAGCTTATCGAGTTCCCCGGCGATCTCCTGCAGCTGGGTTCCGGCTCGTCGGCAAAACTTCTCGAACCCGGCTTCGGTCATGCTGCGACCGCTCTCTTTGAGCATCCGCCGAATTTCCGCCGGGATGCGGTTGGGATAGAGTTTTTTGCACTCGATCGCCTCCCCTTTTTTCATCCACGCCTTGGAAAACTTGGAACGGCGATCAAGCTTGGCGCCGACCATCAACAGAATCGACTCGGAAAAGGGTTCCTTGAGGTAGCTCTCGAGCGAGGCAAGGTTGGCGGCGTTCAGCTCATCGGCGCGCCGCACAAGGGTCAGCCTCCTTGAGGCAAAGACCGGCATGGTCTGCACCGCCTCAAGGATTGCCTGTCCGGTGGTCTCCTTCCCCTCGAAGATATTCAGATTGAAATCCCGTGCGTCAGGAGGGACGGCGGCATCAACCAGTTGCCGAACCAGTCGATCGACAAGGTAGGTCTCTTCACCGTAAATGTAGATCAGTGGAGGGATGTCGTTGCTGCGAATCCGTTTTTGCAGTTCAGCGGCGTCCAAGTGTCCCCCGGCTCAGGTCAAAAAGCGGCCAGCAACTCTGAAACAAGCTTTTTTGCCAACTGGTGGCAAACCTCTTCGACCGTGGCAGTTTCACGATTTTCCTGGACCTCCAACGATGGGTCGGCAAGGAACTCGCTGCTCCAGGACAATTCGCGTTGCCAGATGAGAACACCGTCCTTTTGCCGTCTCAGGCCTGCCACCACCTCAATGGAGACGCTGTATTCAGCCACTTCGTCATCGCCACGGTAGGCGCTGTTGCGCCGTTTGTATTTTCTGATGACGCTTTCAATCACCGCGTCAGCGGTAGCGCGATCATCGACAAGGGCGATTCCGGGCTGAGCGGCCAGCTCCCGTGCATAGTGTCGGAACAGCAGGGTCTCGAGAAAGGGTTGGACGGTTCGGTTGTGGACCGGCTCCACGAAAACAGCTTCGATCCCATCGGGAAAACGATTTTCGACCTGCAACGCATAACCGCACCCCGCAAGAAAGAGGACGAGACAGATCAGAACAAGGCGAACCCGCATTAGCCGACCACGAGATTCAGCAGCCGCCCCGGCACGTAAATCGCCTTGCGCAGGGCCTTGTCTTCAAGGAATCGCGCCACGTTGGCATCCTGTTTCGCCACGTCGACAACGTCATCCTGACCGGCTGCTGTCGGAACGTTGATCTTCCCCCTGACCTTACCGTTGACCTGGACAACGATCAGCACCTCGTCCTGCTTCAGGGCGGCCTCGTCCCAGGTCGGCCAGCCGAGCTCATCAAGAGTCTCCCGGTGACCGAGCAGTTCCCAGAGTTCCGAGGTAATGTGAGGTACGAACGGGTTGAGCAGGCGGACGATGGATTCAATCGCCTCACGCATGACTCCGGGATGGTCCGCTTTGGCCTCGAAAGCGTTGATTCCGTTGATCAACTCCATGACGGCGGCGATGGCGGTATTGAAATGAAACCGTCCATCGACGTCCTCTGTCACTTTCTTGATGGTCTGGTGCACCTGGCGGCGCAGGTCGATACCGGGCCCGCTGGCAGGAGCATTGCTGGCGGTCGAAGTCAACAAGGCGTGATTGTCGGCCACGAGCCGCCAGACCCGGTTGAGAAAGCGGTAACACCCCTCCACGCCCTGGTCCTTCCATTCGAGGTCCTTCTCCGGGGGAGAGGCGAACAGGGTAAAGAGGCGTGCGGTGTCGGCGCCGTAACGCTTGATGATGTTGTCCGGGTCGACGACGTTCTTTTTCGACTTGCTCATCTTCTCGTTACGACCGGCGTTGGCCGGTTTGCCGCAATGATGGCATGTCCCGTCGGCGACCTCCTCGGGATAAAGCCAGCCATGCTCGGGGCAGGAGAGCGTCTCCATGCAGACCATCCCCTGGCAGAGCAGGCGTTGAAACGGTTCGTCCGCCGAGAGGTAACCGAGATCGCGCATCACCTTGGTGAAGAACCGCGAGTAAAGCAGATGCATAACTGCATGCTCGATTCCGCCGATATACTGGTCAACCGGCAACCAGTAGTCGGCAGCGTCACGATCGAGCGGTGCCTGGTCGTAATCGGAGCAGGCATAGCGGGCGAAATACCAGCTGCTCTCGACAAAGGTATCGAACGTATCGGTCTCGCGCCGGGCGGCCCCGCCGCACTTGGGGCAGGGAACGTTGACGAAGCTGTCATGTTGGGCGAGGGGGCTCCCCCCTTCACCAGAAAACGCGACATCACGCGGCAACTCGACCGGCAAATCCTGTTCGGGGACCGGGACGACGCCGCACTGTTGGCAGTAGATAACCGGGATCGGCGTTCCCCAATAGCGCTGGCGGGAGACCCCCCAGTCACGCAGGCGATAGTTGACCGTCTTCTTTCCGAGCCCTTCCTGTTCCAGGAAATCGGCGATTTCCTCCTTCGCCGCCTGGTTCTCCATGCCGTCGAAACGACCCGAGTTGACCATGAGACCAGGACCGGTCCAGGCCTCCGCCATGGTGGCGGGGTCGAACGTCTCGCCCTCCGGCTGGATGACCACAACCAGCGGCAGATCGTATTTCCGGGCAAACTCGAAGTCGCGCTGGTCGTGGGTCGGGACCGCCATGACCGCGCCGGTGCCGTAATCCATCAGCACGAAATTCGCCAGAAAAATCGGCATTTTGGCACCCGTCACCGGATTGATGCAGTAACTGCCGGTAAACACGCCCTCTTTTTCGAAATCATCGGCGGTCCGCTTCACCTTGTCCTGGCGGCGGACCTTGCTGATGAAGGCCTTGACCTCGGCCTCGCGGTCCGGGGTCGCGAGGCTGGTCGCCAGCGGATGTTCGGGGGCCAGGCTCATGAAGGTCGCCCCCCAGAGGGTGTCCTGCCGGGTGGTAAAAACCCTGATGGTCTCGTTGCTGTCGACGAGGGTAAAGTCGATCTCGCAGCCGGTGCTCCGACCGATCCAGTTGCGCTGCATGGTCAGAACGGGGTCGGGCCAGCCCGAGAGGTTCTCGGTCTCGGCCAGGAGTTCTTCAGTGTAATCGGTAATCTTGAAGAACCACTGTTCCAGTTCTTTGTCCACAACTTCGTTGTCACAGCGCCAGCAACATCCCTCCTCGACCTGCTCGTTGGCGAGAACGGTCTGACAGTCGGGGCACCAGTTGACGGAAGAACTTTTCTTGTAGGCGAGTCCCCGCTCGAGCATTTTCAGGAAAATCAGCTGCTCCCAGCGGTAGTATTCGGGATCGCAGGTCGCGAACTCCCGGTCCCAGTCGTAAGATAGCCCCATTTTCTTGAGTTGGGCCCGCATATTGTCAATATTTTCAAAGGTCCACTTGGCGGGATGGGTGCCGTGCTGAATGGCGGCGTTTTCGGCGGGCATGCCAAAAGCGTCCCACCCCATCGGGTGCAGGACGTTGAACCCGCGCAAACGCTTGTACCTGGCGACAACGTCGCCTATCTAGTAGTTCCTGACATGACCCATGTGAATCCGGCCGGAAGGATACGGGAACATTTCGAGCAGGTAATATTTCGGCTTGTCCGACTGCTCGGACACCTTGTAGGTCTTGTTCTCTTTCCAAATGCCCTGCCACTTTTCCTCGATGGCATTCGGTTGATAACGCTCCTCCATAACTCCTCCGCCATGGTTCCGATAAAAACAGGAAAACCGGCTACTGCAGCCGGCCTTCTCAGGTTTCATGTCGTGTTGCGGCAATGCCGCCGACAAGGTCGATTGCTGGCTCCCGCCAACGTCGATTATTTTGCCCGATAGGTTATCCGGCCACGGGTCAGGTCGTAGGGAGAGAGCTCCACCGTCACCCGGTCTCCGGGCAGAATCCGGATATAGTATTTGCGCATCTTGCCCGAGATATGGGCCAGAACCAAGTGTCCGTTGTCAAGTTTGACCCGGAACATGGCGTTTGGAAGCGGCTCGACAACTTCCCCTTCGACTTCGATTGCTTCTTCTTTAGCCAAGTTTTCCTCCTTTAATGACCCTTCTTAAGCCCGGCTATTAAAGCGAACAGCCGTTGCCTTGTCAAGCATTCAGGGTGTTAGCCCTCGAGTTTCAGCAGCCGCTTCGCAGCTTCCAGGATTTTTCCGGTCTGAATCGGCTTGGTGATATATTCATCCGCCCCGAGCGCAAGGGCGCGCTCGCGGTCCTCGTTTGCCCCCTCGGTGGTGATCACGACGATCGGCACCTCTTTGCAGTTGGGGTCGTTCCGTACCAGGCTGACCAGCTTCAGGCCATCCATGATCGGCATATTGATATCGGTCAGGATCAGGTCGAACCGATCCGAAGAGAGTTTTTTCAGGCCATCGACCCCGTCATTCGCTTCTACGATTTCAAGGCCGCGCACCCGCTTCAGCGCAAAAACAATCAGCTGGCGCATTGTCGGCGAATCTTCAACAATCAACACCTTATAGTTTGCCATGTCAGCCACCCCCTGATTATTTGGTCATTAAATTGATAAAGCCCTGAATCGTACTCAGCTTCCGTTCCGATTCAGAGTAGAGCTTCGATGAAAAAATCGCCGTCGCCGCATGACCTGCAAGGAGGGTAAACAACTCAAAGTCGACATCGGCAAACTGTTCCTTCTGTTCAAGGAGATGATAGAGCACCAGCACACCGATGACATGATCCTTGATCTTCAAGGGGATGCAGACCATCGGGCTCTCCAAATCCTTGGTGTACTCGGCCAGGTTGTCAACGTAATAGTTCTCGCCGCTCTGGGCGGCCTGCCCGATCACCCCTTCACCCACCTGAACGACCGGGAATGTCGCTTGATCGACCCCTTCAGTCGCCACCGTTTGCAGATCATGGGATTTCTCATCCACCAGCAGGACGGCGAACTCCTCGGCCCCGATCAGGTTAATGACGATTTCGGAAATGATCTGCAGGACTTCCTGGTGGTCGAGCGTCGAATGCAGCTGGTAGGAGGCGATATACAGGTTTGCCAGCATATTGTTCTCGCTCTCGACATCGATATAGCGATTGGCAAAATCCTGATTCTCCTCCTCGACCAGACGAATCCTGTCGAGAACCTCCTCCTTCTCCTTCTCAAGGCTCTCCACCCGGGCTCTCAACTGGGCGACTTCGTCCATCGAACCACCCGTCGTTTCGTCGGGTTTGGTATCTTCCTGAATTTTCAATATTTCAAAACGAAGGCGCTCGTTCTCCTTGAGCAGCTCCTGGGTGAACTCAGCACCCTTTTTGAAAATCTGCAGGAATTCGTCTCCCCGGTTCGCTTTGCCTTTATCATTTTCGTTGTCGGTCATCGGCAACTCCCAAGCAAGAAATCAAATTAGCGGCACATCCTAACAAGCTCTTCGAAAAAATGCCACCCCTCCCATTCTTCCACCTGCCACCTGTTCAGCGGCGACAGCGTCTAACCACGGTCGCCCCTACCTTATCCAGATCGACCACATCATCAACACAGCCCGCCGCGATCGCCTCCTTCGGCATCCCGAACACAACGCTCGAGTTTTCGCTCTCGGCGATGACATGTCCTCCGGCTTCCTTGACTGCCCGGACTCCTTTGCTGCCATCATTCCCCATCCCGGTCAGAACAACCGAAACCAGATCCCGACCGAACATTTCGGCGGCCGACTGGAATAAGATGTCGACCGATGGAATGTAGCGCTGGGCCGGTTCCGGTTCAGTGATCCGAGCCAGAACCTCGGAACCTTGACGTCGAAATTTCATATTTTTACCGCCGGGCGCGACCAAAACCAGCCCCGGCCGAATCGTGTCACCATCTTCGGCCTCACGTACTTCAAAGCTGGTCAACCGGTCGAGTCTCTCGGCAAAGGCCCTGGTAAAACCGGGTGGCATGTGCTGGGCAATCGCAATTCCGACCTGAAACCCGCCGGGAAAGCTGGAAAGGACCTTCTGCAGGGCGGGCGGACCACCGGTCGAAGCTCCGATAACGATCTGGCGAAAACCGCCGCTGCGCTCTTTCGGAATCGTCCGTCCCTTACCCACCGGCACCTTGGTTTGCGACAGGTCACGCCCAAGGACCTTGCGCATGTCAGTGGCCGCGACGTTTCGAATTTTCTGCAGCAGGTTTTCACGAATATTGAACAGGTCGGGGGATATCTGCATGGTCGGCTTGGCGACGAAATCGACCGCGCCAAACTCAAGCGCCTTGAAAACATCTTCCGAGCCGGTCCGCGACGAAACCACGATCACCGGCGTCGGCCGCTTCTGCATCAGGATGCGCAAGAAGGAAAATCCGTCGAGGCGGGGCATCTCCAGATCGAGCGTCACCAGGTCAGGCTTCAGGTCAAAGACCTTACGCAGGCCTTCTTCGCCGTTGCAAGCGTAACCAACCACCTCCAAACCTTCGACGCTCTCGAGCATCTTGGTGATGGAACGACGATTGAAAGCTGAATCGTCGACCACCAGGATTTTCACAACATCGTGGTTCAAAGTCGTCGTCACCCTTGTCGCGCAGGCTTCTGATAAACCATATCGTGTGTTAAGTGCCGCAACTGGAAAGCATTGCTGAGATTCATCAGTGACTCGCTGTGCCCCAACAACAAAAAGCCCTCGGGATGCAGTCGCTGGTAAAAAGCGTCGATCACCTTCCGTTTTGCCGCTGCGTCAAAGTAAATAATAACATTTCGACAAAAAACGACATCAAGGTAACCGAGCAGGGAGACTCTCGGTGCGTCGAGCAGGTTGAGATGGCTGATGGTCACCCACTTCTTGACCCGGTCCTCGATCCGGTAGCGGGCCCCTTCCTTCTGGAAGTAGCGATCGCGAAAATACCGCTCGGTCGATCGAAACGCGCTCTCTGAATAGACACCCTGGCGGGCCGATTGCAACACGCGCTGACAGATATCGGTTCCGATGATATCAACCTGCCAGTCATCCCACTTGCCGTCTTCCATCATGAGCATCGCCAGGGTATACGGTTCCTCACCGGTCGAACAGCCGGCGCTCCAGATCCTGAGTCGCTTCTGACCCTGGGCCTGCTTCCGTTCCCGAACCTCTGGCAACACATCGGCGACGAAGGTTTTCAGTTGGAATTCTTCCCTGAAGAAATAGGTCTCGTTGGTGGTAACGAGGTTGATCAGTTCCGTCAGTTCCTGATCCTTGTTCGGACTGTAGCGCAGCAGGTAGTAATATTCGCGAAAGGTTCGCAGGCGATGATGCTGCAGGCGACGCCCCAAGCGTTTCTGCAACAGATATTTGGACTCGTCCTTGAAGAACATACCGCAATATTGATAGACGAAGTCTCGCAGCAGACGAAACTCCTCATCATTCATCGGTATTTCGACGCCGAACCCAAGCATGGATTATCCTGTGACTCCGCCCTGGAGATAGTCGTTAATCTGCATCCGGACCAGATCTTCCCCTTCGACCTCGAGCTGCCGCTCAAGCAGCTCACGCCATTCGGATACCTGCTGTTCCGCAATCAGCCTGACAGCCTGGCTGCGGACCTCCCAGCTTTCATGTTTCAGCAGCGAGATGACCTGATGGGCAACCTTGTCCCAGGAGTGAAGTCCAACCAGCAATTGCAGCGCCGTACTGACCACCTCCTGGTCAGAGTGCGACAGAGCGGCCAGCAAATCTGTCGCCGCATTTTCACCGGTCATCTCAATCAAAGTCTCAAGTGCATGAATGACCACCACCCCGACCGGGTCATTCAACGTCCCGCGTATTGCCGCAAGCGCATCGGCCCCTCCGGCACGACCGAGACTGCGGACCGCAGAACTTCGAACCCAGATATCGTCGTCCCGTAGGGCCAGGGCCAGCGGCTCGACCGTCTCCGCCCCGCCCTGTTCACCCAGCAACTCGGTCGCCAGACGACGAACGTCGGCGTCTTCATCGGTCAGGGCCAGCATGACGGCGCCTCGGCTCTCTTGGTCAAGGCGCCCGCTTAGCGACCGTAGCGCCGAACTCCTCACCTGACTTGACGGGTCCTTGAGGGCAAACTCAAGGGCCTGCCTAACGGCCCCGCCGGCGAGAGGCGCAAGGATTTCCACGGCGCAAACCCGTAGTTCCTCTTCATGATCTTCCAGCAGTTGTTGCGCAATTCGGGCAGCGTCCTCGGGGAACTGGCTCCCGAGTCGGCCGGTTGACCCGGCGATGGAGAAACGATCGGCCGGATCGGCAAGACGGCATGCCTCGACCAACCGGGAGAGGGATTCTGACGTACCGATCTGTTCGAGGGCTGCGGCAGCTGCCAACTGCAACTCCCCGGAGCTGTTGACGACCGTCTCTTCCAGCAGCGACCGGCTCTGCTCACACTTCCCCTCGCCGAAAACAAGTGCGAGACAGACCTTGACCTCGTCGTCCTGTTCGTCCCAGGCCGAGAGCAAAAAGCAGGGGTCCTTATGACAGACATGAATCAGGGCGGCGAAAGCCGCATCACGCAGGTCGATGTCATGCAACAGGGGAAGCAACATCAGGGCATGGGAACCGTCATCGCACCAGCCGAGGACTGCAAGGGCGGCTTGCTTGGTCTCTTCATCCCGGTCCTGCAGGAAATCGGCCGTTTTGTCGAGCAAAGTTTTTTGCTGCGCATGACAGACGGCCTGCACGGCTTCGGTCCCGAGCCGGTTGCCGATCCTCGCCATGGCCTTCAGGGCCGCCGCGGCAATCTGCCCCTGGTTTTCGATCATCGCCGACTGCAGAACGGGAACAACTTCGGCGGTCGCGACATGTCCAAGGCAATCGTACAGTGCCTTGCGCAAGACGGGGTCCTTCTCAAAGGCGAGTAAACGATCTGCCTGGATCGGTTCTCCGATCTGGGCCAATGCCTCCAACAGGGTGAAACGAAACATCAGATCATCGACCCCGAGCCGATTCAGCAGGTGGGGAACGGCAGACCTGGCCTCCATACGTCCGAGATTTTCCGCCGCAGCGGCGGCCACGTTCACATCCTCATCCTGCAATCTGTCGATCAGCGGTTGCAGAACCTCCTCACCGCCGATGGCGCCGAAAATGTCGACCAGGAACTTCCGGACATCATGGTCGTCGCTATCCAGTTCGCCCAGAAGCGAGGGGATTGAATCCTTCCCCAGGCGGATCAGAATCTCGGCAGCGGTATTACGTTGTCCGGCATTGACATCATCGTACAGCAGGCGAATGATCTCTCCGGTGCGTTCGAGGGCATCCGGACGGGACAGAAACTGATCAGCCGCCTCCTTCCGTACCCGCCAGCTCGAGTCACCCATCATCCGGATCACAATCTCGCAGCTGTCATGGCCATCATCACCGACAGCCAATTTCAGACCCTGCAGACGTTGTTCTTCATCCTCCGCTTCGATAAGGTGAGCCCAGGGTTGCATATCAACCACCTTTCGGTGCGTTTGCGTCGTCTTCGAGCAACTCGGCCTTCCGACGCCGCTCCATACTGACAAGGGCCAGTTCAAAATAATCTTTTTGTGCCAGCAGTTCGACCGGGACGCGCTCGGCCAGCAACCGTCTGCCCTCGGCAATTTGATCGGAGAGGAGCAGGCGCAGGTTTCCGTTGCGGACTCCTTCGTCGACCTTCTCCTGGTAATACAAGGCGATATCGGCGACCAGGATACGTGCCAACCTGGTGGCCTGGGCCTCGCTGCAAGGCTCATTCGCCTGCCCCACCTCTTTCAACTCGGATTCATGCAGGCGCTCGTTCATCTCATCCTGTTCAGTGCGAGACGGGAGAATGTTTTCACTCGCCTGGTGTTTGTCGGCGAGCAAAGTCTGGAACTTGTCGAGCAAACGATCGATCAGGTGGTGCTTTTCAATGTAGTCATCAGCACCGTAGAGTGACGAGGGGCTCCTTTTATAGGCAGTTTTGCTGTAGACCGATGAGAGCAGTACGATTTTCAGGTCTTTGAGGGTCTCGTCCTTCCTGATGTGATCGATCAGTTCGAAAGCGAACATTTGCGGCAGGGCGCAATCGACCAAAACGCCGACA
Organism: Desulfuromonas sp.; assembly: GCA_002868905.1. Classification (GTDB taxonomy): domain Bacteria; phylum Desulfobacterota; class Desulfuromonadia; order Desulfuromonadales; family Geothermobacteraceae; genus BM304. The sequence continues at coordinate 13,605 of PKUA01000011.1, forward strand.
TGTTCCTGCTCGTGCAGTTGTTTCAATGCGGCTTTTCCAGTTCCGGTGGCGGAATAACCGTAGCCGGCTTTCACCAGGATCTCCGCCACGGCGAGACGAACCTCCCCTTCCGGATGGGCAACGAGAATCCTCGGTAGCCCTTCTCCGCCACGACCATGGGCGGGAAAGACTTTTTGGCACTTACGGCAGCGCAAACGGACCAACTGCCGAGCGGCGGCGCCGTCCGGCAGTCGAAAACGACTGGCACAATTAGGGCAGTTAACCTTTATTGACATGATATGGCTCGAGCGATGTCTTGCTTATTTACAATTTTCGGTCGACTTTGAACCGGCAGAAACTGACGAATCGAGATCGGCAAGGTCAATTCTCTCTTCGCTGCTTAATATCTTTTCAAGGTTCATGATCAGAATCAATTCATCGTCACGACGACAGACGCCCAGGAAGAACTCAGCATCGGGCCCCTTGATAAAATGGGGCGCCGGGAGGACTTCCTTTCGATTGTAGCGTCTGACTTCCGTGACCTCATCAACCTGCAGCCCAAGGATTCTCCCCTGCAACGAGGTGATCAGCACCCTTGTCCTGCGATCGTTCTCCGGGACCGCCAGTTCAAACCGACGGCGGAGATCGACGACCGGAATCACCGCTCCACGCAGGTTGATCACGCCCTCGATAAAGGGAGGGGCTTTAGGAACCGCTGTCAGGCGAAGAGGTCGGATGATCTCCCGAATACTCATAATGTTCAGAGCGTATAACTGTTCTCCAACCCTGAAACAGGCGAGCTGAACCTCTTCACGGACCTCAGGCTCGACTTTTGTTGAGATCGCGTTACTCATTCGCGTGACAAAAACCGCTGGATCGTTTCAATGACCATGGCCGATTTGAACGGCTTGGTGATATACCAGTCGGCCCCGACTTTTTCGCCGCGACTCATGTCCTCGCGGCTCTTTTTGGCGGTCAGCATGATAATCGGAATATTCCTTGTCTCGGAATCCTCCTTGATCCGACGGCAGACTTCGAAGCCATCGATCTCGGGAAGCATGATATCGAGCAGGATCAAATCGGGACGATCTTCGGCGACAGCAGCCAACGCGGCACGCCCGTTGGAAACCCCCCGCACCTCATAGCCCTTCGAGGTCAGCAGGATCGACTCCAACTTCAACAAGCTCTCTTCATCTTCAACGATCAGAATCCTCTTCTTGGCCACGGGCCACTCCTTTCTATCGGCTCAGGCAGAGCCAAATTCCAACAAAGTCGGCAAGTCGAGCAGAATGATCATTCTGCCCTGAATACGGCCAACCCCCTCGACCAGCTCTTTATCGACACCGGTCAACATCGCCGGTGGCTGCTCCTTGAGGCTTTCAGGCAGCTGGACGACCTGAGTGATCTGGTCAACCAACAACCCGGCGATCCGCTCCCCATGTTCACAGACGACAATACGCGAGCGGGAAGTCCCGTCCCCCGTAGCAAACTGCAGCCTGCGGCGCAAGTCGAGAACCGGTACGATCACACCGCGCAACGAGATGATGCCGAGGATAAATTCAGGGACCCGGGGGAGATCCGTAACCTCGCGCGGTTTGATAATCTCAGAAACATGCCGTATCGGCAGAGCGTATTCCTCGTCAGCAAGATTGAACGTCAGCCACTGCTCGCCCTGTTCTTCAATACCGACCTCATCGGCCGTGATCGCCTGCAGGTAGCTCTCCTCCGAAGCGAGTTGGAGGTCATCCCCCACCCGAAACAATTGAGCCAGCTGGTCGGTTTCTTCCGGCACCGCAGCAGGATGCCCTGAGGTTTGCTCCGGTCCGGTCCCAACCGGAGCGGGTTGACTGTCATCCTGAGGAGCCGCGTCCTCGTCGACCGCCTCAGGGTCGCTTGTCTCTGCCTCGGACCCCGGGGTTTCCTTGTTATCCGCGGCTACTGAAGCGGACCCGGTTCCTGAACCTTCGGGCACGCCAGACGCGTCGGGAGTCTCCGGTGATCCTTCACTGACCTCGCCAGCCGCGTCTACCTTGGCCTGCTTGGCCTTTTTTCGAATTTCAACCAAATCCATGGTTCATGTCAACTCGTCAAGGCCAACTCCGGCAGAATCGACCTGATGACCTGCTCATCGACTGTTCGCGTCTCCCGGCCGAAACCTTCCAGAATCGCGAGCGCAGCCGCGTGATTGATCTTCCGTGGAATCCCGCCCGAATAGTTGTAAATCTCCTGAATCGCTTCCTGTGTGAACAGATTACCACTGCCGCCGGCGACATGCCACCGAAACTCGAGATATTCACCTGTTTCTTCAACGTTCAATGGCAGCAGATCGTAACTCAGACCGATTCGTTGACGCAACGGCTCATACGCTCTATGGGCCAGCCGCTTTCTGAGTTCAGGCTGTCCCATCAGAACGACACTGAGAAGGTTCTGGTCGTCCAGCTGGAAATTGGTCAGCAACCGAATCTCGTCGAATGTCTCCTTGCTCGGAATCAGCTGAGCCTCATCAATGATCAGAACCGGGCAAATCGACTGTTGAAACAGGGAATAGAGTCGCTCACCGAGCTGCTCCAAAAGATCTGTTTTGCTTCGGGCCGGTTCCTTGACCTCGAGGCGATGAGCGACGGCCCGCAGGAACTCGAGCGGGGACAGCCGTGGGTTAATCAGCAGAACAACCTTGTACTGTTCCCCGAGTTCATCGATCAAAGCGCGGGAAAGGGTTGTCTTCCCGCAACCGATCTCACCGGTCAGCAAGACCAGGTCGCGTTCTTCAACAGCGTACTGCAGGCGTGCCAGCGCCTCCCGATGGCCCCGGCTGAAAAAGAGGAACCGCGGGTCCGGCGTTTTACTGAAAGGGCGTTCCTTGATGCCGAAAAACTTCTTATACACTCAGGCGCCCCTCTCCACGCAATGCATCGCTCATCAGGCCGCCGACATCGAGCACCAAAACGGTCTGCTGGTTCCCGAGATCCGCCGCACCGGCGACCCCTTTGACGAAAGCCAGGGAGGCGCCGAGGGACTTGATGACAACATCCTGCTGCCCGACCAGACCATCGACAACGATCCCCATCCTCCGCTCGGCCAACCCCACGACGGCGACGAAGTAGCGATCAGGACGCCCCACTTTCCGCTCCAGGCCGAAAAACTCGGCGAGATGAAGAAGAGGCAGGGTCGATTGCCTTAATTCAATCACTTCACGACGTTCAATGGTCTTGATCTCTGCAGCCTCGACCATCAGGGTCTCAAGAACAGCATTGATCGGTATGGCGTAGGTTCGATCGCCGGTAGTGACGACGAGCGCCTTGATAATGGCCAGGGTGATCGGCAGGGTGATAACGACTGTCGTACCGCGTCCTGCCTCGCTGTTGAGTTCGATCATGCCCGACAGGGCGCTGATGTTGTTTTTCACCACATCCATACCGACGCCCCGCCCGGACAGCTCACTCACCTCATCCTTGGTGGAAAATCCGGGCACAAAAAGAAGGTCGAGCAGGTCCTCACGGCTCAGTTCGTCACTTTCACGGATGAGTCCTTTCTCAATCCCCTTGGCCTTGACCCGACCGAGGTCGATGCCGCTACCATCGTCAGCGACTTCGATGACGACGTGGTTCCCTTTTTGCGTGGCGCTCAATTCGAGTTTGGCCCGCACCGGTTTGCCAAGGCGTTCTCGCTCCTGAGGGGTTTCGACCCCATGGTCGACCGCGTTACGGATGATATGCACCAGTGGGTCGGTCAGATCCTCGACGATCAGTTTGTCGAGTTCCGTATCCGAACCGGAGATTTCAAGCTGGATCTGTTTTCCGAGTTCGTTGGCGACCCGCCGGACAATCCTCGTCATTTTTTCGAACAATTGCGCGACGGGGACCATGCGAACATCCATGACCGCTCCCTGCAGTTCATCCAGCCGCCTTTCAAGGCCTCGGCTCGCCTTGTGCAGTTCCGAAACGAGAGAGGCCTCTCCGGCTCCCTTGAACTGGGAGCTGAGCTGAACAATCGAACTCTTGGCCAGGACCAGGTCCCCCACGATATTCATCAGGTGGTCGAGCTTGTCGATATCGACCCGAACCGTGCGGCTTATGGAACGCAGGGAGGCGCCACCATCCTCGCTCAGGTCCGAAGAACTTTTCCCCTTGACCTCCGAAACAGCGGAAGACGGGGCTTCCTCGACAGCCGACTCGGATGCGGCAGTTGCCACAGGTTCAGGCTCGACCTTGGTTGAGCCCGCCTGTTTCCCGGAAATCGAGACAATTTCGATATATTCGTCGTTGCCGATGTCGGCGGCAACCGTTTCAAGGGCGGCCTCGGTGCCGAGCATCAACTGAAAGCCGATTCGTTCGCTGATGTCGCCGCTGGTCGGCAAGGTACTGATAAGCTCGCCATACTGTTTCAACAGATCGGTCAATGCGGCCAACTCCTGGTCGAACGTGTCAAGCGAAAAGCTCGCCCTGACCAGAAGCAGGGTCCGCCCCCGTTTCAGGTTGTCGCGCAGCCGATGTTCTTCATATTCGGTGAGGACATTGAGAAGTTCAGAAGGGATCGATCCCGACGCGAGAGGATCGTCCGATTCGACAGCAGGACCGTCAAACAGATTCCCCAGTTTGGCGAGAACCGGCGCGATATCGGGCTGGTCTGCCGTCTCTTTGCCCTCTCCCTTGCTCGAAACCAGCAGAACAAGCATGTCGAACGATTGGAACAGGACCTCGGAAACGGCCGAGGAGAAATCGGTTCGACCCAACCGCAGGTTGTCGAGCAGATTTTCCAGTTGGTGAGAGAGTTCGGAGATGTCATCAAAGCCGAACATCCCGGATAAACCCTTGAGGGAATGGGCACCGCGGAACAGGGAGTTGATGGTGTCGGGCGCGCCGTCGACCCCGTCCTCTGCGAAACTGAGGCTGCACAGATCAAGGTTCAGTTTTTCAAGGATTTCCTCGGCCTCGGCGATAAATTCCTTGATAGCTTTATTGGTTGAGCCTGTGCTCACACAGCCCTCCTTCTAAACCGGGTCCGGTCCCAGCCGGTTATGAACCTACCGACAGGGTTTATTGCAAAAAACGCCGTACCAGTTGCTGCAGATCATCGGGGTTGAAAGGTTTCACCAGGTAGGCATCGGCACCGAGGGCCAGCCCTCGCTCCCGATCCCGTTCACTCCCCTCGGTAGTGATGATAACCAGCGGGGTTAAACGGAAACGTTCGTCTTTCTTCAAAAAGCTGATCAATTCGAGACCGTTGATATCCGGCATATTGATGTCGGTGATGATCAGGTCGATCGATTCACGCGGCAAAACACGCAAGGCCTCGAATCCGTTGGCAGCCTCGATAATATCATAGTCACCTTCAGCAGTGATCGCCGAGGCGATCAGGCTCCGCATTGTCGGTGAATCTTCAGCAATCAGTATTTTCCGTGTCACAGCTCCCCCTGGAGGTCCTGGTCCGTTGGATTCCAATCGGCGTCTTGAGAACGAAGACGGCGCTCAAGCAGGGCTCGTTCCATGGCGACCCCTGCCTGGCTGAGAAAAATATCAAGTGCCATGGTATCACCAATGGCGTGATTGTCGGGAAGATTATCGCCGTACAGCACGGCAACAACCTTGCCGTCGGTGACAATCGGCCCCGTATAGACCTCCTTGGGCCGGTCCCCCCCAAGTTGTTCGATCAGATAGCGGTCCCAGGTTCCGTTGCCGGGCCTGATCCGTTGCGGCTCCTTCTGGGCCAGGGTGACCGAGAACAGGGAATATTCATTCCGGGGGACACTCATCCTCCGGACACACTCATCGGCCGAAAGTCCGCGCAACTGGATGCCGAACTGGCCAAGGCCGACAATCTGCTCATCTTTGACCATGAACAGTACGGCGCGATTCATGATCTCGGCGGCGAACCGGAGGACCAGCAGCGTGATCCCGCCTCCAAGGCTCGGGTTATGCAACTCCATTAACATCTTCTTCAGCAGGTGAAGTCCCGGGGTTTTCTCTTCCCCTCTGGCCGGACGCGCCTCCGGATCATCCCCCATTTCATCAAACAGCTCTCGTCCGAGATGATGAAGCCCTTCTCCGTTTTCAGCTGGCTCCTCGTCATCCGACCCCTTGGCGACGATCTGCGCCACCAGGTTGTCAAGCTGTTGCTGGGCTCGTCCATCCCGAATCATGTCTTTTCTCGGTTTAAGACGAACATCCTTGAAACCGAGCTTGCCGAGTTCGGTTTCGGCATGGGCATTCGGGTGATCTGTCACCACCACCACCTGGTTGACCGGCACCTTGCCATGGAGAGTCTGCAGCAGCTCCAACCCGCCGAGAATTCCGCTGCCATCCTTACGCGGCATGATCAAGTCGATCAGCAGCAGTTTGTTCTCCCAGGACTGGATCGTCTCGCTTGCCAGGCATTCGGCAATCGAGGAAAAAGAGATGGTTTCGAGACCGTAGGAGACGAGACGTGACTCGAACTCTTTGCGCGTCTGTTCGTCGTCGTCTATCACCACCACCTGGTTGAATACCAGATCCGGGAAGTCGGCCACCGGGGCGGGGGCTACGGCGAGACTGGCCCTGGCCGCACCGGTCTGCTTCGGGAAACTGCAGACCAACTCCTCGAACTCGGGGACAACCTCTTCCTCGACTTCCAGCTCGACCCCTTCGTTCCGCATCTCGTCGACCAGCCTGCTCCCCTCCATGGCGAGCCACTGGGTATTGATCCCCTTGGAAAGCATCACCTCGAGGGAGTTGACCATGACTTCGCTCTGTGCTTCCTGTTCGCCGAGTTGAAACGAGAAGGACCCTTCGTTCCAGGTGAAAAAACTGTAGACGATCTTCTCGATTTGCGACTTGATCGCACTTTCGATCTTCTCTTTCGGGATATTGAATTTATCGATCAGGATGTCACCGAGGCGGGGCGGTTCCGGTGTATTGCGCTGCAGCGTCAGGGCACGCTTCAGGGTCGCCAGGTCAACGATATCGCGCTGCAATAACAGATGGCCGAGATTGTCCTTGAAAACACTCGAGGTTGCCCGGGTCACCTGCCCATGCGAAAACACGACGGTGCCGACCCGGTTCAGACTGCTCAGGGTCAACACGCCCGATTTTCGGCTCAGGCTGACGATCTGAAGAATGTCGCCAAGCCCAAGGTCTTCAAGATTCCCGACCAAGCTCATGCTGAGACCATCCCGAATCTTTCCCTTACTCTATGGCTAACCAGCTAATAATTCACAAAAAAATATAGCCTAGCCGAAGGAACAAGTAAAGTATTTCCATAAAATCGACCTCATTGGTGACCTTAACCCAGACCGATCAGAAAACTATAAAGGAGCGGGGAGAATCTGCAACGCCCCGGCGCCCCTCAAGAAAAACCTCTCCCGGGGAAGTCGCCAACCTTGCAACAGACTCTATTTCAGCCATATCTTGCCATAAATCCGGGTCTTATCCAGCGGTCACAATTCAGTGTTCGCGCTGCCTGAACCTAAGTCGGATGGGAACATCCTTCAGTTGCAACCCTTCGGCAATCTGGTTCGTCAGGTAACGCTGGTAGGAAAAATGAATTCCGTCGCTACGGCTGACGAAAATGGTAAAAGTCGGGGGACGGACCCCGGTCTGGGTCATGTAGAAATATTTGGTGCGTTTGCCGTGAAACATGGCGGGTGGGTGCTGTTCTATCGCCTGTTGCAGGACCCGGTTCAGGGTGGCGGTCGCTATTTCGCGGTTAAACTGGCTGGCGACGCGCGCCACGGCTGCCATGATCTTGTCAACCCGCTGTCCGGTTTCGGCCGAAACGAATACGATCGGCACCTCGGGCAAAAACTTGAAATGGAAGCGGAGGTCTTTGACAAAGCTCCCCATGGTCGCGTGGTCCTTCTTCACCAGGTCCCATTTGTTAACCACCAGAACGATCGCCCTTCCCTTTTCGAAGGCGTAGCCCGCCACCGTCAGGTCCTGCTCCGTGATCCCTTCCGAGGCGTCGATGAGAAGAAGCACGACATGAGCCCGGTCCATCGCCTTGAGTGCCTGGATGACGCTGTATTTCTCCAGGACCTGGGAGACCTTCCCCTTGCGGCGGATACCGGCCGTATCGATGATGAGGTACCGTGAGTCTTTATAGGTCAACGGCGAGTCGATACTGTCACGGGTCGTTCCGGCGACCGGGCTGGCCAAAACGCGTTGGTAGCCTAGAAGACGGTTAATCAGAGAGCTTTTACCGACGTTTGGCCGGCCGACGACGGCAAGTCTCAGATCTTCCTTCTCTTCAACCGCGTCAGTCGACCCGGGCAGGTGTTCTTCGATCCAGTCGACCAGCTCTCCCATGCCGAGACCGTGCGCGGCCGATGTCATCATCAGTTCCTCATGGCCGAGAGCATAGAATTCGGCAGCGACCTGCTCCTGCTTCGGGCCGTCGACTTTGTTGGCCACCAGCAGAACCGGCTTGGGGACCCGCCGAAGCATGGCCGCGACCTCTTCGTCAGCCGTATTCAGGCCAGACTGGCCATCGACGACGAACAAAATAATGTCGGCCTCCTCGACGGCCATCTGGGCCTGTTCGCGCATCTGAGACAGAATCGAATCGGTCGCAGCTGGCTCGAAACCGCCGGTGTCAATCAGCAAAAACGGTTTTTGGTAACGATCGATGCGGGCATAGTTCCGATCACGCGTCACCCCGGGAATATCTTCGACCAGCGCTTTACGCCGCCCAAGCAGCCGGTTGAAAAGGGTCGATTTGCCGACATTCGGTCGACCGACGATTGCCACCACGGGAGTCATTATCTTCCTGCTTTCACTTTTCGGATACGGAAACCAGTTTGATTCAAGTTTGAATCCGGCTCGTATCACAGTAAACTATCTTATAATTCAAACGACCACTCGGTCCCGCTTCGACCAAGGAGGATTTATGAAAACCGGTCTTAATCTCGCGCTTGCCTTCGCATTCCTGGCCTTGCTGCCCCCATCACAAACTTCGGCAACCGAGACACCGAACCTGGAACTCGGAAAAACCCTGTTCCACGCTACATCCCTCGGGACCAACGGCAAATCGTGTGCGAGTTGCCATCCGGATGGAGAGGGGCTGCATGAAATCGAGGCCTACGATGAAGAAATGCTGCGGGAGATGGTCAACTTCTGCATCCGGGATGCTTTGAAAGGGAAGATGCTGCCGCTCGACTCCCAGGAGATCGTGTCCATGGAACGCTACCTGCGCACCCTTGATTGACTGGATACCGTCTCGTCTCAGCAACCGCAGCCGCAATTGTGACAGACCTGCTTGGCGTGTCCCTCGGGCTCTATGGTCTCCGGGGCGAAGGCGATACGGTTGACCCCGCGACGGATATCCGCAAGCAGGTCGAGCTTGCCGCTTGCCCCGATGACGTGTCCCAGACACGGATTCCCCAATCCGTCCCGCGGAGAACGGACCCGGACAGCATTCAACAGATCACCGTAACCCCGAACCTCAATCTCCTGGTCTTCTTCCTGCCAACTCAAATCGATGCCAAGAGGTTCCAGTTCTGCGGCCAGGTTCTGCATGAACCCTTCCCTGGCGGCCTCGTCCAGCGGATACGTCCAGTCCGGGCGAACAAACCTGTATTGATAAAATGCAACCTCGATTTTTTTCCGCATCGCTTTTCAGTCCGATTCTTCAATCCAGGAGGTGTCGCCGCTTCCCTCGCGCAAAACTTCGACACTATCCCCGACCAGGCTGATAAGGGTTGACGGCTTTTCGACCAGCACCCCGCCATCGACGACCAGGTCGACCATTCTGCCAAAAGAGGCGTCGAGTTCATCGGCGTAAGTGTAGGTATCTTCACCGGAAATATTGGCGCTGGTGGTAATCAACGGATGTCCGAGTTCGCGCACAATGGCAAGAGCGATCGGGTTGTCGGGAATTCTGATTCCGACCGTTTTCTGCTTGGTGGTCAAAAGATCGGGAACGACCCGGCTCGCTTCAAGCACAAACGTGTAAGGGCCTGGCAGATGCCGCTTCATGATTTTGAAGGCGAAGTTGCTGACCTGGGCATAATTGGCGACATCCGACAAATCGGCGCAGATAAACGAGAACGGTTTGCGGGGGTCACGCTGCTTGATCTGGTAAATCTTCTTCACCCCTTTTTTGTTGAAAATATCGCAGCCGATTCCGTAGATTGTGTCGGTCGGGTAGATGATGATGCCACCCTGCTTCAGGCTGTCGACGATATGCTTGATATGACGCTGTTGGGGATTTTCGGGGTTGACAGAGAGCAACATGGTTTTTCTCCAGAACTCACTGGTGCTGGCACCGGTTCAAAAACGTTATAATTTTAACATACTTCATTAAAAGATGGCACTAATCGTACGCCATCGCTTGTGGTTAAAAATTCCTCAAAGCAGAAATTTCAGTCCTTCAAGCCCTCGCAATTCGGCATAGATACGTTCCAACTGATCACGATTGACCAGGCGGACCAGCACTGTCACAGCCAGGTATGCCTTCCCGGAACTTTCCCTGAGCTTGACTCCGTCGACCGGGACATCGACAACCCTCCGGACGGCCGCGATAACCCGCTGTTGGAATTGCTCGTCGATCGCGGCAGGCCCGACCGCCTTGAACATGTAATCACAGGGGAAATCAAGCAGTTCGTCGCCTTTGGACATCATGAAGGCTCCTTGGTCCCTGCTATTCCGGTGTGCCCGAAACCGCCTGCACCTCGCTCCGTTTCCGGCAGTTGGTCCGTTTCGGTGAGCACGGCCCTGACCACTGGCGCAATAACGAGTTGGGCAATCCGGTCACCGTCACTGAGGACGACTTTCTCCAGACCGTGGTTGATCAGTAAAACTCCGACCTCTCCGCGATAATCGGCGTCAATGGTTCCGGGAGCGTTGACCATGCCGATCCCCTGACGTAGAGCGAGACCGGAACGGGGCCTGACCTGCCCTTCGAACCCATCGGGAATGGCGAGGGCGATGCCGGTCGGGATCAGCATTCTTTCACCCGGATCAAGCTCCACGGGAGAGTCGAGAGCGGCATACAGGTCCATACCGGCTGCATGACGGGTCATGTAGCGCGGGATCCGGGCGTTCTCCCGCAACCTTTGCACAGAGATCTCGGTCATGATGCCCTCCCCCCTGCTTGGTTGTGAATCCGGATCCTGTCGAAATCGAGCCCCTCGGGGGGCGGGGAGCCGAGCAGGTGCAGGTTCAACCTGTCGTCGGCGAATATTCGGGCGGCGAATTGGCGCAGTTGCCCTGAATCGACGGCGGCGAATTTTTCAAGAACCTCGTCGATGATCGGCGGTTTGCCGAGATAGATCATCCCCTTGGCCAGCCGTGACATGCGATTACTGATATTTTCAAGCGACAAAAGCAGCTTGCCCCGAATCTGATGGTAGGCATGACTCACTTCATCCTCGGACACCTCGTTGTCGACAAGTTGACGGAATTGCTCCAGGATGACCTCGGCAGCAGCCTGCAGGTGACTGCTGGCACAACCGCAGTAGACAACCTCCGCACCAGCGTCCGCATAACAGGTCGGGTAACTGTAAATCGAGTAAGCGAGGCCGTGCCGTTCCCTGATCGCCTGAAACAGGCGGGAGCTCATGCTCGCCCCGAGAATCGTGTCGAGCATGTATTGTGTGAAACGATCCGGGTCGTCCTGGGATACGGCCCGCACGCCGAGACAGAGGTGGACGTGGTCCGATGCGCGTTCTGTTACGTCCAGGCGGCGTGTCGCCGCGGGAGGTGCTTCGTTGACGATCGGGGATCCCTCGGAGAGGTCGGCAAGTTTGCTCCCGATCAGCTCGACCAGGTCATCATGCTCCACGTCACCGGCGGCACATACCAGCAACCGGGACCCGATGAAATGTTCCGCCATGTAGGTGCGCAGGCGATCACCGGTCACACCGGCCAGAACATCCGGCTCACCGGAGCTCGAACACCCGAGCGGGTGGTAACCCCAGAGGGTGCGGGAGAACAGTTCGTGGATGTAGTCTTCCGGTGTATCCTGCAGACGGGCGATCTCCTGCAGAACCACCCCCTGTTCTTTGCGGAGTTCATCTTCGTCAAAGCGGGGGTGACAGAACATGTCGGTCAGAAGATCGACCGCAAGCGGCAGGTCCTCGTTGAGGACCCGGGCGTGGAAACAACTGAATTCGCGAGCGGTGAAGGCGTTCAGGCTGCCGCCGACCGCATCGATTTCACTGGCGATGTCGGCAGCGCTGCGGCGCTCAGTCCCCTTGAACAGCATGTGTTCGAGCAGGTGGGAGACGCCGCGCTCCTCGGCAAGTTCATGCCGGGAGCCGAACATGACCCAGAGCCCGATGGCAACCGAGTGGTAACCGGGAAGATGCTCCGTTACCACCCGGATGCCATTATGCAGAATGGACTGCCGGACCATGAGTCTGGGGTTTAATCCTGGGGAGCTGTCTGGCCGAGGGCCTCCTTGCGGGAGAGCTTGATTTTACCCTGGCGATCAATGGCGATGCATTTAACCAGGACCTCGTCACCCTCTTTAAGGATATCGGTCACAGCCTTGACCCTCTCCTTGTCCAGCTCGGAGATGTGAACCAGGCCGTCGGTTCCGGGGAGGATTTCGACAAAGGCGCCGAACTCCATGATCTTCTTGACCGTCCCCTGGTAGAGCTTGCCGACTTCCGGCTCCTCGGTCAGATCCCGGACCATCTTGATCGCTTTTTTCGCCGACTCACCATCGGTCGAGAAGATGTTGACCTTGCCGTCGTCATCGATATCGATCTGGCAGCCGGTCGCGTCGATGATGCCGCGAATGTTCTTGCCACCAGGACCGATGACAACCCGAACCTGGTCGGGCTTGACGTTGATACTGGTGATGCGCGGCGCATACGGTGAGAGTTCCTCGCGCGAGGTGGCGATCGCTTCAGCCATCTTGTCAAGGATATGGATGCGCCCTTCGCGGGCCTGCTCCAACGCCTGCTCCATGATCTCGCGATTGACGCCGGTGATCTTGATGTCCATCTGCAGGGCGGCGACACCGTCCCTGGTCCCGGTCACCTTGAAGTCCATGTCGCCGAGGTGATCTTCGTCGCCGAGGATATCGGAGAGGATGGCGACGTCGTCACCTTCCTTGATCAGGCCCATGGCGATACCCGCCACCGCTTCCTTAATCGGCGCGCCACCATCCATCAACGCCAGTGACGAACCGCAGACGCTGGCCATGGAGGAGGAGCCGTTCGATTCGAGGATGTCGGAGACAAGACGAATGGTGTAGGGGAAATCATCATGATCCGGCAGGACGGCCGCAACGGAACGCTCGGCGAGCATGCCGTGTCCGATTTCGCGGCGTCCGGGGAACAGGCGCATGCTGGTTTCACCGACGCAGAACGGCGGGAAGTTGTAATGGAGCAGGAAATTCTTGAATTCCATCCCCTGGATGTTGTCCATGCGCTGCTCATCCTGCTTGGTGCCGAGAGCGAGTGCGACCAGGGCCTGGGTCTCACCACGGGTGAACAGGGCGCTACCGTGGGCACGCGGCAGGACGCCGGTCTCGCAGGTGATGGGACGGACCGTCTTGGTGTCGCGGCCGTCGATCCGGACCTTCTCTCTGGTCACCATCTGGCGGACAACCCGCTTGGCGATGCTGCCGAGAATACTGGAGATCTCGCCGCCTCGCTCCGGGAACTCCTCGGAGAGGGCTTCCTTCACCTCGGCCTTGATCAGATCGACGGTGGCGTAACGCTCCTGTTTGGTCTGAATCCGGTTGGCGTCGGCGAGACGCTTCTCGGCCAACTCGGTCACCTTCGCTTCCAGGTCCGCATCGACCTCGGCCACTTCGAACGGGCGCTTCTCGACGCCGACCAGCTTCTGCAGTTCGAGTTGAACATCGAGCAGCGGCTGCAGCGACTCATGACCGAAGAAGATCGCTTCGAGCATCTCCTTCTCCGAGATAAGGTCGGCCTCCCCTTCAACCATCATCACGGCCTCCCGCGAACCGGAAACGACGATATTCAGTTCGCTCTCTTCGATCTGAGGCAGGGTCGGGTTAGCAATCAGCTTGCCGTCAACCCGCCCGACGCGCACAGCGGCGATCGGACCCTCGAACGGGATGTCCGAAACCATGACGGCGGCAGAAGCCGCGACCATGGCGAGGGTATCCGGATCGTTGACGCAGTCGGCCGAAACCACGGTCGGCATGATCTGGGTCTCGAAGAGATACCCCTTGGGGAAGAGCGGCCGCATCGGGCGGTCGATCAACCGGCAGATCAGCGTCTCCCGTTCGGTAGAACCGCGCTCGCGGCGGAAGAACGAGCCGGGGATTTTGCCGGCCGCATAGAACTTTTCCTGGTAGTTGACGGTCAGGGGGAAGAAATCCTGCCCTTCCCGCATGGTCCTGGCGGAAACGGCGGTGCAAAGCACCTTGGTTTCGCCGTAGGTGATAACCGTGGCGCCGTCGGCCTGACGCGCCATCTTCCCGGTTTCGATGGTGAGAGGTTGCCCGTTGAACGGCACCTCAACTTTGTGGTAAGCCATGTTTGACTCCTTCGCGACCCTTCCTGGGTCGCCGTTGACGTTGAACGACGCTTGTCGGATGCCATAAAGTCCGAAGGAGGTTGGCCTGAGACAGTGTCCGCCCACAAAGTATATGTGTGTGCGCGACCCTCTCTCCGGACAGCCTCCTGCGATGACAATCCGATCAAGGAAAAAGAAGGGCAGTCAACTGCCCTCCCGAGAATAAATACTGCTGTCTAGCGACGAATGCCGAGTTCTTTGATGACGCTGCGATAACGCTCGACATCTTTCGACTTCAGGTAATCGAGCAGACGACGACGCTGACCAACGATTTTCAGCAGACCACGCCGGGAATGATGATCCTTTTTGTGGGTCCGGAAATGTTCGGTCAGGTACGTAATCCGCTCGGACAGCAGGGCGATCTGAACCTCGGGAGATCCTGTGTCACCCTCATGCTTCTGGAACTTGTCAATAATCTCTTTTTTACGCTCGATTTCCAACACAGTTTCGGTTCTCCTTAACAGAAAAATAAGCCGCCGGACGCCTCAATGACAGCTCCGCCGGGCTGAAGTAAGTGGACTAATTATCACAAAACCCCCGTGCTGTAAAGAGTTTCAGGGGTGAAACACCTTCAACAATTTAAAATCCCCACGCTTCTCCTGGGGTCGCTCGGGCTCAAAGCGTGCTGTCGCGAACAACGGTTCTCCCGTCAGCAACACCACCCGCGTCCCCGGTTCGATCTCTGCAGGGAGCCGGATCTGCTCCAGTGTGGGAGGAATTCCCTGCCTCAAACGCTCCTTCGCGTCACCATCCAGTTCCACCCGGGGCCAACCGGCAAAGGCCATCGTCAGGGGCAAAAGACCGCTGAAGGGTAGACTCCAGTCATGATCTTCAACGTCCTCCAGACCGATCGCGGCCTCAATCCGGAACGGGCCGTGCTCCGTGCGCCGCAGGGCTGTCAGGTGAGCGCCGGTCCCGAGGTTGTCACCAAGGTCCGCAGCGAGAGTCCGGATGTAGGTCCCCTTGCTGCAGGCGATGGACAGTTCGAGAGTCGGCAGCTCCAACAAATCCACCTCGAGACGGTGGATGGTCACTTGACGCGCCGCACGTTCAACGCTACGCCCGCTCCTGGCGAGCTTATACAGCGGCTGACCCTGGTGCTTCAACGCGGAATACATCGGCGGCACCTGTTCGATTTGGCCGCGGAAAAATTCGCAGGCCGACTCGATCTGTTCCCGGTCGAAACAAGGTACCGGCTTCCGTTCCAGGACTTCTCCTTCGGCGTCCAGTGTGTCGGTCGTCACACCGAGCATCACGGTCGCCAGATAGGCCTTGTCGCCGTCACTCAGGTATTCCAGCAGCCGTGTACCACGACCGAGCGCGAGCGGGAGCAACCCGGTCGCCATCGGATCCAAGGTGCCGCCGTGACCGATCTTGCGACACCCGGTCGCGCGGCGAACGCGCCGTACGACATCGAACGACGTCATGCCGGCCGGCTTGTCAATCAGCAGGAAACCTTCCATTTATACGGGGAGCAGTGCCTGAAGGCGGGTAAAAACCTGATGCTGGATTGTCGCGAGATCCCCCTCGACGCTTGCTCCGGCGGCATTATGATGTCCACCGCCGCCAAGTTCACGTGCCAGGGCGCCAACGTCGACGTTCCCCTTGCTGCGGAAGCCGACCTTATAACGCGAGGGTCCGGTCTCCCGGAAAAAGAGGGCCACTTCGACACCCCGGACCGAGCGGGGGTAATTAATGAAACGATCAGTGTGTTCCTGGGCCGCGCCGGTTTCAGCCATCATCTCCTCCGTCACCGCCATGGCAGCGATTCGGCCACAGCTCGAGACCGCCAGGGTCGGCAGAGAATGACCGAGCAAGCGAAGCCTCATCTCTTCCTGACTCTCATACAGTCCGCTCGCAACCGCCCAGGGGTCGACACCGAGCTCGACCATTTCGCCGGCGACGGCGAAAGCTTCGCGGTTGGCATTGGAATAACGAAAGGAACCGGTGTCGGAGAGGATAGCCGTGTAGATGCAGAGAGCGACATCCCCGGAGATAGGCCAGTCAAGGGTTTTCAGGAGATGATAAATCAGAATCCCGGTCGCCGCAGCCTCTGTATCGACCAGGTTGACAACGCCGAACTGCTCGGAATAGGGGTGGTGGTCGATATTCACCAGATCCTTGCAGCACGCCTTGACGTCAGCGCCGACCCGTTTCAGGTCACCGGCATCGAGCACAAAACCGACATCCCATTCAGCGTCAGGCAGGCTCTGCCTGACCGAATCGGATCCGGGCAGAAACTCGAGATCGGCAGGGACGGTGTCTCGGTTGAAGGCGATGACATCCCGACCTTGCTCCCGCAAGGCATTGGCCAGGGCAAGGGTCGATGCCAGGGCATCACCGTCCGGGTGTTCATGGGCGGTGACCAGGAAACGAGATCCGGATCGGATCAGGTCAGCTATCTTCGTTATCTTGGTTTGATTCGGCATGAATCTGGTTCAACAATGTCTCGATATGACCACCATGCTCGATGGAGGTATCGTATTGAAAGGATAGTTCCGGGACGAGGCGCAACCTGAGACGTTTGCCGATTTCGCGACGGAGAAAACCGAGCGCCTTGGCAAAGCCGGCGGCGGTTTCCCGGCGCTGCTTTTCCTCTCCCATGACCGTGTAATAGATCTTGGCGTGCTGCAAATCGTAGCTGACCTCAACACCGGTTATCGTAACAAATCCGATCCGGGGGTCTTTCAGCTCAAACTGTATCAAGGCCGAAATCTCCTGCTGGATCAACTCGGCCACGCGCTGCGAGCGATGGAAAGAATCGCCTCTCATAATTCTCCGTAATGCAGAAATTCGAGCTCTCGGCGAGTGATTTCAACCTCGCCGGAGCTTTGGATGTCACGTTCGATCCGTTCCAGCACCGGGCTGATGGAATTCTCGGAGATTCCGACCATCGTGATCCCGATGCGAGCCTTCTGCCAGAAGTCCTGGTGACCGGTTTCGGCACAGGAGACAGGGTGTCGGCTCCGAATTCTCCCGACCAGGGAGCGAACGATTCCCCGCTTCTCCTTGAGCGACTGAGGAGCGTAAAGGTGCAACTCGATGTCGAGCACCCCGACGACCATTGACCCTCCTCCCCGGTAGACCTTGCGGTCAGGAGCCTACTGCAGCTTGGTCTGGACCTCTTCGATTTCAAACGCTTCGATGAAATCGCCGACCTTGATGTCGTTGTAATTCTCAAGGCCGATACCACACTCGTAGCCGGTTGCGACTTCCTTGGCGTCGTCCTTGAAGCGCTTGAGCGAGTTGAGCGCCCCTTCCCAGATCACCACGCTGTCGCGCACCAGGCGGGCCTTGCAGTTACGGGTGATCTTCCCGTCGACAACATAGCAACCGGCAATGGTACCGATTTTACTGATATGGAAAGTATTCCGCACTTCGGCCCGACCGAGCTCGACTTCCTTCAAGGTCGGAGCGAGCAGACCCTCCATGGCGTTCTTCACGTCGCCGACCGCATCGTAAATGATGTTGTACAGTCGGATGTCAACCCCTTCGAGCTCGGCGAGAGAAGTCGCCTTGGCCTCGGGACGGACATTGAAACCGAGCACGATGGCATCGGAGGCCGAGGCGAGAGAGACGTCACTTTCGATGATACCGCCAACCCCGGTATGAATGACAATCAACCGACACTGGTCGGAGGAGAGTTTGAGCAGCGATTCCCGGACCGCCTCGACCGAACCCTGGACGTCGGCCTTGATGATGACCTTGAGTTCCTTGACATCCCCTTCCTGGATCCGGGCGTAGAGTTGATCCAGTGAGATTTTACTGGTCTTGGCAAGCTCCGCCTCACGTAACTTATGCGACCGGTGCTGGGCGACGTCCTTGGCGGTTTTCTCATCCTCAACCGCGTTGACTGTGTCGCCGGCATCCGGCACGCCGGAGAGCCCTGTCACTTCGACCGGCATCGACGGGCCGGCTTCCTCGAGCCGATCACCTCGATCATTGGTCATGGTCCGGACACGGCCGAAATGGACGCCGCTGACGACAGGGTCTCCTATTTTCAGGGTTCCTTCCTGCACCAGCACGGTTGCCACCGGCCCGCGACCTTTGTCGATCCGCGCCTCGACAATCGCACCGCTGGCACGTTTGTCGGGATTTGCTTTCAATTCGAGGACTTCGGCCTGAAGAAGGATCATCTCCAGCAGGTGGTCGATATTGGTATTCTCCTTGGCGGAGACCTCAGAGAAAATCGTATCCCCACCCCAATCCTCCGGAACCAGCTCGAACTCGGTCAACTCCTGCTTGACACGGTCGGGATTGGCATTCGGCTTGTCGATCTTGTTGACCGCGACGATGATCGGAACTTCGGCCGCCTTGGCATGGTTGATCGCCTCGCGCGTCTGCGGCATGACACCGTCGTCGGCAGCGACCACCAGGATGACGATGTCGGTCACTTTGGTGCCCCGGGCACGCATCGCGGTGAACGCCTCGTGCCCCGGAGTATCGAGAAAGCTGATTTTACGGCCATCAAGCTCAACATCGTAAGCACCAATGTGCTGAGTTATCCCCCCCGCTTCACCGGAAGTGATGTTGGTGGCACGAATCGCATCGAGCAGGCTGGTTTTACCGTGATCGACGTGGCCCATGATAGTGACCACAGGCGGCCGCGGCTTCAGATCCTCGGCAGCGTCTTCCTCACCCTTTTTGACAGCTGAATCCTGCAGGATGGTCGCCTCGTCGAAGGCGACGTTTTCAACTTCATATTCAAATTCCGAGGCAAGGATCGCCGCAGTATCGAAGTCGAGGGGATGATTGATGGTCACCATGTTACCCTGGCGCATCAACTCCTTGATCAGGTCGTTGGCCTTGACCCCCATCCGCTTTGCGAGTTCTCCAACGGTAATGACGTCGGTAATACGGATCTTCCGCTTGATCGCCTTGGATGTGGTGATTTCGGTCTTCTTCTGCTGCTTCGCCCTTTTACCGCGACGCATCCTGTCATTGCGGTCCGGCTCGAAAACCTCCATGCGTGCCCGCTTGGCCCGCCGGCTGTCCCCCGGGCGACGGTCCGAATCTTCGTTACCGCCGCGCCCCTTCTTTTTCTTCTTGTTGCCCCGCCCCTCTTTGGCTGGCGCGCCAAGATCGGCCGGGGGAGGCATTGCCCCCGGAGCACTCGGGCGGGGAGGCGCCGGCCGACCCGGACGGTCGGGGCGACTGCGACGTCCATCGCCCCCGGCGGGTCTTTTTGCGGGAGCTTCCGCCTGAGGCAACTCCACGCGGCCGAGAATCTTGGCGCGGTTAGCCGTCGCTTTGGCTGGCTTGGCCGGTTTCTCTTCTTTGGGAGCTTTGTCTTTGGCCTTGGCAGCCGTCTTTTCGACCGCGTCGGGCTCAATAGCAGCTGTCGTCTCTTCTTCGGCAGGTTCGGCAACCGGTTCCGCTTTTTTCTTTGACTTTGCGGTCGCGGTAACGGTTTCTTCCCCGGTCTTCGTCTTCTCGACCTCAGGTTCAGCCTCTCCCTCTGCGACCTCTGCTTTCGCTTCTTTAACCGGAGCCTCTTCGACTTCTTCAGCCTCGACCTCCGAAACAACCATCGTTTCGGCCTCTTCGGCGACCGGCTCCTCGGGAGCCTCTTCTGCTTTCGCGGCTGTCTCGGCCTCCGGCTCCTCGGCCGTCTTGACCGGTTCCTTACGGCGGCGCCGGATAATCCCGGATGAGATGCGTCGTTCCTCGATCACCTGCGGCTTATCGCTCTCTTCAGCCGGCTTTGAAAACTGTTCAACGACGGAATCGTCCAATACGCTCATGTGGCTCTTGACCTCGATGCCGGCTTCCTGGAGCCGACGCAGCAACTCCTTGTTGTCCAATCCCATCTTCTGCGCCAGTTCATAAACCCGTGTCTTCGACATCAAATCTCCCCTGCAAAGTCTTCGTAGCGCTGCAATTCCAACACCAGCGCTTCACTCAGTTTTCCTTGCCAAATACCGACAACGCTCCGCTCATCCCGCCCCAGCAAAGTGCCGAGATGTTCCTTCGTGAACAGTTGGCAGATCGGCGTTCCACTTGCACTTGCGGTGATACGCTGCCGGATTTTGTCGCCAATACCGACTGAAACATCTTTCGCCAGCAACACCAGACCCGGAACTCTGCCACGGCCGACTTCGGCCAGGAACTGGTTACTGCCACTGACCAGTTGATTCGATTTCCGCGCCATGCCGATCAGGTTCTCGATCCGCTGCAGCACCTGGTTGCGAAACTCGATGACGAGTTGTGCCAGATCAACCTGCAGGTTACCGGCCCGAAGGGCGCGCTGAAACTGGTTCCGCTTCACCGCATGACTCAGGCACCCCATGGTCGGGCATGTATAGCCCCCCCGTCCGGGCAGCCGATGACGATAGTCAATCAGGAGCGCAATTCCGTCGGGTGAAACAACGTACCTCGTCAACTCCGACTGGGGGCGAACCTGGCGGCAACCGAGACAACTTCTCTCCGCCCGTCCGCTTCCACCCATGGCCCTCAGTCCTCGTCCACCGGATCTTCGATCGAAGCTTCCTCGGCGGCGGGCTCATCTTCAGCTTCCGCCAACTGCGAGAAGGCATCGACTTCGAGCAGCTTCTCGACGAGGTCGCCCTTACTCATGCTGCTCCGGCCAGGAATCTTATGCTGCTTCGCCAGTTCGTACAGCTCGTCGCGGGTAAAATCTTCGGGGCTGCGCTCCGTCGCGACCTCTTCAGCTGCAGTCTCCGTCTCAGCAGCTTCCTCCTCTGCCGCTCCACCACCGGTCAGTTCTTCCAACTCGGCTTCGGCAGCGCGGGTTTCACTCTTGATGTCGATCTTCCATTCTGTCAGTCGCGCCGCCAGACGGACGTTCTGGCCCTTCTTGCCTATGGCGAGAGAATGCTGGTCGTCCGGAACGATGATCTCGAGCGCCTGTTCCTCATTGTCAACGTATACCCGGGTCACTTCCGCCGGTGAAAGCGCAGAACAGGCAAACCGGGCAATGTCGGGCGTCCAGGGAATGATATCGATCTTCTCTCCGCGCAATTCGGAGACGACATTTTGCACCCGGGAGCCGCGCATCCCGACGCAAGCGCCGACCGGATCGACATCGTGGTCGTTGCTGAGAACGGCGATCTTGGTCCGGCTGCCCGGTTCACGCGCAACCGCCATAATTTCGACAATCCCCTCGGAGATCTCGGGAACTTCGGTCTTGAACAGGGTCGCAACCAGACCCGGATCGGTCCGCGACAGGATAATCTGCGGTCCCTTGGTCGCCATCCTGACTTCGCGGAGAAAAGCACGAACCCGGTCTCCCTGGCGATAGTTTTCCCGCGGGACCTGATCGCGATGCGGCAGCAACGCCTCCGCACGACCGAGGTCGACGATCAGATCGCCCCGTTCGTAGCGGCGGACGATGCCGTTGAGCAGCTCGCCGACCCGATCCTTAAACTCGTTGTAGATCCCTTCACGCTCTGCTTCGCGAACCTTCTGGATGATGACCTGCTTCGCAGTCTGGGCAGCGATCCGGCTGAAGCCGGTCGAATCCATTTTCATCCCGAGGGAATCTCCCGGCTCGACGTCGGGATCGATCTCCCTCGCCTCGTTGATATCGATCTCCTTGTAGGAGTCTTCGACTTCTTCTACCACAGTCACAAACTCGAACACCTCGACCTCACCAACTTCTTCGTTGTAGTGAGCTTCGAGATCACGCGTATTGCGATACTTCTTGTTGGCCGCAGTCAGCACCGCCTGCTCAAGAGCCTCAACGAGGATCTCACGGTCAATTCCCTTGTCCTTGACCACCTGGTCGATGATGATGTTCAGATTCGCTTCCATCCAAACGCTCCCTATTGACTTCATGTTTCGGCCGGTGGCCGAATTTTTCGTTTGTCGGACTGTTCCAACCGTCAGAATTGCGGGTCGAGATTGGCCTGATCGATTTCGCCCAGCCTCAGTTCGACTTTGCCACCACGCTTGTCCTGTTGTTCGATGGTGACAACATCCCCCTCGATTCCGCAAAGAATCCCGGAAAAAGTCTTGCGCTGATGCCCGCGCTGATCGGGATCAATGCTATCCCGAGTCTTGATTTTCACCCATTCACCGGCGAACCGCGCATAATCCCGCGATTTCAACAACGGCCGGTCAAGACCGGGCGATGACACCTCAAGACGGTAAGAGCGGTGGACCACATCCTCGACTTCGAGGATCGCATCGACTTCACGACTGACAGTGACACAGTCATCCAGGGTAATTCCACCCGGCTTGTCAATGAACAGGCGCAGGGCCCATTCTCGTCCTTCTTGTCGGTATTCCTGGTGGACCAGCTCCATCCCGAGATCATCGAGAATCGGCATCACCAACTGCTCAACTCGCGACAATACGTCGTTTGACTTCATAAGAGCGTACCCCAAAAATAAAAAAAGTGAGCAAGTTGCCCACCTGAAATCGGAGTGAACATGATAAAACTGTGCTTCAATAACATGCCATCCCGAAAATTTCAAGCAAAATTTGGCTGAACAACCGCCCATTCCAGGTGCTAAATGCTGCTTGTCACTCCAATTCCAGCAGGGCAATTGTTTCAACGTGATGGGTCTGGGGAAACATATCGATGGGGCGCAGGGCACTCAGGTGATATCCCGTACTGGTCAGCCCCTTGACGTCCCGGGCCAGAGTAGCCGGGTCGCAGGATACGTAGAGGAGCCGTGTCGGCAGATGAGCGCCGCCAGCCAACGCCTGGTTGAGCTCTTTCGCCCCCTGGCGCGGCGGGTCAAGGACCAGGAGATCGCACGGCTGGTCGAGCAGGCGCGGCAAAGCGGACATGGCGTCGCCGACAAGGAACCGGCAGTTTTCCACCCGGTTCGTTTTGGCATTTTGTTCCGCAGCGACAATCGCCGGTTGATACGCCTCGATTCCGACCAGCGAAGCGGACCGCCGCGCAAGCGGGAGGCTCAGGTTCCCCATGCCGCAGTAAAGGTCGATCACCCTCTCCGTTCCGACCAGGGCCGCGAGTCGCACCACTTCATCAACCAGCAGGCGATTCTGCCCGGCATTGACCTGGGCGAACCCCCCGGCATCGTACAACAGCCGCAGGGGTGGGTCATCGACCTCGATGCCCAAACCAACGGGACCGCAGAGATGCTGCAGGGTTGACTTGCGCCCGGTCTGCATGAAGAGCGCGACGTCATTCTCGGCGGCGTATCGCGCCAGGTACTCGGCAGCTTCCGTCTGCGCGTCGGCCAGTTGATGAACGACCATTCGCGCCTGCCCGTCCGCACCGAGTTCGACATCGACCTGCGGGATCGTCTCCGGCACCGGAAATCGTTCCAGGATGGGACGCAACCAGACAAGCAAGTGGTTGATCCGCTCGTCGGCGATGGGACAGGAGACGATATCGATCACGAAATGTGAGCCGCGTCGAAAAAAACCGATCGCCATGCCTTCGGAAGTGGCGTGGCATTTGAACTGGACGCGACTGCGATAGCCCCACTCACTGACGGCGGGGAGGATCGGAAGTTCCGAGGCGGCCTGAACACCGCCTATCCGGTGAAGGACATCCTGAACCAGCCGTTGCTTCCACTCCGCCTGTTCCGTATACGCGAGGTGCTGCCAGTCACAGCCGCCGCACTCGCCAAAAACGGGGCAAGGCGGCCTCCGACGCCCGGAACCGTCGTCCAGACGCTCCGTCATCCTGCCACGGAGGTACCGCTTCTTTTCCTGAACGACCTCAAACCGAACCCTGTCACCGGGTGCGGTGAGTGGTACGAAGACGGTCTTTCCGTTGAAGCGGCCGACCCCTTCCCCACCGGTCGCCAGGCTTTCGACCGTCAGCTCCGGCATATCCCGGCCAACGCAGCCACACCGCCTCGACGTTTGACGTCCAGCTGCTTCGAGAGGTAACGACACGGAAACTCGTCCAGTTCAAGATAGACCCGTGATGTCCTGACAAAACGTTCAACCAGCTCCCGGCGCACCGTTTCGACATCTCCCCCTGCGACCCCCATTCTCTCAAGCTCGGCCCGGAAGACGACATCCGACCCGAGCAGCAGGCGCGCTTTTTCAGCTTCGACTTCCGGGTCGGCGGCGGTGGGGAAACAAGTGGGACAGATCGGAATCGGTGCACGCACCTCGACCCGGACCCGGTGGTAGTCACCGTAATACCTGTTCGTCTGGTCGAAGAATGATAGCACCAAGCCATTCGTCAACTCGACATGATGAAATGCCTGCTCCACGATCAACCTCCCTGCGACCTCTGCCGTTCTCCTTCGACCCAGTCGACACGACTCAGCAAACCCTGCAGAATTCTGACTTCACGCGGGTCGAGAGCTGCCCGGCCAAGGATACTCCGCAATGCGCGCAGAATATGGTCCGGGTTCTGGGGGTCGAGAAATTCAATATCGAGCAGTGTCCGGCGCATATGCTGGAACATCGCTTCGAGCTCATCCCCGGTTGCCAATTCGCGCCGGTCGCCGCCGAAACCTGCAGCGTTCTTCTGGGCCAGCTTATAACATTCATAAAGGCAGATGCTGACCGCCTGGGCGAGGTTCATCGACGGGACCGCATCGTCGGTCGGGATCTCGAGAACCCGTTGACAGAGTTCAACTTCGCTGGCCGACAGACCGTGATCCTCCCGACCGAACACCAAAGCGACCCTGCCGTGGGCCAGCTGTGGAAACAGCAACTCTGCTGCATCGGACGGCTCGAGCGGATCGACCCGGTATTTACCGGTGCGTCGGCTGGTGCCGATGACCAGGTGACAGTCGGCGACGGCCTGACGCAGCTCATCAAAACGGCGCGCCTGTTCGAGCAGCGGCCGGGCGCTGACCGCCATCCGTCTTGCCTCGTCGCTGGCCGGGTCGGCCTCGGGAGCCGTCAGGCGCAGTTCACGCACGCCGAAATTACCGAGACTGCGCGCCACGGAGCCGAGGTTCAGGTTCCCCTGCGTGCCGACCAGCACCACGACCAGGTTATGCAACAGATTTGTCGAGACTGTCATGTCAACCTATATCACCGAACTGATATTGAATAATGGCCGCCGCTGTCAGGGCGGCGGTCTCGGTACGAAGAATGCGTGGCCCGAGTGACACCGGGAGGAATCCGAGGGCGGTCACCTCCGCCACCTCCTCGGGGGTGAATCCACCCTCCGGACCGACCAGCATTGAAATTCGCAGTGGTTTCTGTTCAAGAGCATCGCGCAACAGCCACGGGGCCCCATTCTCAAGCAGCATCAGCTTGAGATCGGCCTGATTGGCGAGCCACGTCGCCTCGTCCCAGGAGAGCATCGGATAGAGTTCAGGCAGCTCAGCCCTCCGGCATTGCCGGGCGGCCCGCAACACCACCTCGGGCCAGCGATGTGATTTCTTCTGCCGCGCATCCCTCTCTTCCAGGGAGATCGAACGGGTCGCCTGGAACGGAGCGATCCGGTCGACGCCAAGCTCGGTCAACTTTTCCAGCACCAGCTCGAAACGTTCCTTCTCCGGCAACGCCTGGTAAACCTCGATCCGGACCCTGTCCCTCTGCTCACCAGCGAGTCGCTCAAACGGTACGAGCGTGCCGACCGAACCGTCGAACCGGCTGACCCGCGCGCGATAAAGGCTCGCTTCCGTGTCGACCACGGTGACAACCTGCCCCACTCTCGCACCCCAGGCTGTCAACGCGTGGCACGCTGCGGGCGAAAGGTCGATTTCAGTCTCGAGGGTCGGAACTTCGTCCAGTCGGACCAGGCTCTCATCCCCCCCATTATTCGTGCATGTCGGGAGCAAAGCCTGCCTCTCGATACTGCCTGAATCGCTCGCGCGCCGCCTCGGCGAGAGAATCGTCATACAGCTCGGCGAAATCGACGACCTGCTCGAAGCGGCGGACGAATTCAAGGGAGCACGGTGCTCCCATGATCAGGACCTGGGCATTGTTGCAGTTACGCTCCTTCAGGGTGATGACGACCGGCTCATCGAAACACTCCACGGAACCGTTGTCGTACGCGTGCGGCAGGAAGGCCCCCTTGCTGTAGGTCCACATGAACCGGTCGAGGGTGACCCCCTGGTTATCGTCGCTGACGGTCAACAGCACCCGTTTCCCTTCCGAGAAATACTTCTCGGCCAGCAGGCAGAGGTGTTTCGCTTTCTCCGGTTTTTTCAGTTTGACGAATCTGATGGTCGGCATGACGTCTCCACGGGCGGAGCAGTACAGGGAATCTCAGTTTGGCCGCGCGCAAAACAGGTCCGCAACTTAGCAGAGCCTTCGGGGTGCGTCAACAATTACGGCGAGCATTGAAAAACGTTGGATCGGCCCCCGATCTGTGGATTGACATGCCCGGCCGGAGGGATAAAGTTGATAAAAGCAAATCGTCGGGGATGCTGCCATGAACACTGCAAAAACCATCGGATTGCTGGCGCTGCTGGTCTCTTTGACCGGATGCGGCCACGTCATTTCCCAAGCGGCCCGGGACCAGGTCACGCCGAATCTCGACTTTACCGAGGTGCGGCAAAACCCGGAGGTCCACCGGGGTGAAACCTTACTGCTCGGCGGCGTCATTGTCGGGCTCAAGACGGAAGCCGAAGGTTCGGAACTGGAGGTTTACAACTGGGGCCTCGACCGCTGGGGCGAGCCTGTCGCCGTCGATGACGGCAGCGGCCGTTTCCTGGTCCGGACCGAGCGCCTGCTCGACCCCGTGGTTTATCCACCGGGACGGCTTGTCACCCTGACCGCCACCGTAACCGGCGTCGAGGAACGTTCGTTGCTCGGGGTGACCAATTACCGCTACCCGGTGCTGCAACTCGGTGAGATCTATTCCTGGCAGAGTCCGTACCGTTACATGCTCTACCCGGGACCCTACCCGTACCGGCCGATTTACGTCGAAGAAGGGACACGCCTCCGCACCAATCCGTACGACCCATCCTATTACAACTACCCTTATACCCCCTACGACATGCGTTATTTCTGGCCCTGACGCCAGAGCCAGCCAATCGTTGAAATTTGCATCAGCCGAAAAGTTCCCGCAGAGCCTCCATCTTCCCGTTGCAGTACAGTCGCCACCCTTGTTCGGTCATACGGTTGCCATGACAACCAAAATCATCGACCTGCAGCGCCTATATCATGTTAAAATGGTTTCAACCGACTGTTATTTCAAGGATTTTATCAATATTTCGACCAATTGTACCTAGCTCTTTCCTCCAAGTTCGATTATGATAGAACCTTATCTTGATTAAAGTCCCCCAGGTGTCTTGCGAAACACGATGAAATGTTTTGAATGCCAACAACCGATCGATGAAACGACCGGAGTCTGCCCGCTGTGCGAGGCCTTGACAGTTTTTGATGAAGGGAAAATCGAGGAGAAGACAGAAACGGAGGGCGAAACCGTCGAAGAGGACTCCGGGGCAGAGAAAGCGGCAGAAGAGGAAACCGACAACCCGCCGCCCGTCGATCCCGAACTTGTCCTCCCACCCATCCAGAGGAAAAACCCGTTACTGCTTTATCTCAGCATCGCCGTGGCCGTCGGCGTGGCGATCTGGCTCGCCGTCCTTGCCGGCGACCGCGAACCATCGAGATTTCGGAACGAACGCATTTCGGTCGCAACGACCGGCGAGCTGACCACCCTGTTTCGCCGGGTCCGGGAAGCGACGCTACAACGCGACATCGATCTGTTCATGTCCTGCTATTCAGCCGACTTCCCGAACCGTGAGCAAAAACGGAGCCAGACCCTGGCCCTCTGGGACAAGCACCGTTTCATCAATCTCTCTTTCGACATGAGCGACATGAGGATGGGGGGAGACCTCCTGCACTCCGTAATCACCTGGGATATCGAGCTGCAGGAGCTGCCGGATGGCGAACCGCGCCAGATCTCGACGACCAACAACGTCACCCTGGAAAAGGATCGAAACCGATGGCGAATCATCGCGCTGAACTAAGCAGACGAGCAACGGCTTTGCTTGGCCTGCTGCTGGCGGTGGTTGTTTTCACTTCCGGCTGCGCCGGCATCTTCCCACGTGACGACCAGGAGGGAAAATCGTCCCGTGACCGCTCCGGTCCGACCGCCGTCTCCAAGACACGTGGAAAAGGACAGCAGGAGCGCGCCATCAGATCAGTCAGGGTCAAACAGAACTACTACCTGGCCAATGTTCGTCCAATGCCGGGAATGCAGGGAAGCCCCATCGCCAAGGTGCGCGGGGGGCAGAAAGTTTCCCTGATCCTGGAGAAAGGGAACTGGCTTGAAATTGCCTTCCAGGGAGAGGACGGCAAGCAGGTGGTCGGTTGGATCTACAAGTACCTGATCGAAGGCTACGACAAACCGGCACCGGAGGCCACGCCAACCGCCCCTCCGGTCAATGCCGAATCGACCGCCACGGCGGAGGAACCAGTATCGCCCATCCCCCCGGTCGAGGCATCCTCCGGATCGGATGAGCCGACAGAGCCGGAGAATGAGCCGAGCGTCGAATCCGAATCGGAGACGGATCCCGAATCGACTCCCGAACAGGCCACAAAACCGATTTCGATTCTCTAGCCGCCCCCCTATATTGTCTCAACCTCTGTCGTCATCCGCCTGACAGCTGTCCCCATGATGGTCGGTGAAACGAACGCAGGACCACCACGTGATCTGGTCCGTTCCAGTCGATCAAAGCTGAAACCGGCCGCCAGGATCGCCTGCTCGGTCTTTCGCGTCAGGTGACAGTTGCCGGCCATCTTTCGCCATGCCGGCTGCCAGAACCTCTGCCAGGACAAAAGGCGTTCCCCCTCAGGTGCCGCCACGTGCTCAATAAAGACCAGCCGTCCGCCCGGCCTCAGGACCCGGTACATCTCGGCCAAAGCCGTCGCCGGATCAGGAACGGAGCAGAGGACCAGAGTGCTCACCACCACATCAAACGACCGGTCGGCAAAAGGGAGGGCATCGGCGCTGCAGCCGACCACCCGGTACCGTCCTGCCAGCTTCCGCTTTAACCTCCGCTGCATATGACGATCCGGCTCGGTCAGGATCAATCGCCCTACCTCCGGAGGATAGAAAAACGCGTTGGCCCCTGTCCCACTGCCGATTTCAAGAAGATCGCCGGAAACAGGCCCCAGAAGGGATGAACGCCATTGGGCCAGGCAGGCTCGCTCCATGCGTTGCATGACCAGATCGTAACCGGCCGCCATCAGACGTGCATAAAAAGACATGACCTTCTCGTACCTCTCACTGGCACAACATGACCAATCGCCGGGTTACAGATACATCTACTTCGTCGGTGGAAATTGCCATTAGTAATCAAACTTGGCACAGAGCGCGCCCAGATAGCGGGAACCGACCTGTTCCGAGGCGAGCAGGCGCTTGATCGGGTCGAGACGCAGAACCACGCCGAAGACGGCGGCGAGGGCGCGATGACTCCAGAGCGCACGGTTGTCGAAGATAAGGTGCTGCAGCATGCCCCGCTCGATCGCCATCAGCACCGCCTTGTGAGTCGAGTTGACCGGGGTGATCACCCGCCTTTGCCGTTGCACCATGTTGATGGCCTGGCGTTGACAGGTGCGAACGCAGACCCCGCAGCCGACGCAGAGTTTCCGATCGACCACGGCACGTTTTCTCCCCCGCCCCTGTTCGCCCTCCGCCTCAAGCGAGAGCACCTTGACCGGACAAGCCGGCAGGCAACGACCGCAGCCGCTGCAGGCCTCCTCCACCTCGGCAATATAGTTACTGGTATGGATCGGCTGCTCCAGGCCGAAACGCTGCACCGCCAGCATCGCCTCGCAGCAGCAGGGGCAGCAGTTGCAGATAAAATTGACTCCGCGCTGCACGTTTTCGCCGAATTGGGCAAGGTTGGCTTCCTGCGCCTGGTGCAGCAACTCCAGGCACTCGACCTTGTCGATGCGCCGGGCGAAACCGTGCCTGACCAGGGACGACGCCACAACGTTGAAGGTCATGCAGATATCGAGCGGCGCCGAACAGGCTTTTCCGAGGTGTTGCCGCTTGTGCCGACAGTAACAGAGGCTGACGCCGATCTCCGTCGCCGACTCGATGATCTCGGTGGAACGGTCGGTATCGAGAACCTCCAGGGCAGTATCGAGAGACACAGCGTCCTCGTGTACCAGAACCCGGCCGAGCTGGGTCTCACCACCGACGAACAGTCCCCGCATGAAATCGTCTTCGACCGAGATGTACTGTTCGTAAAGCTCAGAGAGCACCTTCTGGTCGATATCGTCCCTGATCCGCATCATGGCGAACTCGAAGAACCCGGCCATCGGCGGCGGCAGCACATAGAGGGTCGTACCGTTCTGGGGCATATCGACCAGCAACGCCCGATCGGCGAGCTGGTTCAGAATTTTTTCCGCCTCGCCCCGGCCGACACTCCAGACCGAAGCAGCCTTGGCCGCGCTGAACGGACGGACCGGCAGCCGCGCGACAAGCTCCGCCTCCCGCTCTGAAAAGAGCATGGCGAGAATTTCATACAACAGCCGCCCCGGCGCCGCCCCCTGTGGGAACCGGTTAAGACGCTGTTCCAATTCGACATAACCTTTTCGCGCGGTCAGGTGGGCCATAACTTTATCCTTTTCGCTGCGAGCGGCGCCGCAATTTGCCGACGACCAGGAGATAGATGAAACCATTAACGCCGATGGCGATCAGTCCGAGAACGAGTTGCAGGTCAGAGGTCAACCCGTCCGGGTAGATGACGGGCACCAGGTAATGTTCGAGAAAGCCGCCTCCGTACCCGGCCTCTCCGCCGAGGGCACGGAACCGGTTTTCCAGCGGGGTCAGTGGACAAATCCACCCCTTGACCGCCACCAGTGCGATCCAGACCGCCGTCGGCGGATGGACCAGAAGCATCCAGCTACGCCAGAGGACGAACAACCCGCCGAACAACGCGAACAGGATGAAGGAAAAATGGAGCAGCAGGACCAGGTCGGCCGCGATCCGGTAGCCCACGCATCACACCTGGGGAGATTCGCGAAGCGCCATCAAGTCAGGTCGACTTCCTTCAACCAGGTGTCGTGCTTGTTGCAGACCGACAGGACGTAAAGCTTTCCCCGATAATTACCGACGTGGAACTCCGATACCGGGGCCTTGCCGGAGGTGGGATCGAACATGGTCTCGCTGACGAATCGAAAGCGATCATTCAGCACGACATGCTTGATGATGTAGTGCTCGAAGGGCTTCATCTCATGGCCCGTCACCACCTGCAGGATTGCCCCGTCGGCGCCACTCCGCACCGAGACGTTCGGCGCGTGTCCGGCCGCCTTGGCAGCCCAGCGACCCG
This sequence comes from Desulfuromonas sp., assembly GCA_002868905.1. GTDB lineage: Bacteria > Desulfobacterota > Desulfuromonadia > Desulfuromonadales > Geothermobacteraceae > BM304. Next base: position 45,211 of record PKUA01000011.1, read on the forward strand.
GGGATTCGACCGTGTAATAGAGCCCTCCGGCCATATCTGCGCAATCGGCGCCGAACGTCCGGACCGGCAATGCCAAGGCTGCACCGGCCGCCACCAGGCCGGTCTGCAGAAATCCACGTCGTTTCATAGCAGTTCCTTTCGATCAAAAGAATGGACAGGTATTCGCAGGAGTGTACATATCTCGTACAAGCTTAGAGGATATTTCCCTCCCTGCAACACTGCCCAACCTCTGCATTGCCACCAGCTTCTTCAACAGAGCCGGCCTGCGCCCGTCAAGGGAACCAGTCGACATCGTTCTCCATGCAGCGTCGGTACATCTCCCTGCTCCACGTCTTGCACGGTTCATAGGCCGACGGGTTATGAACATCCCTGAAGTAACCGCACTCCTTGTGGGTCCAGATCAACACCAGATCGTTGCACATCCGTTCCCGCCGCGAGGGGTCCTCAACGTCGACCGACTGCTTCACCCATTCACCCGAGAATTCGCAGTTGGACCGGACATTCCGCCGCAGGACCTCAATCCCGGCCGGGTTGTCCAAACCGGACACCCAGGCATCCCCGACCTGGATGCAGCCGGACTCGTCTGCCTCGGCAACAGAGGAAAAAACCGTCGGCGCCAACAGCAGGAGAGTCAAAATCAACACAACAGAAAATCGAGACGTCTTCATGGTGGCCATTATGTCATATGGATCCTTTCCCTCCGAGCCCTTCATCCCATGGAGACCCCAAAAAATCCGTTCATCTTGCCCGCCTCGCTCCGACCTCTGCCCTTCAGCAGCGTGGGAAGTCATCGCTGCATCAAAAAAAGATCGATAAATCAAGGACCTAACTTGACAACCAACCGGACCGGGATTATAGTTGGGGTCAAATGTGGATATAAGTGGTTATTTATGGTTCTTAGTGGTTTTTCTGGGGTTGCAATGCACTTCTGTGGTGAACATTTCAAACCGCTCGATGACAAGGGACGCCTGAGCATTCCGCGGGAATTCCGCGACCAACTGGCAACCGACGATCTCCATCTGGTCCTGACCAAGAACATGAACGGCGGTCTGGCCGCTTACCCGACCGCGGAGTGGGACGATTTCGTCAGACACCTCGAGAACATTCCCGCCGGACAACAGCGCAACGCCCTGAACCGCCTCTACCTGGCACCGAAAACCGACGTTCAGGTCGACAAACAGGGCCGCATTTCGTTGAGTCGCGCCCAGCGCAAGTGGCTCGGACTGACCGAAGATGACCGCGAGGTGGTGCTGGTCGGCAACTTTCGCCGTTTCGACCTGTTCAGTCCAGAGCGATACCAGAACGTGATCGCCGCCGACGTAGCCCTGATCAAGGAAGCCGAGGAGTTGATCAACCGGATCGACTTGCCGTAGCAGGGGGATTTGGGTTCACGGATGTGAACCTTGAGGAGAAAAGGAGGGCAGCATGAGATCTCGTACGTTCCATTGCGACGGATTCATCCCGGTCCACAACAAATCGTCTCATCTCCTTGCCGACAACAGTCTTTTCAGGCGCTGCTGCCATCACATGCTGAAAAACATTCTCCCCACCCTGGTGATGCTGGTTGTCAGCAGCGCGATCACCCTTGCCATCGCCTCCTGGATCAACCAGGCGAAGTCGCACCAGGCCGTGTCCGACCCCGGTCCGTTCGGTCATGGACTGGCCGGGCCCGGGTTCGTGCTGAAGCAGTCCCTGCAGACCAACATTGGCCGGAATTGAATCACAAAAAAGCCCCCAACTCTGCTGATTGAGAACTTTGGGGGCAGGCTTTCTTCGAATTCAAGAAGAGCTACACTCCCATAATTGCCTCAAAAAGTGCCTGACTAATATATTGAGGCGTATAGGTGACTCCCTGTCGGGCAAGGGCGTTAACATAAGCACGCAAATGATTTTTGGACCCCTCAAGCAAATTTTGATATGCGACTACAACATCCAGGTTGTCCGTATCAGCAATCGCGTGTTGTATATCGACCATGTCAATCTCTTCGATTGTCGCACCGACCGTTAACCCGTCCGTCAATGATTCGGCACCCGCCTCAATGAGTTCATCGTATTTCTGCTGCAATATCGTGTTGTTAAATACTCCCTCGTAGATTGAAGCCGAGTCAGGAAGCCCGTATTTGTCCAGTTTCGCCTTCATGGTATCCATATGTTGTTGCTCGGAAACCGCGATCCTGGCAAAAGGATTCGTCTGCCATAAATCAGTCATTACCAGGTAGACATCCCGAGCCAGTTTCTCTTCCTCGCGCATGTACTCAAGGTGATCAATCTCTATCTGGTTTAGTGACGACACCCCAGAACCAGGTCCCTTTCCAGCCAATGACAAGGGCATCGTGAGAAAAGTTGCAACGCCAATGAAAACCAAAGTAACGAGGAACGAGAGGATTTTGATTTTTTTATGCTTTTCCATCTTTTTCCTCCCTTCTTGTTTTGGATACCCACCTACTGAAGGGTTTCCGACGGCCTCCTGTTTTTATAACCATGCCTGTAGGTATAGCCAGCTCCATTCAGGTCATTGATTCCGTCGCCATTTTCATCCTGGAATCGATCATTGTATTGATCGGCGTCGGTATCGGCCCATCCGAACCCGTGGCTGAACGGTAGCTGAGTTACATCGTCAATTCCGTTCCCGTCACGATCCGGGTGGCTTTTCTGATACCCGTAACCGAATCGTTTCTGAGCGAACAGGCAATCATCGCAGTCCGCGACGCAATCACCGTCACGGTCCCGGATTCGATCATTGATACGGTCCCGGTCGACATCCCCCCAACCATACCCATGGGCATAAGATGTCCCCGTCAGATCATTGAAGCCATCACCGTTGGCGTCGGCAAACAGGTCATTGAACCCATCGCTATTTTCATCGAGCCAACCAGGTGTCGCCATATAAGGTACCCCGCCATAATTTCGATCGTGGTCGCAGATTCCATCCCCGTTTGCATCGGAAAAGTTGTCATTGATCCCGTCACCATCTATGTCGATATAGCCAAAAGGGTGACTGAACGGCATACCCGTGAGGTCACAGATTCCGTCGCCATTCGCATCGACAAAATTGTCATTGATACCATCGCCATCCATGTCGACGAATCCAAAACCATTGCCGCTATGTGCCCCTGTCCTGTCACAGATGCCGTCGCCGTCTTCATCTATGAAATTATCATTGATCCCATCGCCGTCCTGGTCGACAAACCCCAGCCCAAGCATGTAAGGGGAGCCTGCATAATAGTAGCCGTTATCACATATTCCATCCCCATTGCTGTCCGTAAAATTGTCATTGATGCCATCGCCATTATCATCGACGAACCCGAATCGATACCCATCGAAGCCGGTATGTGATATCACCCAGCCATTCCTGACGTGGACTTGGCCAAGATCGAGATACTGGTGATTCAACATGCGGAAGGGGATCTCCGCGATTGTCCCATCGTGTAAATGAACAAATAGACTGTGATCCCCGTCAGCCACGTCAGAAACTTCAAAAGCCCCATCTGGTTCAAGAGCTGTTGAGGAAGATGACTCGTCGAGGATAACGAACTCGGAGGAGGATTGATTCGCTTGAATCTGGGAGGTCGAACGGTTTTCGAGCTGCAAGGTTCCAACAACGGTTCCCTCATCCGCGCCTGACGATCCTCCTCCCGACCCACCACATGAGACCAGTCCTGCCATCGCTATCCCAACCATGAAGGACCACCCTGTTTTTGCAATCATCGTTTTCATGATAGCTCCTGTTTGCATCGGTCCTTAACCGTTGATCCTACTTGCGTGCTGCATCTCCCCCTGGCAACTTACCAGGTTCGCTAATTGCAATAAGATTGGTGTTCAGTTGATAGATCCGCTTGGCCAGGTCCTCATTCTCGGCGTCAGGATAACTATCGCTTCTCGAACAGGCGGATTCTCCATGCGCGCGAAGGAAGACCCTCAAAGTAAAGTCCTCCGGTTGGTTTCTGGTTTCCGGGATCGGACATGCGAGATTCGGGTCACGTTTCCAGCCGGGAGTTGCAGGTCTACCAGCCCAACAGATAACCTCGTCTTGATCATTGAGGACCTGAAGGCAGAACCCGCCCGGCCCGCCCGAACAACCCAACGACTCCGTGTCTGAAGAATCGTTCAAGTAATCTGCTGCGAAAGAGTCCTCGGCATGATCATGCTCCTCCCCCATGCGCCCCTTTGATTGAAAATCCTGGGCGACGAGAGTCGCAATGAGAACCTGGTTTCCGGCGCTTTGAAACATGTAATCATCATATTCGCCTGAAAGAATGTGAGCCCTCATTCCGGACATCTCCGCGCTAACAGGCGAAACAAAACCCCACAGGAGTGCGACGCAAATAAAAAGACCTGTTTTGATTGTTGAAAACTTTTCCATGTGTCCCTCCGTGCTCTGTTTCAAGTCTTACCCGGGGAAGATTTTCGCTCTTCCCCGGGTAGAGATTGACCTTTCTTTATTGCTCAACATCTATGGTCTCGCACTGGTCAAGCCATTCATCCGCGACCGGGTAGGTGTGCATGAAGAGTATGACGGCTCTTGCATCATCTGCGGCCATAACGAATCCGGAGATGTTGGTTCCGGACGCCCCTTGATTCCCAAAGACCACATCCATCACTTTCCCTTTGTGAAGCTTGGCCGTCCCGTCTGGAAGATATTCCCCATAACAAATGGTTTTCTCATCGTTCTCGGCGGCGTATCTCACTTCCCTGTCATAGGTGAAACCTGCGTATGGGAAATAATCTTCCTCAACGGGAAGATTTATGCCGAGCACCGTATTGATAAACACAGTACCATCTACGGTTGCCTGTCCATCCTTATCAATCGCAGCACCCAACATTGAGGCGGCGGCATCGAAATATGTGCCGTCCTCAAAGGGTGCGGCTACAGTGACGCCGGAGAAGGTTAGACTCTGATTGAGCAAAACCTGTCGGTAGATCGCCAGGTTTTCGAGAGGGGAATCGATGATTTTAGTGGATCCGTCCGCTTTTGTAATAAAAACGCGTCCTGCCGGGTCAGTTTCGATGCTGTCGATGTCTGGTTGGCTGAGAAGATCTATAACTTCTCCAAGAGCCCTATCCAGCACCCTGTCAGGTGATCTTGAGAAACTCAGCCGACCGAGGTCAACTTCGGATGCAAAGAATTGATACTCTTCGAAAATCGCCCCCTCGCTGTCCAGCGGGAGTAAATACACATCGGACCACCCGGCATAAAGGGAGTCCTCCGACGGGAGCCAATCGTTCTTAACAATGTCAATAATGTTGAGGCAAGCATTCGACAACTCTTTGCAAGTGAACGGATAAAGACCATCGACGCAAACAGATTCATCAAAAAGACCACAGTCAGCTACATCCAAAACAGTAATTGGTTGCTCGAAAACGGCATCGTCTGGCAATGGGGTCCTGTTAAGAACCGGCGTGTTGTATCCAATGCTGCTCCATGAATAAAGAAGCGGAACACCGTCAGGGTCGCGATCAATGACATAAAGGTCACCATACAGTTCACCCTTTCCCGGACTATTCCCGCTATTGCCATTGTCATTACCGTTGCCGGGATTCTCATCAACAATTTTCACAGAACCCAAGCCATTTCCGCTATTTGGGACCCCCCCTCTTTGAGCGTATGCCCAAGTTGGTAGCGCCATGACAATTGCCACGGTTGCAAGCAGGAGTAGTTGAAACACTATTTGTGGTTTAAATGCTGCTTTTTCTCTCATGACGTCCTCCTGTTTCTTTGTCTTGGGAGGTCGAACATATCCATGCCTTGAGGGCAAACCACAACGACTATTACACTCCGACAATAAGACCTCCGGCCCCGTTGTTTTTGAATCACGTCGGACGACCAAACCTCTGTCTAAAAATCTCCCTCATTCCCACCTCCTTTCTTTCTGGTGACGTTCACGGCCTCCGAAATACAAATGGCCGAGTTACCCAAGGTTTTGGACCTTCGGTAGCTCGGCCATCTTCGTCCAGAAGACCCGCCGCTTTCCGCACCTATCTCACGAAAGGACTGGCTTTTCGGGTTTTTACACGCGCCCCGGATGTTTGCAATCACTATATTCCGCAGACCTTGCGTGTCAAGGAATTTTAATATTAGAACACTTAATACTGGGTTTTAATCAAACGCACAAGGGTCATGTTTTCTCCAAACCTACCGTAATACCCGCGTGTCATCGAACGGGAGATTAGCCTCAGGGCATGTTGAAAATAAAACCTTTGGCAGATTTGGCTGTTTGGGGTAACTGATTTTCTTTTTTCACCAGGTTGAACACTCCTACCCCAATCTACGCGGCTTCTTTTGGCAGGGGACGAGATAAACCTTCCGGTTGCCCCACCAAATAAGCCCTCCCAAAGCGACATAACTTCCGAGCGCCAAAAACAACCACCCTCGATCGCCGAAATAGAGCAGAACCGTAAAGACGAGCGATATCAGGGCAACCACGATAAAAAGGGCCTGTCGAACCTTGGTGTCTTTATCGACGGTGAAGCTGCCGCCGCATTGCGGACAGGTGCGACAGCTGTCAAACACCCCTCGGTGGGGAAGTTCTTTGAGGACGATCACGCTTCCGCAGTGCGGACAGGCCAACATTTTTTACTCCTTCGGTGTCGCGATCTGCCACCAGACATAAGAACCGAGACACAACGAGATAAACGTCAAAGGGACAAATATCCCCACACCGATGAGCTGGTCCCGTAACCGGTGCGGACTCGACCAACCCAAACCGATTCCGAGGACCAGGCTCACAAGCCCTGCGCCAATGAAAAGGGATGTCCGGGTCAGCAGGTTGAACTGTCTCAGCAGATAGCCGGCGAGGGCCATCACCAAAACGAGAACCGGGTAGGCAACCGGAACGAGAACGAACAGAATCAGACCGGCCGCCCTGGCCGAAGCGTAACCGGATACCTCGGCAAGGTGGATTTCAAGCAGTTCGGCGACGATGACCGCAGCTGCCAACAACGCCAGCGGGAGCAGGGTCATCAGCGGTGAGATCAGCGAGGCTTTGATGATCCTGGGCTTAATCACTCACGCACCGTTCCATGAACACGGCATCCGGAAAGGGGTTGAACCGGTACGGCTCAATCTCGACAAAACCGAACTTGCGATAAAGCGCCAGCGCATTATCCAGGGATCGCAGGCTGTCAAGCCTGACAAGGCGATAGCCGAGCTGCCTCGCCCGGGCCAGAAAAGCCTCCATCAAGGCACGGCCGGCGCCGCTCCCCTGACACTCAGGCACAACAAACATCCGCTTCATCTCGGCAACCCCCGGGTCCAACTCTCTAAGGCCGACGGCTCCGATATACCGATCACCTTTTCTGGCCAGCAACAGGCAGCCTTTGGGTGGACCATACATCTGGCCAAGCGCCGCCATCTCCTCGGAAAAACCCTGAAATTCAAGGTCGAGCCCCAGAAAATCGACGTAATCGCTGAACAGTTTTTGCCCAATGGCATACTGTTCCGGGCTCTCTGCAAATTCGATCTGTATCTTCATCATGGGATCTGACGTCGGCATTGAAGCTCAGATATCGTTAAGAATAAATTTCATTTTGCGGCCACCGGTTACTTCGAAGCCGTTACCAGCATAAAAAATAGATGGTTTTTTCGAATTCAGGCAGTGGTGGCGTGCACAGTTCCAACCGTTTCCATCCGATTGACTTTGCCATTTCTGCCACCTTTTCGAGCAAAGCCGAACCGACTTTGCGGGACCGGCAATTCGGCCGCACGTAGAATTCCTGGACGATGCCGAAGGTTCCCTCGGCATAGAGCGCGTGGCTTTCGCAGAGGGAGGCAAACCCAATCGGGGTATCCGTGCCGCGGTCAACCGCCAACAAAACGCGATATTTGCCTTGTTCCATCAGGTCGCGGCAGAGCTGCGTTGTGGTTGGAATATCGACGTTAAAATGCCGCGCGCCGGTCTTGTCGATGATTTCATCGGTCAGCGCGTGGGCCATGGAAGCGATTATCGGGGCATCTTCCGTGGTAGCTTTTCGGATATAAGTGTCCATTTGATTGTCCAGGTCCGGAAATCTTTGCATAACCGGTGGCCAATGCCGCCTGCCGGAATGACGAGTCGCACCAGATGCGGGTGTTCAAAAGCTCAATTTTTTTGACACAGGTATGTTCCGACGACTCCTTCTACCATGTCTTTGGAGAGGATGCTGAAATCCGCCCTTTCGAGCAGACCGTCCATGATCCAGTCGAAGGTGGAAAACTCCTCCCTGATATGAGTTGCGACCTCGTCGCGCAGCTGCTGTCCACCGATGTCCCCTAGCGTATCAATCCAGCGTGTGATATTGGCCTCGGCGTCAGCCTGGGCAAAAAGCACATCGTGGATGTACAAGAGCCCACCCGGCTTGAGCATTCCGTTCATCCGGGCAAGAGCCATCCCCTTCCAGAAGTCCGGTAGATGATGAAAGGCCATGCTCGTCACCAGAGCATCCGCGAACGGGCCTGCGTGCTCGTAAGTCAGAAAACCGGCGTGACAGGTGGTGATGTTCTGCAACACGGCCTTGTTCGCCTTGTTTCGAACAGCTTCAAGCATTCGGTCCGACACATCAACAGCGTAGACATGACCACAGCGTCGGGCCGCATGCATGGCAAAGGCTCCCGTCCCGGTGCCAAGTTCGATCACCACCGACTGCGTCGTCACACCGAGGGTATCGAGGATGCGTGCGCATTCTGCGTCCACATCGCGAAACTGGGCGTGACGCTCGTCGTAGGCCTCAACCTCGAGCGGATCTTCATAGTCGACGCCGACCTGCCTGAATTCATCATACTGCCATGGAGGGGATTTTTTCATGGAATTGTCCTGGATGATTCGCCCTGTTCAGGGGCAAATCGAAGCAAAGGTATGGGATCACTCCTGCAAAACTTTTATCTGCACAAGATTGTCATCGGCTGCCGGATGATTGTTTTCCAGTTCCGGGGGTCCGCGCGACGAATATCACTCAGGTAGATTTCGTGATGTTTTCCCGTTAGTTCTCCACCGTTCCCTTGAATAAATTCATGCAACTTCTCCACGGTCGGTCCTTCCTCGGAAAAAGGCCCGACATGAAGGATCTGAGCGGATAAACCTTCGTTGAAGCTCTCAAATCTCAGGTTTGGCAGGGCTGGCAGATCCTTCTTGCCGGAGACTGCGTCCATGGCTGAATCCACCATCGTTGCGGTAATCAGCGCAGGTTGCATAATCATCATCCGCCAGATCCAATTGGATTTATTCCCTTCGACAAAATCAGACATATCTTCCGCCCACCAAAGCCCCTCTAACGGCATCACCCCGTAATCAATCGCGGCAGGAGACTTTTTGACCATGAACTTTAACGTATAAGCCACGGAAAAAAGAACGTCAATGGCGGCCTGATGATCGGATGCGCCGGGCTCGCCCATGCCGTCAACCATCAAGAAGTTCATTTCCGGAACAATACACTCCACGACCTTTTTCGCGGAACACTTGTAATATTCTTTCAGCTCTTTGTTAAAATCAATTTTTTCCATGAGTGTTCACCTTGAACAGGAACGGACTGGCCTTAGAGATCTGGGTCTGGTCACTTTCAATGGTGGAGCAACTCTTAGGCAACCCGACCAGGCATAACCCCGGCCGCCTGAGTGCATGGCTAGTTGTTTTTTGCACTGGAATTTCTCAAGAGCAGGTACCAGTTTAAACCCACCAAAACGACTGACATCAAAATATAGGCTGCAATGACGGCCAGTTGGAAAAAGTATGCTGCGATCCCTCCCTGATCCCCTGTATGCGCCGCAAAGAAATAAGAGGTGCCGCTGCCTGCGAACACCAAAACCCCGCCGACACACAGATATACCATTCGCAAACCGGGTCTAAACCACCTTGAATAAGGGAGTGTGATTACAAAGATTACAATTGGGCCAAGCAACATCAACAGGCCAATAAGCATACTGAAAGTCCAGAACAAGTTGATGGCAGCAAAACAATGCAGACTAATTCAGCAATAAGAAAGTCATTTGATTTTCAATATGCCAATAACAATACATATAGCGCCGCCCACCATACCACCCCACGCCTCAAGCGGTACATCGCCGCTCAATGCTCTCGTTATTTGCGAACCTGCAGAGTTATAAATATTATAACCCCAGACAGCCAAAGCAATTCCGACAACCAAAAGAACCACTCCGATATACTTGCTTTTCATGAGACCTCCAACTTCAGATTAGAAAGAAAATAAGTTTGAACACAAAACGCCTGCTCTTAGCCGTGTGTGGCAGCAGGGCGCCGAGATCACCACCAACACTATTATGCAGGGCAATTATGCAAAGCTGCAGAACTCCCTGCAAGAGTATATTCGCAACGACATCCCCGACACAACAAAACACACCCAATTGACCCAGGTGCAGACCAGGTTCGAGATATCATCGTGATCGAACCGGATAAGGACCATGAAAAATGGTGTGGTTATAGGTTTAAAAAGAAACGGCAGGACCACCTGAGGTGCCCTGCCGTTTTTGTTCATCGAATTATCCTTAACTGCCTAACTCTCGATCATCCTCCGCACCAATTCATGCCCGGGATCGACAATCACACCTGAAGCCTTGGCCTGCGCCTCGTCGTAACCTTTCGCGCCGTTGCCGCTGACCTTGCCGGTCGAATCGTAGAGAATATAAGGCACCGCGTCGGAGGTGTGGGTCATCAGGTGCAGCGGGGTCGGATGGTCCGGCAGAACCAGCACGCGGAAATCTCCGTATTGCTTGAGCCCTTCGATCACCGGGCCGACGATCTTGGCATCGAAATCCTCGATCGCCTGCAATTTATCCTCGAGTTTACCGCCGTGAGACGCTTCGTCCGGGGCTTCGACGTGGAGGTAAACGAAGTCAGTGTCGGCCAGCGCCTCGATGGTCGCTGACGCCTTGCCGGCGTAGTTGGTGTCAAGGTAGCCGGTAGCGCCCGGCACGTCGATGACCTTGAGACCGGCGTAAGTCCCGATCCCCTTGATCAGGTCGACGGCGGATATGACAGAACCTGTCAGCCCGAGCATCTGCTGGTAGGTCTGCATTGCCGGCGGCCGCCCCTGTCCCCAGAGCCAGATCGAGTTGGCGGTCACCTCCCCTTCATCCTCACGTTTCAGGTTGACCGGGTGGCGTTTGAGCAACATCTGCGCGCTGGTGGTGAGGTGAATCAGGGCGTCGGCCCCATCCCCTTGCGGCAGGTAATTGCGCACCGACTGGTTGGTGATGTCGTGCGGCGGTGTGGTCTGCAGCGCCTCCTTGCCGCCGTGCCAGACCAGCAGGTGACGGTAAGAGATGCCGGGGTGAAAAGTGAACTGCTCGTCGCCGAGTTCTTCCTGCAGGGAGAGAATGAGTTGGCGTGCCTGATCGGTGCCGATATGTCCCGCGGAAAAATCCCCCATGTAGAGGTCGAAGCCGTGCGGCGCCAGGTGCACCAGGTTGAGACGGAAGGCGACGTCGTCCGGTCCGAGTTCGACCCCCATGCTCGCAGCTTCGAGGGGGGAGCGACCGGTATAGCAGTCGCGCGGGTCGTAACCGAACACCGAGAGGTTGGCGACGTCGGAGCCGGGGCGGAAGCCTTCCGGCACTGTCTGAGCCAGGCCGATCTCACCCTGTTGGGCGAGGCGGTCCATGTTCGGGGTGGCGGCCGCCTGCAAAGGGGTCTTTCCTTCGAGCGCTTCTACCGGCTCGTCCGACATGCCGTCGCCGAGCAATACTACGTACTTCATCGTAACTTCTCCTGTTGAGGAGCCTGTCGGACTATCCATGAGCCGGTTGCAAATCGGGCTGTTTGGTCCAGACTCCTGTTCCTTTTGAGTTCATAGCTATGGCTATGAGCCTTCAAATGACCAAAATCTGGTCTCAAACTTCCGAATTATCGCTTCGACCCGTCTAGTCTGCTGACAGGCTCCTAGCCCCGCGGGTGATGCTGCTGGTGAATCTGGCGCAGCCGCTCCCGGGTGACGTGAGTATAGATTTGGGTGGTTGTTATATCCGCGTGTCCGAGCAGGGTCTGCACGATCCGCAGGTCCGCGCCGTTCTCCAGCAAATGGGTCGCGAACGAGTGCCGCAGCATGTGCGGGCTGATCTCCTTGAAGATACCGACCTCCCGCGCGCGGCGTTTCATCATCTTCCAGAACCCCTGTCGTGTCAAGGGACCGCCGAAACGGTTGAGGAACAGCTCGTTCCGCCGTTTCTTGTCGAGCTGCGGCCGACCGCCTGTCAGGTAGCCGTTGATGGCGGCGATCGCCTCTTCGCCGAGCGGGACCATCCGCTGCTTGCTCCGCTTGCCGAAGGCGATCACGTAACCGGCCTGTAGCTGCAGGTCGCGCAGCTTAAGGCCGATCAACTCGGAAACCCGCAGGCCGGTGGCGTAGAGCACTTCGAGCATCGCCCGATCGCGCAGGGCAAGCGGTTCGGTTCCGGCTGGCGCGGAAAGCAGGCGTTCGACGTCGGCGAAGCTGAGGCTTTTCGGCAACGGCTGCAGGTTCTTCGGCAGAGAGACCTGGGCTGCGGGATTCTGCTCGGCATACCCTTCGGTGTGCAGGAACTTATGGAAACTCCTGATGGCCGCCAGACGCCGCGCCCTGCTGCGGGCGGCCAGCCCGTTCTTGCGGCACTCGCCGAGGAACTGCACCACCAAACCGGAATCGACCGCCTCCGGAGCCGTGACAGATTGCCGGTTCAGAAAACCGATGTAATCACGCAGGTCACGACCGTACGCTTCAAGGGTGTTGGCCGCGAGTCCCCGTTCTACGGTCAGGTAATTAAGAAACAGGTCGAGGAACTGGTCCATACCCGGCCGCAATGCCCTATCCGTCCAACGGCAGGCTGTCGATACGCTCCAGCAGCATGGTACGGATCTCGTCGAGTTTTTCCGGATCGACCACCTTCTGACTGAAAATGTCCTGCACGTAGAAGGTGTCGGCCGCCTGATCGACCTTGGTGGAGATTTTCGACACACCGATATAAAGACCGAGTTCCAGCAGGGCGTTGGTGATGACGTAGAGCAGGCCGACCCGGTCGTGGGTGATGATATCGATAACGGTGTGGTCGGTAGAGACATGGTTGTCGAAATCGATCCGGCTCGGGAACTTCGGCTGGTGCGTCTTGGCCAGGACGCTCGGCTTGCAGGCCTTGGCAACCACCTCGTCGAGACGCAACCGCCCCTCGATCGCCGCGACCATATCCTCCTCGATCTTCTTCCAGCGCCGGGCGTCGGTGATCAGGGTCCCGCTGCCGGAGCGGACCTGGAGGATATCGAAGGCCTCACCGTCCATGCGGGTGTAGATCTGCGCGCCGAGGATATTGACGTTGTGAGCAGCCATCACCCCGGCCAGCTTGGAAAAGAGCCCGGGAACGTCAAGGGTCGAGACCCAGATTTCTGAGTATTCGTGCTCCGGCTGGTGGTTGATCTGCAACGCCAGGGTCTTTTTCCCCCGACTGAAAAAGAGCTTGAGGTGGTCGACGATCTCATTGGAGCGGTGACTGAGCAGGTAACGCTGCCCCATGTTCTTGAGCGCTTTTTTGACCTTGCGTTCGCCGTAATCTTCCTCCAGCGTCTGGCGGACCTTCCGCTTGCGGTTGCGCAGGCGCTCGGAACGGATATCGGCCAGGAAGCCGCTACGCTCCAGGGCGCCGTAAGTCTTCTCATACAGCTCCTGCAGCAGGAACCCCTTCCACTCCGACCAGACGTCGGGACCAACCGCCTTGAGATCTGTAAACGTCAGAAGGTAGAGCATCTTGAGGTTTTCGGTCATCCCCATGGTGTTGGCGAATTGCTCGATCAGTTTATCGTCGTGCAGGTCGCGGCGCAGGGCGATGTGCGGCATATCGAGGTGGTGCAGGACCAAAAATTCGAGCCGATCGCTGTCTTCCCGGTTCAGACCGAAGCGCCGCGAGATCCTCTTCACCATCTCCGCGCCCTTCTCGCTGTGGTTCTTCCCCTCCCCCTTGCCGATATCGTGGAACAGGATCGCCAGGATCAACAGCTCCTTCTTCTCCACGTCGTTGGCGAGGCGCGTCAACAGCGGCTTTTTCTTGGCGTAATGGCCATCGAGCAACTTGAAAAACTGCTCCACGGCGAAGATCGAATGAATGTCAACCGTGTAGATATGGTAGGCATCGTGCTGCACCATGCAGTAGATCCGCTTGAACTCTGGGATGTACTGGTTGAGAAACCGCAGATGGTGCATATCCCGCAGGGTGGCGCCGACGCTGTGCGGCCCCTTGAGGATGGCGAAGAAATCCTTGTTGACCAAACGCGAACGGCGGAAGCGGTCGTTGACCAGGTGGAGATGGTCGCGAATGGCGGTTTTGAGCTGAAAGCTGAGCGGCACCCCATGGCGTTGCGCCAGCAGGAATGCGTGCATCATCAACTTCGGTTCCACGGCAAACACCTCTGGCTGGGAAATGCGCAGCTCCTTGCGCAACAGGTAGAAGCCGTGCTCGAGATTTCGCCGCGCGATCTGCCCGATCAGGCCGACCGACTGGTCGCGCTGGGTGACCCGACCGATCAGGGAGGAGGAGAAATGCTCCACCTGTGTGGCAAAGGAGTAGAAGTCCTGCATGAACTGCTCGACGGCGCGTGCTTTGCGGCTGCCCCGGTAGCCGAGGAAGCGGGCAATCGCCTCCTGCTGGTCGAAATGGAGCTGCTCGTTCTTCCGGTTGGAAAGATAATGGAGCTGGTTGCGGATTCGCCAGAGCCGATCGTAGTAGTCGAAAAGCTGCTGCTCCTCCTCCTCGCTCATCACCCCTTTGGTCACCAACTCGTGCAGGGTTCGGGCCTTGAACTTGACCCGGGCGATCCAGACTGCGCCGTGCAGGTCGCGCAGTCCCCCTTCCCCCTCCTTGATGTTCGGCTCGAGCAGAAAAACCGACGAGCCGTATTTCTCGCGACGGGTGTCGATCTCCTGAAGTTTCGCCTTGATGTACCCCTGCGGATTACGTTTCAGCACCTGGTCGACCACCGATTTCAGGTAGCTGTCGAACAGCTCGTCCTCCCCGACCAAAAGACGCGAATCGAGCAGGGCGGTCCGCACGGTCACGTCGTTGTCCGCCATCTCCAGGCAGTCCTTGGCATTCCGGACGCTGTAGCCGACGTCGAAATTGAGGTCCCAGGCGAGGTAGAGCAGCCGTTCGGAAATCGTTTCGGCGATCTCCCGGCTTTTCCCCTGGTAGTAAAACATCAGGTCGATATCAGAACGGGGATTCAGCTCGGCCCGACCGTAGCCACCAATGGCAATCAGCGCGCAGTCCGAGCAATCCTCCAGGTCGCACGTAACAACTCGGTAGATATTGCGCAGCAGGGTATCGGTCATCGAGGTGAGGCTGCCGACGACCTGGCGTCCGCTGGCGCCCGCTTCGTGCTGCTTCTGAATTTCGCTACGGTGCTGTTCCAGGAAGGTGCGGCTGTCGTCCATCAGCAGGTCACGCCGCTTTTCATAGGGAGTCGCCGGATCGAGAAGCTCCGGTGAACGAAAAAGATTCTGATCGTCTTCAGTCATTATAGTCATTTGGTTGCAATCAATTTGAACGCGCGAGCATAGTTACGGACACCCTTGACCACGGCTTTGGCGACCTGCTGTTGATAGGCCGAATCCTTAAGACGCGACTCTTCGCGTCGATTACTGATAAATGCGGTTTCGACCAGGACCGATGGCATGGTCGCGCCGAGAAGGACGTGAAAGGGGCCCTGCTTGACGCCGAGGTCCTTGATACGGGAATATTTTTGACGCAGATCACTGACCAGGGATTTCTGCATCTCGCTGGCGAGCCGACTCGATTCGTTGATCTTGGCGTTGGCCATCAGATCGAAAAGGATCAGCTCCAGATCACCGACCTCTTTCAGTGACATGCCGTTCTCACGCGCGGCGACGGCAACCGCCTGCCGGTTCTTGGAGAAGTTGAGGTAGAAGGTTTCCACCCCGTACACACTCCGACTCCGACTGGCGTTGGCGTGAACTGAAATAAACAGGTCGGCATTCTTCCTGTTGGCGAACTGCGTCCTCTCCGCCAGGGGGATAAAGGTGTCGTCGTCCCGGGTCAACAACACCTCACACTTGAACGCCTTTTTCAATTCGGCGGCGATCTTTTTCGCCATGGCGAGAGTGACCGTCTTCTCTTTGAGACCGTTCGGCCCGACAGCACCCGGATCCTTGCCGCCGTGACCGGCGTCGACCACGATGCGACGCAGCCCCTTTGACAGGGTGCTGTCCGGAATATTGATGGCCAAATCAGGTTCGTTCGGTACGGAGCTGAGCATCGCCCCGATGGAATCAGCCCCGGAGACGGGAACCTCGACCTCGTCAACATCCTCCACCCCTTCGGCAAAAACATCAATCACCAGCCGGTCTGGGCGGTCGATCTGGCTGACCCGGAAGTCTTTCAGCGAGGCGAGATCGAGCACCACACGCAACCGGGAGGATGTGGGGTGACCGGTCCGTATGCCCTGTAACAGGCGACCCGGCATAACGAACCTGTCGGGCAGTCTCTCGGAAGCCTGGACCTGCTCCAGGTCGACATAGAGCCGTGGCCCGAACCCCCGGGATGTGTCGGCCGGCAGAGTGTTCGCCTTGAAGCCGACAGGGCCGGTCAGGTCGAGCACCACCCGGGCGAAATCCCCTTCATCCCGGTGACGAATGTTTTCAAGACGGGCAGCTCCGGGCTCGGCAACAGGTCGGGAGGGAGCCGCGACGGTCGGCCGCTTCGGCGCATGAGCCGCCAGCCGCTTCGCCCCTTCCCGGGCTTTCCCGAACATATCCCCCTTCGGATAAAGGGTGACGATGGAAGAGAACCGGCGGTACGCCTCTTCGAAGCGCTGCAGCGGATCCTCCAGAACCTCGCCGGCCATGAGCATGGCGTCATCCGCCAGACTGCTGGCAGGATAAAGGTCGTGGACCCGGTCGAACATCTTCACCGCCGAGACCGCATCTTTTCTGACCCCTGATATCCGGTAAAGATCGTGGCTGGCCCGGCCGGCCAGAAACAGGGCGGACGCCGCTTGCGGATGGTCCTGATCGTTCCGCTGGAACTGTTCCAGTCCTTCGATCACCCGCTCCCAGTTGTGCCGGTAGAGTTGCTGCTTGGACGAGTTCTGCAGTTTACGGAATTCAGAGCGAACCTTGTCGTAGGCATCATCGGCGCAAACCGGGACAACCAGTAACAACAAGGTCAGCAAGGACAAAAAAGTTCGGACGTAAAAGCGAATCATTACAGCATGAGTGAGTTCTATTTTTTCACTTAGTTACAGAGAAAAATCGACCGGACGTTGACGGTCTGATTCTTTTCCCGCGCATCATATGTTTCTAAAGATAACGTCCCGTGGCTTCCAAAGGCAAGCCCATATAGGCAATTGAGAACCAATTAAGCGAAGGGACCAAGCATTCCATCCCACTGCTCGTGTTCCCACCTTGAGATGAAAGACCCCTCCCCCAGGATAACTCACACAAACTTAGCGGTGGCAGGCATCCGTGTCTCCAAGGCTGGCGATGCCAACAAAATCGAAAAAGCGGCAACGGTCCTTTCACAGGGTTCCTCGCGGCTAACGAGCATTCTCACGCATCAAGGGTCGGCCTCACCTTAGGGGGGTGCGAGAAAATCAAAGTGCGACGGCCACAATACGATTGACAACATTGGCATAAGAAACGTTATTTAGGACACCCTGAAATAGCAGGCCACACAAGTTTATCAGGGGAGACTTCAAATCGTAGCCACGCAGAAATTATTCATTCCGAGCTGAAAATAGCGATGGACTCTAACCTCGTACCCAGCATCGCTGAGAAGTCGGGTCAGACTTCGACGATCAAAATAGGCTTTGTGGTCGGCAATTTCCTCCTTGCTGACGACACCTAAGCGGAAAGCCAGAAATTCCAGCACCGGTTGCGCGGCCTTGCTTGGCACGGTCACTACCAATTCGCCACCCGGTTTCATAATACGCCGAATTTCCTGCAAGATGGCAGCCGGCCGTTCAAGATGCTCAAGGACAGCGAGCATTGTCACCAGGTCGAACGAATCGTCAGCATACGGCAGGCTATCAGAAATCATCAAACGCTCGGTTCGGATTTTGCCATGGACCAACTTCGGCGCCTTGAAATCGACGCCAACTCCCGAAGCGATGTACGGTTCCATCTCTCGCAGAAATTTTGCGTCCCAACCGCAACCGATATCTAGTAATCGGCAGGATTCGTGCCGGCGAACGTATGGAAGAACCCGGCGGATACGCAGCGATCGCAACAGTGGCTCAAGAAATGCTTCCCGCATCTTAGCCGCCAATTCCCTTTTCCGGAAAGACGAGATATCGCCGCAGAACAAAGTTGCCAAAGAAACCGAAGATGGCGGCCAGGGATTTGCTACCGACGGGGGAAACACCGAAACTGGTCAAAAACATTGTAATGCCGACATCGAAGCAGCCCATGATCATGATGGTCAGCAAGTACATCAACAACTCCCCCCCCGTGTTCCAGCGTGCTTTGTGTCGAAACAGAAGGGCAATACACAGCAGATAATTGATCAGTGCGGCACCAACAAACGCAAGAGGCACTGAAAACGTCATCCCGCAGCCCAGGGCAGTGAGCAAGACAAAAAGAAGAATGTTCCCGAGCGCACTCATTCCACCAATGAACAGGTAGATTAACAACTGCATCGGCAGTTGGGCCGTATGCGCACCGTAATGCAGGATACAGTAAAGTGCCTGGACACCGTCCTTCCAGCCAATCTTTTTCCCCTCGTCAAAGCTCCTTGGCTTGTAGCTTATGGCGACTTCCCAGACCCTGCAACGCCTCTGGGCGATCTTCGCCACCACTTCCGGTTCAAAACCGAACCTTTTTTCTTTTAGGTCGATTGACGAAATTATCTCGCGCCGGAACAGCTTGTAACAGGTCTCCATATCAGAGATATCGAGGTTGGTCATCATATTGGAGATAAAGGTCAGGGTCTTGTTCATCCAACTGTGCCAGAAATATAGAACTTTCCGTGAATCCGGGCGAAGGTAACGTGAGCCGAACACCACGTCAGCTTCATCTTGTAGAAGTGGTTGCAATAATTTTATGTATTCCAGAGGATCATACTCGAGGTCTGCGTCCTGAATCCCGACAAACTCCCCTGTTGCATTACGGATTCCGGTATGGAGTGCGGCACCTTTCCCCTGATTCACATCGTGATGCAGGACCTTGATGACTTCAGAATGGGCTTTGGCAAGCCCCCGCGCAATGGCAAGACTGTCGTCTTGAGAACAGTCATCAACAATGATGATTTCTAATCGCAATTGGTCCGACTGCAGTTCTAAGACTCGATCAATGCAGCGGGCTAACGTCCCTTCTTCGTTATAGCAGGGGACAATGAGAGTTAAGGTGTGGTGGCAACCCGTCGGCAATGTGGTGGTCTGTATTTGCATAATATTTTTGTTTTTAATAATTCATTCGCCGCTACATTATCTGTTTAATCAATAAAAAAGAGGGGTGCAGAGCCTCTCTGCACAACAATGGTTTCGCCAAAACAATATTAAAAACAGAGAGTTCCAAGGCTTGGAAAATTGTAACACTGTTTTTTCTCAAATTGTAAGGATTTTCCTGAGACAGGAGTTCCAGTCCTTGGTGGACAAGCAGCAGACCGGTCAGATCTTGAATATAGCCAAAGATCTCCAGGCCACCTTTGCCCATGCTTCTTGCCATGAAAATATGCTTCGGGATAATTTGATGCGAGACATTCCTGGAACAAAGTCCGCACTTATATCCTTACTGTGTCCTTATAGAAAACACCAAAGAAAAGGGACTCAACCGAAATCGGCTAAGTCCCTGTTATAACTGGTGGGCGTTACTGGGATTGAACCAGTGACCCCTGCCGTGTGAAGGCAGTGCTCTCCCGCTGAGCTAAACGCCCTTGATCTTGTCTAACGGAGCGTTTTTATAGCAACAAGCCCGCTCCTTGTCAACCGGAAACACCTCAGCAAGGCATGGGTTATCGCTATGCTAACACCGTCAGCAACTGATTGTAGAGGTTGTCCGGCAGCGAAGCCGGTTTCCGGTCGTGACCGGTGACCAGGTGCCGGGTCGTCCCCGAAACAAGCAGTTCGCCCTGCTGGTTCCTGACCTCGTAAGCGAATTGAAAGAAACGCTTGCGGGCCTTGGCCAAGGTGGTTGTGACGGTCACTTCATCATCGTAAAAAGCCGGCGCCCGATAGCGCACCTCGACATCGGCGACCACGGCATACAACCCCAGCTTCTCCCACTCGGCGTATCGCATCCCGTAGTGGCGCAAAAACGACGACCTCCCGAGTTCGAACCAGATCAGGTAGTTGGCATGGTGAACCACTCCTTGGGCGTCGGTCTCTGCATAGCGCACGGTGAGTTGGGTATCAACGGTTTTGGCCACTCTCACTCCCCTTGGCGAATAATACTGCAGACATACATATCAAGCGGTCTCTTCCCGCGGCAGGAACTTGCGTTGCGCGATCCGGTAGCCGGCCTCACTGACGAAGGACCGGTCGAGAATCGTTTCGATCTGTTCAGCATTTTTTCCCGGGAGCACCTCTTCCAGGTTCACCAGGGCATCGGAATCCCACAGGATACGGAACTCGGGAGAATCAACCCCCTGCGGGGTATGATGCTTGCCGACGATCTCGCACACGATTTCGATAAAATCCGCAGAAAACGAGAGTTGGCCGAGGATGGTACGCGCGACAGGTGGCCCCTCGACTTCCTGGTACTTGCCGGAATTCGAGCCGTGCTTCCGCTCCGCTTCGTGGATGCCGATGTCGTGCAGGTAGGCGGCCGCCATGGTGATTGTCTCGTCAGCGTCGATATATTTCAATAGCCTTTCAGCATTGGCGGCTACAGCCAGGGCGTGCTCGATGCGTCTCTGGTCTCTATCGAAATAATCAAGCATCGCCTGGCGTACGGACGGCAACTTGCCTGTCATATCATTCTCCACTCTGGAATCCCCATTTCTTGCCAACATCTTTTGATCACGGCCCTTATCCGATTTCATCACGAAGACATCTTGGAGCAGACGTTTTGCCTCCCGATCAATTCCTTGATGACTTCACGATTTCATCAACCGGGGCAGGGAGATTCCTTTTTGGGGTTGAACCCTAAATAATTGCTCAACGAACTTACTTTTGGATGAAAAAGCTGATTTTTAAAAGACCCTGCCCTGCCGAGCAATCAATCAGACGACGGATCCTTCATTTCCCCTGGAATAAGAGGGGACGGGGCTTGCCGAACCGATTTCTCGCTGTTGTCCATAGCCGCCTTCAGTCCCGGCTCACCACGCAGGAAACGGAACAAGGTCGAAAAAACCAATTTCACTCCGCGCCAGAGTTTCGGCAGCAGCCAGGCCAAAAGAAGAATGAACACGACTAACAACCCGAGGAACAACCAGGGGTGAGTCAGCGCGGCCCAAAGACCTGCAATGACCGCAACATCCTCCAGAAGCGAAGCGGTCCAGTTGGTGACCGGCTCGGGCGAGGTGTTGATCAGAACCCGCGAACCGGATTTGGCAGCGTGGGTCCCGGCGGCCAAAGCTCCCCCGACAATTGCGGCCTCCAGACTGACGGCAGGATCCATCTCACCGACGGCGGCGGCTGCCATGGCGGCGCCGGCGGGAATCCGGATGAATGTGTGCAACGTATCCCAGGTGGTGTCGATGCCAGGGACCTTGTCGGCGAAAAACTCGACCAGGTACATCGCCCCGGCAGCGAAAATCACCAAGGGATGTGAAAGAATCTGCAGGTCGGGAGGCAGCACGAGATGGCCCCCGGCGCCGAGCAGACCGAGGGTCAGGATGGCCGCATAGAGGTTGATACCGGACGCCCAGGCCGCTCCGAGAGAGACCGCGAGGACAGCGGCGATGTGATCAAGTTGTTCCATCTGGCAACTCCCATTGAATCAGGTTTGTGACGGATTATACCTTGACTTGCCCGATTAAAGCGACAGATCGGAGGAATTTGGACCTGAATCCCGGCAAAAAAAGGGGCAAACCACCCGAACCTGACCCGACATGAGAGATTGCAAACTACTATTATTCCACGGTTTTTGCTAGACATCTAAAGGAATTCACATCGATGTCGAATGCGCGGTCCCATTATGAGGGATACATTATAAGCGAACCCGGACGACAACTATCGGCGTCCCAGACAAAAGGAGGAGAATCATGAGATTCATCATCCCCGCAACAATGTTCATGGTTTCTGGATTGCTCCTGTTCTGCCCGCAAACATCTGATGCAGCCCCGGTCATCAAGAAGCAGGCCGGATTTGCCGCCATCGTCCAGGCGAACCTGAATGACAGGCGCTATGATCAGATCAAGCATGCGCGTCTGGAACGGCACGACAATCGCCGCCA
>PKUA01000015.1 GCA_002868905.1 Desulfuromonas sp.
AAACTTCAAACAAAAGGTTTTGCAGCCCCCCCCCCCTCTCCCCTATGTGGGAGAGGGGGGGGGTGAGGGGGCATCTCCCACCAGCTCCCGAATCACCTCTCCGGCCATGGTCAGACCGAAAATCGGCGGGATGTAGGAGGAACTGCCGAGGATAACGCGTCGATCGGTGCAGCGCCACTTCTGGTCCTGCTTGTTCGGGCAGATACAATCTTCGGCACAGATGGCGGCCTGATCGGAGAGTGGTCGAAACTCCTCGGTCGAATAGACCACCTTCACCCCCCGCTCGATCCCCCGCTTGCGCAATTCCTTGCGGATGATGCGGGCGAGACGGCATTTCTGGGTGTCGGCCAGGTCGCTCAGTTTCACCTGGGTCGGGTCAAGCTTGTTGGCCGCCCCCATGGATGAAACGAGTCGGATCGGTTTTCTCAAGCAGGTTTCGATCAGGTGCAGCTTGGCGGTCATATGGTCAATGCAGTCGAGGACATAATCGAACGGTTCTGCGAGCAGCGCATCACTTGTCTCAGCCGAATAGAATTCCTGGAGGGGGATCACGTCAGCCCCGGGATTGATCGCCCGGCAACGCTCTGCCATCACCTCGACCTTGGAACGACCGATCGTTCCGTCGAGGGCGTGAATCTGCCGGTTGACATTGGTCAGGCAGATATCGTCGAAATCGACCAGGGTAAGACGACCGATGCCAGCCCGGGACAGCGCCTCGGCCGCATAACTTCCGACACCGCCGACACCAAAGACCGCTACCGAAGCCTGTCCGAGACCTCGCAGCCCCTCCTGGCCGACCAGCAGTTCCATCCGACTGAATCGATGTTCACTCATTCTTCACCTTCAATGTCGCCGGGGCGGCTGCTTCGCTCAGCCCCAGAATTCTCATGGCATTGCGCCGGGTGACCTGTGCCGTGTCGACCAGACTCCACCCCTTGATCTCCGCCACCTTTTCCGCCACCAGTTGCAGCCGGAACGGCCTGTTCGGCTCTCGACGAAACGGATGCGGCGACATATCCGGGGCGTCAGTCTCGAGCACAATCCACTCCTCGGAAATCGCCCGCAACACCTCGGGCGCCCGCCGCGCCTGCGGGTAGGTCAGGGTGCCGCCGAAGCCGATGCCGAATCCCAGGTCGATCGCTTCTTTGGCAAGTTCGGGGCTACCACCAAATGCGTGCATGATGCCTCCCGGAAGATCCCGCCGGACCTCCCGCAGGATTTTCAGCGATTCAGCATAAGCTTTCCGGCAGTGGATCACAACCGGCTTGCGATGATCAATCGCCAATTGAAGCTGGGCTCGAAAAACCCGCTCCTGAACGTCCCGGGCAACCGGCAGCATGGCGTCGAGTCCGATCTCCCCGACAGCGACCGACTCGGGTCGCTGCAGCAACGCTGCCAACCGCCGGGAAACGCTTTCGTCCCACTCCGTGGCGGCAAGGGGGTGTAAACCGGGTGCAATCCGGACCGCAGCTTCGATCTGCGCCAGCTTCAGCAGTCGATCCCAGCCACCGTAGCGTACGCCCGGAACCAGCCAGCCGTTAACTCCGGCTTTTTTCGCTGTCGTTAATTCTTCTTCCAGCGTCGTCCCGGCAGCAAGACAATCAAGGTGGATATGGGTATCAAACAACGGTTGCATCGTCTTTTTCATCCAATCCTTTTTCGTTTCATAAACTGTAAATTGCTTGTCACAATTTGACAACTGTGGTATGTGCTAACAGATTGATTTTTTTGATGTCTTCTGTTCAATATTGAGGGAGGCGAGCTATGGGAAAGCCGGTGGGCTCCCAGGTTTCCTACTTGCAAAAGCTGTTTATTTTCACCTCGGTCGCCGGCCTGGTGGCGGGTGTTGTCTGCCCGTTTCTTGCCTATCCGATTTACGGCGATGAAGCGCTTGCTTTCAAGACCTTTATTTTTTGTGGCCTGATGGGATACACCATCGGCGCCGCCATGTCTCTGTTTGTCCGCCTGACCCTGAAAAAACAGATGCAGCAGCAGCTCGCGCTGTTAAAACCGCTGCTCGGCGATGTGGGCAGCGAGGGCAGTTCGATTGAAGATATCCATCAGGCGATCAAGCTCTCAGTTGACCAGGTCGACACCCTGATTCGAGAACTTCTCGGCACACTTGACCGGTTTGTCCCCCTCTACTCGGCCCTCGCCGATGGAAGCCGCTACCTGACACAGCGAGCCGAAGACGGCCTACAGGCGGCGATACACACCCGCCAGGATATCGAAGCGATGTCCACCAAGCAGCAAAACGTGCTGCAACAGGTCGAACAGCTTTCCAACCAGAGCCAGGAGGAAGCGTCCCTCTCCAACCAGCTTTCAGCATCCCTGGAAGAGATGGCCCAGGCGATGGATCACTCGACCGCCAAGTTTCTGGAAACCACTTCGACCGTCGACGAACTCGCCGGCAGCGTCAGCCAGGCGGCCGAGCAGGCGAACCAGATCACGCATACCGTCGAAGGAACAACACGCGACCTCGACGCAACCCGGATAACGCTGGAACAGATTCGCCAGGGGGCCAGCGCCAGCGTAACCGCCTCCGAAGCCGTCAAACGTGATGCCGCCGCTGGTCTCGATGTCGTACGCCAGGCGATGCGGGAGATGGAACTGATCGAACAGGAAAGCCTCCAGGCATCCAAGGCAATGGGCAACCTTGCAAACCAGACCGGTGAAGTCGCCAAGATTATCGAGGTCATCCGCGACCTGGTCTCCGATACGGAGCTGCTCGCGTTCAACGCGGCCATCATTGCCGCCAAAGCCGGCGATGAGGGGCGTGGTTTCGCCGTGGTTGCCGAAGAGATTCGCGACCTCGCCGACCGAACCACCACCAGCGCCCAGGACATCCAGGACATTATCAACGCCATCGGTGCCGAGACCAAAACCGTGACCGGTGCGGTGGAAGCGACCGGGGAACGGATCGCCACCGGTCGCAAGCTCTCCCATTCAACCGGAGAGGCACTGGAAAAGATTGTCAACAGTTCCGGACAGGCGGTCCAGACCTCCGGCGAGATCTCCGAGATCACCCAGGTCCAGGGGGAACGGGCCAAGGTGCTGCTTGAAGATGCCGGCAAGAACCTGCAATCGATTAAGGCGATCGCCAAAGCAATCCAGGAACAACAGACCGCGATCAGCCGAATTCAAGAGGGAGTCAACGACATGAAGTCTGCGGGAGACCAGATCGCCCGCGGCATGGAAGAGCAGGTCCAGGCGAACCGGGAGTTCAACCGCGGACTGGCCGAACGGGAAAACCAGACCCGGACCATTACCGAGGCGACCCGCTTCCAGCAGGAAACCGCCCGGAAAGTTTTCGGTCACTTTGCGACATCGGAAGAACGACTGCGAAACAATGTCGAGAAGAGCACATCGATCATCGCCGCTCTCGAAGATCTGGAAGAGATAACCTCTCAGCTCAGGGAAGTCGCCAAGAGATTTCGACAGAGCGGTTAACCCGGGAAAACTCAGCTAAAAACAAAGCCGCCCATCAATCTTGATGGGCGGCTTTGCTCTCTCTCCTCAAACGTCAATCGATATCAGATCATTTCCAGCTAAAATTCTCCGGCATCATCTGTCCGGACGGAAGCATTTCATCCGAAGGCGGCTCCCCATGTTGCACCCGGTAAGCCTTGCGCTTACACTCATTCATTTTCTCCCCACGACAGAATGACTTGATGAAGCCGCGACAGGCCATGTCCAGCGTTGCGTTGTATTTCTGGAAAAATCCGCAACTCTCCAACAGTTCACATTCGGTAATCAATCTCACCTCCCAACCATTATTCGAACCCTCTTTAACGATCAGGAACAATTCTACGGCAAAACTACGTAATTAGTCAACGCTAATCACTCTGCCAACAACCGGGCGACATCCTCGGCTGTGGCAACCGTTATGGCACGACAGCTGGCCAGATGCTCGCAACTGTTCCATTTGTATTCCGCGGTCAACCCTTTGCAGCAGGTGGTCCGGTGCCGTTGTCTGAAGGAAGCGACCAACTCCGCCGTCCGCTTTCCTTTGCCACAGAGCGCCAGGGCCATCACTCCGCCGTTGACCGCGCCACAGAGGCAGCCACTCTCCTGCAAACCGGCGCCGTACGCTTCGCAGATTTCCAGCAGCTCGGCATCATCCCGCCCGGTCGTCGCCATCAGGATCGCCTGGGCGCAGTTGTACCCCTGGTCATAGAAATGTCCGGCCCGGTCACCGACCCCCGCATCGACCTGCGGGGAACGGCGCAACAGCTTACTTAGAAATCGTCGCATGTCTCTACAATATCAAGCCATATCAAAAAGGAACAACCGTTACCGGCCATGGAATTCCGGCAACCCTACCCCTCCTGCACCCCGAGCTTGCGCAAAAAGGTGATCATCGGACACCAGTTGGTGAAGGCGCTCTGGAACAGGTTGAGCCCGACGAACGCGGTAAACCATAGCCAGTTGATCGAGTGCAACTGCGAAAGGGCAACGCTGAGCATTACGAAAAATCCTGCGATCATGCGCAGGTAACGATTAATGGTCATGATGGAATCTCCTTACATGGGCTCCCGGATTCACGGTGTCCTTCAATCATAAAATCCGTGAAAGGCTTGGCCGGAAGCGTGTTAATTATTGATTATCTTGCCTAGTGATAATCTTTACCCTTTTGCTGCCTTTGTCCCGGGCTTCTTGAGCATGTAATAGAGCACCGGTACGGCCATGCGGCTGATCAGCAGCGAAGCAATTTCGCCGAACATCAGCGAGATCGCCAGCCCCTGGAAGATCGGATCGGCGAGGATGACCGAGGCGCCGACCACAACCGCAAGGGCGGTTAGCAGCATCGGTCGAAAGCGGATCGCGCCGGCCTCGACCACCGCCTCGGCGAGCGGTAGGCCGTGACTGATGCGCAATTCGATGAAATCGACCAGGATAATCGAATTGCGTACGACAATCCCGGCGCCGGCCATGAAGCCGATCATCGAAGTGGCGGTAAAGAAGGCCCCCAGCCCCCAGTGTGCCGGCAGGATGCCGACGAGCGAGAAGGGGATCGCCGCCATCACCACCAGGGGGGTGAAGTAGTTGCGAAACCAGCCGACCATCAGCATGTAAATCAACACCATGACCACGCAAAAGGCCAACCCCAGGTCCCGGAAGACCTCGAGAGTGATGTGCCACTCGCCATCCCACTTGATTGCAGGTTCCAGGCTGCTGAACGGCTGATTGAGGTTGTACAGTTCGATACCGTCACCGCTGCCACCGAACTCCTTCGCCTTGAGTTCGGCCAGACGTTCGTTGATGTCGAAAATGGCGTAGACCGGGCTCTCGACTGAACCGGCAACGTCACCGGTAACATAGATCACCGGCTTGAGGTTTTTGCGATAGATCGGCTGCTCTACAGGCTGCTCGCTCACCGTGACGAGCTCGCGCAGCGGCACCAAGGTGCTGCCTTGCCTTGGGTGTAATGCGATATTGAGCAGGCTGTCGATGCTGGTCCGCAGTGCCGTCGGGAGGCGCAGCACCATGTCGATCTCCTCCTTGTCAGAAGGCTGGTGGAAAAGATCGAGGGAGAGCCCTTTGGAAGCCAGGGCGATCGTGCGGTTAATAGTGTCGACGCTGATACCGTTAAGGGCAGCCTTCTCCTTGTCGACCGACAGTACCAGGCGGTTACGCTCCGCCTCGCGATACCAGTCAACATCGACCACCCCGTCGGTGCTCTCGAATATATCCTTGATACGTTTTGCCAGGGCGGCTCGCTGTGCGTCGTCACGGCCATAGACCTCGGCGACCAGAGTCTGCAGCACCGGCGGGCCGGGAGGCACTTCGGCCACGGCCACGGCGGCACCGTATTTTGCGGCGATCGCGGCGATGGCCGGGCGTACGCGCACAGCGATATCATGGCTCTGCAGAGAGCGTTCGCTCTTCGGCTTGAGGTTGACCTGGATATCGGCTACCGTCGGGCCGCTGCGCATGAAATAATGACGCACAAGCCCGTTGAAGTTATACGGCGAGGCGGTGCCGACATAGATCTGGTAGTTGATCGTTGTCGGGTCCTCCCTCACGACAGTCGCCATCTCGCGCGCAACCTGTGCGGTTTGCTCCAGGGTCGACCCCTCCGGCATATTGAGAATCACCTGGAATTCGCTCTTGTTGTCGAAGGGGAGCATCTTGACCTTGACCTGACCGAAGTAGACCAGCGAAAAGCTTCCAAGCAACAGCAGGACGATGCCACCAAAGAAAAGACCGCGCCAGAGCGAACTGGCCAGCAGCGGGTCCATGATGCGGTGATAAATTCGCGTGAAGAAATCGTCCGGCGCGTGATCGTGGTCTTGTTCGGAATCGGGTTCGACCGGACATTCTTTATCCTTGGTCGAGGGACCCATACATTTTTTAAGCAGCCGGATCGCCGCCCAGGGTGTGACGGTAAAAGCGATCACCAGTGAGAAGAGCATGGCCGCGGACGAGCCGATCGGGATTGGTCGCATGTACGGCCCCATCAGGCCACCGACAAAGGCCATCGGCAGGATCGCCGCGATGACCGCCCAGGTCGCCAGGATAGTCGGGTTGCCGACCTCGGCCACGGCCTCGAGAGCAATGGTCACCAGGTCCTTGCGCTGGGCGCCCGGCAAACGCATGTGGCGAACGATGTTCTCGACCACCACGATGGCATCGTCGACCAGGATGCCGATTGAGAAGATCAGGGCAAATAGGGTAATGCGGTTCAGGGTGTAGCCGTAGAGGTAAAAGACCAGCAGGGTCAGCGCCAGGGTTGAAGGGATCGCCAGGAGCACCACCAGAGACTCACGGAAACCGAGAAAGAAGAAGATCAACAGCGCCACGCCGAACACGGCGATTCCCATGTGCAGCAGCAGTTCGTTCGACTTCTCCGCTGCGGTTTCACCATAGTCGCGGGTGACGCTGACCTGAACGTCCGCCGGAATCAGGGTTCCCTTGAGCAGCTCGATCTTTGCATCGACAGCATGCACCACGTCGATGGCGTTGGTGCCGGGACGCTTGGCGATCGACAGGGTCACCGCCGCTTCCTCGTCCGCGCCCGGTGCGCCGTAGAGGACATAGTTTTCCGGCACCTGCGGACCATCGCTGATGGAGGCGACGTCCTCCAGGTAGACCGGACGATTATTCCACACACCGACCACGACACGGCCAACATCCTCGGCAGAAGAGAGGAACTGTCCGGTCCGGACCAGCACCTGCTGATCGAAAGCCTCCAACTGACCGGCCTGCTCCTGGCGGTTGGCCTGTTGCAACGCGGGGACCAGCTGTTGCGGCGTCAGGCCGCGAGACGCCAGCTTGAGGGGATCAAACTCGATCCGGAGTTGGCGGCGGGTGCCGCCAATCAGGGTGGTCTCGGCAACGTCGGCAATGTCCTTGATCTCGTCGTCGACCTGGGCAGCCAAGCGGCGCAGGGTGTAATGATCGTAACCGCCACCGTGGAAGGTCAACGCCATGATCGGGACATCATCGATAGTGTGCGGCTTGATCAGCGGCCCGGATACACCATGCGGGATGCGATCGAAGTTGGTCGCAAGCTTCTGGTTGAGACGAACGATCGCCGTCTCCGGGTCCTCGCCGACCAGGAAGCGCACGATCAGAAGGCTCTGACCTGCCATCGAGGTCGAGTAGATGTACTCAACGCCCGGCAGTTCGTAGAGGAGTTTTTCCATCGGAATGGTGACCCGCTGTTCGATCTCGGCCGGCGTTGCCCCTGGCATGCTGGCCATGACATCGATCATCGGCACCTTGATCTGCGGCTCTTCCTCGCGCGGCAGCATGACGACCGCCATCATGCCGAGCAGCAGCGAAGCGATAATGGCTAACGGCGTCAGCTTCGAGTTGACGAACGCCGCGGCAATACGACCGGCAAACCCGGCCTTGACCGGCTGGGAATCTTTCATCGTTCGCTTCCGTCCGCTATCATCAGGGGCTGACCATCATGAAGGGTTGCCGGCGGATCGAGAATCACCCGGTCACCCGCTTGCAGGCCGGAGAGAATTTCGATTCGTTCATCAAATTCAGCGCCGGTTCGGACCAGTCGCATACGTGCCTTTCCCTGTTCTGCGACAAAAACCTGCTGCATCTGACCATTTTGCCTGATGGCCGTACGCTTAACCAGCAAGGTCGCCGGTCGGCTGCCGACCAAACCAACGCGGGCAAACTGACCGCTACGTAGTCCCGAAACATTGGGCAATTTCAACTTGAATTGCGTGGTGCGCGAAGCCGGATCAACTGTTGGCGAAATTTCCCGGACCTGAGCCTCGAGTTCCTGCCCGGCGGCCGGGACAGTCAACGGCAGGCGGCTCTCAAAATTCAAGTTATGCGACTGTGCCTCGGGGACCTGGATAACAACCTCGAGGGATGTGCCGTCTTCGATCTTGAGCAGTGGTACTCCGGGGGCGACCAGATTCCCGACCTCGACCAACTTGTCTGTCACCGTTCCTGCAAAGGGCGCCCTGATTTCCGTATAGCCGAGCATCGTTTGTGCTTCGCGGAAGGCCGCTTCACTGGTTTGCACCAGCTCCTCGAGAGTTTTGACCTTCTCTCTCGTCGACGCGTTGGCCTGGAACAGTTTGCTCTCGCGCGCCAGATTGCGCCGGGCCTGCTCAAGTTGAACCTCGGCCTGTCGAACCCGGGCGTTAATTTCTTCAGCAGATATTTTTACCAGCAAGTTGCCCTTGCCTACCTTTGAACCGATATGGACCGGAACCTTGACAACCTGACCTGCAACGCGGGCCGAGATCGTGGCTTGCTCAATAGCCTGAAGTGTCCCGGAGAGTTCAATTTGAGAAGACCCAGCACTCAAGGCCAGAGTTTCGACCCGGACCTCAACCTGAGGCAGAGATGAGGGCGGCGTTTGCTCAACCGACTCATTACAGCCAGTGATGGCAAACAGGGCCAAGAGAGCTAGAGACAAAGCATTTTTGCTGAAAATCATGGCTGGTTCTCCATGGTATTGGTCTGATGGAAGTCTTGTGAGTATTGCGGAAATCCGGCCGCACGGCGCAGATTTGCGACAGCGACCTGGACTGCGGAAGAAGCAAGGGCATGACGGACCCGGCTATCGGTCAAGCGATTCTCGCTATCGATGAGTTCTGAAACCAACAGCACCCCGGCATCGAACCGGGCTCTTGTCAAACTTTCACTTTCAACGGCCTGCGCAACCATCTGCTCCGTGACCTGCAGCCGCTGCCGAGCCAGATCCAGGGCCAGTTCAGCCTGGCTCACTTCAAGGTCGAGTGCCAGCTTAAGCTTCTTCTGCTCGGCGCGTAGTACCCCCAACTCGGCTTCGACCATGGCAATCTCGGCATCAGCCTGATGACCATCGAAGAGCTTGAAGTTCAAATTCACCCCGGCCATCCATGAGCCCCCCTCACCACCCAGGACTGTCCCCTGGTCATAGCTGTACCGTGCAAAGCCATCGACTGTCGGCAAGCGACTGCCGCGTGCTGCCTGCAACCGTGATTCAGCAGCCTGCAGAGCTGCGGTCAGCTTCTGCAATTCCGGACGTTTCACCGGATCCAGATCGCTTGGCAAAACCGGGCTCTCGGCCTCCTCGACCTCTATGTTCAGATCATCACCGGGCAGGCCGAGCAGGGTCAGAAAAACCCTTTTCGCCATTTCAAGATCGTGCCGCGCCTGGACCAGGTTCTCGGTCGCCTGTGATTGCTCCACCTGAAGGTTCAGCAAGTCAGACTTGAGAAAATCTCCGGCCGCGAAACGAGATTGGGCGACATCCAGGGATGAGGTGATCGCCTCAAGTGCCTTTTGACGGGCCTGGATAACCTTGCCGGTTTCTATCACCCTCTGAAACGCTTGAAAAACCTCAAATTCAAGCCGCAGAATAATCGCATCACTCTCTGCGGAAGAAAGGTCGACGCCAGCCTTGGCGGCTTTCTTCTGGGCCAGATCCCGGCCACCGTTGTAAAAGCGGTACGTCACACCGATCCCCAGACCCAGGTTGTCGGTGCGACCGGGGTCATTAAAATCAATGTCAGGAGAAAATTCACCCTGGTTGAGAATATTTCCGAAGGAATACATCGGGTTGTTCGTCTGGCTGTAATTGCCAAACAACTCAAGCCGCGGGTAAAAACCAACGCCTGCCTTCTGCACCATGGCATCGGCTTGAAGCATTCGCTGCACTGCCAATTGGCTATCAGGGTTATTCTCTTTAGCAAATTCGATCGCTCGCCGCGCTGTCCAAAAGGCAGGGCCGTCAGAGCCGATAGCGAACGCTGGTGCACTGTACAGTATGGTCAGAAAAAGAAGTAGAAATGGCCTCATTTTCATTGCTCACCCTGTCTTTTGCTGAAAATGCGCATAGGTCCCGGGAGTCGACATGTTGCTCTTATGAATTGCCTTACCCGCACTCATGTCATTATTAACAGAACAGATATCTCTGGATTAATTTACCAAGTAAATATATTCGAAAAAATGTATATATTATTTTTGACATCTTTGTCAAGTCGCTCGGTTTCTTTTGCCTGGAAATAAATCGAACTATTTATATTAACACCCACCAATCATGTTTCCATCCGAAACTTGCCATTTTCGGAATGCTAAAACCGGTTTTCAATCCTCAATTCATCTCTGAAACGCATGGAATATCCGACCATCCGCAGTCATTAATTGCCATCGCCAAACCTTAGTTTGACACCATCAAATCCATTACAACTTCGTTGATTTATAACGGGGTTTGCTTTATCATCATTGTTCGATTCTAAGGCCAAAGCCATTCAATCCCTTATTTTGTCAAAGGAGACGATCCATGAAAAAACTGCTGTCGATCAGTTTGACACTGCTGGCGTTGACGCTGTTGCTGACCAGCGGCAATGCCCTTGCCGAAAAGAAGAAAGATCCACTTGCCGCCTGGAAACCGGCCTTTGATCCTTCCGGAGCAGAGTATACCTATATTCTCTCCAACATCTCGCACCCTGTGATCGAAGGGGTTGGCGTCGGCTACCGCATCCGTGACGCCGTCTGGGAAAAATCAAACGGGCGTCTTTTCGTCGATTACCGCCCGCTGGCCCAGCTCGGCGGGGAGAAGGATGTCATCTCCAAGCTGAAGCTCGGTGCCGTCCAGGGGATGTTGAGTTCCTCCGTTGCAGCCGCCAATGTCGCCGACCGACTCGGCATCGTCAACCTCCCTTACGTGGTCGACACCTTCGACAAGCTCGACAAGTTCCGTAACGATCCAGAGCTTTGGGGCCCGTTCTCCGAAAGCGCCATGCGTAGTGGCATCATGGTCCCTGATATCACCGGCTACGGTCCGTACGGCTGGGCCACCACCACCCCGGTCCGCACCCTGGAAGACGCCAAGAAGATCAACTTCCGTATCGCCCAGGCACCGGTCAACACCGATACCTATAAAGCCTGGGGGCTGAAGTTTACCGTCATGCCGTGGCCGGACGTGCCGCAGGCGCTGCAGACCGGAGTCATCAACGGTCTCGACCACACCGCCATCGTCTGCAATATCACCAAGAAGTTCACCATTGCCAAGTCTTTCACCGAGCTTAACTACGCCCAGGGGCTGTTCGTCCACCTGATGAACAAGCGCTGGTTCGACAAACTCCCGCAGGATCTGCAGGAAATCCTGATCACCGCCATCGCGGAAGAGAGCGCGAAAACCCGCGAGCTGACCAAGCAGCAGTATACCGACCAGGTTGCCAAGGCAAAGGAAGCCGGTGTCGAGTTCATCCAACTGCCGGCAGCCTCGAAAGAGACTCTGATCAAAAAGGCTCAGCCGGTCTATGCGACCTGGGGCCAGAAAATCGGGACCGACTACCTGGCAAAAGTACGCAGCAAGCTTGGCAACTAGTCAACAAACAGCTATAATCGGCCCGTTTTGACCGGGGCCGGGGAGTGATGGCTCCCCGGCCCTTTCTTTTTTTGCGCGCGAACCCCTTCCCGGGGCATTTCGAGGAGCCAGTGTGAAGAAACTATTCCGTTCCATCGACCGCACTTTTCTGTTCGTCGAAGAGTGGGCTCTGTTCCTCTCCATCGCCGTTGCACTGGTGGTGGCGATGGCCAACGTGATCTTGCGCAAGACGACATCGAGCGTCAACATTTACTGGTCCGACGAAGTCGTCCGCAAGGTGATCTTCTTCTCGACCTATATCGGCTGCGTGGCCGCGGTCCGGAGCCGCTCACTAATCCGCATCGACGCTCTCCCCCAGATCTTCCCGGTGACCCGGCGACTCCTGACCCTGATCAATCATCTGGTGGTGCTGGTCTTCAGTGCCGCCATGGTCTGGCTCGGTTGGGGCATGACAACCATGATGTACCAGGACGAATACGCCAAAACCGCCTCCCTGCAGATTCCGGAATGGATTTTCTACGCCGTCCTGCCAGTGATGGGGGTGATGATGTTCCTGCGGACCCTGATCGTTCTGGTGGAGGACTGGTCCGGGGTGAAGAGCATCACGGATGACAAAGGGTAGCGCGTGGTATCGAAACATGGCAGACCGGAAAACAACTCTTAGACCACTAACCCTTCAGGGGTATCGATGGACACGAACTCTCTCATAATTCTCGGATTACTTATCGGCTTGCTCGCCTCAACCGTGCCGGTCTTTATGGCCCTGTTTTTCACCGGGATGGTCGGCCTGGTCTGGGGTATCGGCATCGATCCGCAGATTGTGGTCGAGGTGCTCTACCGGAGCATGGACAAGTTTGCGCTGGTGGTGGTGCTGTTCTTCGTGCTTTGCGGCAATATCATGACCACCGGCAGCATCGTCGAGAAGCTGATCAAGACCGCCAACGCGCTGGTCGGCTTTCTCCCGGGGGGGCTTGCCATGGCAGGGGTCCTTGCCTGTGGCTTCTTCGGTGCCATCTCCGGCTCAACCGTCGCCACCGTGGTCGCCATCGGCGGCTTCATGATCCCCGCCCTGATCGAGAACGACTACGACGAGAAATTCTCCGTCGGGATCATGACCACGGCACCGATTCTCGGCATCATCATACCGCCGTCCATCTCGATGATCCTCTACGCGATGGTCAGCAACGATCCGCTGGAGGCACTGTTCCTGACCGGCTTCATTCCCGGCGTCCTCATCATGTTCTCCATGAGTGTCTACGCCTATTTCTTCTGCAAAAAGCGGGGACTCAAACCCCTGCCGCGCCCCTCCGGACGCGAACTGCGCGCCACTCTGAAAGAGAGCATCTGGGCCCTCTGCCTGCCGGTCATTATCTTCGGCGGCATCTACTCGGGCCTGTTCACCGCCAACGAAGCGGCGGTCGTCGCCTGTTTTTACGCCTTCTTCGTGGAAATTTTCATTCATAAGGACATGAAGCTGCGGGACGTCAAGAAGGTCATCGTCTCCTCCGCCATCACCTCGTCGACGTTGCTGATCATTGTTGCCGGCGCCTCGGTTTTCGGGGAATACCTCACCTTCGAGCAGATTCCAGACAAGATCGCCAACGCGGTGGTCGACAGCATCCAGTCTCCCTGGGTCTTTCTGTTGGCGGTCAACGTCCTGCTGCTGGTGATCGGCATGTTCATGGATGTCATCTCCGCGACCCTGATCCTGACCCCGATCTTCCTGCCGCTGCTCTCCAAGTTCGGCATTAACACCATGCATTTCGGCCTGTTGATGACCATTAACCTCGGCATCGGCTATTGCACCCCGCCCCTTGGCGTCAGTCTCTATATCTCCGGCGCCACGGTCGATCGCAACCTGATTTACGTCTCGAAGGCGGTCATCCCGTTTCTGCTGATTCAGATCGGGATTCTGCTGGTGATGACCTTCTGGCCCGACCTGGTCCTGTTGCTGCCGAAGCTGGTGTACGGATAAATCGGCCGGACCCGGCCGCAGCGGTTATACTTGATTCACATGAGGTCATGGGAACTTGTCGTGGTGACCATGACTGCTGTTCGGAGAGGATATTGCGATGCCACGTACCCTGATCCCGGTTAATGATTCATCGACGACGGAAAAGACCCTCCAGGCGGTTCTCGCCAACCGGACTCGTCTGCCGAAAAAATTGACCCTGCTCCACGTGGTGGACGACAAGCTCGCCTACCGGATGATTCCCGACTTTCAGCTGGAGATGGTGCGTGACAAGGCGAGGAGTTCGGGACAGGCCCTGCTGGACCAGGTTGCCGCGCCGTTGATCGAGGCGGGGTTCGAAATCGAGACGCTGCTCGAGCTCGGTTCACCGCGACGGATCATCCCCCAGGTCGCCAACGATCAGGAGTTCGAACTCCTGATTATCGGTCGCCGTCCGGGTGGCGGTGAGATCCGCGATGTGCTGTTCGGCTCCGTCGCCAATTACGTTCTGCATAACGTCGCCTGTCCGGTTATTCTGATCTGACCCGGGATCGGCTAAAAAAACACAAAATTGACGCATATACCGTTAGAGATAGGCGTCGGTAATGCAACTTCCGGGTTCGTGTAACATTTAAAAGCGGAGACGTCCCGGCGGGACGTCTCTACGGAAAAAATTCGCCTTGTGAAACGTTGGGGCGCCGCTTGCTGCGCCCCTGCAATGTTCTTTATTCAACCTTGTAGAGACGCCCCAGCGGGGCGTCTCCGGCGGGGCGTCTCTACATCAATTCAGACCAATTCTTCGCCCTAAGCTTCAGAACCCCCGGTGCTTACCACCCCGTTTTCCACCCCGCAGCAGAGGCTGCAGCTTATCCGCCAACGCCTTCTGCTCCGCTGTGAGCAAGGCGTAGATCTTGTTCATTGCCCGCGCTCGCGAAACCACCAGTTCGGTTTTGATCGTCGCCCGCTGGGCGGAGAGATCGCGCAAGGTCGCTTCGTTGAAATTGGCCGGCTCCATTGCGCTCTGCCACTGTTCCGCGATCCCCCTGAGCTGTCCGAAGTAGGGGCTGACCTGCTCATGCTCGGATTTGACAATCTGCTCCACCTGGACCTGTTGCTCGGCCGTCAAGTCAAGCAGCTCTGCCAATCGCTCAACCCGCCGTTCATGGCGTTGCTCAAACCGGTCGCCGTCAGTCCAACCACCCCCCTCGCCGCGATAGGCGAAGGCGCTGCTGCAAAATCCGGCGGACATCACCATTGCCACCACCAATACCGTTGTCATCCATCTCTTTTTCATCGTTCTTCTCCTTTTTCAAATTGAAAATTTTACGTTGTCGGCAATCGCTGTTCGATGGTTTGATGATAGCCAAACCAAGTTGAAGTTGGGTTAAGAGTCGCCTCGAATTGGTAAAGTTTTGTCAACAGGAGCTGTCACAAACTTAACAGAACTTAACAGGCATTCATGGGTCGCATAGGATAAAATACAGCCATGACCCCAGGAGAGACTTAGGTGAACCAGCGGATACTGATTATTGACGACGACCTTGAACTCTGCCAACTGCTCGATGAATACCTGAGCCGCGAAGGTTTCAGCATCGACTCGGTCAACCATGGGGAAGAGGGGGCTGAGCAGGCTGTCGCACAAGAGTTTGTCCTGGTTATTCTCGACGTCATGCTCCCCGGGCTGAACGGCTTCGACGTCTTGCGACGCATCCGCGAGAAATCGAAAGTCCCGGTCCTGATGTTGACCGCTCGTGGTGACGATGTCGACCGGATCGTCGGCCTGGAAATGGGAGCGGATGACTATCTGCCCAAACCGTTCAACCCGCGTGAACTGCTCGCCCGCATCCGCGCCATTCAACGTCGCGTCGAAACAGCCGAGCAGAACCACCAGGTCGACCAACAGGCCAAGGTTCTGGCTGTCGGGGATATTCGTCTCGACAGCGGGGCACGTGAAGTCATCCGGGACGAAAAGCGTCTTGATCTGACCGGGGTCGAATTCTCCCTGCTCGAAGCCCTGCTGCAGAAAGCGGGCGAAGTGATCGACCGCGAGACCCTGGTACGGACCGTTCTCGGCCGGCGTCTTTCCCCCTATGATCGAAGCATTGATGTGCATATCAGTAGCCTGCGCAAGAAGCTCAGGCATGAAGGCGACCCGGCCGAGCGAATCAAAACGGTCCGCGGCATCGGCTACATGTACGCAACCCCGACACAGTCCGCCGAGAAGACAAATGGGTAGCCTGTTTTTAAAAATATTTGTCGGATTCTGGCTCGCCATGACCCTGATCGGAGCGGTCCTGGTCGTGATAGCGGTCAACACCGACCATGAACAGGCCATCCTGAGCCAACATGAAGACGCTCTCCTCGAGACGGGGAACCGGCTGTTGGACACCTGGCAGCGCCAGGGGCCCGGAGGGTTGGCGCAAGCCGAAATCGAACTTGAGACCGCGGCCCGACGTCCGTCCTGGCTGTTGAATAACGAGGGAGCCCCCGTCTCGGGGCGCCACATCCCGCAACGTTCTCACCGTCTGGCGCGCCGCGCCGCCGATCTCGACCAGGTTGAAATTCGTCCATCTCCGCGCGGCATCTGGTTCGCCATCCCCCTGTCCGAATCGCACCTGCTGCTGACCCGGATTCCACCCCCTTCACGGTTCGAGCGTTTCCTGAACCCGCACCAGCTCGGCATTCGTCTCCTGGTCACCTTCGTCATCGCCGGACTGGTCTGCTACTTCCTCGCCCGATCCCTCGCTGCTCCCCTCAGTGAACTGCGCAA
>PKUA01000025.1 GCA_002868905.1 Desulfuromonas sp.
ACCAGTCCGGTGGCGATGACCAGTCCGGTGGCGATGACCAGTCCGGTGGCGATGACCAGTCCGGTGGCGATGACCAGTCCGGTGGTGATGACCAGTCCGGTGGTGATGACCAGTCCGGGAATCCTCCATCAAACTCTCCCCCGACTGCCCATGGCGATCTTTTCTCCACGGTTCAAAACAATGGGCGTGTGATCGAAAAACGATATCTGCTGGCAAATGATTCCGATCTCGAAGATGGTGCGCCGGTATTTTCCAGGGTGCTGCTTTTCCCGGAGCACGGACAGCTTTCTGAAGGGGAGGCTTATCTCAACTACAGGCCGGACCCCGGTTATACCGGAGATGACCGGTTCAATTACGAGGTGGTTGACAGCGAAGGGCTTGTGGCGAGTGCCACCGTCACCCTGCGCGTGACGCCCCCTCCTCCGCCTCTTCCACCCCCGGGGATCAATTTCACCACGCCCAACCGGATCAGCAAGGTCAAGTCGGCGAGTTCAAGGCTGATTCCTTCTGGCTCAATCCTCGTGTCCGACTACATGGCGAAGCAGGTGCTCGTGCTGCAGTGGTCTGAGCAATGGGGGCGTCTGGTTGAATACCAGCAGTTCAAGATTTCGGGTCGGCCGAGCGGTGTCGGCTTCGCCGACGGGAAATTTTTCGTCGGGAACAAAACCAACGGTACCATCGACGTCTTTAACTACCATGGAAAAATGCTTGATCGTTTCGGTGGTCGCCAGCGCCTGTTCGACCAACTCAACGATGTGGCCGTCGATGAGGATTCGCGGCTGGTCTACGGCTTGGACACACAGAAGGCGCTGGTTAAGGTGTTTCATTACGATGGATCGTCTGCAGGGCCCGATATCGGAACAGGAAAGCTGCGCCAACCGACGGCTCTGGGCGTTGATCCCCGGAACGGCAATCTGCTCATCAGCGATTTCGGAAAGCCGGGAATCATCTCTCCAAGGGTCTGGATTTACAAGAAGAGTAGCGGCCAATTCAGTTACATCGACGGCAAGGGGAACTGGTTCACCGGGGACAAGTTCTCGACTCCCCAGGGCCTCCATGTCAGCTCGACCGGGCAGCTTTTCATGGTCGACACCCGCTCTGGTGAAATCCAGGTTTACAACCTCGACACGAAACAGCAGGTCGATGCTTACGGGTTCCTCGGCAGGGGCGAGGGGGAACTCCTCAGTCCGCTTGATGTCGTGGCCGACGAGAACAGTGGTGCGCTTTATGTCGCCGACAAAGGGAATCGCCGGATAACGGTTTTCCCGGGAGGAGGTGCGCCATGACCCGCTTCAGCTCTCTCTTTTTTGCTCTGATTCTTCTGCTCGGCGGAACACAGACGGCTCATGCTTTGCAGCCCGCTCATCTAAATTACAAGGGTTGTGACACGTGTCATGCCCTGCATGGCAGTCCGGGTGGCTTTTTGCTGGATGCCACGGGTGGACAGGCGACCTGTGAAGCATGCCACGGGGTGGACGGGGTCGCCACGGAGGCGGCCAACCACACCCCGCCCGGTTACACCATCGAGTGTCGCGGCTGTCACGATGCCCACGAGTACGTCGGAACCCCGAATGAGAAAATGATCGGTTACAAGTGCGATCCGGCCACGATGTACGGCTGTGATAACGGACCTGCCATGACTGGGACGCCGCCGGTCATCCGGGTGCAGAATGCTACCAGTGACATCAACAACCCTGTTTATGTCACCGTGCAGTTTTATAATTCGGCGACCGATTTCAATATCGCCGGATCGGCAGTCGGCGTTTGCGAAGTCTGCCACAGTGGGAATCACAACGAAGGGCAGGATTGTACCGCTTGCCACTCCCATGCCACCGGATTCCAGCCTTCCGGATGCGATTCGGCAGGTTGTCACGACGGAAATGGTTCCGGCGGACTCGCTGTCGGCCCGAACAGCCCGCATTCGAGCAATACGACCCCCTACGGCTGCTCCGTATGTCACGGTGGGCACGGCGCGGGGACCATTATCGTTCCCAACAACTCCAACGTCGGGATCAATTACACGGCGGATAGCCGGACCGGTATCAACCTCGGCAGTAGCAGCGCACCCGGAGATACCGAGGCGGAGATTTGCTGGAATTGCCATGATGATCCCCTTAACGGGGTGTCGGAATGGGGAGTCAATTCCGACACCAACGGTTTAAGTTTTCCCAATTATGATTTTGGATCCCTCTCGTCCTCGGCCTGGGTTAATGCAGCTGGAACCTCAGGTGCCACTTGGACCAGTGCCAACTTCTCATATAAAACAGCGGCTATTCAATCGACACATTCAGTGAATCCGTACAATAGTGCAACTGCACCAGGGCTCGACCCGGTTGCTTTTATCCGTTGCTCCTACTGTCATGACGTACATGACACATTCGGCGGCCCGAACGACGGCAACCCACCCTACCTGCGTGGTACCTGGGTCGGGAACCCCTACCGGGAAGATGGTGCCCCGCGTAATGATTCCCCGGGTACATTGCCTGGTGACGTTGCTGACTACTCGACTTATGATGTGACAGATAAGTTTGGAGCTGTGCCGCGTGGCGGAACAGCCTACACCGCGTTGGGCGGTTATTATATCGATCAGAACAGCGGCAGCCCGACAAGTGACGCGTCTATGGATTCACCGGATGAATTTGCCGGGATCTGTATTCTCTGCCACGAGGGGACGGCCGGGACGGCGGATGGGAATTGGCAATCGGCCGAGATTGATTCCCTCAATAAATTTGACAGCCCTGGCACTCACTGGGTCAGTAACAGCAACAGTCACGCCCGGATCGTCAAGGGAGGAAGTGGCTCAAGTGCTGACAACCTGTTCACCATGGCCAAAAGGTTCCCGACAACCAGCTGGTCAGAATATTCAGGCGATGGCTCCAACGGTGGAGAGGGAGTCATGGCCTACCAGAATGCTTATGCCTATAATTCAAAGCGGGGAATATGGGAAAGTGTTTGGGGACAGGGTCTGCGCGGAACGGATACGACTGCCTTCCAGTATTCTCCCCAGGTCGATACATCCGGGCGGGGTTTCAACTATACCTTTTACGATTGGGGGGCCACCGTGGTCACCCTCGGTTCCG
This sequence comes from Desulfuromonas sp., assembly GCA_002868905.1. Taxonomy (GTDB): domain Bacteria; phylum Desulfobacterota; class Desulfuromonadia; order Desulfuromonadales; family Geothermobacteraceae; genus BM304. Next base: position 3,081 of record PKUA01000025.1, read on the forward strand.
GGACTATGGCTGATAGCGGAACAGATGCGAACTTCCACCAGTTCACCTGCTCCAAATGCCACAATCCGCACGCTTCGCGATTACCGCGCCTGCTGATCACCAACTGTCTCGACACAAACCACAATACCTGGGATGATTCTTACGTGACACCGGCTTCGGATACCAATGGCTCCAGTTCGAGCCTGGTTTCGGAGAATCAGAGCGTTCCCATGTCGCAGGTGACATCGGCGCAGAATTGTCACCGGCTGGCCGACCCCCAATATAACGGTACGTCAGGTCCGCAGGGGACGACAACGGGCGGCTGGAACAGGGTCACTCCATGGCAGGAATTCTGACCGGATCAGAAGGATAGGTACTGAAAAGGGCCGGCGAAAACGCCGGCCCTTTTTTTATGAATTGAAATCCTGCACGCAAAGATTATTCGGCGTCGATCCGGTTGATGAAGACTTCGCGCGGGCGACTGGTGCCATCCGACGGGCCGACGATCCCCTCCTGCTCCATCTTCTCGATCATCCGCGCCGCACGGTTGTAACCGAGGCGCAGGCGGCGCTGCAGCATCGAGATTGAAGCCTGGCGGGTATCGGCAATGATGGCGAGCGCCTCATCCCACTTTTCGTCGTACTCTTCATCCTCGTCCGATGCCGTCGCTTCGGCCGGAGCAGGTTTGAGGATGGAAGGATCGTAGTTGGGATCTCCCTGTTTCTTGAGGAAGTCGACCACGCGCTGAACCTCGATCTCGGTGACGAAGGCGCCGTGGATACGTTGCACCACGCCGGTGCCGGGCGGCAGAAACAGCATGTCCCCCTTGCCGAGCAGGTTCTCTGCACCGATCTGGTCGAGGATGGTACGCGAGTCGGTGCGCGACACCACCTGGAATGACATGCGGGTCGGGAAGTTCGCCTTGATCAGACCGGTGATGACGTCGACGCTCGGTCGCTGGGTGGCGAGGATCAGGTGGATGCCACACGCACGGGCCTTCTGGGCCAATCGCGCCACCGATTCTTCGATCTCCCGGCCGGCGACCATCATCAGGTCGGCCAACTCGTCGACCATGACGACGATATACGGCAAGTGCTGGTGATCGAGCTCCGGTTCAATCTCCGCCAGGTCATCCGTGCCCTCGGGAGGCAGGGGCTCACTCTGGAGGACTTTGGCCGCGTTGCTCTGGACCTCCTTCTCCTCCTTGGCGATTTTCTTGTTGTACCCCTCGATATTCCGCACCCCCTTGTCGGCCAGCAGGGTGTAGCGCCGTTCCATCTCCCGAACCGCCCAGGCAAGGGCCAGGGCAGCCTTCTTCGGATTGGTCACCACCGGCAGCAGCAGGTGCGGGATCCCCTCGTAGATCGACAGCTCGATCATCTTCGGGTCGATCATGATCATTCGGACATCATTCGGGCTGTGCCGGTAGACCAGGGAGAGGATCATGGTGTTGACGGAGACTGATTTCCCGCTCCCGGTGGAGCCGGCGACCAGCAGATGCGGCATCTTCGCCAGGTCGGTGACGGTGGTGCGGCCGAAAATATCCTTGCCGAGAGCGAGCGGCAGGATGCCACCGTTTTTGGCATACTCTTCCGCCTGTAGAATGTCCTTGAGGAATATGGTCTCCCGTTCCCGGTTCGGGATTTCGATGCCGATGACGCCCCGCCCCGGAATCGGCGCGACGATTCGGATCGAATGGGCCGACAGGGCCAGGGTCAGATCATCAACCAGTCCGGCGACCTTGTTAACTTTGACCCCGGGTGCCGGCAGAAATTCGTACATGGTCACCACCGGTCCCGGCTTGACCTCGACCACTTCCCCCTCGACCCCGAAATCTTTCAGCTTTTTCTCAAGCAGTCGGGCGTTCATGGTCAGCGATTCGCGATCGATCGGGTTCGCCTGCTCCTGTTCGTGATCGAGCAGGGTGAGGGTCGGTGCATGGTAGGTTCCGCTCGGCTCGAGGAAGTCGAAGGTCTCCTGGTCGGCAGCCTTCTCGTTCTCTTTTTTCTTTTTGTTCGCCGCTTTGCGGGCAGGCGGTGGGAGTTGCACCGGTTCGGGATGGACGATGATCGGTCCTTTTTTCTCTGACTTGCCGGTTTTGATCGCCAGTTGCTTTTTCTTCTCCAGGCGTTGTTCGCGCCGACGCTGGAGGTATCCTCCGAATCGGTCGACCGTCCCTTCGAGGAACAGCACCATGGAGAAGCGCGCTACCAGCATCGAGGTGACAACGAAGAAGACCAGCAGGATGAGGGTTGCGCCGGTCAAGTTGAAATAATGGAGTAAGGGATCCGCAATCAGTCGACCGACCGCCCCGCCGGCTTCACCGATTTCTTTCTGGCCGAGGTGCATTTTCTGCACCTGGAGGGCGATCAAGCCATCGAGGGAGAGGATCAGGCCGGCGAAGGCAAACATCTTGCCGAAGCGGACTTTGACATCGCGAAATTTGAACAGCCGTAACGCGAACAGGAAACAGGCCAGGGGAAGCAGGATCGCCGGAAGACCGATCAGTTGAAGCAACAGATCGGCCAGATGGGCGCCGACCACTCCGCCGTAGTTGTGAATTTCGCCCGGGTGGAGGTTGTTGTTGAAGGAAGGGTCGAAGTTGTTGAAGGAGATGAGGCAGAGAAGGGTATAGACACCGAAAGCCAGCAGAAAGACTCCGGCAATCTCCTTCTCAAGATGCTCACGAAACAGGGGTTTGGTCGTATCACTCATACGGGGCACACTATATCTCAAAAAACAGCGGATTGGCAATCTTCACTGGCGGTTCATCCGAAAAGCAGGAACAGGCCGCCAACTATCCAGCAATAAAAGGCAAACCAGCTCAAGCGTCGTTTGCGCAGGATTGACAGGAGCAGGCGGATGGCGCACAGCCCGGAGAAAAAAGCGATCCCGGCACCCGCGAGGTATGTTGGGATGATGTCCGACGGGATATCGCCAAGGTGGCGGGCTTCGAGCAGGGATGCTCCGAGGACGGCCGGAATTGAGAGCAGGAAGGAGAACCGCGCTGCTGTTTCGGCGTCGATGCCGCGTATCAGCAACAGGGCGATGGTGCTGCCGGAGCGCGAAATCCCCGGGATGATGGCCAGCCCTTGCGCAATCCCGGTCAAAAAGGCGTCAACGCTCGAGATGGCAGGGCGGTTGCCAACACGTTGCCCAAGTTTTTCCGCACCTAACAGAATAGCGCCGGTGATCAGCAGCATGCAGGCAGCCACTGCCGGTCGGTCGAACAGGCTGGTCAGAAACGTGTTCCCAAGCAGGCCGATCACGGCGGTCGGCACGGAACCGATGACAATCAGGATCAGCATGCGACGATCTTCGCGAGCATCCGCCTGAAAAGGGGCCGCAAGCAGCCGGCCGATGTCGGCACGAAAATAGACCAGAACCGCCCCGATGGTTCCGAGGTGAAGAATGACGTCGAACAGGACACCCGGTTGTTCAAAGCTGTCGAGGAAGTGTTGCGCCAAAACCAGGTGCCCCGAGGACGAGACCGGCAGAAATTCGGTCAGGCCCTGTAGCAATCCGAGCAGAAGCGCTTCAATAAATGTCATGATCTATTCTCCATCCGTTGGTCCTGTGTCAACATCAAAGCTCGAGGATGACGGGGAGGATCAACGGTCGGCGGTCGATGGTGCGATTGAAGAAGCGCCGAAGGCCCTTGCGGACTTCCACACGGATTTCATCCCAATCGGCGACAGCTTCAAGGCTATGTTCGCTCAGGGTGGTCCGAACCACCTGGGCCGCCTGATCGAGGTAATCCGGAGCCATCTCCTCGGTCGCAAACCCGCGCGCGAACAGTTCCGGGCCGAAGATGATGGTTCCATTGGCCTGATTGATTGCAAGGACGACGGTGACGAGACCATGGTGGGCGAGATGACGCCGGTCGCGCAGTTCCATGTGGCCGACATCGCCGACCCCTTTGCCGTCGACAAAGATTTTCCCGGCTGCCAACTGACCTTCGGACTGGACACCGTTGCTGGATATGCGCAGAACCTCACCGTTTTCGATGACCCTCGTCTGGCTCGGCTCCAGGCCGACTTGTTGGGCAAGCTGACTATGTTTGACCAGGTGGCGGTATTCGCCGTGAATCGGGATGAAGAACTTCGGTTTGACAAGGCCGAGAACGATTTTCAGCTCTTCCTGACTGGCATGCCCGGAGACATGGATTTCGCTGGTTTTTTCATAATAGACTTCAGCTCCGCGACGGTAGAGATGGTTAATCAACTCGGCAATCGCCTTCTCGTTGCCCGGGATGAACTTCGAGGAGAGGATCACCGTATCCCCCGGCTCGATCTGCAACTGCTTGTGGTCATCCATGGCGATTCTCGTCAGGGCGGAAAGCGGCTCCCCCTGACTGCCGGTGGTCAGGATCATCGACTCCTCCGGTTCAAGATCGCGTAATTGACCCCGGGTGACAAAAGTCTCGTCCTGTACCTGCAAATAACCGAGTTGGCGGGCAGTGGCGATGTTGGCGACCATGCTGCGGCCATTGACATGAACCTTGCGTCCTGCCGCGGTGCCCGCATCGATCAACTGTTGCAGTCTGTGGATGTTAGACGAGAAGGTCGCCGCGATCACTCGTCCCCGGCAACGGGGAAACAGGTCGCGCAAGCTCTCGCCGACCGAACGTTCGGACAGGGTGAACCCCTCCTTCTCGACATTGGTCGAATCGGACAAGAGGAGAAGGACCCCATCTTCACCGTATTCAGCCAAGCGGGCAAGATCAGTTTTTTCTCCATCGACCGGGGTCTGGTCGAGCTTGAAATCGCCGGTATGGACGATCAGGCCGGCCGGGGTCCGGATGGCAAGGCCGGCACCATCCACGATAGAGTGGGCCGCACGGAAGAATTCGATCTCGAAGTCGCCGAGCGAAAAAGGTTCGCGAACCCTTGTCGGGTGCAACATCGCCTGGCTGAGCAGTTGGTGTTCCTTCAGCTTCCCTTCCAGCAGGCCAAGGGTCAGAGTCGTGCCGTAGATGGGTGGAAATCCGAGGTTCTCAAGATGAAATGGGAGCGCTCCGATGTGATCTTCGTGGCCGTGGGTCAGCAGGATGGCCCGGATGTCGTCACGACGTTGTTCGAGGATGGAGATGTCTGGGATAACCAGGTCGATGCCGAGCATCGAAGCTTCTGGAAACATCAGGCCGCAGTCAATGATCAACAGTTCGCCGCCATGTTCCAGGACCAGCATGTTGAGACCGATTTCCCCCAGGCCCCCGAGCGGGAGCAGGCGGATCGACTGTGGATCAAGATGCGGGCTGAACTCGCTCATGCGGCGGATCGGTTCGACAGGGTGGAGGCGAGTGGCTGGCGTACCTGCTCCATGACGTCGTCGATCGCCTTGCCGACCAGGTCTTCCCCCGGGAGCTCAGGGTGGAAGGTGACGCGGATACTCCCCTTGTCGATGCGGGTTCGGTGTTTCGGCATCATGGCGTAGCTGCCGTCGATGGTGACGGGAATGACCGAGACGCCGGCTTGCAGGGCGAGATGAAATCCCCCTTTTTTGAACAGCTGCAGTTTCCCGTCGCTGGTGCGGGTTCCTTCCGGGAAGATGACGACCGATGTGCCATTGGAGATCCTCTGTGCGGCGAGGCGGATACTCTCAAGCGATTTTCTCCGGTTGGAGCGGTCGATGGGAATATAGCCGCTGCGGCGCATGGTCAGCCCGAATAACGGAACCTTGAACAGTTCCATTTTGGCCAACCAGCGGAATTGCCCGGGGATGGCGGAAAACAGGGCGGGAATGTCGAAATTGCTCTGGTGGTTCGGCATGAATATCACGGGCCGGTCGGTCGGGATATTTTCGATGCCGGTAACGTCCAGCTTCGCCCCTCCCAGCAGTAAACACCCTTTTCCCCAGAAACGCGCTACGTTGTGAAGATAGTCGGGAGAGAGAAAAGACAGAGGTATGCCGACGGACATTGACAGCAGAGTCCAGGGACCGAACAGGGTGAAAAAAAACAGGGTACGCAACACGGATCAATCAGCTCCAATCGGAATTTTAAAACACGTCAGTTTACGTTTGGACCCGGGGGGAGTCAAATCCTTTCGGAAAGCGCTTTACACCCCGCCCCTGTTTGGCTAAACTCAAACGGATTGATCCCCACCGGGTCACTGGCCCGATGTTTTCATTACATGTTTGTCAAAGGAGCGGACCATGTCAGTCAACAAGGTGATCCTCGTCGGGAACCTCGGGAAAGATCCGGAACTGCGTTACACGGCTTCCGGGACCGCAGTTGCGACGTTTTCGATTGCCACCTCGGAACGTTACAAGGACCGTGACGGCAACCAGCAGGAAAAAACCGAGTGGCACAATATTGTGGCCTGGCGGCAGTTGGCCGAGATCTGCGGGAAGTACCTGGTCAAGGGAAAGCAGGTCTATATCGAGGGAAAAATCCAGACGCGCAGTTACGATGATCGGGACGGCAACAAGCGCTACATTACCGAGATCGTTGCCGATCAGATGCAGATGCTCGGAAGTCGCGGGGATGAAGGGGGATCGCGTGGCGGATATTCCGGCGGTTCATCCGGGTCCTCCGGATCTTCTGGACAGCAAGGGGGTGGGCAGGGGTCAAGCGGATTTGAAGAACCCTCCTACAATGCGGACGACGATATCCCGTTCTGATTTTTATATGGAATGACTTAAAAAGGGTGACGCATGTCGATTGCGACACGACAGGAAAATTTGCGCGAGGTTCTGCAGGATACCGACCCGACCGTCCGGGCGGCTGCGGCTGAAGCCCTCGAGAAGCTCGAGGCGCTCGGAGATCTCAAGCAGTTGCTTCAGGCCCTTGCGGGGGACGACCGGGGACGGAAGGTTCAGGCGTTGTTCAGCCTGGAGAAGGTAGAGGCTCCGGAGGTTATCGGCGCCCTGGTCAAGGCCCTGCAGGACGAAGATGCCGATGTGCGTGCTACGGCGGTGCAGGTGATCGGGCATAAACGTCACCCCAAGACCCTGGCGCCATTGGCCAAGCTTCTTAAAGATCCGCATCCTGCCGTCCGGGTTTACGTGATCGAGGCTCTTGGCGCCTTTGCCGATCCCCGCCTGGTGCCTTACTTGACAGCTGCGTTGCGTAGTCGTGATATCGCCCTGGTGACAGCTGCTGTCAAAGCACTCGGGGCGATTGGTGCCGCATCGGCCGAGTCTTCTCTGCTTCCGCTGCTGAAGCATCCGGACCATCGCGTCCGTCTTGCTACAGCCACAGCGCTGGGTAACCTCGGCGTCCGTTCCGAGTAAACCAGTCGCATTTCCAAAGCCAGCACCTTGGCTGACTTTTTTCCCACGCGCCGATTCGAAGCCTCAGGCTTAATTCCTGGTCTTCCCGAACGCTTCGCGCCACCCTCTCCCACATCGGGGAGAGGGGAAAGTGCTTACAGATAATCTGTGACCTTGATCCCTTTCAGGAAGGGGTCGACCTCGGCGATGATGCGTCTTATTTCATCTTCAACGAGGTTAATGTCGTGCGGTTTCGCGAGGAGTCGCCCCGATGCATCGAACAGGATCTTCAGGGTGAGTTCCCGCTTTTTCGTAGCGCCGACCCAGGAGACCAGTCCGATTTCATTGCTGTCGAGACGGACCAGAGAACCGACCGGATACGGGCCGAGAAAACGGATGAAGTTTTCGACATACTCCGGGTTGAGCATGGTTCCCGAGATCTCGCGCAACCTGTTGGTGGCCCCTCGCGGCGTCATGGGGCGTTGGTAGGAACGGAGCGTGGTCATGGCATCGTAGGTGTCGGCAATCGCTGTCATGTCGACCAGGGGGGAGAGGCTTTTGGCTTGGGCTGCGACAGGGTAGCCCTGGCGATTGTGTCGCACGTGATGAGCGAGGACGATGTCGACGATGACCGATTCGATCCCTTCCATCTGGCCGACGATAGTTGCTCCCAACTGGGGGTGTTTTTTGACCTGTTCAAACTCTTCATCGGTCAGGCTGCCGGGTTTGTTGATGATGTCCCAGTCGACTTCCAACTTTCCTATGTCATGCAGCAGGGCGCCGATGCCGATCTGACGTAACTGCGCTTCGCTCAGGTTGCAGGCCCGGCCGACGGTTAACGCCAGAACGGCGACATTGACCGAGTGGGTAAAGGTGTAATTGTCATAGTCTTTGAGCATGGACATGGCGAACATGGCATGCGGTTCGGTGAGGGTGACCTGGACCATGCTCTTGACCGTCTTGTCAACTTCATCCGAAGCCGGGATCTCCCCCATCCTCACATCGTTGAATATGCGGTCGACCACATCGAGGGCGCGATTGTAGACTGCGCGTGGCGTTTCCTCGTCGTTGTCCTCGTCCTGGTTCCTGACCGGTCTGATGTGCTTGATCCCGTGGCTTTTTATCGCTTGCTCGAAAGCCGCCTGACCTGAACTCTGTTCGTTCAATATCTTGACAAGCGCAGCCAGCTCTTTCTCGTCGATGCCGTAGAGAAGCTCCATGCCGTCGAGTTCAAGGCGTTGTAAAATCTGCAACAAATCATCTGTGCCGGGGCAGTCCTCGACAAACAGATAGTCCTCGACGAACAGGGTCCCCTCCAGGTTGCCGATCCGGATCAGGTCTCGCCCCCGGATCAATTCGGAAACGGCATCGACCAGGGTTTCGATCTGGCGGCGGAGCGCAGGGTGCTCAAGGGGATAGAGGCGCAGGCCCTTGATCGCTCCGGTCAGGCCCTGGACCAGTCGACGCGGGGATTCTTCATTCAGCATGTTCTGAGCCTTTCTTCAACTGCTTCAAGGCAAGTGCCGCCTGCCGTGCAACGCGGGCAAATTTATCGTCGACAGCAACTTCCAGGGCAGATCGGGCATCTTCATAACCAATCTCTCCAAGCGCCTGGGCTGCCGCAGCCCTGATCTCGGCAAATTGTGTACGTTTGATCAGTTTGTTCTGGCGGAGGATGGAGCATAATGCCGGTATCGCTTCCGGAGAGCCGATCTCCCCGATGGAGCGAATGGCGTCCTTGGTGAAACTGGATCGCTTCATAAACGGGTCCCTGATCTTGACGGTTCGGACGAGGGCCGGGACGGCCCTGTCGTCCTTCAAGGCGCCGAGTGAGAGCAGGGCCTGGCGTGCCATCTCCTCGTCACTTCCTTCCACCGTTTTGAGAAGAAGGTTCACCGCTTCCTGCCCACCGGTTTTCGCCAGGGCGCGTACGACTTCTCGCCTGACCCGGATCTCTTCATGTTGCAGCAGGGGCCCCAGAAAGTGAGATGAGTCGGGATGGCGGATTTCACCGATGACCGTAACCGCATTGCGTACGACAAACCAGCGGTCATCCTGCAGGTGCTCAGCCAGAACCGGAAGCGCATCGTGCCCCTGGCGGATGAGCGCTTCAACCAGAATTTTTCTTTTTCCGGCTGAATCTTCCAGGGATAATTTCTCCATCAGTTGCCCAATCGCCCTGTGTTTCAGGACAACCAGGATGTTTTTCAGGACATCTTTCAATCTGGGAGACGTGTCACGTTTGCACATGAAATCGATCAGGAAGCCGACCAGCTCGCGGGTGGCGACATGATTGATTGCCTGGGAGGTCAATTCCCGACGTTGCATCGGGATGCGACGATTGGTTGCGAACTGGCAAAGAAGGGCCATTGCTTCAGTCAGGGCCAGTCGTTTATTCGGTTGAATCGCATCCGGGATCAGGGCGGTTGTCTCCTGCAGGAGTTCCCTGAAACGTTGATCGGTTTTGGCGGCACGAAGTTCTTTGAGAACGTCCCTGAGGTCACGGATGTCTTCAGGGGGTTGGAACTGCAGCTGGTTGAAATCTTCCTCTTCCACTCCGGGTTGGGCCGATTCTTCCAGTTTCTCTTTTTCTGTCAGGATTTTGCTTAAGTCGGTTTCATTGAGCCAGATTGTCGTGATCCGCGCCTGCAGGAGGACTTCCTTGATGCCGCCGCGCGATCTGATTTCTTTTGTTTCGAGGGCCAGAGATTTGGAGAATTCGAGCAGGTCCTCCAGGCTCAGGTCGGGGAGGATGACGATTTGCTGGATTCTGCGGGCAAACAGGTAGGGAGCGAGCTTCTGTAACGGCTGGCTCTCTTTGCCGAACTGCTTATCGTCCAGGAAAAAGCCTTCACGGCGGACGGTGAAATGGAGGTTCTCCCCGTCTTGCAACATGGGAAGAAAAGCATTGCGAGCAGACAATAGGGCGTTTTTGACTGCGGGATGGCCCGGGGGATAGTACTGGACCCCCTTAACCAGCTTGGCTAGATCGCGTAGTGCCAGGATCAATCGGTCGTGTGTTTGGGTGCTCACAAATCAATTCCGGTGCTCTGCTGATGTCATGAAAACAGACTCCAGGGGAGATAAATAACAAAATTTCAGTTAAATTTATTCATGTCCATATAACATAGCGTTTTTACCAAGGAAAGTAAATCGGTTCAGCTGACTTCATGGTCTGCGGGAGAAGAGATGGAGACTTGCATTGCCGAAAAACGGGAGAAGGGGGCGATGTCTGTGGCGACAAAGGGTTGTGTTAGGTTTGAAAACGATGGAAGATGACGGAATGCTTACCGAATGCCAAGAGAGTTTAAATGAAACCGGTCGCTTTAGAAAACCGCTGGTCCTCGGGGTGACCGGGGGAATCGCCAGTGGGAAAAGCAGTGTCATCGACTATTTTGATCGACTCGGAGCAGACGTGCTCAGCGCAGACCAGTTAGCCAGGGAGGCGGTTCTGCCCGGGAGCTTGGCTCTGGCAGAAATCAGGGTTGTTTTCGGAGATGCGTTCCTCCTGGACGATGGCACCCTGGACCGGGAGAAGATGGCGGCAGAGGTCTTTGCCGATCCGGCTTCCAGGGAAAAACTCGAAAAGATCGTGCGTCCATCCATTGCCGTTCTCGCCGGAAAACGGCTTGATGAATTGCGCCAAAAGGATATTGAACTCGTCGTCTACGAGGCCCCGTTATTATTTGAAGCTGCCGTTGAGGGGCGGGTCGATCGGGTTCTCACTATCTGGGTCAGGCCGGATGTTCAATTGCAGCGCCTTTGCCGGCGCAACAACCTGACCGAGGATGAGGCACGACAACGCATCCTTGCCCAGTTCCCGCAGGAGGTCAAGGTGGTGAGGGCGGATGAGTTGCTTGATAATTCCGGATCGTTGGAGCAGACCTGGTCCGGGGTCGAGCTGCTTTTCAAGCGTCTGGTTGCCGATCGGTAAGCCGCAGCAGGAAATGTACGATTCTTTGCAGGGTGTCTTCCAGGCAGGGATTTTCCTCGGTACTCAGGACGTGGATGTTGTGAAGATCGTAGGTGTGAAGTTCCTTATCGGGGCTGCCGAGTCGCTCAAAGAGTTCCAAACCACTCTCTGATGAGACGGTTGGATCGTCTTTTGAACGGAGTGCCAGCACCGGTGTCGTCACCTGCCCCAGGCGGGAGGTCAGGCTTTGGCAGAGGCGGTTCAGTTGGTGGACGGCGTGTAGCGGTCTGTGCCGGTAATAATGCCGTGCCGCCTCGTCCGAAAGTGTCCGCTCCTGGAACCGTATCAGGTGGCGAAGCAGTCCGGTGAGCGGAGCCAGTCGGTGCCGCAGACGCAGAAATGGAGAGAGCAGGACCAGGCCCGCAAGGTTTTGTCGGCTCAAGCTGTCAAGCAGAAGTAGTCCTCCAGTGCTCATCCCTATACCGAAAACCTGTGAAAATTCCGCGCGCAAGCCTTGAACCCCTGCTGCAACTGCGTCCCTCCACTCGGCGAGATCGCGTCTGGCGAGATCGTCGGCTGTCGTCCCATGTCCCGGCAGCAGCAGGCCGTAGCAACAGAACCCCTCGGCCACCAATCTTTCGGCTAGTAAACGCATCTCCCAGGGGGTGGCAGTTAAGCCGTGAACCAGGACAATGCTGCCCCTGGCTTCCGTGTCGGGTCGTAGTAAAAAAGGTAAATTGTCGGGGTCGTCGACCCCGCAGCGGTGTGCGATGCTCCTGATCTCTTCAATGTCGAAACCGTGATCCATGGCCTGTTGCCATTCTCCGGAGTTGGTGGATTCTGTGTGAAGCTAAGATATTAACAGAAAAAGCCCTCCGGGTAACAGGAGGGCTTTTGGGGGATAGTCATCGTTGGTGGTGTCTAGTTGTGGTATCCGAGGCGGGTGGAGAGATCGTTGCCGGCCGTGACCACCAGGTCGACAAGGCTGTCTTTGATCCGTTCATCGGACAGGCGCATGGAGGGCCCGGAGACACTGACGGCGCCGACAATTCGTCGGGTGTAATCGCGAATCGGTGCGGCGACACAGCGAACACCCGGGTCCATCTCTTCGTCATCGATGGCGTATCCCTGCTCCGCGACGAGCTGCAGCTGTTTTTTCAGCTCCTGGCGGTTGCTGAGAGTCTGTGGAGTATAGGTCTGCAACTGGGCCGGGAGAGCCTCTTCAAGCTCTTCGTCGGAGAGGGCGGCGAGGTGGACCTTGCCGGCAGCCGTGCAGAAGGCGGGAAGTCGGGAACCGACCCTGGAGACAACCCGGACCGTCAGGTCGGTTTCGACGACGTCGAGGTAGACGATAAATCCGTCCTTGAAGATGGCGACGTAAGAGGTTTCGTTGCAGTCTTTGACCAGCCGCTCGAGAATCGGTTTGGCCTGCCTCAACAGTCCCATTTGTTTGATAAAGGTTTGTCCCAGTTCGAGGGACTTGAGCCCGAGGCGGTAGTTTTCAGTGGCCTTGTTCTGCTCGATGTAGCCACGTGACTCCAGGGTCGCCAGCAGACGGAAGACGTTGTTCTTGTGGAGCTTGAGTCGCTTGGAGAGCTCGGTAACACCGAGTTCGTCAACGTCGTCGTGAAATTGTTCGAGCAGGTCGAGGGCGTGGGATACGGCTTGGATGATATATTCCGATTTTTCTTTTTTGGCCATGGGATTTCCCCTCTTTTTCCAGTTGGATCAATAAATGAATGTGACTATTTAAAAGGTCTAATTTTTGTCAAGGGGAAACCGGGGTTTCCCCGGTCCCACGAATGTCTTGGTCTTTTTGCCTACCATGACAAATAATAAAATAGCGTTCTATTAATGTCAAATGGTCAAATGCCGAAATTTGTCGGTCGCTTTTTGTCCATCAGGGATACGACCGCTTGCGGTGAAACCCCTATGTTTTTCAGGTTTGACGCAATTCCATGACATTCTAACAGAAAACCAGTTCGGAGAATAAGCAAAAACCGTGCAAAAAACTATTCGGAGAGCGAGAAATGAGGTTCGGATTTCATGACTTCAAATAAAACAGACGTCGCGAAGCTGCCGGGGGGGAGCGAAAAACTCAGAATCAGATCACCCTCGCAGCTCTGGGCCCCATGGTTGCCGAGGGGAACGCGCAACGGTCTCCGCTCGCCTTCCATGGCCAAGCCATGGTCGAGACGGAAGGTGTCAAGGCTGAGCCCCTCTTTGCTGAGTAGCCCCTCTTCAAGGATCCCGGCCGGACCGCTGGCGAGCTTGACCTTGTATCCGAACAGTGGCGCTGTCGGGCTGATCTCCAACCGGTCGGCACGCGGTTGCTCCGCTGCAGGGTCCGTAACACCGAAGCAGGCTCCCCGGTCATGCAGGAAGGCGAGGTCTCCGGCCCAGAGGCGCTCGATGGTGGGGAGGCGCATCGATACCAGGCGGTCAAACAGTTCCGACTGGTAGGCGCTCAGGTAGAAGCGTAACTTTTTGCGCGGCATTGTCAGAATCGCCTGCCCCGGGTCTATTCCCTGATCGAGGGTTTGCAGCAGTTTTCGTTCATCGGCCATGCCTGATGGGAGGGTTTTCGCCGCCTCTTTGAAGGCGCCATTCTGATAAAGTTCGGCTGCCTTTTTCCAGGAAGAATCGCGAATGGCCTGCGGGGCACCGATTATTTCGTCGATGGCGCCTTTCCAGTCGCCTCGCAGAATTTTTTGCCCAATTTGGTGAGAATTGCCGAGCAGCCCATAGCGTTGTTCGCCGAAAACATTTGGGACGCCAAGGTCCGCCAGGACCTGCAGGATGTCGAGGGCCCGGTCAAGGGCATCTTCGTGCGGTTGGCGAATTCTGATTTGAAAACGGTTTCCGGAAAGATGTCCGAGTCGGAGTTTGTTGCGATGGTAATCAGCCTGCAAGACTGTGACGCCGGGAATGGAAACCCGGGAGAGTCGGTCCTTGTCGATGCGGGGGACCGATACAGTCTGTCGGGTGACGGCTTTTGCGTCCTTGAGGCCGGCGTAGCCGACGTCCCGCTCTTTGATGCCGAGTTGGCGGCTGAGTTTTTTGATCAGCTCCCAGGTGGTCAAGCCGGTTTTCTCGAGAGTGATGAAGAGGTGTTCACCCTCTCCGCAGGGGAGATAACGCGGAATCTCTTCGACGGAAAAGTCGTCGGGGTGCTGCTTAATCAATCCCCCGGTGCCGGGCAGGGCTGCGGTCAGATAGTTTCGTTGACTCGTCATCCCGGCAGGAACGGAACCGATATGTTCGTTGCTCGAACTGTGGGTCATGGTGACTTGGCTGCTTCTCTCTCCTCCCAATTGATCCTGAACCCCCTGGATGAGGTCGGGGCGGGCGGGTCGCCGGGCAGGGCGTCGAGTTTTTTTTGCAAGTGGATATAGTGCAGGTTCTGACCGAGGTCGAGGAAGCGCTTCATGTATTTCGAAACCGGATAGTCGGGGAAATCGGTTGCGTAAGGGCTGTCCAGCTGGTTGTCGAATTCGTTCAGGGTCGGTAGAAGCTCCGCCACCTGTTCGGCATAGTCGCCAAAATCAGTGACAAAAAAGAATTCGCCGCCTGGTATCAGGGCGTGTTGCAGCAGAGGGAAGAAATCCCGATTGACCAGGCGACGATAGCGGTGACGTTTCTTTGGCCAGGGATCGGGACAGTTGACATAGATGGCATCCAGGCTCTCCGCGGGGAGCAGGCGGGTCAGCAGATAACGTGCCTCGGTGCGCATGACCCGGATGTTTTCGAGTCCGGCTGCCGTTGTCTTGTTGCAGGTTTTGCTGCATCCCTTGTTGAAGATGTCGATGGCGAGGAAGTTGATCTCGGGGCTGCGTTGAGCCAACTCGACGACGAAATCACCGGTTCCGCAGCCGATTTCGAGGTGCAGGGGGCGTTCCGGTTGGGGAAACACAGCTGGAATGCCGTATTGGATGGCAGCCGGCTCCCGTAAAAAAACGGGAGAAGTTATGTGGATCATGCGTTGCATCGGTATGTCTTTCAATGGAATTTCGGAATTGTTTTGCAGGCCGTAACCGGCACATGCCGGAGCCGGAAGCCCCTGTTTTGCAGGGATTCTTCCGGCTCCGGCTTTTGGTTTGTCATTGGCGGGCCGGTTATTTTCGCGTGGCGAGGAACTCGGACAATGCGGTCATTTCTTCGGGTTTGAGATGGGTGAAGGCCGGCATCATCGAGTTGGCATTGGTCCCCTTCGGGTTTCTCAGCTTATCGGTAATATCTTCCTGGGTCATCCGTTTCCCGACCTCGTCGAGCGCCGGACCGAGACTGCCGCCGGAGCCTTCAAACAGGTGGCATCCCTTGCAGCCCTGGCTGCCAAGGAGTTGGCGGGCCAATGCTTCGTTGTCGCTGGCCGGTACGTTGCCGGCCGTGAACACTACGAGAAATATGGTTAAGCCGGCAGAGAGCAGGATGTTGCGCGTCATCGGTCTGACTCCTTTCAACGGTTGATTGAACGCACATTATAGCGGATGGGAGGAGATTCGTCACCGTAAACCTCATTCCGTTCATCCCGTTTTTTCGAGAGACAACCATGCCTGTCGGGAGAATTCGGCTTGATATGGGCTGCCCGGGGGGGTAAGCTGAGTTTTCTCAGATTCTGTTTTAATGGACCAAGGAGACTTGTCATGCTGATTGTCATGCATCATAGCGCCAGCGAGGAGCAAATCGACCAGGTGATCAGCGCCGTGCAGTCGATGGGGCTGCAGGCTGAACCGATCCCTGGAAGTTTGCGGACCGCCATCGGCGTTCTTGGTAACCAGGGTTACGTGGATGATTCGACCATTCGCAATCTCCCTGGGGTACGGGAAACAATCCATGTCAGCAAACCGTACAAACTCGTATCGCGCGATTTTCACCCCGCCTCGACCGAGGTCACCGTCCGATCGGCCGTTTTCGGCGACAATCGCCCTCCGGTGATCATCGCCGGCCCCTGCTCCATCGAGAGCGAGGAGCAGATGCTCGAGGCGGCCCGCACAGTCAAAGCGGCCGGGGGCCAGATGCTGCGCGGCGGAGCTTTCAAGCCGCGCACCGGGCCGCATTCATTCCAGGGGCTCGGAGTTGAAGGGTTGAAGTACCTGCGCCTGGCCGGTGATGCCACGGAGTTGCCGGTTGTCACCGAGGTGATGCGGATCGAGCAACTCGATGCCGTCTGCAAGCACGCCGACATGCTGCAGATCGGAGCGCGCAACATGCAGAACTTCGACCTGCTCAAGGAGGTCGGACGGCTTGATCATCCGGTGCTTTTGAAGCGGGGGATGAGCGCGACTCTGGAAGAATTTCTCGCCGCGGCCGAGTATATCGTGGCCGAGGGGAATGGCAACGTGGTGCTGTGCGAGCGGGGGATTCGGACCTTCGAACGTGCCACCCGGAACACTCTTGACCTTTCGGTCGTCCCGTTGATCCGTGACATGAGCCACCTGCCGATTATCGTCGATCCGAGTCATGCGACCGGCAAGCGTTCCCTGGTGCCGGTGATGGCCAAGGCCGCCCTGGTGGCCGGAGCCCATGGGTTGATGATCGAGGTGCATCCCGACCCGGCCACGGCCCTGTGTGATGGTGCCCAGAGTCTCGATGGCGACGGGTTCTCCGCGCTGATGGGACAGATCGGTGGGCTGCAGGATTATCTGAGAACCCATTAAGTGGTTCCGGGCGATCCTCGGGGGTTGCCCCGGGGAGCCTGCTCAACTATAGTTGACCTCAGTAGTTGTATTTTAGGTTTGAAATCAAGCGACGAAGGAGAATTAAGTCTATGTCAAGCTCGGTGAACATTTGTAACCAGGTCGACTGGGTCGGTGTAAAGCATCCCGATCTGAAGGTGTTTGACGAACTTTTCCCAACCCATAACGGCACCACTTACAATTCCTACCTGATCCGCGGCAGCGAAAAAACCGCCCTGATCGATACGGTCAAGGCCCCGTTTGCCGATGAATTTTTCGGCAAGGTCGGTGAGCACGTCCCGCCGGAGAAGGTGGATCTGGTCGTGGTCAACCATACTGAACCGGATCACTCCGGCTCGATCGGTACGTTGTTGGAGAAGAATCCGGATATCATGGTCTACTGCACCAAGGCGGCGGAGAATTTTCTCAAGCAGCTGTTGAACCGTGAGTTCAACTGCCACGTTATCAGCGAGGGGGAAGAGGTCGATCTCGGCGGCAAGACCCTCCGTTTCATCCCGGCCCCCTACCTGCACTGGCCCGACACCATGTTCACCTACCTGGTGGAGGATGAGGTTTTATTCCCATGTGATGCATTCGGCGCCCACTACTGCGCCGAGAAGTTGTTCGATGACGAGATCGCCGATTTTTCCCACGATTTCCTGTTTTATTTCGACTGCATCATGCGCCCTTTCAAGGACAAAATCCGGGATGCCGTGAAGAAAATCGACGGTCTGCCGATTAAGATGGTTTGCCCGTCCCATGGACCGATCCGGCGCAGCGGCGGCATGGCCGCCATCGATTCCTACCGGCGCTGGGCCGCGCCTCCGCCAGTGACGGAGAAGCCGAAGGCGGTCATGGCGGTCCTTTCAAGTCACGGCAACACCCGCGACATGGCCGCCGTGGTGAAAGACGAGTTGGAAAAGCAGGGGCTGGAGATCTCCACTTTCGCCCTCTGCGATATGCGCGACGATGATTACCGGAACGCCCTCGAGGTAGCCGATGTGTTGATTATCGGGACACCGACCATCCAGCGCGATGCGCCGCCCCATGTCTGGCACGCCTTGTCCCTGATCAGTTCGGTGACTCCCAAGGCCCGTCTCGGCGCCATTTTTGGTTCTTTCGGCTGGAGCGGAGAGGCGGTCAAGATGGTCGAGCAGCGGTTGCAGGGGCTGAAGTACAAATTGGCGGCGGAGAGCATCTCCTGTCGTTTCACCCCGACCGAGGAAAACCTGGACGCATGTAAGCAGTTCGCCGAGCAGGTGGCGAGCGCCGTGCTGTGCGAGGAGTGATCGCCGGGTTGAATCGATTCAATCCTAGGACATGAAAACAAGAAAGCCGGCCCCAATTGGAGCCGGCTTTCTTGTTTTTTAGGGAGACAACTGATCTATTTCAGGAAATATCCCGCCACCCGCCAGGTCTGGTCCTTGTCGAGCATGGTGGTGAGGGTCTCTTCAACGGCTCCTTTTTCGAACTTGGTCTTGTAGGTGATCAGGATATATTCGCCGTCCGGGCTGTCTTTGGCTGACCGTTCGAAGATCATTTTGTCCTGTTCCCGGTTTTCGACTTTGCCCGCGTGTTTTTGAATCCCGGCCAGTTTCTCCGTCCATTCGGTCTTGGAGACCTTGGTTTTGAGCAGGGAAGCCGATCGTTCCCAACTCTTTTCGAACTCTCCCGCTTCGATCAAAGTGAAGAATTCCGCTGCCGCTTTCTTGGCCTCGTCGGCCTTCTCTTCCGGGGGGCGCTTGTTGAGCATCGGCAGGACGATAATCAGAATGACGATAAAAACCAGGAACAGATGAATACGCATTTTTCGTGAAATCAAGGCAGCCTCCGAAATGGCACAATAAGATTGAATGCAGGTTGTTACTATAAGGGGAATGCCGATTCAGGGCAATCCCCAGAGACCAATGGGCGATGCCTGCCCGAGTTCACGGTTTGCGCGGTCGGTCGCGGTGGTGATCGACGATGCAGTAGAAGCCGAACGGTTTCCCGCCGCGATTCTGCAATTGGTGAACTTCGAGCGGACGGACATAGGCGATGTCGTTGGGGGCAACGGTGAATTCCTGGCCCCCTTTTACCATAACCCCTTCGCCGCGGACGCCGATGACGACATGCTCATGCAGGTGTTTCTCCAGGCTGGAATGCCCGCCCGGTTCGATTTCGAAGTAACGCAGATCGAAGGCGGTCTCCTCGCCGAAACGCCCGGTCAACTCCTGGCGCATGATTCCTTTGAAATCGTCCGTCTCATGCTTGTAGCTCTCTTTATCCCGGCCGCTCCAGGTGTAGTCGCTGAACCGGAGCAGGTCGCTGGGCACCGTCTGAGTCGTCGCGGGTTCGCGCCATTCGCAGGCGCTGATCGGCTGCTGCTGAGCCAGACGCTGTTCCGGCGCTGTGGCCCGCAGCGCGTCCATGAACTCCCGGGTTCCACTCTCGATATCGTCGCGCCTCAGAACGTCCCCGCCGACCAGGATGACCGTGTCGGGTCCGTAACGGGCGAAGAGTTCCGGAACCCGGCCGAGATGCAGACCGCCCGCCGGGCAGGGGAAGGCCGGATTCAATTCCCCCAGCGGGCTGCGCAGGGCCGCGCTGAGCGCCACGCACTCTTCATCGCTGAAATGGAAACGCCCTCCGGCGTTGGGGAAGATCGAGACGTCGGCCCCGATCAGCCGGAACAGGCTCCCCAGCAGCACGGCGGGGGTCATGCCGTGGTCCCGGTCATGGAAAAATGTCCCGGTCAGCGCCGGGTGGGCCATAACGGCCAGGTCGTACTCCCGGGCGAGGTGGCGCATGGCGTCGAGTCCGACCAGCATCGGGCCGACCAGGACGCCGCGAACCCCCTCGCGCACCGCGGTACGGACCTGCTGCTCAAGGATGTCGTAACCGCCGGAGACCATCGGGAAGTAGACCGCGTTGTTGCCGCTGGCGGCGTTGCCACGCGTGATCGCCTCCTGGCAGCGGGCGACCCTTTCCGCGAAGGGATGGAAGCTCTGGTTGCCGAGGCCGTGGTCATCCTTGATCAGGTCTGCTCCGCCGGCGGCATAGGCCCCGGCGATGCGGGCCAGTTGCTCGACCTGAAGGCCGAGGGGCTTGATGGCGCAGCAGGCGAGGGGGCGGCCGCCGATGCCGACCAGTCTGCGAATCCCCTCGATTCCGTAGAGCGGGCCGTTGAATGAGTCCAGCAGTGAGTGCGGCAGATCGAGACCGGTGATGCGGATGTTGTCTTTCAGGGAGATGTTGCCGTAGAGCAGGTTGAACAGCTGGGGGACGGAGAAATCGGCCAGATCGCAGCGGTAGCTGATGACTACGTCGAAACGCTCTTCGCCGAGCGGTGCGATCGATTCGACCCGGCCGGGGATGCCGTTGGCAAAGTGTTCCTCCGGGATGACATCGACCGGGACCTCGACGGTCTGTTCAATGGTGATGTCCGCGGCGTGCTGCTCGATGCTTCGCTGGTCGCGCACGCGGATTTGGTAATGAACGTGGAATCTGTCCCGGACTGCTGGTGACGACATGCCGGCTCCTGTCAGGTTGTGCTGGGTGCTCAAATTACCATGTCGGCAGCACACGGACAAGAGAGATGGGACGACAACACAAATCGGTTTCGTCTGGTATGCTTCCACTGTGGAAACAACACTGACGGAGACCAATTCCTCATGAAAGTCGCCCTTGTCTTTCCGCCATTTTTTCATGCCTCAATGTACAACCTCCCGCCGCTGGGTCTGGTCCTGCTCGGGACCATGTTGCAGCGGTCCGGGCATCAGCCGGTTCTGCTCGACCAGGTGTTGGAGGTGCGCAAGGGGCACCTGCCCCTCTCGAATGAGATTTACCGGCATGCGGCCAGGGAGATCCTCGCCACCCGACCGGACGTGGTCGCTTTCAGCGCCCAGTGCGCGACCTATCCGCCGACCCTGCAGATCGCCCGCCTGGTGAAACGGGAATCGTCCGGAATTCGGGTGATCATTGGCGGACACAACGCGACGTTTGTTGCGCGCCAGACTCTGGAGCGTCACCCGTACGTCGATGCCGTCGTTCGGGGCGAGGGGGAGAAGACGTTGCCGGCCTTGATCGATGCCTGGCAGGATGGCGCCAGCGGCGCCGGTATCCTCGGTGTGACATGGCGAGATGGTGACCAGATCGTCGAGGAAGAGGATCGAGGCCTGATTCCGGATTTGGCAGATCTGCCGTTCCCCGATTATTCTCTCGCCCCCGATCTGGAAAGCTATCGCGAGGCGTGTCAACTGCCGCGCAGCATCGCCATTTTGGAGGTCGGTCGCGGCTGCACGCACTCCTGCGTTTACTGCAGCGAGGCAGCTCTCTGGCGTCGGCGCTGTCGGACCTACCCGGTCCCACGTCTGGTCAAGGAGATGCTGATGCTGCGCGACACCCAGGGGGCGGACTGTTTCCTGCTCGCCTACGATCAGTTCACTGCCGATCGCCGCTTCGTCAACGAGTTTTGCGAGTCGATGATCGAAGCCGGTCTGCAACGGCAGAGCTGGTACTGCATCTCCCGACTCGATACGGTCGATCGCGACCTGTTGAGGTTGATGCGTGAGGCCGGTTGCGAATCGATGTGCTACGGCATTGACTCGGGGTCGGAGCGGACCCTCGCATTTATCCGCAAGAAAATCGACGTCTCGATATTGCAGCAAAGGGTGACGGAGACGACGGAGCAGGGGTTGGTGCCGACCCTCAGTTTCGTTGTCGGCTTCCCCGAGGAGGAACGAAGCGATGTCGATGCCACACTCGAACTGGCCTTGATGACCGGGGTGCGGGGGAACAGCAACCCGTTGCTGCAGATCCCGACCGTGCTGCCGGGGACCGAGTTGCACCACCGTTATCTCCCTGACCTGGTGCGTCAGGTCGACTCCTACTTTGCCCTTGGCATTGAGTTTTCAGGGGAGGGAGAACGGCTGCCCGAGGACGAGGCAATGATTGATGCCGACCCGGAACTGTTCAGCTCCTTTTACAACCTGCCGTGTGCCGGCCTCGAACTCTATGAACTCGACCTGGTGGCAAACTATTTCCCCTTATTGATCAACCTCTTCCCGAAATCGTTTCTCCTGCTCTGCAAGGCTCTCGACGAGTCCCCATCCCGCCTGTTCGAAGAATTCCTCGATGCTGCGGACGCCGCCGAGAGGAGCGGTCCGGAGCTGACACCGCAGGCTTGCTACCGGCATTTTCCGACCTTCGCCACCGAGCGATTTTATGCCGAGTCGACCTGGAGACACCTCCCTGATGTGGTGCGTTATGAAACCTGCTGCATCGAGGCTGCCCGCCCCGGGCCTCCCGCGGCGACCGGCAATGTCGATTTGAGTGAAAGCGCAAATGTCGGACCGCAGCGTCGCCCTTCGATCGTGCTGGATCGTTTCGACTTCGATCTGCCGTTCATCGTGACCGATATGCAGCAGGGGTATTTCCACGACAGATATGGCAGGCAGGAGAGCTGGCTGGTATTTCACCAGGTCGGCGAACAGCTTGAAGTCTCGGCCATCAATCAATTCGGACACGACCTGCTTGACCTTTGCGACGGCTCCGTTAAGCTTGACGCCATTGTTGACGCCCTTTATCGCCAATACGGTTCAGGAATGCCTTGCGGGGAATTTGCCGCCGATTGTCGTGAAGCGGTTGCAACCTTTGAGCAGATGCTGTTGTTGCAATCTTCAATATCTTGATTCATAGATGAAAGGAGGTGATCAGATGCTGCAGATCAAGCGAGTCGAGAAACGTGTTTCGAGTGCCGCGCAATGCCACGGGCCATCCTGCCATGCGCCGAGTTGCCACGCCCCGGCCTGTCACGCGCCGGCGTGCCATGCACCGGCCTGCCACGGACCGGCCTGATGCGAGCTGATTGACAATTTTTCAGTTAAATTTTAGATTCGGGCGATGATCATCAGGGTCATCGCCCGAATCTTATGACCGTTCTGCCGGAGTTTGCCAAGGCGCATGCGTAAAGAGATCGCAGAATTGTTGATTTGCCCTGCCTGTTTGCCGAAGGAGAAACCTCTGACGTTGCAGGTGAGCAAGGCGGTGGGTGACGAAGTGTTCGACGGACGGCTGGTCTGTCACGCCTGTCATCACCGCTATACGATCAGGGACGGAATCCCGATCCTGTTGCCGTGGCAGCAGTTGAGCCAGGCGAGTGACCAGCAGTATTCCGATGACCGGACCGTCTCATCCTACCTCTGGAGTCATTACGCTGACCTGTTCGGCGACAAGCATGCTCATGTCGCCTACCGCCGTTTCGCCGAGATGCTGCAGGACGGGCCGGGGATCGCCCTCGACCTCGGCTGTGCCGTCGGGAGGTTGACCTTCGAATTAGCCGCCCGTGGTGGTCATGCGTTCGGTATCGATCGATCTTTTGCCCTGCTGTCCCAGGCCCGGCATCTCGCCCGGGATGGTCACCTTGCGTTCGACATGACGGTGGAGGGAGAACTTACCGAACCTCGCCGTGTCGAACTCCCTCCCGAGTTGCGGCGCCGGCCGTGTGAATTCATGGTGGCCGATGCCATGTCACTGCCGTTTCCGGCTTCTGCAGTACGCAAAGCCGCGTCGGTCAATCTGCTCGACAAACTCCCGTCTCCCCGACGTCACCTCGACGAACTGAATCGGGTCATGGCTGAATCTTTTGCCGAAGTCGTGCTTGCCGACCCGTTTTCCTGGTCAGAGGAGGTGGCCCCGCGCACCGCCTGGTTGAGCGGGACCGAAGAGACCGGTGTCGGACGCGAGGTTCTGCCGCGAATATTCCGCGACGAGATGACACCCGCCTGGGAGGTGGTTCAGACCGGTGCCATCCCCTGGACCATCCGCACCCATCGCAATCACTACGAGCTGATCCAGAGTGACTTTTTCGTCGCCAGTCGTTGATAGCTCGCTGGTCGATGGCCATGTAGACCTGCCGTACGCATTGGAACGGATGTCTCTGCCCGCTTTCGCCGCCCTGCAGGACGGCCCTGTGACGACAGAGACTTTAAGCGGGAGCAGGGTGGAGCTGATCACCTGCGCGCTCTATTGTCCCGACCGGTTTAATGGCCCCGAATCCGCCTGGCCTCAGTTGAACCGTTTGTTAAACCTGGCCCAATCCGGGTTGGGTCCTCTCCGACCGCTGCCCGACGTCTCGTGTCTGACCAGGCCCTGGGCCGGGGGGGCGACGTCATACCAGCTTCTGGTGGAAAACGGTGATGGCTTGCTTGAGGCCGACCTCGACAGTCTGCAACAGCAGGGGGTTCGGATGGTTGGATTAACCCATGCCGGGTGTAATCGCCTTGCCGATGGTAACGGGGTGGCAAAGCCCGGGGGGCTGCGACCGGAGGGGCGGAGCCTGCTGCGCGAGCTCGAGCGGCGTGGCTGGGTCGTCGATCTGGCCCATCTTGCGGAGCCGGGGTTTTGGGAAGTGTTGGATGGCTATGCCGGTCCGGTCATGACATCTCATACCGGTCTGCGGTCGTTCTGTGACCGGCCAAGGAACCTGAGCCGGGAGCAGCTCCGGGCTCTGGTCGAGCGGGGAGGCGTTGTCGGTCTGGCGCTCGCCCCGGAGATGTTGACCGGTGACGAAGCGGGAATCGACGATGTTGTGGGTCAGCTCGAATGGATGTTGGAGCAGATCCCTGCCGAGATGGTTGCCATCGGCTCTGATTACTGTGGGTTCGACGGTGCCTGCCGCGGACTGGAAGATTACCGCAATTGGCGGACTCTGGGAGAGATGCTGTCAGAAAGAGGGTTCTCCGAACAGGTCGTACGGGGTATTCTCGGCGGTAACTGGCTTAATTTTTACCGGCGTTGGCTCTCAGACAACGCCGGTGCGTGCTAGAAGCTCAACCGTACGGTCGATCTCTTCATCCGTATTGTAAAAGTGGGGTGAAAACCGCAGTTTCCCATCCCGCAGAGAGTGGAAAACTCCCGCCTCCATCAAGGTTTGGTAACTCCTTTCGGGTTCCGGAACCTCAACAGAATAAATTCCGGAGCGGTGCCCTCCCTCGATCGGAGTGGGCGATGCCAGACCGAGTTCGGTGCAGTGTCCCGCCAATTGATCGATGAGACCAAAAACCCTGTCGCGAATGTTTTCAACCCCGATGTCCAGAAGCAGTTCCAACGCTGCACCGACTCCGTAAATCCCTGGCAGGTTCAGCGTCCCCGGCTCGAAGCGGGCTGCGTCTTCCCGCAGTTCGAAATTGAGTTGGAAGTTTTCCGGCTCGACAACACTTTTCCAACCGACCAGCGGTGGACGGAGCCGGGCTCGTTGCCCCGGTTCGAGGTAGAGCAGCCCGATACCCATCGGACCGAGGAGCCATTTCTGGGCTCCGGCGGCCAGAAAGTGAATACCGCACTCTTTGACGTCCAGCGGCATGATCCCCAGACTCTGGATGGCGTCGACGGCGAAGCGGATGTCCCGTTGCGCGCACCAGCGACCGATAGCCGGCAGGTCGACAGCGAAGCCGGTGGCATAATCGACGCTGCTCAATGCCAGCATGCGAACGTTGGGCGTCCAGGCCGCCTCTAGTTGCTCCGGTTCGATACGACCATTTTGCCGGGAGACGGGGCAGAGTTGTACACCACGTTCCTTCAGGTGCATCCAGGGATAGACATTGGCCGGGTAGTCCGGAACGGCAAACATCACCGCGTCACCCTGCTGCCACGGGAAGGACTCGGCGATGGTGGCGAGACCGCTGGAGGTGTTACCGACGAAAGCGATGTCATCCACTCCGGCGCCGATTAAGGTCGCCGCCAGCTTTCGTACCTTGTTGATCTGCTTCAGCCAGCGGGGGTAGCCATGACTTGCCTCGGTGGCAACGTCTCGTACATGGGCGGCCATGGCGTCCGCCGCTTTGGTTGAAAGGGGAGCGATTGCCGCGTGATTGAGGAAGATATGCTGCTCCGTGACCGGAAACAGAGACCTCAGTTCATGCCAGTGCATACGGTTATCCTGTCCCGGGAGTCTTGAGAGGGGAGTTGGAGATAACTTCCTTTTCCTGTCGGTTTTTTGGCTGGTCATATGGTCCATTGTGCCACCTTTGCGCCAAATTGGCCATGAGTATGGCCAGACCGGTTTTCCAAATTGTATTCGGATCATGGCAGGGGTGTCTTTTTTGCTTGGTTATTCGCTAGGGAATAAAATTGGG
Source organism: Desulfuromonas sp. (assembly GCA_002868905.1). Lineage (GTDB taxonomy): Bacteria > Desulfobacterota > Desulfuromonadia > Desulfuromonadales > Geothermobacteraceae > BM304. The sequence continues at coordinate 28,979 of PKUA01000025.1, forward strand.
GTTGAATTGTAAGTCTTTGAAAATGCGGATTGTTTTGGAAGGTTAGCGTATGCCAATCGTGATAAAAAACATGGTTATTGATACGGTGTTTGAAAAAAACTTGTTTGAAGTCAATGGTTTATGGCCCGAATTTGGCAAGTTGAAAGCGGCGATCACCAAACAAGGCACAAACCTGTTCCAGAAAGGAGTCAGCAATGTTTACAAGTTTTGTTTCCGGACTCGTGTTCTATGGTGGGATCGTTGTTGTTGCTCAGGTCGTCGGCGTGACCCGCAAACTGATCCGTTGATGTCGTCTTCCCTTGATGGAAGTCGGACATTTATGCGCTCACCGAATGAGCGCAATTATTCATGAGAGCATGCAAGGGCTGCCCGATTCGGGTAGTCCTTGTTGCTTTGCGGCAGCAGTTTCACAATATGTCGGGCGTTGCTGCTTTCTGATTGTCGTGGGAATTAGCCAAATCGGTGGGGAGGGATGTTGTCATAAAGGAGACCCGCGGCGCTGACCAGGCTACCGCGGGTCTCAAGATTCATTCTCTTCACGGAAGAAGAAAATGAAGAAGGTGAATTCAGATTAGCATCGTTTTGCGGAGTGTCAATCGGATAGGCTTGGCGCTAATAAACCCGGCAGCAGTTACCAGTCCGGTTCCAGTTCATTCTCGTCGATGAACTTATCGAGAGACTCCAAATCCTCCGGGGTAATATCAACGAACTGTACGCCGATTCCCGGGGGCAGGCTCTCTTTGATCCTGTTCCCTTTCTGGTTCGTCCAGGCAACTCTCGCTTTGCAGGAGATCAGCTTTTTGCTGTCTGACAGGATGAAATTTAAAATGAGGTTGTCATCAACCTTGAACTGATTGTCGGTTTTCAGGAAAAGTCCCCCCGGACTCAAGTCAATGCTGAAGCCAGACAGTGCAGTCTTTGTATTGGCCCCGTAATAGACGCGAAGTTGCGTCTTGGTTCTGGGGCCGGCTAAGACGGCTGGTTCGACCGATTCCTTGTTTTCCATCATTTCCCTCCTCCTGAATTGCCAAACATGCATTCTAGGCCGAGTCTTGAAACCTGTCCTGCAATTATACCTGAATCTCCGGGGCTTGCAGTGCCAACGACTATTGCCTTCCCCTGTCCCCTTATTGAGATGTGCAAAATAAAAAAGTCTATCTCCGACGGCGAAGATAGACCAAAGACCACATCCACATTTTCCGGATGATCAATCTCTCTTCGGTAGCAGGGCTGTCTCCCGTGGAGACCCTTTGCTTTGCGTCCCCGGGTCGCCCCAGGTTTGCTTTTGTCGGAGAACTACTTCCGCAAATATTAGTTCTTTCAAAGTATTTTTGTCAACTTTTTTGCCGGTTGAGAACTGGTCTGGCAGATGTGTGGCCGGCAAACCGTGCCCCGGTCTTGCGAGAGGGCGCTGACAACCAGTGGATTTTTGCCTCATTTATTAAAACGGCGGTTAAAAGCAGGAAAAATGTGTTTTGTTAGGTTGTTAGAAGATTTTTATCCTTATTTGCGTCCAAAAGGGGTGTGAAGAAATAAACATCTTGTATGCAGTGTAGAACGAAAGTTGGCGTAAGTATTTAAAAAATAAAGAAAAAGAGATAGATTGGCCTTGCATTTCCTCTGGTTGCGTGCATAATAATACCCGTTGAGATATTAAATACCATAACGCGCGATCAAGAGAGGAGAGCATCATGGAATGCCCGGTTTGTCACAAGAAAGCTCACATTGGAATCGATCTGCACGCTGACGGTTACGCTGAGAATCTCCAGGAGTGCGGGGACTGCGGTGCCATCTGGATGAGTAGGGAGGAGAAACAGATTCTGATCTACGATCCGAATCTGGCACATGGACATGCCACGTTTGTCTCCTGAACAGGTCATCGCATGTCCGTGCCGGTTCCCGGCCTGAAAGAAGGGGCCGGCTCATGTCATGTCGCAAGAAAAGGAGAGGCGTCATGGAAAAGCGTTTGATGGAAGTCGGTCTTTGTCAAAAGGGCGAAGAGATCCTGCCGAATGGACAAATCTCGTTTGCCTGGAAAATCCTTGCGAGGCTAGGTTATCCGGGGCGTTACTCGGGTCGGACCCAGGACGGCCTGCATGAGTTCCTGATCGTGGACCCCGCGACAGGTAACCTGCTTGCCACAGGGAAGGGGAACTCTGTGGAGGATGCTATCTGCGAGGCGTCGATCGCGGCCAGACTTTTGGAGCAGCATGAGGTTGCCTGAAAGTGTAGAGCCCCCATGACAGAATTTGAGCCCAACCGAATCAGGTTGGGCTTTTTTTCTTGGGGGGTTCATCCTCTTTGCTAATCGGTCGCAGTTGGTAGCTTCACGAAAAGGACAAGCTTTTCGGCGCAGTCCGTGACATGGTTTTCATCATTGCTATAATCATCAAGTGGGTGCGTTATTTCAGTGATGTTGCAATGACTCTGAAGGTGAACGGTATGCCGGATCAAGAATTACGTAAATTTGTCGCTCCGGAGTATGTCTTTGGTGTTGGAGCCCGAAAGCTGGTCGGTCAGTATGCCAAAAAACTCGGCGCCAGGAAGATTCTGGTGGTGACCGACCCAGGCGTGATAGCAACTGGTTGGACAGAGGATGTTACCACCGCCCTTGAACAGGAGCGGCTCTCGTTCGACATCTTCTCCGAGGTCTCTCCCAATCCTCGTGGGGAGGAGGTCATGCGGGGAGCCGAGTTTTATTCTGCCCATGGGTGCAATATGATTGTCGCAGTCGGGGGGGGGAGTCCCATGGATTGCGCCAAAGGGATTGGTATTGTCAGCACCAACCCGGGGAATATTCTCGATTACGAAGGGGTGGACCAGGTGACGGCGCCGATCCCTCCCCTGATTTGCATCCCGACGACCGGCGGAACGTCGGCCGATGTCTCTCAGTTCGCGATTATTACGGATCTGCAGGAGAAGGTGAAAATTGCGATTGTCAGTAAGGCGGTCGTCCCCGACCTCGCTCTGATCGATCCCGAGACCCTTTTGAGTATGTCCCCTTATCTCACCGCCTGTACCGGCATGGACGCCCTGACGCATGCGATCGAGGCCTTTGTCTCCAACGCCAATTCGCCGATGACTGATATCCATGCCCTCGAGGCGATCAGGCTCTTGGCGAAGCATCTGGTTCATTCGGTCAAAGACCCCGCCGACCTGGCCCTGCGGAGCAAGGTGATGTTGGCAAGCCTTCAGGCGGGGCTCGCTTTTTCCAACGCTATTCTCGGCGCGACCCACGCCATGGCTCACAGCCTCGGTGGATATCTCGACCTGCCCCACGGTGAATGTAATGCCATTCTTCTTGATCACGTCTGTGCCTTCAACATCTCTGCTGCCCCTGAGCGCTTCGATGCCATTACGGAAGCGCTCGGTGTGAATCTGGCCGGGATGGTCAGGCCCGAACGTGAGATCGCCCTGCTGGAGAAGCTGCGGCTGATCAAGCGGGAGGTCGGAATTGATCGTCACCTGTTGGAACTCGGGGTGCAGCGGACCGACCTGTCCCAACTGAGCCGACATGCGGTCGCTGATGCCTGTCTGGTCACCAATCCACGCGATGCCACGACAAGGGATATCGAGTCCATCTATGAAGAAGCCCTCTAGGCCGGGTGCCGAAAAAGGCAACCTCAGGGATAAGCTGATCGGCCTGGGAGAGGACTCGGTCCGGAAAAATTACTATCCAGAATTACAGAAGCAGCTGGGGATTCTCAACGAACGGGTAGCACTGGCTGAACTGGTTGCCGAGATCAGCCAGGGGTTGACCGAGGAATCGGACCTGCGCCGCTCTTTGCAGCGTTGCAGCGATATTCTGGGACGAAGGACCGATGCCGCCTTTGTCCGGATATGGACTTTTGACCCCGACGGGCAGGTGCTTGAGTTGCAGGCGAGTAGCGGTCTGCATACCCGCATCGACGGCAAACACAGCCGACTCGACATCAAAAGCTATCCTTACAAGATCGGGGCTATCGCCCGCGAGCGTAAACCGCTGCTGACCAACAATGTGGTCGGAAATCCCCAATTTCACAACCAGGAATGGGTCAAGCAACAGCAGATCGTCGCCTTCGCCGGATACCCCCTGGTTTTGCAGCAGCGGCTGGTTGGCGTCATTGCCCTGTTTGCCCAGAAGCCGCTCAACCTGACGGTTTTGAGCGCATTGGCCAGCATTGCCAACCAGGTCGCTGTCGGGATCGAGAGGATCCAGGCGCTGGATGCGTACAAAGCGGCTCTGGCCCATGCCAAAGAGAGCCATGAAACGGTGCACGGGATTCTCCGTTCGGTCGCCGATGCTCTTCTGGTTATCGATGGTGATTTCCGGATCTTGCACATGAACCAGGCGGCTGAAGCGCTGCTGGGAACCTCTCTCGTCAACGCATCCGGTCAGAAAATTGCGGAGGTGACCCGGCAGAAGGCATTGCTCGATTATCTCGGGGATATAGACAGGTTTGTCAGCACCGGGAATGAGATCGATCTCAATATGCTGGATATGTCACGTCACGAGCAGCGGGTTATCCAGGCTCGGGCCGCCCGCCTGACCGGGAGACGTCCCGGTTCCGGATGGGTGGTCAGCCTGCGGGACGTGACTGAGGACCGGGACATTGCCCGGCTGAAAACAGAATTTATTTCCACCGCCGCGCACGAACTGCGAACCCCTCTCACCACCATCATGGGATTCGCCGAACTTCTGCATGACAGGGAGTGGGACGATGATACGAAACGGGAATATCTTTCCTATATCATCGACAAGTCAGAATCCCTCGGGGGGATCATCGACGACCTGCTCGATCTGAGCCGGATCGAGTCGGGGAGAGGCCTGTCGTTGAACTGTTCTGACTGGAACATCGTTACGACTCTTGAAAAACTGGTAACGCGTTACAGGACCGAATTCAAAAATTTCCGATTCAATATCGAACTCTCGGCCAGGTTGGGGATAATTCATGCCGACCATGGCAAAATCCTCCAGGTGCTCGATAATCTGTTCAGTAATGCCATCAAATATTCGGAAGAGGGGAGCGAAATCAAGCTCAAGGGCGACTATACCAAAACCGGGGTGACCATTACCGTCGCTGACCAGGGGATCGGGATGAGCGAGGATGAGCTGGCGAGATGTTGCGAAAAATTCTATCGGGCGGATTCGTCCATGACGGCGGTCGGCGGGCTTGGACTCGGGTTAAGTATCGCCAGGAATGTCATTGAATCCCACGGAGGGACGTTACAAGTCGACAGCACCCTGGGAAAAGGGACGACCGTGACCTTTGTCCTGCCGCTTGAGGAATCGAGCGATGAAGGCTGATCCGGTCAGCGTTCCGGTTTAATCTCGCTTTTTTTCAGGGTAAATGTCGTTTTGTGCCCCATTCCGGCGTCGAGGACGATCGACAGGTCTTTTGTTTTCGGGATGGGGAAGTTGAACAGACCATCCGGGTCGGTCTTCCCCTCAAGCAACAGCTGGTCGGCGCTGTCGAAAACCTTAACTTTTCCGTTTGAGACACTTCTCCCATCCGGGAAATACCCCTCGACATAGATCCGTCCCGCTTCCGCATAGGCGAACAGGTTGACCTTGTGACCCACGGCAAGTCCGGGGAGTAGAAGCAGAAGAAGCAATATGCCAGGTACGGTTATGCGGTAGGTTATCATTCCTCCACTCGTGCTCACGCCGATCAGGGATTGGCGAGTGATCTCTAAGGGATGTCGATGGTGTGTACCCAGTATACAGCGCCGATCTCCACATGTTTATCGACCCCGTTGCGGTGTATGGTCCAGTCGGCTTCCGACAGGGCGGAGAAACCCCACCAGCCGGATTTCGGCATGGCGTAATGAAAGACTCCATTGCTGTCAGCCTTGATCACCTGGGACACCAGGGGGCCATCGGGCGTTGGTATCGGTTGACCATCAGCCGATGACCCGTTCAAATACTCGATCTCGATTTCGGCGAACGGAAGCGGTTTTCCCTTGAGCAACACCTGGCCGCTGAAGAGATTCCCGGTCCAGAGTCCATAGGGGCGGGTCAGGGGAACAATCTCCGTTTCGAGGCCGACCGGTTCGTCCCACCCCTGTTCCAGCCCGAGGGCATTCACGCAAACTTTGCCGTAGTGGACAATGAACAAATCTTCGGCCGGTTCCCAATAGGGGACCGGTTCGACGAAGAAGGTGTAGTCGCCGGGACGGCGAAGCTTGAATTCGCTTATCCAGACGGTGCGCTCTTCCTCGCTCCTTTTGCTCGAAACGAGGGTGTCGTCAAGGTCTTTCTTGCGGCCGTTGTGGAGGACACCGAACCGTTTCGGTCGTGCCATCTCCATGGTGTGTCCTTCCATCGGGTGGATGAATTTGACCTCCAGGGTCAGGGTCCTGGCATCTTCGGGTCCGACCATGTCGTCCGAGGGGATGATGGCGCCGAAATGGGCACTGGCCATTGTCGGGATGAGCAGAAAAAGGACGAGCGGGGTCAGCAGGCGCATGGGATCTCCATTGAGGTTGTCTGGTGTGTTTTTCTTAACCTTTTGACGAGGGATGGTCAAGAAAAAAGTGTTACGAAAATTACATTCGTAACACCGGAGGAGTGATCATATGTGTAAAATAATGCGACGATCTGCTTGCAAACTGTCCCGTCTGGGCTTATGATTCCGACCTCAAATTATGATTCCGTAGGGAGGGGATTCCATGTACGTCCAGACAACCACTTTACGTCGGCAGCACGGTGACATCCGGCAGTTGCAGGAGCGATTGCAACCGATGCTCCGGAGTAGCGAGCTGAAACAGGATACCGAAGAGGTCAGGGCGCTTATCAGTCGGTTGGTCGGGGTTCTCAGTGTTCACCTGGCGATGGAGGACGAAGTCCTGTATCGCGGGCTGGCTGGAAACGCTGATGAGCCATTGCAGGGGCTGCTCGCCTCCTGTCGGGAAGAGTGCGGCCATCTTTCAGAGGCGCTTATCGCCTATCAGGGTCGCTGGCCGACGCCGAGGTCGGTCCAGGAAGCCCCGGAGCAATTCATCCTCGAAACCGGAGAGCTGTTTTCTATCATTGATCGACGGTTGGAACTCGAGGAGACCACGATATTCCCCGCAATCGACTCTATGAACCGAAGCTAGGAGCCTGTCGGACTATGCAGGTCGAATCATGGATAGTCCGCCAGGTTCCCAAGCCGGATCATCGGAAACTCGATGCTGGCGGCATCTCGTTTGTCGAGGCTAGTCGGTTGAGTCTTCGTCCTCCTCATCGTCAAAATCGAAGTCCTCATCGAGGAAATTCTCAATGAATTTCTGGTTGTCACGCAGTCGGCGCGACACCTGGTTTTGCAACTCATCCAGCTCGGGGAATTTCGATTCCGTTTCAGGGGCGTTATCCGTTTGATCCGGTTTTGTTTCCTCCATCTCCATTCTCCACGATTTGTTGATAGAGCGCGTCATACTCTTGCGCGCTTCGATTCCAGGAAAAATCATTCTGCATTCCCCGGCGCATGATGCCGAGCCAGGTGCGGCGCTGGCCGAATGCTTCCAGGGCGCGATCGATCGTTTCAAGCAGATCGGCTCCGCACGGTGCGTCAAACAGCCAGCCGTTACCTCCCCGCACCCGTTCGTCGCAGTCGATGATGGTGTCGGCCAGTCCCCCGGTGCGGCGTGCAATCGGGACGGTTCCGTAGCGGAGGGCGATCATCTGGCTCAAGCCGCACGGTTCATAGCGGCTCGGCATCAAGAACAGGTCACCCCCTCCGTAGATACGGTGGGCCAGCGGTTCGTTGAAGCCGTCGATGAACCGGGTTTGATTCGGTGTCTCTCGGCAGAGCTGTTGAAGCTGCAGCTCGACATCAGGATCGCCGCTTCCAAGGATAACCAGTTGCAGGCCACGCTGCAACAGTTCCTGCCAGCAGGTTGTCACCAGGTCGACTCCTTTTTGCCGGTCGAGTCTGGTCACCATCACCGCCAGCGGGATGGTCGGGTCGACCTGGAGATCGAGTTCATGCTGGAGGCGTCGTTTGACGTGGGTCTTGCCGCGCAGGTTCTGCGGTGAGAAGTGATGGGACAGGTGGACATCCTGGGCGGGGTCCCAGTATCCGATGTCGAGACCATTGAGGATCCCGTGCAGGTCATCACGTCGCTTTGCAAGAATCGTTTCGAAACCGTGGCCGAATTCCGGTGTCAGGATCTCCCGGGCGTAGGCGGGAGAGACGGTTGTTAGCTGGTCGGCGAACCGAATGCCACCTTTCAACAGCGAGAACTGGCCGTAATACTCGATTCCTTCCACCCGGAACAGCTCATCCGGCAGCTGCAGCCTCTGGAAATTATCCGCCGGAAACAGCCCCTGGTAGCCGAGGTTGTGAATCGTCAGGTGGGTGGCGGTCATGGCAAAGAATGGGTCTGTTGCGTATTCGTTTGTCAACAGGAGCGGGATGAGAGCGGTCTGCCAGTCGTGGACGTGGATTATGTCGGGACGAAAGTCGATCGACTTGGCGAGCTCCAGAGTCGCGCGGCAGAAAAAGCCGTAACGCAAGTCATTGTCCGGGTAGTCCCGGCCATTTTCGGCATAAAGTCCCGGACGGTCGAACGCTGCCGGAAAGTCGATCATGTAGACCGGCACCGATCCGAGGGTTGTCTGCCGCAGCCCAGCCTTGCCCGTCAGTCCTCCCCTGGCCACGGTAATCCTCCGCTTCCCCTCCGGGAGCTTATAGCCATTCTGGCGAACCAGGCGGTAGTAGGGCATAACGATCCGGACGTCGATACCGAGCTGTTGCAGTGCCTGCGGCAGGGACCCGGCGACGTCGGCGAGTCCCCCCGATTTGGCGAACGGCGTGACCTCCGGGGCGACAAAGAGCAGCTGCAGCGGTGTCTGGCGAGTGCGGTCGGGCCGGCGCTCCGGGGGGAAATCGAGACTCAGCAGGTCATCGAGCCGGTCGTCAATCCGGGCAGCCTGCCGCAGCAGGAAGGTGCCGCTACGTCGCAAGGACTCGGTTTTGAACGGGATGTCCGCCTGGACGAGACAGTCGAGGTAGAGAGGGGCGGTGTGGACCAGTCTCTCCAGCGCCTCATGACAGAGATAACTGTAGTCACCCCAGCGGTGGCAGCCCAGAAGTTCCAGGATCGATTGATCTGCCAGCAGGCGGACCCAGAGCCGTCCCGATACCAGCTCACGCGGACGTGGGGTCAGTTTATACAGCTGCTTGAGGAGAGAGAGATCGAACTCTGTCAGCAGTTCCCGTAGCGGCAGGTCGAAACCGAATCGTCTGAGGACCCGAGAGAGGTCGCGGAGTGAGCCGAGTGTCGCCTGGAACAGGGCGGCGACCCGCAGCAAGCCACGGTTTGACGCTGTGATCTCTTCGGTCTCGATCTTTTTCAGCAGCGAAATCCAACGGGCCGAAACGGTTTTCGTATCGGATTCCGGATCGACATGGCAACGCCAGGCCTCGAACCATTCGGTGGCTGCTGCGGTGTTCGGGTTGCTCAGTGCCTTGCGTAAGGCCGTATGCAGGTCGGCATGGCGCATGGCGAGCAGTTCCAGGTCGAGGTCGGAGACGCCACGCCCTTCGAGGTGCCGGCAGAGTCGATTCCAGTCACCGTCCCTGTCATCGATGGCGCGTATTTCCAGGTAGACCTGGTGTGCGTAGGGTCCGAGGGCCAGCGGGAGCCCGTCGCGTTCCAGCCGGCGGCTGTGATGCAGGTGCCAGTGGCCATCCTGCTGATTGCGCAGGGCGTAGAGGCGATTCTCCGTGGTTGTCAGCCCAAGGGTGGCGAGCAGGCCGCGGCGCTCGAGCGGACCGTCTTCCCCATCGACCCGCTGCTCGGTGCTGTGCCGCAGGGTCCCCCGGACGGTGGCTTGTCGGTTGTGCACCACCACCAGCGCGGTCTCATCATTCCGGCGGTTGGCGAAAGCGATGACATCCTCGCAGACCGTTCCGTCCTGATCAAACTCCAGCAGCCAGAACTGTTCGGCGCCGCTGAACAGGCGGCGGTGGCGGAGCAACGGGAAGATCGCAGCCTCGTGGTGCTGCCAGAAGCCCCCGTCGATCTCTTCATCCAACTGCGCCCGGCGGAACTCCATGCCGTATTTCTCCTCCAGCCCTTCGAGCTGACCGTGACCGATCAGCGGCAGGCCGGGAAGGGTCGCCAGCAGGGTCGCCACGGCGAAGTATTTGTCCCCCTTGCCGAACTGGGCGACGGCGGTCGCCTCGTCCGGGTTGTTCATGAAATTGACGAAACGTTGCAGAATGGCGGGGTTGAACCGGAGGATGTTCTGCAGGCTTTGGCGAAACTTGCCGTTGTCCTCCATCTTCAGCATGTTCATGAAGGAGGAATTGTAGACGCGGTGCATGCCGAGGGTGCGGACGAAAAAACCCTCCATCAGCCAGAATGCCTCGGCGATCAACAGGGTTCCGGGGGCCTCGGCCGCTACCCGGTCGACCACCTCCCGCCAGAATTCGACCGGGTAGCGTTGTTCGAAGTCTTCTTTATCCATGGCATGGACACTGCGCGACGGGACGCCCGCCCCGCCACCCGGCTGTGGGTACCAGAGCCGCTGGAAGTGTTTTTTGGCCAGGGTCATGGCGGCATCGAACCGGATGATCGGAAACCGCCTGGCGACGTCGACGACGGTGCCGATCATCGCTTCCCGCACAGCAGGGTTGAGGTAGTCGAGCTGAGCTGTGTCGTTCCAGGGGAGGTGGGTCCCGTCGTTGCCGTGATAGATGTATCGGACCCGGTTGTCGCGCCGGTCGATGTGGCGGAAGACCACCGCAGCGTTGCTGTGGTTCCAATAGCCGTCCTCGATGGTCAGGCTCAGCTCGGGATCGGGGGAAAGTTCCGGACCGGTAAAGTGATAGTCGACATAGGGGGGGGCAGAAGTGTGGATAAACCAGTCAGGATGCTCTTTGATCCAGCGAGAGTAGAGCCCGGTGTGGTTCGGTACGACGTCTCCGCAAAGGCGGATACCATAGCGGGCCGCCTTGTGGCGCAGTTCGCGCAGGGCATCCTCCCCGCCGAGGTCGGCGGCGATACCGTAATCGTAGAGGGAATAGGCGCTCGCCAGGGCATCGGTCTTGCCCTGCAGTTGCTTCAGTCGGTCGGAGGCGGGTGACCGTTCCCATAGCCCGATCAGCCAGAGGGAATTGATTCCGCACTCCGCCAGTCGCTGCAGTTCGGTATCGGGGATCTGATCGAGGCGTTCCACCGGTTTTGCATAGCGGCGGCTCAACTGGTCAAGCCAGACGTAGCACGATTTGGCTTGCAGCACCACGTCCGGCATCCAGTCGGCATCGATGGAAAAAGCTTCCGGTTCGTCGTTTCCCCCTGCAAGTTCGATGGATCTGACCGGTCCCGGTCCCCCTCCGCGTACCTGCTGTTCTTCGAGCCAGAGGGCGGTGGTCAGCGGGATGGTCCGCAGCAGGTCCTCAGGTAGCAGGTGCTGCCAGTGGCTGGCGACCCAGGCGAGTTGATCGGCCAGTGATTCCGGGGCGGCCCGCAGCGGACGGGCAAGCTGTTCGAGCAGGCTCTGCCGGGGAGAAGCGGCGTGCGGATCGACGGTTCCCTTAACTCCGGCCAGGAACTGCCGGTAGCTGGTCATTTGCTGGAGCAGGGCATCGTTGTGCAGGAGGGCGAGGCTTCCGGCGGCCGGGTTGTCGTTCTGCAGGGCGAGGATGATCAATTCCGCCAGCAACGTTCTTGATTTCGCATTTGTTTCTCCCCACCACGGTTCCAGGTCGACCGGTGTGCTCCTGGGATGGGGTGGAAATTGTCGAATGAATGCTCCGGTAACGCGGCTCGGGGCATTGGCCCCCCGGGGGAGGTTGCGTTGCAATATGGTGCGAAAAACCTGGTTGAGCAGACCGAGCAGACCGAGGTGACCTGCGCTTGCCCGACTTACTCCTCTTTGCCGCAGTTGCAGCGCGATATGCTGCAGGTCGAGCAGGTAGCTCTCTTCAGTCAACGGCAGGTGACGCAGGTTCAGGTCGGTCCAGGCCTGTTGACTGATCTGCAAAGGGAGGACGAAGTAGTTGGGTGCGTGTGGTCGGTTCATATCAGCTCAGCTGTCGATCTGGAGTTCAGCTTCTCGGAGAAACCGGGCGGCTTCGCTCGGCAGGGTTGAGTTGAGGTGGAACCCTGTCGAGCGTTCGAAACCGGCCATCCGTTTCAGACAGGGGACAATCTCCAGGTACCAGTGGAAATCAAAATGCAGTGAATTCCAGAATTCCGGTCGGCCGACCCGAGGGTGTTCCGGCGGGGCGGTCACCAGCAGCAGGTTCATAGGGGGATCGCGTAGCGCGCTCCGAATCCGTTGCAGGGTTTCGTGAATCGCTTCGCCGAGAGGGAGCAAGCGCTCGTCACCGATGATGGCAAAATCGTGCTGGTGACGGATCGGGACGATGCGAAGTTCGAACGGGTAGCGGGAAGCGAACGGAGAATAGACCAGGTATTGCCCGTCGTCGCGGACCACACCGTCACCGGTTTCCCTCTCCTGCAGGAGAAGGTCGCAGTGCAGGCAGCGTTCCTTGGCCAGGAAATGGTCGAGGTTGCTGTTCAGTTCCGTCGCCAGCAATGGCGGCATAGTCGGAACCGCCATGATCTGGGAGTGGCTGTGCGGGATGACGGCTCCCGCTTCGAGTCCGTGGTTCTTGAAGACGAAGATGTCCCGGAAGCGGGTATCGCGCCGCAGGTCGAGCAGACGCGATCGCCAGGCGCGCAGAACATTGACCCAATCCTGGGGTGTCAGGTCGGCCGGGTGCCGGTCATGATCCGGGGTCTCGACCACCACCTCGTGGGCGCCGATCCCCTGTTTGACGTCGTAGAGTCCCACACCGCGGTGGGCCTGGTCACCCTCAATGCCAAATGTCGGATACTTGTTCGGCATCACCCTGACCTGCCAACCGGGTCCGTTGGCGTGGCTGCCGGCGTCGCGTATCGCAAACAGTTCGGGGGGAGTTCGATGTTCCTGCCCGACACAGAACGGGCAGAGGGTCATGGTTTGCTGAATCCGGTCGAGGAGAAATTCCCCAGGGCGGCTTCCTGGGTGGTCAGCTATCACTACCCAGGTCTGTTTCAGCGGATCGTAGCGAAGTTCGGACAAGCTGTTCCCCCTTCTTCCGGTTGGTGAAAGTCTCTCCCACCTGGATGGACATGGCGATCAGACATACCAGTCGTCATGGGCGAGGTCAGTTCCAAAAAATGGTAACCGGGCCGGTCCCTCGAGCGGCCACCGGCCCTGCTCCCCTTTGGCGGTCAGCAGGTGAACGCTGAGGCCGAAACGTTCTCCAGGTTTCAACTGCAATGGTTCAAGCGGAATGGCGAGTTCCACGACCCGGCGGTAAGCCCCTTGACAGGGGAGAGAGGAACCGTGGCTGTTGGCCAGCCTGAGTTCGGCCAATCCTTGTCCGGGGGTGAAGCGGCAGACCCAGTTTTTTTCAGTCTGCAGGTGAATTTCGAGCGCCCCTCTCTCGCCGGTTAACCCGAGAAGATCTTCGATCGGATCGAGGCGTAGAAACAGGTGTTGGTCATTGAAGCCGAAATGAAGCAGGGCAAAGGTGCCGTCGTGGGCGTGCATGGCTCCGCTGGCGGTCAAATCGACCCGACCGGCGGCAAGCCATTCAAAGTAGTCATTGATGACCCCGTCGATCTTCGGATTCAGCCAGTCGCGAGGCTCAACCACCTGCAGCGGTTTCTTCGGGGGTTTGATCGGCCGTTGCAGGTGGTTCGGAGGGGTTTGACCTCCGCTTTTGTAAAGGGCTTCGAGGTGGCGACGGAACAGGCGATCGAACATATCGGCCTGATCGGTGGCATGGTCGTCCCCGTACCACCAAAACCAGTCGCTCCCTTCTGCGTGCAGCGGGTGCTCGGTCTGGGGCGGCAGAGGTGTGCCGGGCTGCCAGTTTTCGTCATGCAGGGGGTGTTGGCTGTTGAAAATGTCGCGACGCCCCCGTTCCAGCCAGTCCCAGGCGGTGTTTTCTTCCGAGTGGCCGATCCAGATTTTGAAGTCGCCGTTGATCCAGGAGCCCGGGGCGAGTCGCTCAAGGGGGGACATGTCTGAGCCGGCCAGTGCTTCTTTGATGCCGACAACTTGCAGGGCCGGGTCCCGGGCCAATCCACGGTAGAAAGCGGTCAGAAACGGATAGCCGTTGTCTTCGTAACGCTCCCAGCAGTTTTCTCCATCGAGGATCAGGGATACCATCCCGTCGGGATTGCTCGCGGCGATAGCGTGAAGTCGCCTGAGCAGGTCCGCCGCGGCTTTTTCGGCCGGCCAGTGGGCATAGACGAAGCCGATCCGGTCGGAGAGCTCGCGGTCCCGAAACAGCAGGGGGAGTTCTGCAAAATGATAGGGTCGGTAAAGTTGTTTGCGGTCTTTTATCCCGCCAACGAGGCTCTTGTCCAGAATCGCTTCATCACTGGCCGCCCAAAGCGCCCCTTCGGAGTGCATGATCCGAATAGCATCTTCACTGATCGCTCCTTCAGCCGGCCACATCCCTCTCGGCCTGGGGCCAAGCACCTTGTTGACCAGGGCGAGGCCGTGGCGAACCTGCAGGACTGCATCTTCGGTGTGCCTGAAGCTCGCTGCCGGCAATTGCATGCCGGGGGTCGCCACCCGGGCGATAGCGGTGCCGCAGAGCAGGGGGAGAATCGGGTGAGCATAGGGGGTGACCGAAATCTCGATCAGGCCCTCGCTTTCGAGTTTCCGGTATCGGTCGATGATCGAGGCGACTTCCCGGTCGTAACAGTTCAACAGCTCACGCTTGTCGACGGCGGTATAGTTCTCCCCTTTTCTCAGCAGGCCGGCAATCGGCTCCTCGTTTCTGAGAAAGTGCCCGGACCAGGCCAGGAGAAACCAGACCTGGAGATCCCCCAGCTCGGCATCGGAGAATTCTTCCCAGGCCCTGCTGCCGAGACGGTTGGCCTTGTGTGCCAGCTCGGCGTAGCGTCGGTGCGGCATGATGTGACGTTCGCCGTGCACCGAAAAGAAGTGCTGCAGCATGAAACGGCGCTGCTGTTCATCGAGGTCGGCCGGTTCGCGGCGGGCGAGATCGAGCCAGTAATCGCTGTTTTGTCCGGAGGCGTAGGCCTGCAACTGCTCGAGCATCACCGGAACCAGATTGAAGGTGAGGCGGTTTTCCGGGTGTTCCTCGGCAATACGGAGCATTTCTCCGTAGTCTTTGACCGCGTGGAGGTAGGTCCAGGGGAGCAGGGTCTGCCCGGAGACCGGATCCCGGTAGTCGGGCTGATGCATATGCCAGAGAATACAGACCTTCAACTCGCCCCCTTATCCAGCTCCTTTTTCCACTGCTCCACTTTCCCACGGTAAGTGGCAATGATGGCATCGGCCCGATCCGGCTGGTCGGCTTCGGCGTAAATATGGGCGACCGGGCGATGTTGGTCGGGAAGGACCAAAACCCACCCATCGCTGAAATCGACCAGAACGCCATCGATATAGGTGGTCTGCTGGTCGGCCGAGTCTTCGCTCATCTTCCGCATGATGCCACCTTTGAATTCGAAGGAACAGGGAATCTCGCAATGACGCCAGGTGCGCCGCTGGGCCAGGTCCCGCAAACTGCTGAGCGGGAGACCGCTTTTCGCAATCAGTTGCAGAATTCTGGCGGCGGCGTAGAGGGCGTCGAAGTTTGCTTGGAACTCGGGAAAAGCGTAACGACCGTTGAGGGTTGCGGCGAACCGGACCTGGCGCTGGCGAGCCTCGGCGACCAGTTCCCGGCCATCGGTCTTGGATCGCTTGACCGTCAGCCCCCCTTCCAGGGCGAGGTCTTCCAGAATGCGGGGAGCGGTGACCGGGACGAGCAGGTATCCTTCCTGGCCCGACCGGGAGACCAGGGCGGCGACAGCCGCCAACGCTTCAAGGTCGCTAAGGATATTCCCCTTTTCATCTATGATGCCAAGCCGCTCGCCGGAAGGTCCGAACCAGAAGCCTGCAGTTGCTTCGAGGGTGACGACGATCCTGGAGAGCTGGTCCATGGAATGAAGAGTCTGTTCTTCGGTCAGACCGAGGCCGCTGTCTTGGACATGGGCATTGAGTTCGATGATTTCGCAGCCGAGTTCGGTCAGAAGTTGCGGCAACAGGTCGGCGGCCGGCGAGTGGTTGAGGTCGATGACCACTTTCGGTCTGGCCCGTTTCAGTGTCTCGCTGTCGAGGCTGCGCAGGAACCCTTCGCGGTAGTAATCGTAGAGGCGGGGGAGTTCCGAGATGCCGCCCGGTTCGGCATGATGGACCCGGCGGAAGTTCTCTTTGAAAAATATACGTTCGACCCCTTTGGCCTGGGACGAGGAAAATTCGTCTCCTTCGGTGTCGAAGAAGATGATTTCGGTTGCCGCCGGATCGTCTGCGGCCTGGCGGAAGTGGACGCCGCCGACTTCGCCAAACGTGGCGAGCTTGTAACGCAGGACAGGCAGGGGGGCCATGCGGATGTCGCGTACGTTGATGCCGGCCGACAGCAGGCCGCCGACGAAGGCTCGTTTGAGCATGCGCGACGAGCGGATGGCGTCACGTCCGGCCAGGACATGGCTGCCGCGCGGCAGGGTCGAACCGAAGGCGGCGCCGAGCTTGGCGACGAACTCGGGGGTCAGTTCGACGTTGGTCAGGCCCCGGACCTGGGCGCCCTGGAACAGACTCTTGCGCCATTTCTCCCCCCAGATCAGGTTGGTGGTGACGGTCGCGCCACCCTCGATCACCTTGCGCGGCCAGACCTTGACATCCCGTTTCAGCAGCGCTTCGTTGCCGATACGGGTTTCATCGCCGACCACAACTCCCGGTTCGATCGTCACGGATTGCCCGACGCGGACGCTGTGACCGAGAACCGCATTGCTGATTTTGGTCCCCGGTTTCAGGTGAACGTTGTCCCAGAGGACGGCATTTTCCAGCTGGCAGCCGCTGTCGATGCTGCAGTTGCGGCCGACCAGGCAGTTCTTCAGGCTTGCATCGCCCAGAACCTGGCTGTTGTCACCGAGTATCGTGAAACCTTCCAGGGTGGCTTTCTCCGGTTGCTCGATGACCGCATCCTGGCCGAGGTAAAGTGATTTGTCCGGCTCCGGCCGCGATTCGGAGGTGTCGATCAGGACCTTGCCCGACGTGATGTCGTTACATGCCTCCAGGTAGGCGTCGGTGTTGCCGATGTCGGCCCAGTAACCTTCGAGGCGGCACCCGAAAAGCGCCTGGTCCTCTGCCAGCATGGCGGGGAAAACATCTTTCGACCAGTCGCGGTTGGTCTCTTTCGGGATCATGTCGAGGACATCCGGTTCGATCACGTAAATGCCGGTGTTGATCGTGTCGGAAAAAACCTCACCCCAGCCCGGTTTCTCCAGGAATTTGGTGATTTTCCCCTCCTGGTCGGTGATAACCACGCCGAACTGCAACGGATCACTGACCGGGGTCAGGGTGATGGTCGCCCTGGCCTGTTTCTCCTCATGGAAGGCAATGACTTTCGACAGGTCGAAGTCGGTGAGGAGATCGCCGCTGATGATCATGAACCGTTCGTCGAGGAATTTTGCCGCCGCCTTGACCGCCCCGGCGGTTCCGAAGTCCTCCAGCGGCGTCACGTAGCTGATATGAACGCCGAACTCGGAGCCGTCCCGGAAATAATTTTTGATGATTTCCGGCTGGTGATAAAGCAGCAGTACCAGCTCGGTGATGCCATGTTTTTTCAGCAGGCCGATGATATGTCGCATGATCGGTCGGTTGGCCAGCGGAATCATCGGTTTCGGCAGGTTGATGGTCAACGGCTGAATCCGGGTGCCGAATCCGCCGGCCATGATAACAGCTTTCATAAGAGGCCTCTTTGTTTGAGTGGTCCAACCTTCGGCAGCATCACTCTGGAAGAGAAATGTCAGAAACGTATGAGCGTCAGGTGACGATGGAAAAAGTTGCCCGGCAGGAGCCGTTTGCGGGGGTCAGCCGGAAGACTTTCCCCGCGCAAGAACTTTATTGATTTCGCTCTTCAATTCATTGAGATCGGAGCTTTTCACCACATAGCCGTCGGCGAGCCAGGAGCTGAAATCGTCCTTGTAGCAGCTGAAAGCCGTGCAGAGGATGACCGGCAGGTCCGGAAACTCCTGGACCACGTTCTGCAGGGTCTGCAGCCCGCTTTCCCCCTGGAGCTGAATATCGAGGACCATCAGGTCAATCGATTCCGAGCGCAGGTGATCGACGGCCTGTAGCGGATTGGCGGCCGTGGTTACCGTGTACCCTTCATCTTCCAACTCCGCGGCGTAGAGACGGCGAATTTCGGGTTCGTCATCAACAATCAACAAGTGGGGCATGATCTCTCTCCTGTTGTGGGGTGAAGCGGATGACAAGGGCCGGCTCGGGGTCATTCAGCCGGTCGGTTTCCATGACAGCGTGTTGGGTTTCGAGAGCCCGGGCACAGAGAGTAAGTGCGAGCCCGTGACAATTTGCCTGATTCGGCTCGGCAACCAACCGTTGCAGCTCGGGGGCGCTGAAGGTCAGGATGACCTGATCACGCTCCCAGTGGCTGCCGACCACAAGGCAACTCTTTGGATCAAGGACACCAAGCGTTTGCCGAAACAGGCTCTGCAGGCAGCTGCTGAGTTGACGATAATCGACAAGAAGTTGTGGCAGTCCCGGTTGGAGGTCGAGATGACAGGAGACCTGGTCGAGATCTATATCACCCTGCAGGGAAGCATAGACCTGGGTCAGGGCCCGGTTGAGATCCCAGTTGTCAAGATTCGGGTGCTGTTCATCGACCAGTGCCAGCACATCCTGCAGCGCGGCATCGAGACGGCGGCACTCTTTCTGGATCCCATTGAGGCTGCGTCGTTGGGAGCTGTCTGCCAGTTGATTCTGGGCGAGCTGTCGGGCGTGCGCGCTCAGAATCGTTAAAGGGTTGCGGATGGCGTGGGCCAGGTCGGCGCTCAGTTGTCCGACAAGGGAGTGCTTTTCCATCTTGACGATCTGTTCCTGCTGTTCCTGGAGCTGCCTGTTGGCCCGGGTTGTCCGGAGAAGTTCCCGCTGTAGTTTGGCGTAGAGGTTAGCACGTTCGATGGAGAAGGCAACCGGTACTGCGAAAGTTTCGAGCGCTTTCAGGTCTGCTTCGCTGATCGGCCGGCGGGTAATCAGGTTGTCTGCCAACAGCAGGCCGATTTGAATCTCCCCGCTCACCAGTGGAACCAGGAGTAACTCTTCCGCCTGAAGTGCCTGTTTCTGCTCCGGAGGCAGGAAAGGTTCATTTGAAACGGAGTGAATATGTCGCGGCACTCTTTCTCGCAAAACCTTGTTGAACAGGTGTGTGCGTTGATCCAGCGGTGTTCGGAGGGTTTGCAACAGGTCCCCGAACTTGTTTTTTTCTTGCGCGCCGCGATCGCCGAGCAACCGGTGGGCCATTTCCCGCAAGGAGAACTCACGTTGGTGGATCTCTCCCCAGATATTGCCCGCCTCGCTGCTGTCTCGTGGCCCGACCGCCATGTGTCCGTAGAGATTTTCGTCGTGGTCGTCAACCAGCAGCAAGATGGCGCGATTGAGACCGAATCCTTTCCCCGAGGTGATCGCCGTCATCGCCATGGCAAGGATTTCGTCGCGGTTGAGGGAGGTCTGTAGCCCCTGGCCGACCTCTCTCAGGAAGCTCCCCTGCTGTTCAAGGTGGCCAATCAACTGGTGCAAGGTGCGTACTTCTGCTCTTAGCTTCAAAGTCTCTTCGACCATGATCGGCAACATCGGTCGAAGGTCCTCGATGGTTGTGTCAGGTTGAGCCAGGTCCTGAACAAACTGATGACATTCCAGGCAGCATTCGATGAACCGTTGCCGGCGGTCGTGTTGCAGGTAGGGTTTAGCCGGGTCGAGATTGGGGCAAATGTCAGGCGTTGCCTGTTCGAGTCGCCAGCAGCAATTCGGCTCCATCCATCCTCCATGCCTGTTGTTTAACCAGAAAATTATAGCAGTCACCTGCTCTCTTGCAACTATTGAATCTTGGTATTTTGTAGCTTTTTCAGGAGGTTAAGAAGATCGTTTTTGTCTCTTCTTGCGTCCAGGTCTTAGGAGTGGCATAAATGCCGGGTTATGATGAAGAAACGATACCGGTTGTTTTCAGAACACTTGAAAAGACGTTTCGGCGGTCGGGTGCACAAAATCTCGATTGATGCCGGGTTCGGTTGCCCGAACCGTTCCGATGGCCGGGCGGGGAGTGGTTGTCTTTTTTGTGACCCCGGCGGGTCCGGGGCGGTTGGGATCGAACGGGACCTGTCAATTACTGACCAACTTGCCGCCGGCCATGATGTCATGGTCCGGAAGTACAAGGCGAAACGGTTCATGGCTTATTTTCAGCCGTTTTCCAACACCTTCGCCCCGGTTGCGAGGTTGATGAGGGATTATGACGAGGCCTTGCGTGCCCCTGACGTGGTCGGGTTGGCGATCGGCACACGACCCGACTGCCTTCCGGACGAGGTGCTCGAAATGTTGGCCGAGTACCACCGCCAGACCTACCTCTGGCTTGAGATCGGCCTGCAAAGCAGCCACGATGTGACGCTAGCTCGGTTGCGCCGCGGTCATGACTATGCCTGCTTTCTCGATGCCTACCGGCGCGCAAAGCAGCAAGGGTTGCGGGTTTGCGTTCATGTCATTATCGGTCTTCCCGGAGAGTCCCGGCGGCAGGTCCTGGAAACCGCCGACGAGATGGCCCGTCTCCGGATCGACGGTGTCAAGCTTCATCTGTTGCATGTCCTGCGGGGAACCCCTCTGGGTGACCTATACGAAAAAGGGGAAATCGACGTTCTTGCCATGCGGGATTATGTCACCCTGGTTTGTGACGTGATCGAACGATTGCATCCTGCAACACTGATTCATCGGTTGACCGGTGACGGTCCGCGAGACAGTTTGTTGGCTCCGCTCTGGTCGCTGAATAAATGGGAGGTGCTCAACGCTATCGACGCCGAATTGGAACGGCGCGGGACGCAGCAGGGGGATCGATGCGAAAAGGGAAGCTAGGCCGGGTTTGAATCAGCGGGTGTCGGAGGTCTGCTCATGAGTGGGATCCGAGGGGGCAGCAGGCGCAGATCCACCCCAGGAGACGAAGAGCAGCGAGGCCCAAATCAGACCGATCATGACAACAATAAATCGCATTAACATGCCGCGTAATCTACCCAACCGGCTGGGAAAAATCAAGGATGAATATCAATCGCCGCCCGAATCGATGAAATTGCCTCTTGCTCGCTTGTCCCGCACCCGGTCGCTGTGATATTTTCCCACCATGAACCAGCCGGTCTGATCAGGCTACTGGTCGTTAGATCTCATTTTTCGGAGTTGTTTCCCTTTGAAGTTTCTGCGCGGGCTGAACCCCCAACAACGTGCCGCGGTCGAACACGGTGCCGGTCCCTTGCTGCTCCTGGCAGGCGCCGGTTCCGGCAAGACCCGTGTCATTACCTGCCGCATTGCCTATTTGCTGAAACTCACCGAGGTCCCGGCGGAGAGCCTTCTGGCGGTCACTTTTACCAATAAGGCTGCGCGCGAAATGCGCGAGCGGGTGCTGGAGCTGGCCGGCCGCAAGGCGGCTACGGGGGTTACGGTCTCCACCTTTCATTCCTTCTGTGTTCAGGTCCTCAAGGAACACATTCACCGGCTCGGCTATCGAAAACGGTTTTCCATTTACGCTGCGGCCGACCAGCTGCGATTGATCAAAGATCTGCTCGAGCGGCTCGATACCGGGGGTCGCCGCCTCGACGCCGATCGGATTCAATGGATTATTTCCGATGCCAAGAACCGCTTGATATCTCCGGAGCAGTTCACCGTACCGTATGCGGACGAATACCAGTTGGCCGCTGCCGAACTTTATCCTCGCTACCAGAAGGCACTCAAGGGCTTTAACGCGGTCGATTTCGATGACCTGATCATGTTGACCGACAGGTTGTTCCGTGAGTGCCCCGACGTGCTCCGGCAGTATCAACAACGCTTTCAATATCTGTTGGTCGATGAATATCAGGATACCAACGCCGCGCAATACGGACTGCTGCGGCAGTTGGCCGCCGGCCACGGCAATCTCTGTGTCGTTGGCGACGATGATCAGTCGATCTACGGTTGGCGCGGTGCAGATCTCGGCAACATTCTTGAGTTCGAGCGGGATTTTCCCGGCACGACCGTCATTCGTCTCGAACAGAATTACCGTTCCAGCGGCAATATCCTCAACGCGGCCAATGCGGTTATTCAGAAAAACCAGAAGCGGAAGGAGAAGCAACTCTGGACCAGCGACGGTCCCGGCGCATCGATCGAGTTGCTCGCCTGTGTCGACGAAGAGGACGAGGCCGAGCGGATCATAGAACGGATCCGTCTGGAGCAATTCAAAGGACGTTCCTGGCGCGATTTTGCCATTCTTTACCGGACCAACGTCCAGTCACGTGTGTTTGAGCAGCAACTGCGCTACAACGATATCCCTTTCGTCCTTGTCGGTGGGCAGCAGTTTTTTGACAGGAAAGAGGTCAAGGATGCCATCGCCTACCTGAAGGTGCTGGTGAACCCTTTCGACGAGATCAATTTGTTGCGGATCCTCAACTATCCGCGACGCGGCATCGGAGCCACGTCGGCCGAGCGGCTGATTCAGTCGGCCAGCGAAAGAGGTTGTACGCTTTGGGAGGTGCTGCGCGATCCCGCCGTGGCCGGAGTCAACGATCAGGCCCGCGCTGCCCTGGCGTTATTCGTCCGCCTGCTCGATACCTATCGCTACCGCTTTCGGGAGAGCGGTGACCTGACGAGTTGCTGTCGCGAACTGTTTGTCGACCTCGATTTGGAGGGGGAAATCGAGAGGACGACCAACGACCTCATCAAGGCTGCCCGCCGCAAGGAATTCGTGCGTGAAGTGATCAGTGCCCTCGAAGGCTATCAGCAGAGGGAGGGACGCCCCACGCTTGATGGTTTTTTGGATAAAGTGTCACTGCTTGATGACGAGCGGGAAGATGCCGAGAAAAAGCAGGATGAGCATGCCGTCACCCTGATGAGCCTGCATAGTAGCAAAGGGCTTGAGTTTCCGGTGGTCTTTCTGGTCGGGGTCGAGGAGGATTTCCTGCCGCATCGCAAGTCGATCGACGAGACGTTCGACATTGAGGAGGAGCGGCGCCTTTGTTATGTCGGCATCACCCGGGCGCGGGAACAATTGGTCCTGAGCCATGCCGGGGAGAGGTTGAAATACGGCAAGGCGTTGAAGCGGGAACCGAGCCGGTTCCTGGAGGAGATCCCGCCGGAATTGTTGGATCAGCTCGAAAGCGAGTCTTCGAACCCGGCCAGTGAAGAGCAGAAGGATGCAATAGCCGGCGATTTCTTCAGCAAGATGGGGAGTTTGCTCGACGATTGACGCAGTTACATTGCTTGATTCGTCGATTTTGTCTACCCCCCCACATGAACCCATCTCTCGGCGGGGATTTTTCGCTCTCGCCTCATTCCGAAGATCAATTTGGTTCCGCCTTGTTTGGGAGGCGTCGGTTGAGAAAATGGGGAAATTTTAAATGGACTTGCATCGGCAATGCTTATAGTCTGTATAGGAAAAGTAAAATATTCATAAATGAATTTACACGGGCTGGAATTGAGGTTATCTTATGCGGAAGCTGTTGATTGTCACCATTTTATTGTTATCGGTTGTCGAGGTGGCTTGGGCGGTGTCCCGATCAGGATCTTACACCATGACCTTCGACCTGAGCCACCATCCGGCCGGCGATGAAACCCGACTCTGGATTCCCTATCCGGTGTCGAACCTTAACCAGACGATCAGTTCGGTCAAATGGGAGGGGGATTATTCTGAGGCGGCCGTCTACACCGACCGGCAGAACGGAACACCGATGCTTTCAGTGCGTTGGGCATCCGGGACGAAACCACGATATTTGACCCTGTCCTTTGCCGCGACCCGTCTGGAACGGGTGCGGCGGGATTTTTCCAGCAAGGAATTGGCGGTCGATGACATGGGTTTCGCTTCCTACCTGGCACCGACCAGGTTGGGACCAACGGATGGCGCGGTGAAGGAGCTTTCTGACCAGATCACTGCCGGAAAAAGCGGGGTGTTAGCGAAAGCGCGGGCGATTTACGACTGGACTGTCGACCACACCTTCCGCGATCCGGCAACTCGTGGGTGCGGGCTGGGGGATGTCCCGAAGTTGCTGAACCGCCCGGGCGGGAAATGCGCCGACATCAGTTCAATTTACGTGGCGCTGGCTCGAAGCGCAGGTGTGCCTGCTCGTGAGATTCTCGGTCTGCGAAGCGGCAAAAACAGACTGACCGATGTGACCTCATGGCAGCACTGTTGGGTGGAATTCTACCAGCCCGGTTACGGTTGGGTGCCGGTCGATCCGGCCGATGTCCGCAAGGCGATGCTCAAGCAGAATCTAAAATTGGACGACCCGGCCGTAGTTGCGCTGCGGGAAGATTTCTGGGGTCGGGTCGACGCCAACCGGATCAAGCTCTCTGAGGGGCGTGATCTCCATCTCAACCCGCCACAACGGGGTGAGGTGATCAATTACCTGATGTATCCGTATGCTGAGATCGGGTCCCGGGTGGTTGACTGGCTGGCACCGGAAGAGTTCAAATATAAGTTGACGTGGCAACCTGAGTCCTGAGACGGAGATGGCCTCTGGAAGATTGTTTTGTATTGACGTCGAGGCGAATTGGAAGAGGCATCTAATCTGCCGACCGCTTCGAGGTCGGAAAGGAGAATGTTATGGATCTGAAACGTCTGGAAATATTCTATCAGGTGGTCGAGCAAAAAAGTTTCAGTCGGGCAGCGGAAAAACTCAGGATATCGCAACCCTCGGTCTCTGAGCACATGCGGCTGCTCGAGGAGAGTCTGAACGAGAGATTGCTCGATCGTCTCGGACGTGAGGTCCAGCCGACACCGGCAGGACGAATTCTGCTGCCGTACGCTCGGCGTCTTCTCAGTCAACGGGACGAGGCCCTGCAGGCGTTAAAGCAGTTCCGCGGTGAATTGTGTGGTGATATAACCATTGGCGCCAGCACGATCCCCGGCAATTATCTTCTCCCATCCCTGTTGGCAAAATTCAAGCAACAGCATCCGGATGTGCATATAACCCTGCAGATTGCGGCGTCAGAAAAGATTCTGCAACGGGTACAGGATGGTGAGTACGAAATTGGTGTCGTCGGGGTCGTGAAGGATGACCCCCGTCTCGTTTTTGAAACGCTGGTCGAAGATCGGTTGCTGCTTGCCATGCCGACAGGTCATCCGTTGGCCGGAAGCAAGAGCGTAACTCTCAAGGACCTCGCAGAGCATCCGCTCCTGGTCAGGGAGACGGGGTCCGGAACTCGGCGAACTCTCGAATTGGCCTTGAAACAGGCCGGAATGTCGCTTGCGGATTTGGATGTGGTGGCAGAACTCGGTAGCCCGGAGGCAATTCGTCAAGGGGTCAGGGCCGGGATTGGGATCGCCGTTCTCTCGTCTCTTGCCATTGCCGAAGAGCTACAACGCCAAGAATTGACCACTGCCCCGGTTGCCAGCCTTGATTTGAGGCGGGTGTTTTCGTTGGTCAAGCACACCCGGCGGCAACTTTCACCGGTGGCCGCGACTTTGGTCGATTTTTTGGGGAGTCCTGGAGAGGCGGTTGCTAAGGCCGTATGATCCGTTCTGCCTGACTCAGGGTTTCAACGATGTCGAGCATGTTGGTGATTCGGCCGACCTTGAGCTGCTCTTTCAGCTCGTAAAATTCGAGACAGAGACCGCAACTGGCGATGTCGATTCCGGCGCATGCCAGATTCTCGAGTGCTTCGATGGTTTCCGCGCCGTTGGTGCAAAGTTTGACGCCGGCGTTGACGAACAGCACCGCTTCCGGCGGTGCCGCCAGTTGGGTCAGGGTCAGCAGGAAATTCTGCATCAGGACCGTTCCGAGTTCGGCATCCCCTTCTCCCATCCGGTCAGAGGCGACAAAAACCACCGTCTTGCCGGACACCGCCTTTGCGGCAGTCGTTTCCGTCCCATCAATTTTCCCCGGTTGCATCTTCAGGGAGAAGCCTCCACTTTCAGCTTCCACAGTGACCTGATAGCCGAGGGTGTGCGCGAGTCGTGAAACGTTGTCGCGGGCGACGTCGTCGGCGACGAGAACCTCCACGGCTTCACCGGGATTTCCCAGCAGGAGTTTCCGGGTTTCAATCACGGGGGCCGGGCAGCGTTGGGCTCGACAGTCAAGCCGGTTCATCGGCTCTCTCCCTTGGATAATTCCTGCAGACGTTGCCGCGCCTGTTGGGCATAGGAGGAGTCTGGGAACTCTCGAACGATCCTCTGATAGAGTTTGATGGCATGTTCCTGATTGAATTGCTGCTCCTCGAAGCGCGCGGTCTGCATCAGGTCTTCGGGTTTGTCACCGCAGGCGGCCAGGGGAAGCAGCAGCAGTGAGCCGAGCAACAGTGTAACAATGTGACGCATGGTTCCTACCTCTGTTTCTGGGTGTTGGCCAACAGTCGAACGATGGTTTCGATATGTCCGGTCTGCGGGAACATGTCAACCGGTTGTACCGAATCGATGCGGTAGCCATGTTCCTGGAGGATGACCAGGTCGCGGGCCAGAGTCTCGGGGTTGCATGAGACATAGACCAGTCGGGTCGGTCGGAGTCGAGCCAGTGTAGCCAGGACCTCGTCTGCGCAGCCGCTCCGGGGAGGATTGACGACCGCAACTCCGCCTGGTTCAAGTTCCAGGGCGAGCTGGTGTAGTCGCTCGGCAGCATCTCCACTCAGAAAACGGCAGTTTTCGAGCTTATTGGTGCGGGCGTTGGCGGTCGCACTCGCCACGGCCTCCGGTGCTGATTCGATACCGATGACTTCAGCCGACCGCGGTGCCAGATTCAGGGCGATACCGCCAATCCCGCAATAGACATCGAGGGCCCAGCGGTCTTTCAGGGGGGCTGCCCACTCTGTAACCTGGTGATAGATTCGTTCGGCCTGTTGCTGGTTGACCTGGAAAAAGGCGCCGGGCGCGAGGTGAAGTGTTACGTCGCCGACCCGGTCGCGCAGGTCCCTGGCGCCGATCAACTTGATGAATTCGCGGCCGATGATGACATTGCCGCTGCTCGCATTGACATTCTGATGCACCCCGATGACTTCGGGCAGCTTTTTCTTTAGCCACTTGGCCAGATGGGTGCAGTGCCGGTAATCACGTTCCGTTGTGACCAGGGTGACCAGGGCCTTTTCGTATGTCGGGCTGACCCGGACCAGCAGGTAGCGAAGCAGGCCGCGGCCGGTTCGCGGGTTGTAGACCGAGATGTTTTGCCGTTCAACCTCATCCCGCACCACGGCAATGACGCGGTTGATCAGCGGGTGGTGCAGCGGGCAATCATGAATGTCGACGACGCGATGTGTGCCACGGCGGTAGAGCCCGAGCATCAGCTTGCCGCGCGAGACGGCGAAGACAAGTTTGGCGCTGGTCCGGTAGCCGGTCGGCTGCTGGGCACCCCAGACGGGTGGGACTACGACCTCCTGCAACGATGGGTATGCATGCAGGGCGTCTCGTACCTGTTTCTGCTTCCAATCAAGCTGTGCCGGATAGGACATGCTGCCGAGGGTGCAGCCGCGACAACTGTCAAAGTAGCGGCAAATAGGAGGTTGGCGCTCCGGCGATGGTTCCAGTACCCGTCGGGTGGCGCAGATCAACCGCTGGCGCCCTTCATGCTCCACCGCAACGTCAACTTTCTCACCGGGTAAACCGTTCCAGACTAAAGCATTCTTGCCGGCGTGCCGGGCAACGCCGAGCCCGTCCCCGTCAAGTCGGTCGATGCTTAGGGTGAGCTTTGGGAGTGGTTTGCCGGCGGGCCGCTGTTTTTTCTGTCGTTTGTCTTGATTCATTTAGGATATCCTGTCTCGGAAACCAGACCATACTTCCGCCTCGAGAGACTGTCAATCGGTTTTGGGTCAAGAGGTCGATGTTCTGGTTTGACTTCAACGAAATTGCTTCGTTAGACTTCGACCTGAATCGAGATGCGACGTACAAAGAAATTATTGGTCTCTTGGCAGTAGAGACACATTGCAATGTGTCTCTACAAGTTATGCTCGTGGCGTTTCGGCAACCAGAAAGTCTTCCTTTGCAAGGAGAATACAATAGATGACAGCAACAACCCGACAGATCATCCTCGGCAATCTGCCGATTGGCGGAGGAGCTCCGGTCAGCGTGCAGTCTATGTGCAATACCGATACTCGGGATGTGACAGCGACAACCAGCCAGATTGCATCGCTGGTGGATGCAGGATGTGAAATTGTTCGTTGCGCGGTGCCCGACGCCGAGGCGGCCGTCGCTTTGCAACAGATCAAGCTGCGCTGTCCGATCCCCCTGATAGCGGATATCCATTTCGATTACCGGCTCGCTTTGGCTGCGATCGAAGCAGGTGTCGACGGTTTACGTATCAATCCGGGAAATATCGGCGAGCGCTGGAAAGTGGTCGAGGTGGTCAAAGCCTGTGCCGAGAGGGACGTACCGATTCGGATCGGCGTCAACGCCGGTTCCCTGGAAAAGGAGTTGCTGGAAAAGCATGGTCATCCCAACGCCGCAGCGATGGTTGAAAGCGCCCTCGGCCATATCAGGTTGTTGGAGGAGTTGAGCTTCCGTGAAATCAAGGTGAGTATGAAGGCGTCGGATATTGCCCGGACCGTGGAGGCCTACCGCATGCTCTCCTCCAAGGTCGATTATCCACTGCATATCGGGATCACCGAGGCGGGGACGACGTTCAGCGGTACGGTGAAAAGTGCCGTCGGTCTCGGCGTCCTGCTTTACGGCGGGATAGGAGACACCTTGCGGGTGTCACTCACCGGCGATCCGGTCGAGGAAGTGCGGGTTGGCTTTGAAATCCTCAAGAGCCTCGGTCTGCGCAAGCGGGGGCCGGTGTTTGTCAGCTGCCCGACCTGCGGGCGGTGCCAGATCGACCTGATCTCCACTGCCGAGGAAGTGGAGCGGCGGCTGCACGACCTGCCGGTGCCGTTAACCATCGCCGTCATGGGGTGCGTGGTCAACGGGCCGGGGGAAGCGCGCGAAGCCGATCTCGGCATTGCCGGCGGCCAGGGACAAGGGCTGCTGTTCAGCCAGGGGGAGATCGTCAGGAAGGTGCCCCAGGCCGAGCTGGCCGACGTGCTGGTCGAAGAGGCGTGGCGCCTGGCTCGGGAACGCCAGAGCAAAACCTCATGAATCCTTTGGGTGAAGCTGAGATTTTTCCCGTATCTGCTAATCTTGGTGTTGCGAACCATTTTTAACCTGCCAAGGAGGCGGAAATGAATATTGAACAGCTGATGTCGCCCGAAACCGTGCAGAACTTCATCATCCCCTGGGGAACCAACCTGGTTTTCGCCATCGTCATTTTCATGGTCGGACGTTGGCTCGCCCGGGGTGTGACAGGGCTGATCAAGCGATTGCTGAAGCGCTCCGATGTCGACGAAATTTTGATCGACTTCATCGGGTCGATTGCCAATGCCGCCCTGCTGCTGGTGGTGATCGTCGCTTCGCTTGACCGGTTGGGCGTTGATACGACGTCCCTGATCGCCCTGCTCGGCGCTGCCGGCCTCGCCGTCGGCCTCGCGTTGCAGAACTCCCTCTCCAATTTTGCCGCCGGGGTGATGTTGATCATGTTCCGTCCGTTCAAGGCGGGTGATTTTGTCGAGGCGGGCGGAACAACCGGGGTGGTGGAGAAGATCAGTATTTTCTCGACCACTATGCGGACTGGCGACAACCGGGAGGTGATCGTGCCGAACGGAGGAATTTACGGCAGCAATATCATCAATTACTCGGCGCGGGAGACGCGCCGTATCGACCTGGTGTTCGGCGTCGGTTACGACGATGATCTGCGCAAGGCGCGTGATATCATGCTCGGGGTCATCGAGGCCGACGAGCGGATTCTCAAGGACCCGGCACCCGTGATTGCCGTCAGTGAACTTGGTGCCAGCAGTGTCGATTTCGTCGTTCGCCCCTGGGTTAACTCCGCCGACTACTGGGCCGTGCGCTGGGATCTGCTCGAGAAGATCAAGGTCGCCTTCGACGACAACGGCATCAGTATCCCGTTCCCCCAGCGGGATGTGCATCACTATTATCCGCAGGAAGGGGCGCCCCAGCCGGGAGTTGCCGTGTGAACGTTCTCGGGATCGATGTCGGCGGTTCCGGCATCAAGGCCGCTCCGGTCGATATGCTGACAGGCTCTCTCCTGGCAGACCGCGTTCGGGTTCTGACTCCGCAGCCGGCGACTCCCGGGGCGGTCGCCGAGGAGATATCCGGCCTGCAACAGTTGTTTGAGTGGGAGGGGGCGATCGGCTGCGGGTTCCCGGCTGTTATTCGCAACGGGGTGGCCCGTACGGCAGCCAACATTGATCCAAGCTGGGTCGGGGCGGATGTCGCTGGACTTATCTCCAGAGCGACCGGTTGTCCCGTTTCGGTGATCAACGATGCCGACGCTGCCGGACTGGCCGAGATGACCTTCGGTGCCGGCCAGGGGGAGAAGGGGACGGTGGTGTTGATCACCATCGGAACCGGTCTCGGCTCGGCGATCTTCCGCGACGGAAAGTTGCTACCAAACACCGAACTCGGACATCTCTGGCTGAAAGGCGAGGTCGCCGAAAAGTATGCCTCGGATGCAACGCGAAAACGTGAGGATCTTAGCTGGGAGCGCTGGGCGAAGAGGTTCAGCTGGCACCTGCAGCAGGTTGAACGCCTGTTTTCCCCGGATCTGTTTATCCTCGGTGGCGGGACCAGCAAGAAGCACGAAAAATTTCTCCACCTGCTCGAAGTCGATACGCCGATTCGAATGGCACGTCTGTTTAACGACGCCGGAATCGTCGGCGCCGCACTGGCGACATCCTTGCCCTGAAAGACTCTGCTGATTTCAAGCAATCACAAGACCATGAAAATTACCCGTCTCTACACTGGCGCCGACAACGAATCTCACTTCGAGGAGTTGGAGATTTCGCTGACCGATGCCGGGGAGATCGGCCGCCTGTCGAGGTGCCACCCTGTTTCCGGGCTGCTTTTTCGCGAGACCCGCGGCGACTACCATTTTGAGTGGCACAATGCTCCCTGCCGACAGTATGTTGTCATGCTCGAAGGGGCGGTCGACATTGAAATCGGCAGTGGTGAAATACGACGCTTCGGTCCCGGCGACATTCTGCTGGCGGAGGACACCACCGGACGCGGCCATATAAGTCGGGCGGTCGATGGTCAGCCACGTCGTTCTCTGTTTATCACCCTCGATTCGCTTAAATAGCCACGACTCATCCGACCGTTTCGAGAAACCGTCCAGCTGAATCGGGCCTCGCCAATGGCATGGGAATTGCTCTATCTTCCAGGGAGCCGGGACAATGATGACCCGGTCGCAGCCAATGGAGGTTGGAGATGAATATGGGGCAGATGGTGTTTGAGCGTTGCCAGCTTGAGCAGAAGAAGGTTATCGAAGGATTGTGTCTCTCTTACGACATGATTCGCGGGATCTGCCTGGAGAACATGAAGCCCTGTCTGGCAAGCGTTGAAGATGCTGAAATTAAAGAGAAAATTTAATATCCTGTTTGTGAAATCCCGTGTCCGCGGTCAGCTGTGAAAAGGGCCACCTTGCCCGGAGCGACCGCAAGGACTGTTCCTCCCTTTGTGTCTCGATAGGTCTTAAGATAGTTCCCCTTCCCATCTCAATTTATTCCCCGGCACTAAACCGACCTGTGAAAAATTTGCATGGTTCAGGGTGAAAAATTTGCGTGTTCCCATCAGGCAACCCTCGTCGACAGTCAATATGTCGCTCTTTGATGGGGGTTGGTGAGCAGAGAATCATCGGCTTTATCTCTTGGCTGTTCTCTTGCCTTGGGACGCAAAATAGTTTAGTTTCCCATCTGACCTTATTGAACCTTTCTGCCTCATCCCGGCCTGCCGGTCTGGGGCATATCCCGGATCGAAGGAATTTGTCATGCGATACAGTCAATACCTGCTGAATACCGTCAAGGAGACCCCTGCCGACGCCGAGGTGGTCAGTCACAAGTTGATGCTCCGGACCGGCATGATCAAAAAAGTCGCCGCTGGCATCTACAGTTATCTCCCTTTCGGTTTGCGCGCCATCCGCAAGGTTGAACAGATCGTTCGTGAGGAGATGGACCGCGCCGGGGCGATTGAACTGCACATGCCGATGGTCACTCCGGCCGAACTCTGGGAGGAGTCTGGACGGTGGCAACAGTACGGTAAAGAGCTGCTTCGTCTTAAGGATCGTAAAGATGGCGGTTTCTGCCTCGGCCCGACTCACGAGGAGGTCATTACCGATATTGTGCGTCGCGAAGTGAAATCGTATCGGCAGCTGCCGCTTAACCTCTATCAAATCCAGACCAAGTTTCGTGATGAGATCCGTCCCCGGTTCGGTTTGATGCGGGGGAGGGAATTTATCATGAAGGATGCATACTCCTTCGATACGGATGACGCCGGAGCTGATGCTGCCTACGAAAAGATGTACCAGGCCTACCGGCGGGTTTTCCAACGTTGCGGCCTGAAATTCCGCGCGGTCGAGGCCGACAGTGGCGCCATCGGCGGCAGTTTTTCCCACGAGTTCATGGTTTTGGCTGAATCGGGGGAGGATGCAATCGTCTCCTGTGACAGCTGCGAGTATGCAGCCAATGTCGAGAAGGCCGAATTGAAGGCTCCCGCAGGCGTGGCGCCGACCGCAGCTGCAGACGTTTCGGAGGTGGCAACCCCGAATCAGAAAACCATCGAGGATGTGGCAGTATTTCTCAAGCTCGAGCCGAGTCAATTGGTCAAGACGCTGCTGGTCGAGACTGACGAGGAGGAGGTTGTGGCGGTGCTGCTGCGAGGCGACCGGGAGCTCAACCCCATCAAGTTGGCCAATCTGCTCGGTTCCAACTGTGTCGAGATGGCGTCCGAGGAAACGGTGCTCAAGGTGACGGGCGCCCCGGTCGGGTTTGCCGGGCCGGTCGGTTTGAAGGTGCGGATCCTGGCGGATCACGAAATTGGGACAATGGGTAATTTCGTCGTCGGTGGCAATGCGGCCGATCTGCACCTGGCCGGAGTCAACCATGGCCGGGACTTCAATGTTGAACAGTTCGCCGATCTGCGCGAGGCCGAAGCGGGTGACGACTGTCCCCGTTGCAACGGCAAGCTTGAAATCTGGCGCGGGATCGAAGTCGGCCATGTTTTCAAGCTCGGCACCAAGTACTCGGCTGCCATGAACGCCGTTGTCCTCGATGACCAGGGAAAAGAACGGACTTTGATCATGGGGTGCTACGGCATCGGCATCGGTCGGACCGTGGCAGCCGCTATCGAGCAGAACAACGATGACAACGGCATCATCTGGCCGTTGCCGATCGCGCCTTTCCAGGTGCTGATTACTCTGGTTAACCCGAAGGATGAAGAGGTCTGCAAGGCCGGAGAACAAATCTACACCGATTTGCAGCAAGCCGGAGTCGAA
The DNA here is from genome assembly GCA_002868905.1 of Desulfuromonas sp. Taxonomy (GTDB): domain Bacteria; phylum Desulfobacterota; class Desulfuromonadia; order Desulfuromonadales; family Geothermobacteraceae; genus BM304. The sequence continues at coordinate 62,291 of PKUA01000025.1, forward strand.
GTGCTGCTCGACGACCGTGACGAACGTCCCGGAAGCAAGTTCAAGGACGCCGACCTGATCGGCTTGCCGCTCCGCATCACGGTTGGTGCTCGCGGGCTGAAGGAGGGGAGCGTCGAATTGCAGTGGCGCAAGGATGGTGAGCGCCGGATGCTGCCGCTTGAGAGTGCGGTGGAAGACATGCTGAAGTTGGTACGCGAGGGGATGCAAGACTAAGCGATGGGGGCCTGGTTCAACCGAAAGAAATTGCATCTGAGTGGCGGCGATTTGAAGTTGCCGGCGACGCTGGCCCGGGAACTCGGCAGCCGGCAGTTGACGGTCGTTTCTCACAGCCGGGACCATCTGCTGGTCGCCCCGGGCGATGGTGCGGGGGAGGTGACGTTGGCCGGGGATCTCGCCTCTTTTTCGGTGGTCGATCTTCTCTCCTTTCTGAATATGACCGGGCAGAGTGGTCTGTTGCGCTGTTCCCTGGAGGGCGGGGAGAAAGGACTTCACTTCGAGCAGGGAGAAGTTGTCGCTGCTGAAAGCGACATTCAGGAGGAGGGGTTAGCCGAAACACTTTTCCGCCTCGGCATCATTGACCGCAAGTTGCTGCGGGAGATCGTTAATGCACCTCCGTCCCGTACCCCGCTTGGAAAACAGCTGGTCGACAAGCATTTGGTTGCTCCCAAGGATCTCTGGCGGGCGACACGTTGTCGCGCCGAGGAGATCATTTACAACCTGTTTACGTATCAGTGTGGTGGCTTCTGCTTTTCCCGTCTGACAGACCCTGACCCGAAGCTGCTGCGGCTCAACCTGAACACGCGAGGGCTGATTCTCGAAGGGTTACGCAGGGTCGATGAACGAAGCATGATCCTGAAGCAGATTGGGTCCCTCGATGTCGTGGTCTCCCTCTCAACCGAGGGGGGGGAGGCTGAAACGCCAGGCGAAAATGGCCTGCTCGATCTGATTCGCCCCCACCCGCTGCCGGTGCGCGAATTGCTGCGCAGCGCCGGAGTTGCCGAGTTTGATGGATTGAAACAACTGCACCAGCTCTTCAGCAAGAAGTTGATCATTTTTCGCGAGCCGGTCGAGGAGGAAGTCGTCGGTGATTTCGGCGACCTGTTGCGCATTTTTAACGGTGCTTTGCGGGTGCTTTACATCGAGGTCTCCAAGGTCAATCCTGATTTTGGCACCGAAGTACGTCAATTTCTCGCCGAGCTGCCGGAGCCTTACTGCTCAGTATTCCAGGATGCGATCTGGTGTGCTGATGGCTCCTTCGGCGGGGGTCGCATCAGGGAGAACCTGAGTGGTTTAGATGCATCGGATCAGCTGCGGCTGCTGGCAGATGCCATGAATGAACTGCTTTATATGGAGTGCCTGACCGCACGGCGGGACCTCGGGGTGGAACGGTCCACACCTCTGGTTGAGAGGGTCCAGGGAATTTCACGACGGGTCAAGTTGATTCTGGAGAAAAATGATGAAGCAAAAAGCGCGTGAGAGGTTGATCTTTGCCCTCGATGTCGACAGTTTCGAAGAAGCGGAAAAGTGGGTCAAGTTGCTGCACGAAAAGGTCGGGGTGTTCAAGGTCGGTAAGCAGCTCTTCACCCGGTGCGGTCCGGATGTCGTGCGCATGGTGCGGGCTGAAGGTGGGGATGTCTTTCTCGACCTGAAGTACCATGATATCCCCAACACCGTGGCCAAGGCGGGTCTGGAAGCGTGTCGGCTTGGCGTGAAAATGTTCAATGTTCACGCCCTCGGCGGTTTGGAGATGATGGAACGCACCGTCGCCGAGGTCGATGCCTTCGCGCCGCGCGGTAGTGCAGAAAGGCCCCTGTTGCTGGCCGTGACGATCTTGACATCGAGCAACGACGAAACCCTCCGGGGGATCGGCATCGATCGACCGGTGGTCGAAATGGTCCCCCGTCTCGCCGAGTTGACCAAGAAGGCGGGGTTTGACGGCGTGGTTGCCTCCCCCCGTGAAGTTGGCCTGATTCGCCAGGCATGCGGCGACGATTTCGCCATTGTGACGCCGGGGGTTCGACCGACGTTCGCCTCGCAGGACGACCAGAAGCGGGTGACGACTCCCGCCGATGCGATCGCCGCCGGGGCGAGCTACCTGGTCATCGGCAGACCGATATCCGCAGCCCCGGATCCGGTCGAGGCCGCAGAGCTGATCCTCGATGAAATTGCCACGGCGCTGCCAACCTGATGGGAGACCTTCTTTACGGCATCAACCCGGTGCACGAAGCGTTAAGCGGAGAAGGTCGGCGACTGCTTGAGTTGTTGGTGGACGGGACCGGGCAGAACCGTCGGGTTGAGAAGCTGGTTGTCGCAGCACGGAAGCAGGGGGTCGCGGTACGACAATGCGAGAGGCGGGAACTCGATCGGCTGTTTGGACACGGTCACCACCAGGGAGTGGCGCTTCGTCTTGAGCCGTTCGGTTTTACGACACTCGAGGAGTTGCTGAACTGTTGCCGTGAAAGTGATCGACCTCCTTTTTTGCTCATTCTGGATGGGGTGACCGATCCGCACAACTTCGGAGCAATTTTGCGCAGTGCTGAAGTCGCCGGTTGTCACGGGGTAATTGTTGGCAAGGACCGGGCTTGCACGGTGACGGCGACGGTAGAGAAAACAGCCGCCGGTGCTTTGAGTCATCTCCGCTTGTGCCAGGTTGTCAATCTCTCCCGGACCCTCGAAGATTTGAAGAAACAGGGGATTTGGTGTTACGGGCTGGCGGGGGAGCAAGAGGCCTCTGGTTTATACGATGTTGACCTTTGCGACCCGGTCGCGCTGGTGGTCGGAAGCGAGGGTCAGGGTCTGCGGCCCAATGTCCGGCGGCACTGCGATGGCCTGCTGTCCATTCCGGTCATAGGCAGGATTTCTTCACTGAATGCTTCGGTCGCCGCAGGCGTCGCTCTGTTCGAGGTCGTCCGTCAGCGACGGGAGGGGAAAGCGTGAGTTGAGGGCAAAAAAAGTGGGGCGCTCCCAGGAGGGAGAAGAGCGCCCCAATTGCGTAGTGGTTGTTGATTTATATATAACCATATTGGTCAGGTATTGCAAGCAAAAAAACTCTCGCGTCAAAATTCCCCCCAAATGTCTTGTGAAAATACCGCCGAATCGGGTTGACAACAATCTGGAATTGCACTATAAGTTGCCACTTGCCGATTGTCGCGAGCGAGCGGAAGTTTTTGCTTGCATTTCGGTATGGCGTGTTGTATAAAACGCCCCCTGTGCTGGCGTAGCTCAATAGGTAGAGCAGCTGACTTGTAATCAGCAGGTTGCGGGTTCGATTCCTGTCGCCAGCTCCACCGCAGAAACGAGCGGCGCAGGCCGTCTTAAAATTAAATAAATAACGGTACGTCCCCTGGAGGGGTTCCCGAGTGGCCAAAGGGAGCAGACTGTAAATCTGCCGTCGAAGACTTCGGAGGTTCGAATCCTCCCCCCTCCACCACTAAGAATACTTGCCGGACAAGCCCTTTCGATGGTGCCCCAGGAGGTTTTAAACCACTGGTACTGGGAACTGGCGATCGGGGGCGTCCAAATGCTTCAACATAGGTTCAGAAGGTTTTGGCGGGAGTAGCTCAGTTGGCTAGAGCATCAGCCTTCCAAGCTGAGGGTCGCGGGTTCGAGTCCCGTTTCCCGCTCCAAAACTTAAGGTAAGAGTCGCAGTTCGGTCTCTAGGTGGAATAAGCCCACATAGCTCAGTTGGTAGAGCACACCCTTGGTAAGGGTGAGGTCACCAGTTCAAATCTGGTTGTGGGCTCCATTTCGCTTCGGTGGGCGACTTTTGCCGTTTTTAGAAGGCCCACGTTGCAGTTTGACAGGGTTTGTGGCTGAAGCGACGCTTGAACATAAGCATATGAAGACAACTGTGTAGGGAACACACAACAACAAAATAGCTTCATTACCTGTTAAAGGGAGGTCGACGCAATGGCTAAAGAGAAATTTCAGAGAACAAAACCCCATGTCAACATCGGCACGATCGGACATGTTGACCATGGTAAGACGACCCTGAC
>PKUA01000069.1 GCA_002868905.1 Desulfuromonas sp.
GCCGGTGCTTCCTCGGCCGGTGCTTCCTCGGCCGGTGCTTCCTCGGCCGGTGCTTCCTCGGCCGGTGCTTCCTCGGCTGTTACTTCCGGAGCCGGCTCCGGAGCGACCTCAACCGGTGCAGGTTTCTCCTTCTTCGGCTTCGGAGTAAACTCCTCCTCCACTAATTCGATACGGGAGAGGGATGCGTTGTCACCAGCACGATGTCCGAGTTTGATGATTCGGGTATACCCCCCGGGTCGGTCCGTATATCGTGGGGCCAGACGCTCGAACAACTTGGCAACGATCTTCTTGTCCCGGATGACTGCGGCAGCCTGGCGACGCGCGTGCAGGCTCCCTTTCTTACCGAGAGTGATCATTTTGTCCGCCAGTTTGCGAAGTTCTTTCGCCCGAGCGTCCGTGGTGGTAATGTGCTCATGTTCCAACAGTGACGTCACCATATTGCGCATCATGGCTTTGCGGTGGCTGCTGTTGCGACCGAGTGTCCGGCCGGATTTTCTATGCCGCATGACTGGTAAATCCTTTCCTATTCATCAAACAGCAGGCTATTCGACATCCGACTGTTTCTGGATCATCTTGAGATATTCGGGATCCGGGAAGTTTTCCAACTCGAGGCCGAGGCCCAGCCCCATCTCCGCTAAAATATCCTTAATTTCATTCAGGGATTTGCGGCCAAAATTCTGGGTTTTCAACATCTCGGCCTCGGATTTTTGAACAAGATCACCGATCAGCCTGATATTGGCATTCTTCAGACAGTTGGCGCTACGCACGGAGAGCTCCAGCTCTTCGACACTACGATAAAGGTTCTCGTTGATCTTCCGCGATTCTTCACTGGACTCCTCGTCCTCCGGCTCCAGACTCTCATCGAAGTTGATGAAGATCTGCAACTGCTCCTTGAGAATCTTTGCGGAATAGGCAACCGCGTCGTCAGCACGAACGCTGCCGTCAGTCCATACTTCAAGAGCCAGTTTGTCGAAGTCGGTAATCTGACCGACTCGAGCGTTGGTGACCTGGAAGTTGACTTTCTTGATCGGGCTGAACAAGGCATCAATCGGAATCGTACCGACCGGAGCTTTCTCATCCCGATTCCGCTCGGCCGGAACGTACCCCTTGCCCAGCGCTACGGTCATGTCGATCTCGACATCAGCATCCTTGGAAGCTGTGGCGATGTGGTGGTCCGGGTTCAGAATCTCGACATGAGAATCGGTCAAAATGTCACCGGCCTTGATGACGCCGGCACCCTTTTTGACAATACGGATGTTGCGGTTGTCCTGCCCGTTCAACTTGAGCAAAACACCTTTGAGGTTAAGTACAACATCCGTTACATCTTCGGTTACCCCCGGTATGGTAGAGAATTCATGCAGAACTCCCTTAACCCTGACGGAAGTAATTGCAGCCCCCTGCAGGGATGATAGAAGAATCCTGCGCAGCGAATTCCCGAGAGTGGTGCCGAAACCGCGTTCAAACGGTTCGGCAGTAAATTTTCCGTAACAGTCACTGAGAGATTCTTTATCTACCAGCAGCCGTTTCGGTTTGATCAAATCACGCCAATTTTTATACATCCGTATCCCTCCAACCCGAGGTCACGTCCCGGTACCGTAAGGATTACTTGGAGTAAAGCTCGACAATGAGGCGCTCGTTGAAGACCGGAGTGGTCATCTCATCGCGCACCGGAAGCGTCTTTACTGTCCCCTTGAAGGTCTGCCGATCGAGTTCAACCCAAGAAGGAACCCCACGGCGCATCACGCCGTCAAGGGCCTCATTGATCCTCTCGACTTTTCGGCTCTTCTCGCGGAGTTCGATGATGTCTCCGGGACGAACCAGAAATGAGGGGATGTTGACCTTGCGACCGTTCACCAGGAAATGCGCATGACGCACAAGAATCCGCGCTTCGTTGCGGGAAGTTGCGAATCCGAGGCGATAAATCATGCTGTCAAGGCGACTTTCAAGCAACACAAGCAGATTTTCACCGGTCACGCCCTTCATGCGATCGGCTTTCTTGAAGTAGGAGCGGAATTGTTTCTCCTGAAGACCGTAAGTCCGCTTCACCCTCTGCTTCTCGCGCAACTGGGTGCCGTAATCCGAAACCTTGGTGCGCCGCTGCCCGTGCTGACCAGGGGCATAGTTTCGACGCTCCACCGCACACTTGTCCGTGTAACAGCGATCGCCTTTCAGGAACAGCTTCATGTTCTCCCGCCGACACTGCCGGCAGACGGGGCCTGTATATCGTGCCACCGTTCGTCCTCCTTCTGTTTGGTTAGACCCGCCGCCGTTTGGGTGGGCGACACCCATTGTGCGGAATCGGGGTAACATCTTTGATTACGGTGATGGACAGCCCGACGGATGCCAGGGCACGCAGGGCGGACTCACGTCCTGAACCCGGCCCCTTGACTCGCACCTCAACGCTCCGCAGCCCATGTTCCTGGGCCTTGCGCGCAGCATTCTCGGCGGCCACCTGGGCGGCAAACGGAGTGCTCTTCCGAGAACCGCGGAACCCGGAACCTCCCGATGTTGCCCAGGAGATCACGTTCCCCACAGGATCCGTGATGGTGACAATCGTATTGTTGAAGGTCGCCTGGATGTGCGCGATGCCACTGGCGATATTCTTCTTCTCGACTCTTTTACGCGTAACGCGTTTACCAGCCTTAGCCATGGTTGGTCATCCTTATTTCTTCTTGCCGGCGACAGTCTTGCGCGGCCCTTTACGAGTCCTGGCGTTGGTCTTGGTTTTCTGCCCTCTGACAGGCAACCCGCGACGATGCCGCAGGCCCCGGTAACAACCGAGGTCCATAAGACGCTTGATATTCATGGTGACATCCCGTCGGAGATCACCCTCGACCTGGTAACCATCGTCGATAAGCTTACGGATTTTACTTACTTCAGCTTCCGTGAGATCATCGGAGCGGGTATTCAGGTCAACTCCTGCTTCCGCCAGAATCTTTTGCGATGTTGAACGCCCAATCCCAAAAATGTAGGTCAGGGCGACCTCGATGCGCTTATTCCGCGGCAAGTCGATACCAGCTATACGTGCCAATGTTCGATCCTCCTAGGCCCTTAGCCCTGCCGTTGCTTGTGCTTGGGATTATCGCAAATGATACGGACAACCCCTTTTCTTTTAATGACCTTGCATTTATCGCAGATCTTCTTGACTGATGCCCGAACTTTCATGGTTCGTATCCTTCTGCTTGGCCTCAACCGACGTTAATCAAGACGAGTCAGAATCTCCGGCCCGTTTTCGGTCAAGGCGACCGTATGTTCAAAATGTGCTGAGAGTTGCCCGTCTTTTGTCACAGCGGTCCAACCATCAGACAGAATCGTTACCCCTGGACCGCCGGCGTTAATCATCGGCTCAATCGCCAGAACCATTCCTGCTTTCAACCGCGGTCCGCTACCACTTTTTCCGAAATTCGGAATCTGCGGAGCTTCATGCAACTTGCTCCCGATGCCATGTCCGACAAACTCTCGGACCACACTGTAACCGGCCGGCTCGACATATGACTGAACGGCCGAGGAAACATCTCCCAGCCGGGAGTTGACTTGGCAGGCTTCGATCGCCTTCATCAAGGACTCCCTTGTGAACTTCAGCAAACTTCCAGCTCCGTTGCTGATGTTACCTACCGGTAATGTTACCGCAGCATCGCCGTAAAAACCGTCTTTGAGCACTCCGAAATCAATGCTCAGGATGTCTCCCTCCTGCAACGGCTCCTCATTCGGGAACCCATGCACCACCTTCTCGTTGGGCGATGCGCAGATCGAGTACGGAAAACCTCCGTATCCCTTGAAGGCCGGCTTGGCACCGAACTTCTCGCATTGGCTCTCCGCCAATCGATCAAGTTCCAGAGTCGACACACCCGGCTTGATTTTCTCGCTTAACAACTGCAGCACCTCGGCGACCATTCGACCGGCGGTGCGCATTTTCCCAATCTCCTGGGGAGATTTCAGGACGATCAACTCAGCCTGCCTGCAAAGCCGCCTGAATATCGTCGCGAACTGTTTCGATCTCCAGCATTCCGTCAACGACAATCAGCGACTCAGCCTGCTGGTAATATTCAATCAGCGGCATCGTCTGTTCACGATAAACCTGCAACCGTTTCCTGATGGTTTCTTCGCGGTCATCATCACGCTGAACTAAACCAGTGCCGCAGCGGCACGTATCAGCTACAGTCGGCGGGTCGAACTTGATATGGTATCCAAGCCCACAGGCCGGGCAACTGCGGCGACCGGTGAGTCGCTCAACCAGGGCATCTTCATCGACCTGAAGCGCGATCACTCCATCAAGACCGCGACCAAGTTGGTCAAGGCACCCTTGCAAGGCATCAGCCTGGGCCACCGTCCGCGGAAACCCATCCAGAATAAATCCTTTGCCACAGTCGGGTTCCTGAAGACGATCCTTCACGATTCCAATAACGACTTCGTCCGGGACCAGGGCGCCAGAGGCCATGCACTCTTTCGCCTTCACTCCCATCGGCGTACCGGCCTTGACGGCGGCTCTCAACATATCCCCGGTTGAGATCTGCGGAATTCCGTAGCGCTCAATCAGGTATTGTGCCTGCGTCCCCTTACCGGCACCGGGAGGACCCAAAAGAATCAAATTCATTCGAGCGTCCTCACTTAACCGCGTCGACCCTTCAGGGTCACACCGCTCATGAATCCCTCATAAGAGCGGGAAATCAAGTGCGATTCAATCTGATTAGCCGTATCCATACCTACCCCGACCACGATCAGCAAGGACGTACCGCCGAAGTAGAATGGAACGTTCATGTTGGAATAAAGCAACGTCGGCAATACGCAAACTGCCGAGACGTAGAGGGCACCGACAAATGTGATCCGGCCCAAGACGGTGTCGAGGTACTCGGCGGTGGCTTTCCCTGGCCGAATCCCCGGCACATAGCCACCCTGCTTTTTGACATTATCCGCAACATCGACCGGGTTGAATGTCACAGCCGTGTAGAAATAACAAAAGAAGATGATAAATGCAACAAAGAACACATTGTAAAGCCAATGACTCGGCGTCATCATCCCTGCAATCGTCTGTACCCAGGGGACGTCAACGAAGTTGGCAACGGTGGCGGGAAACATGATGATGGAGCTGGCGAATATGGGGGGAATAACCCCACTCATGTTCAACTTCAACGGCAGGTGGCTCGACTGCCCGGCTGTCCCTTTGGCACCCGAAACCCGCTTGGCATAATGAATGGGAACCCGCCTTTGAGCTCGCTCCATGAAAATAATCGCCCAAATCACCGCGACCATGACCACCAGGATCGCCAGCCCGGTAAATGGAGTCAAGGCCCCGGTTTTAAACAGACGAAGCGAGTTGATCAACGCGCCCGGCATGTTGGCAACGATACCCGCGAAAATGATCAGCGAGATGCCATTACCGATGCCCCGTTCAGTGATCTGCTCACCGAGCCACATAATGAACGCAGTTCCTGCCGTCAGTGTAATAACTGTCAGCAGGATAAAACCGAGTCCCGGGTTGGGAACCACCGGCGCACCGGCCGGCCCGGTCATTCCCTGCAGGCCGACAGCTATACCGGTACCCTGGATAACCGAGAGTACGATGGTCCCGTAACGGGTCCACTTGGTAATTGTCCGTCGACCTTGCTCTCCCTCTTTTGCCAACCGCTCGACCGGCTCAAACACAACAGTCAGCAGTTGCAGGATGATCGACGCCGAAATGTAGGGCATGATCCCAAGAGCAAAAACAGTCATCCGCTCCAAAGCGCCACCGGTAAACGCGCTCACGAGCCCAAGAAGTGTACCTTCGGTCCCGGCAAAGAACTGCCCGAGGACCTGGGCATCAATTCCCGGGGTCGGGACATGACAACCGATACGGTAAACCGCCAGCATCCCCAAAGTAAAAAGAATGCGTCGCCTCAGCTCCGGGATGGCAAAAATATTCTGGACAACGTTGAACACTTAAAGAACCTCAGCTTTACCACCGGCAGCCTCAATCTTTGCAGCAGCCGACTTGGAAAATTTGTGTGCCTTGACAGTAAGTGCCTTTGTCAACTCGCCGTCACCGAGAATCTTGACCCCGTCTTCGATTTTCTTGATCAGGCCAGCCTGGCCCAAAGCAGCCACATCGACCACGGATCCGGCTTCGAAAAGTTCAAGATCACGCAGATTGACAAGTGCGTAAACAGTGCGGCTCAAGGGGGTGAAGCCTCGCTTGGGCAGGCGACGCTGCATCGGCATCTGGCCACCCTCGAAACCCGCCTTGACACCACCACCGGAGCGCGCATTCTGGCCTTTATGTCCCTTGCCGGCGGTCTTGCCGGTGCCGGAGCCGTGCCCGCGACCGATCCTCTTTCTCGTTTTCGTCGAACCGATTGCCGGTTTCAGATTGCTAAGATCCATCTTTCAAATCCCCGTTTTCAGGCTAGTCTTCCACCGACACCATGTGCGACACCTTATTGATCATGCCGCGAATTTCCGGAGTGTCCTTGAGGACGACGGTCTTGTGTAGTTTGGTCAGCCCGAGCCCCTTCAACACTTTGGTGAAGTACTCTGGTCTGCCGATGCCACTCTTTTTGAGAGTCACCTTGATTTCAGTTGCCATGGCTCCCTCCCTCAGGCGTCTTGTTTAGCGGGGGCGAGACCACGCCGTTTAAGAAGTTCTTCAGGGCTACGGAGCTGACCGAGTGCCGCGAGGGTCGCCTTGACCACATTATGCGGATTGTTCGAGCCGAGGCACTTGGAGAGAATGTCACCGACTCCGGCGACTTCAAGTACAGCACGAACCGGACCACCGGCAATAACCCCGGTACCTTCCGAGGCACGCTTGAGCAAAACCTTCCCGGCGCCGAATTTTCCAACGACATCAAACGGGATGGTCTGGCCTTGCAGCGGGACCTGAATCAAGTCCTTCTTAGCCTTCTCAACCCCTTTGCGAATCGCCTCGGGAACCTCACGAGCTTTTCCAAGCCCGTAACCTACATTCCCCTTCCCGTCGCCGACAACAACCAGCGCAGAGAAGCTGAAGCGCCGGCCGCCCTTGACGACTTTGGAACAGCGATTAATATGGATCACGCGATCCGTAAGTTCCGTTTCAACCTGTTCGTTACGTAGCAAGGTGTCCTCCTTTATCAGAACGCCAGGCCAGCTTCTCGCGCCGCTTCCGCCAAGGCTTGCACCCGCCCGTGGTAGAGGAAGCCGTTGCGATCGAAGACCACCTGCTTGATGTTCTTTTCCAAAGCTTTTTTAGCCACTGCGGCACCGACCGATTTGGCTGCCGCGACATTCCCGGTATGATCAAGCCCCTCAACCACGTCCTTGCTGAGAGTCGAGGCAGATACCAGGGTGGAACCGCTGATATCGTCGATCAGTTGGGCATAAATATGCCGGGCGCTGCGATACACGCTCAGACGCGGACAATCCGTCGTCCCACGCACTTTCTTCCGAACTCTGGCTTGACGCTTGAGGCGGGCTTGCCGCCGTTTAATTGCGAAACTCACCGTGCTACTCCTTAGCTAGCAAGAACAGATCAGTGACCTGTTATTTCTTCCCGGCCTTACCGGCTTTGCGGATAATCCGCTCGTCTTCGTACTTAACGCCCTTCCCTTTGTAGGGTTCAGGCTCGCGGAAAGAACGAATCTTTGCAGCGGTTGCACCGACCAGTTCCTTATCGATTCCCCGCACAAAAATCTTAGTCTGCTTCTCCACCTCGGCATCGATCCCAACCGGAAGAGGATAAGCGATCGGATGAGAATATCCGAGCGAAAGATTGAGCGTTTTCCCCTGCAACTCAGCACGATAACCAACACCGTTGATTTCCAGGATCTTGGTGAACCCGTTGGTGACACCATCGACCATGTTTGAAATCAGGGAGCGGGTCATCCCCTGCAGGGCGGTATTCCCTTCCGGACGGGCGACGGTTATCATGTCGGCACCGACTTCGACACTGACATCAGGGTGAATTGTCCGACTCAGCTTCCCCTTCGGACCTTCAACCTTGATTTCGGCGCCGGCAAGAGCGACCTTCACCCCTGCGGGTATTTCAATAGGTTTTTTCCCAATTCTCGACATCGATCAAGCTCCTTGACTACCACACGGTGCAGAGCAGTTCGCCGCCAACGCCGGCCTGACGGGCAGCTTCATCATCCATAACCCCTTTCGAGGTGGAGAGGATAGCAGCACCGTGGCCATTCTTGACTTGCGGAATATCGCTCTTGCCGACATACATCCGGCAACCGGGCTTGGAAACACGCTGTATCTCATGAATGACATGGTTCTGGGTGTCATCGTACTTGAGGTAGATCTGCAAGTGCCCTTGCACATCATCCATGGTCAACTTGTAATTTTTGATGTAACCGAGGTCCTTGAGCACAGACGCCAGCTCAACTTTAACCCGCGAGGCGGGGATTTCGAGCTTCGGATGGTTTGCCATCCCGGCGTTGCGGATGCGCGTCAACAGATCGGCAATCGGGTCAGTCATAGACATTGCTGTAACTCCTCCGGCCCTTTACCAGCTTGATTTGATGACGCCGGGAAGTTTACCTTCCGACGCCAACTTGCGCAGGCAAATCCTGCACATGTTGAATTTGCGATAATAGGCTCGGGGCCGGCCACACAGGGGACAGCGGTTATATTCCCGCACCTTGAACTTCTTCGGCCGCTCGGCCTTGATCCGCATCGATTTTTTTGCCACGGTCGTCCTCCGCTTTCCCTACGCCTATTTCCTGAAGGGCATTCCCATCTCACGCAGCAGACTCCGACCGGCTTCATCGGTCTGCGCTGTCGTAACGATGGTAATATTGAGCCCTTTGACTTTGTCGATTTTATCCAAGTCAATCTCCGGGAAAATAATCTGTTCCCGAATCCCAACCGTATAATTTCCGCGACCATCAAATCCGCGGGGCGAAACACCTTTGAAATCGCGCACACGCGGCAATGCCACGTTGATCAGCCGATCAAGGAATTCATAGGCGCGATCATGCCGCAGGGTGACCATGCAGCCGATCGGCATCCCCTCGCGCAGCTTGAACTGTGCGATCGATTTCTTGGCCTTGGTGATCACCGGCTTCTGGCCGCTGACTCGGGCCAGCTCCTCAGCAGCGGATTCCAGCACTTTGATGTTCTGGATCGCTTCGCCAAGGCCCATATTGATGACCACCTTCTCGACTTTCGGAACCTGCATGACATTTGTCATCTCCAGGTCCTTCATCAGCCGCGGAAGGATCTCTTTTTCGAATTGTTCTTTCAGACGCGCCATCGGGCTACTCCGTTACTTGTCAACCATCTGGTTGCACTTTTTGCAAAAACGCGCCTTGCTCCCATCTTCGCTGGCACGAATGCCGGTTCGGCGCGGCTTGTTGCAAGCCGAACAAACCAACATCACGTTCGAAATGGCAATGGACGCTTCTTTTTCAATGATGCCACCGTCCGGATTGACCTGGCTCGGCCGGGTGTGGCGCTTGACCACATTCAGGTTTTCAACCAGAACCCTGTTTTTCTCGGGCAGAATGCGCAAAACCTTCCCGGTTTTACCCTTCTCTTTTCCGGCCATCACCATGACGGTGTCGTCTTTTTTGATATGAAATTTTTGTACTGACATTGTCCGCCCTTTCAACTCGCTTACAGGACTTCCGGTGCGAGGGACACGATTTTCATATAGCGTTTGGCACGCAGTTCCCTTGCAACGGGACCGAAAATTCGGGTACCGATCGGTTCACCGGTTTGGCTCACCACAACCGCTGAATTGTTATCAAAGCGAATGTAGGAACCATCGATGCGAGCGATTTCCTTCCTAGTCCGAACGATGACCGCCTTGACGACATCGCCCTTCTTGACCTTTGAATTGGGCATCGCTTCCTTGACGGAGCAGACGACAATATCACCGATGCCGGCGTATTTCCGTTTAGATCCGCCGGGCACCTTAATGCAGCAGAGTTTCCGCGCACCGGAATTGTCTGCGACATCGAGTATGGTCTGCATCTGGATCATGGCCTGAAACTCCTATCTAACCGTTAAACCGTCAAATTTTCTTTTCGAGGATCTGACGAACCCGCCAGCGCTTGTCCTTGGACAGCGGCCGGCTCTCCACGATTAACACCTTGTCTCCGGCTTCACAAGCGTTCTGCTCATCGTGGGCCTTACAGGTGTATTTCCTCTTGATATATTTCTTGTAAACCGGGTGCCTGACCAGATTGTCGACCTTCACCACTACGGTCTTGTCCATCTTGTCACTGACCACGATCCCAACGCGGGTTTTCCGATTGCCACGCTCAGTCATTGTTCAACCCCACCAGGCCCTCAGGCCTGTTTCTCCTGCAGAATAGTCTTTACCCGCGCAATATCCTTGCGCACCTGTCCGATCCGGGCGGTGTTTTCCAAGTGCCCGGTATGCAGCTGAAAGCGAAGGTTGAACAATTCCTGGTTCAACTCGTCGGCCCTCTTCTGCAAGTCGCTTGAGCTCAGCTCGCGAAGTTCATTACCCTTCATTGGATTCCTCCCTACGGACAAACTTGGTCTTCATCGGCAGCTTGTGGGCACCGAGCCGCATCGCTTCGCGCGCGACTTCCTCAGTGACCCCCTGCATCTCGTAGATGATGACGCCCGGCTTGATTACCGCTACCCAACTCTCCGGGGCTCCCTTACCTTTACCCATCCGGGTTTCGGCAGGCTTGCTGGTGAGGGGTTTGTCGGGAAAAGTCCTAATCCAGATCTTGCCGCCACGCTTGATGTAACGAGTCATCGCACGACGCGCCGCCTCGATCTGGCGGGATGAAAGCCAGCCACACTCGGTCGCCTGCAATCCGAAATCACCGAAAGTCAATTCGGTCCCACCCTTGGCGGCACCTTTCATCCGTCCGGTAAATTGTTTCCTACGTTTAACCTTCTTGGGCATTAACATGGTCAGTGAACTCCTCTATCTCGCCCGCTCAGCCCTGCGGTTCCCGGCTGAGAACCTCACCCTTGAAGATCAAAACCTTAACACCGATGATCCCGTAGGTAGTCTTCGCCTCGGTAAAACCATAATCGATATCGGCCCGCAGTGTGTGCAACGGAACCCTGCCTTCACGGTACCATTCACGGCGACTCATCTCCGCTCCGCCGAGTCGTCCGGAACACTCGATCTTGATCCCTTTGGCACCAAACTTCAGAGCCTGGCCGACAGCCTTTTTCATGGCGCGACGGAAAGCAACCCGGCGCTCCATCTGTAAAGCGACATTTTCAGCCACCAGTTGGGCATCGATCTCGGGCTTGCGAACTTCCTGGATATTCAGGAAAACTTCTTTGTCCGTCAGCTTGGAGAGCTCTCGCTTCAGGGCCTCTACTTCAGCCCCCTTTTTACCGATGATGATCCCGGGGCGAGCGGCAAAGATGTTGACTTTCGCCTTGCTTGCGGCACGCTCAATCTCAATCCGGGAGATGCCAGCGTGGTAGAGTCTCTTCTTGAGGTAGTCGCGGAGCTTGATGTCCTCATGTACGAGACCTGCATAATCCTGGGTCGCGAACCAACGCGATTCCCAAGTCTTGATGACCCCGAGTCGGAATCCTATGGGATGAACTTTCTGGCCCAACTCCTCACCTCCTCAAGTTGCTTATTTCTCGTCCAGAACCACGGTAATGTGGCTGGTCGGTTTACGGATACGAGTGGCACGACCCTGGGCACGCGGTAAAAAGCGTTTCAGGACCGGACCCTGATCAACGAAAATTGTCTTTACATACAAGCGATCGACGTCGGACACACCTTTTTGCTCAGCATTGGCGACGGCCGAACCGACTATGTCTTTGACGATACCTGCAGCTTTCTGCGGAGAAAACTGCAAAATGTTCATCGCCTCCTGTACTCCCTTGCCGCGCACCAAGTCAACCATCAACCTGGCCTTCTGCGGCGAAAGTCGTACATATCTCAATTTGGCTCTGGATTCCATCTTAAATGACTCCTCGCGCCTGACTTAACGCTTCTTCTTATCGGAGCCGTGACCATAGTAGGTACGCGTCGGTGAAAACTCTCCGAGCTTATGTCCAACCATGTTTTCAGTCACGAACACCGGAACGAACTTGCGTCCGTTGTGAACTGCGAACGTGTAGCCGACGAATTCGGGCAGAATCGTCGTGCGCCGCGACCAGGTTTTAATGACCCGTCGCGAATCTGGCGCCGAATCGAGATCGATCTTCCGGATCAGACTCGGATCGACATAAGGGCCCTTTTTAATCGACCTTGCCATCGATATCTCCTCAATACCTCAGTATCGGTTACTTAGTCCGCCGCCGCACAATGAAGCGGTCAGAACGTTTGTTGGTCCTTGTTTTGTATCCCTTGGTCGGTACACCCCACGGGGTCACCGGGTGACGTCCACCGGAACTCTTACCCTCACCACCGCCGTGCGGATGATCAACCGGGTTCATGGCCACACCACGAGATTGCGGGCGACGTCCCATCCAGCGGGCACGCCCTGCCTTTCCGAGCTTGACGTTCTCGTGGTCGACATTACCAACCTGCCCGATAGTGGCGCAGCACTCCTGCAATACCAGGCGAACCTCACCCGAGGGGAGACGCAATTGAGCGTAGCGACCCTCTTTGGCAGCGATCATGGCGTAGGCGCCGGCACTACGGGCCAGCTGCCCTCCCTTACCAATGCGCATCTCGATGTTGTGCACCCACGTACCGAGAGGAATACGACGGATCGGCATAGCATTGCCCGGCTTAATGTCGGCCGTTTCGGAAGCGATCACGCTCTGGCCAACCTCAATCCCGACCGGAGCGAGGATATAGCGCTTCTCCCCATCAGCATAATGCAACAGGGCGATCCGGGCACTCCGGTTCGGATCGTACTCAACCGAGGCAACCTTTGCCGGCACGTCGATCTTGTCACGCCGGAAATCGATCACCCGGTACTTTCTTTTGTGACCACCACCGGTATGGCGCTTGGTTATCCGCCCCAGATTGTTGCGGCCGCCCGACTTCTTCAGCGGGGCCAACAACGACTTTTCTGGTGTGGAGCGGGTGACCGCGTCGAAATTGGAAGACGTCATATGACGCCGTCCAGGTGATGTCGGTTTAAATTTTTTGATGCCCATGACGCAACTCCGTGTTACTTAAAACCGCAATTCGGGATCAAACCCCAAAGAAATCGATATCGCTCCCCTCGGAGAGGGTCACGTAAGCTTTTTTCCAATTGCTGCGTTTGCCGATGCTTTTGCCCACGCGCTTGGTTTTACCCGCCATCTGCACGGTGTTGACTTTCTCGACTTTCACATCGAAGGCCTTCTCCACCGCCTGTTGAATTTCAATCTTGTTGGCGTCGCGGGACACTTCGAAAACAACCACCCGCCCCATCTCCTTGGCAAGATTGGTTTTTTCTGTAATCAGCGGCCGCCGTAAAATCTGATGCAGCGGTTTCATGACGCTAGCGCTCCTTCCAATTGCCCAACGGCAGCTTCGGTCAGAACCAGGTTGGGGTATTTCATAATGTCATAGACGTTGACCCCTTCAGACCTGACCACCTTCACTCCGGGCAGGTTGCGTGCGGAGAGCTCAACATTGGCGTTGTCCTGGTCAATGACAACCAGTGCCTTGCTCAACTCAAACCGCTGCAGAAACTCGGAGAAACTTTTGGTGCTGATCCCCTCCATGGTGAGAGCGTCGAGCACGGTCAGCTTCTCTTCCTTGTAGCGAGCTGAGAGAGCACTGCGCAGGGCCGCTTTCTTCACTTTCCGGTTGAGCTTGAAAGTGTAATCGCGCGGAGTCGGACCGAACGCGTTGCCACCGCCGACAAAATGCGGAGCACGAATCGTCCCCTGCCGGGCGTTACCAGTACCCTTTTGCCGATACGGTTTTTTGCCACCGCCGGCGACCTCGCTGCGGGTCTTTGTTTTCGCCGTCCCCTGACGGCGTTTGGCCAATTGATATCGGACCATGTCGTGGACCAGGTAGCCTTTGACATCATCGTTAAAGACGATGTCCTGCAGCTCCAACTCCTTGACCTGTTTCCGGTTCATATCGAAAACCGCTATATTCGCCATGATTTCTTCTCCAAAACCGCCGTGAGGCTGCTTATGCCTGGGGCACTTTCACCCCGTGGCGGATCATGACCACGCTGTGACGTGAACCCGGCACAGCACCCTTGATCAAGATCAGGTTCTCCTCAGGGCGAACGTCAACAATGGCCAAATTCTGGGTCGTGACCCGCTCGTTCCCCATCTGACCGGCCATTTTTTTCCCTTTAAACACCCGGGATGGCCAGGCACTGCAACCGATGGCGCCAGGTTGACGGTGAAACTTCGAACCGTGCGACATCCGACCGCCGGAAAAATTCCAACGCTTGATGACCCCCTGGAAACCCTTACCTTTGCTGGTACCGGTCACATCGACGACATCCCCGATGTTGAAAACCTGCTCGCAGGTAACTTCATCACCGACAGCGTAGTCATCAAGATTGGAGGCCGAGAACTCACGCAGGGCCGAAAACGCTCCCTTGCCGGCAGCCTTCATATGCCCCATGGCCGGTTTACTCACCCGATGCGCGGCCTTGTTGTCAAAACCGAGTTGCACCGCGTCGTAGCCGTCCGTGTCGACAGTCTTTTTCTGCAGGACCACACACGGCCCAGCCTCGATCACCGTGACCGGCACGCGCCGCCCATCGGAGGCAAATATCTGGGTCATGCCCAGTTTCTTTCCTAAAATACCCTGAATCATTGCTTCACCTCTGACTAGGTCAGGCGCCCTTAGAGCTTGATTTCGACGTCGACACCGGCCGACAGATCGAGTTTCATAAGGGCATCAACAGTCTGCTGGGTCGGTTCAAGAATGTCCAGCAGACGCTTATGAGTACGCATTTCAAACTGCTCGCGACTCTTCTTGTCAACATGGGGTCCACGCAGCACACAATATTTGTTGATAACTGTGGGGAGCGGGATCGGCCCGGCCACCCTGGCACCGGTCCGCTTCGCCGTGTCGACGATCTCAGTAACAGACTGATCTAGCAACTTGTGATCGTAGGCGCGCAAGCGGATTCTGATCTTTTGGTTCTGCATGGAGCAACCCTCTTTAACGGTAATTATTCGATGATATCGCTGACGACGCCGGCGCCGACGGTGCGGCCACCTTCGCGGATCGCGAAACGAAGTTCCTTGTCCATCGCGATCGGCGTGATCAGATCAACGCTCATGGCGATGTTATCTCCCGGCATAACCATCTCGACGCCTTCCGGCAACTCGCAAATGCCGGTCACGTCGGTCGTACGGAAGTAGAACTGAGGACGGTAGCCCTTGAAGAACGGGGTGTGACGACCACCCTCTTCCTTGGTCAGGATGTACGCCTCGGCCTTGAACTTGGTGTGCGGGGTGATGCTTCCCGGCTTCGACAGAACCTGACCGCGCTCGATATCTTCGCGCTTGACGCCGCGCAGCAGAATACCGCAGTTATCACCGGCCTGACCCTGATCCAGAAGCTTACGGAACATCTCGACGCCGGTCACGACCGTCTTGGTGGTATCCTTCATCCCGACGATCTCGATCTCGTCCTGAACCTTGACGATACCACGCTCGACACGGCCGGTCGCCACGGTTCCGCGACCGGAAATGGAGAACACGTCCTCGACCGGCATCAGGAACGGACGATCAATGGCGCGCTCCGGCTCCGGAATGTAGCTGTCGACCGCAGCCATCAGCTCCAGGATCTTCTCTTTGCCGATGGCGTCGTCGCGACCTTCCAGACCGGCCAGGGCGCTCCCGGCGATGATCGGAATGTCGTCACCCGGGAAATCGTAGCTCGAAAGCAGCTCGCGAACTTCCAGCTCGACCAGCTCCAGCAGCTCCTCGTCGTCGACCATGTCGGCCTTGTTCAAAAAGACCACCATCGCCGGAACGCCGACCTGACGGGCGAGCAGGATGTGCTCACGAGTCTGCGGCATCGGGCCGTCGGCGGCCGAAACCACCAGGATCGCGCCGTCCATCTGCGCAGCACCGGTGATCATGTTCTTTACGTAGTCGGCGTGGCCCGGGCAATCAACATGGGCATAGTGCCGGTTCTCTGTCTCATATTCGACGTGAGCGGTGGCGATAGTAATGCCGCGCTCGCGCTCCTCGGGAGCGTTGTCGATCTGATCAAATCCCATGGCCTGGCCACCGCCGGCCTCGGCCAACACCTTGGTGATGGCTGCGGTCAGGGTCGTCTTACCATGGTCAACATGTCCGATCGTGCCGATGTTGACATGGGGTTTTGTTCTCTGAAATTTCTCTTTAGCCATTGCGTCGACCTCCTGTTTCTCAGCCTTTTACCTTGGCAATGATTTCTTCAGCGACCGACTTCGGCACCGCTTCGTAGTGATCGAAGACCATGGTGTAGGTAGCTCGACCCTGGGTCGAACTCCGCAAGTCGGTTGCATATCCAAACATATTTGCAAGCGGAACATGAGCGTTTATGACCTGGGCACCACCACGGGAATCCATACCCATCACCCGGCCACGCCGGCTGTTCAGATCCCCCATGACATCCCCCATGTACTCTTCGGGGACAACAACCTCGACAGCCATCACCGGCTCAAGAATCTGTGGCGAAGCCTTGATGACGCCTTCCTTGAAACCCATCGAACCGGCAATTTTAAAAGCCATCTCGGAGGAGTCGACTTCGTGATAGGAGCCATCGAAGCAGGTGACCTTGACATCGACCACCGGGTATCCGGCGACCGGACCGTTCTCGCAGGCCTCCTCGGCCCCTTTTCCAACGGCCGGGATGTATTCCTTCGGAATCACGCCACCCTTGATCTGGTCGACGAACTCGAAGCCGGCCCCGGGCTCCTGCGGTTCAATGCGCAGGTGACAGTCGCCGTACTGACCGCGACCACCCGACTGCCGCACAAACTTACCCTGCACCTCGACCGTCTTGGTGATGGTCTCCCGATAAGCAACCTGCGGTGCACCGACGCTCGCTTCAACCTTATACTCACGTTTGAGCCGATCAATAATGATCTCGAGATGCAATTCGCCCATGCCGGAAAGAATCGTCTGACCGGTTTCTTCGTCTGTGCGAACTCGGAGTGAGGGATCCTCTTGCAGCAATTTCCCGAGGGCCGTACCGAGCTTCTCCTGGTCGGCCTTGGTCTTCGGCTCAATGGCGATATGGATAACCGGCTCGGGAAATTCCATCGCCTCGAGCAGGCAAGGCTCTTTCTCATTACAGAGAGTATCCCCGGTGGTGGTCTGCTTCAAACCAACCGCCGCAGCGATATCGCCAGCATAAACCTGCTTGATTTCCTCACGCTTGTTGGCGTGCATCTTCAACAGACGGCCGAACCGCTCACGCTTCCCCTTGGTGGAGTTAAGGATGGTGACACCGGACTCTGCGATACCGGAATAAACCCGGAAGAAAGACAGCTGGCCGACAAACGGGTCGGTCATGATTTTAAACGCCAGAGCTGCAAACGGCCCGTCGTCATCGGCGGGCCGTGTCAGCTCGTCGCCTGTGTCAGGGTGTATGCCCCGAATCGCCGGAACATCTGTCGGAGCCGGCATATAATCGACCACGGCATCCAACAGGGTCTGCACTCCTTTGTTCTTGAAAGCCGAACCGGCCAGTACCGGGTTAATCGCCAGACTGATGGTCGCCTTTCGAATCCCAGCCTTGAGCTCGTCGACAGTGATCTCTTCACCGCCGAGATATTTCTCCATCAATTCATCGTCCTGCGCGCTGACCTCTTCAATCAGCGCTTCGCGAGCAGCCTCGGCATCGGCGAGCAGGTCATCAGGGATATCGGCCACCTCGAAGTTGGCACCGAGAGATTCGTCATCCCAAATCAGTGCCTTCATCTGTACCAGGTCAATGACCCCCTGGAAATTCTCCTCCGCCCCAATCGGCAACTGGATTGGAACCGGATTGGCACCGAGACGATCCTTCATCATCTCCAGACCGCGATTGAAGTCGGCACCGACACGGTCCATCTTGTTGATGAACGCGATCCGGGGCACACCGTACTTGTCCGCCTGGCGCCAAACGGTTTCAGACTGGGGCTCAACGCCACCAACCGAACAGAAAACAGCAACCGAGCCGTCCAGCACCTTCAGGGAACGCTCAACCTCAATGGTAAAGTCGACGTGACCCGGAGTATCAATAATATTGACACGGTGGTCATTCCAGAAACAGGTGGTCGCAGCCGAGGTAATGGTGATTCCCCGCTCCTGCTCCTGCTCCATCCAATCCATGGTGGCGGCGCCGTCATGGACCTCACCGATCTTGTGCGAGACCCCCGTATAATAGAGGATGCGCTCGGTGGTGGTGGTCTTACCGGCATCGATGTGAGCCATAATGCCGATATTTCTAGTTTTTTCCAGTGCTACCTTACGTGCCACGACGCTCTATTCCTCCAGGGGCTACTGACCCCCACAAATCCTTACCAACGATAGTGCGCGAAGGCCTTGTTGGCCTCGGCCATCTTGTGAACATCCTCGCGCTTCTTCACCGAATTCCCCCGGTTGGCAGCAGCATCCTGCAACTCTGCCGCGAGCCGCTCACACATGGTTTTCTCGCCCCGCTTACGGGTAAAGCTGATTATCCAGCGCATCGCCAAGGCATTGCGACGATCAGAGCGAACCTCAACCGGCACCTGGTAAGTCGAACCACCGACACGACGGGATTTAACCTCGAGGACCGGTCGCACGTTCTCCATCGCCTTCTTGAAGACCTCAACCGGATCCTCGCCAGAACGCTCCGAAATCAGATCGAAGGCACCGTAAACGATAGTTTCAGCTGTGCTCTTCTTACCATCCAGCATAATGCTGTTAACAAATTTTGCGAGCAGCCGATCATGAAATTTCGGATCAGGCAGAATGACACGCTTTGGAACTTCTCTTCTTCTTGGCATAACGTCCTCTTTAACCCGAGTCGATTACTTGGGCCGCTTAGCGCCGTATTTCGAACGGCTCTTACGACGATCTTTAACACCAGCCAGGTCAAGGCTGCCACGGACAATCGTGTAACGCACACCCGGCAAGTCCTTTACCCGGCCGCCGCGAATCAGCACTACCGAGTGTTCCTGAAGATTATGCCCGACACCGGGGATATAGGACGTCACAACATAACCGTTGGTCAGGCGTACACGGGCAACCTTCCGGAGGGCCGAGTTCGGCTTCTTCGGGGTCGTGGTATAAACACGGGTACACACACCACGCTTTTGTGGATTCGACTGAAGGGCCGGTGCGGTTGAACGGTGCACCTTTCTTTCGCGTCCATTTCTGATCAACTGATTGATGGTTGGCATCTAATAAACTCCCGCTTTTTCACGTTCTTTCAGGGCCTAAAATGTGTTGCCACATTCAGGGGAAAACCCGGCGAATCTATCAATTTGCCGGGCCCCTTGTCAAGGTTTTTTTCGATTCAATCGCGTTTTTTTCAATCCTCGCCAGAAGCCTCGCCAGATGAGTCGGCGGCGACAGTCTCCGTGGCCTCTTCCACAGCCTCAGCGGCCTCATCCTCGTCAACATCAAACGCAGGCTCAGGCAGTTCCTCCGGCTCTTCAATAAGCAGCTTGGCAGCACGGTACTTTGATATCCCGGTTCCTGCCGGAATCAAACGTCCCATGATGACGTTCTCCTTCAACCCCCGCAGGTAATCGGTTTTGCCTTCAATCGCCGCCTGGGTCAGAACCTTGGTCGTCTCCTGGAAAGAAGCGGCGGATATGAATGACTCGGTCGACAGCGAGGCCTTGGTGATGCCAAGCATCAACGGCTCACCGACCGCCGGCCTGCCATCTTCGGTCAGAACCCGATCATTCTCATCCTCGAACACCCAGCGGTCAACCTGATCCTCGAGCAGGAAGTTGGTATCACCAACATCCTTGATGCGAACCCGGCGCAGCATCTGACGAACGATGGTCTCGATATGCTTGTCGTTTATCTTGACGCCCTGCAATCGATAAACCTCCTGGACCTCGTCGACCAGGTACTTGGCCAACTCCTTGACCCCGAGCACTCGCAGGATATCGTGAGGATTGGAAGATCCATCCATCAGCGGTTCACCAGCGCGGACAAAGTCGCCCTCGTGAACACTGATGTGTTTCCCTTTCGGGATCAGGTATTCCCGCGCCTCACCGATTTCAGGCGTCACCACAACCTTGCGCTTTCCTTTGGAATCCTTACCGAAGGAGATGGTGCCGTCGATTTCTGAAATAACCGCAAACTCTTTCGGCTTCCGCGCCTCGAACAGTTCGGCAACTCGCGGCAGACCACCGGTTATATCCTTGGTTTTGGTGGTTTCACGGGGGATCTTCGCCAGAACATCTCCGGCACTGACCTCTTGACCATCCTGGATGACGATGAGCGCCCCGACCGGCAGTTGGTAGCGGGACGGGATTCCGCTCGGTAACTTGGCCGTCTTGCCGTCTTCCCCCTTCAGGGTGACGCGCGGCCGCCGATCAGCCTTCTTCCCTTCGATGACCACCTTCCGAGCAAGCCCCGTAACTTCGTCGAGCTGCTCCTCCATGGTCTCACCTTCGATGATATCGCCGTACTTAACGGTACCGGCGATCTCGGTCAGAATAGGCATGGTGTAGGGGTCCCACTCGGCGATCAGGTCACCGACCTTGATTTCACCTTCCGGGGCGACCTTCAGTCTGGCACCATAGACGACCTCATAACGCTCACGCTCACGTCCCGTCTCAGGATCGATGATGGCCACCTCACCATTACGGTTCATGATGACGTGACATCCGGCCTTGTCAACAACGGTGTTGCAGTTGAGGTACTTGATCTGGCCACCGAAGCGCGCCTCAAGGGAGGTCTGTTCGGCCTTACGGGCAGCGGTACCACCGATATGGAAGGTCCGCATGGTCAACTGGGTACCCGGCTCACCGATAGACTGGGCAGCGATGACACCAACCGCCTCGCCGAGGTTCACCATATGGCCACGCGCGAGGTCGCGCCCATAGCAGGTAGCGCAGATACCCCGGCGGCTCTGACAGGTCAGGACCGAGCGAATCCTCATTCTTTCAATGCCGGCCTCTTCGACTTTCTCGACCAGCTCTTCCGTAATCTCCTGGTTCGCCTCCAGGATAACGTCACCGTTGACCGGATCAATCACATCGTCCAGAGCGGTCCGCCCGAGAATGCGGTCACCGAGCTGTTCGATAACCTCACCACCCTCGGTGAGAGAGCCTACCTCGATCCCGTCAATGGTTCCGCAATCCTGTTCGGTGATAATGGCATCCTGCGCCACGTCAACCAGCCGACGGGTCAGGTAACCGGAGTTGGCGGTCTTCAGGGCGGTATCGGCCAGACCCTTACGGGCGCCATGAGTCGAGATGAAGTACTGCAACACCGTCAGTCCCTCACGGAAGTTGGCGGTAATCGGCGTCTCGATAATGGAGCCGTCCGGTTTGGCCATCAGGCCACGCATCCCGGCCAACTGTCGAATCTGCTGATGGCTACCCCGTGCTCCCGAATCGGCCATCATGTGGATGGCGTTGAACGAGGGGACCTTGACCTTCTCCTTGGTTTCGGGATCCTCGAGTTCATCGACCGAGAGGTTGGAAAGCATGGTCTCGGTAATCGAATCAGAGCATTTGGCCCAGATATCGATAACCTTGTTGTAGCGTTCGCCATCCGTGATCAGACCCTCGGTATACTGGTTCTGGATCTCGGTCACCTCGGCGACGGCGCCATCGATGTATTCCCCCTTGTTGGCCGGAATAACCATGTCTTCAAGACCAATCGAGATCCCGGCGCGGGTGGAGAACTTGAAGCCGGTATCCTTCAGGCGGTCCGCCAGGATAACAGTCTCCTTGGCACCCGCCAGGCGGAACCCGGCGTCAATCAGCTCGGCCACCGCCTTCTTGCCCATCACCTTATTGATGTGGCTGAACGGGATGACATCAGGCACCACTTCACGCAACAGGACTCGACCGATAGTCGTCTCGACCAATTCCGGGTCGCCATCTTCAACCACCGGCATCCGCACTTTGACCTTCGCCTGCAGATCGGCCACGCCGGCATCGTACGCCATCCGGACCTCATCCATATCGGCGAAGATTTTCCCGGTCCCCGGCACGAAGGCCCGGTCACGTGTCATATAGTAGAGGCCGAGAATCATGTCCTGGGACGGAACGATAATCGGTTTGCCGTGGGCGGGTGAAAGGATGTTATTGGTCGACATCATCAGCACCCGCGCCTCGATCTGGCTCTCGATGGAGAGCGGCAGATGAACCGCCATCTGGTCACCGTCGAAGTCGGCGTTGAACGCGGTACAAACCAGCGGATGCAGCTGGATCGCCTTCCCTTCGATCAAAACCGGCTCGAAGGCCTGGATCCCAAGGCGGTGCAGGGTCGGTGCGCGGTTAAGCATCACCGGGTGTTCCTTAATGACCTCCTCAAGGACATCCCAGACCTCTGGCTTTTCCTTCTCGACCAGCTTCTTGGCGCTCTTGACCGTGGTGCAGTAACCCCGCTCCTCGAGTTTGTTGTAGATAAACGGCTTGAACAACTCGAGGGCCATTTTTTTCGGCAGACCACATTGGTGCAGCTTGAGTTCGGGACCGACGACAATAACCGAACGACCTGAATAGTCGACCCGCTTCCCGAGCAGGTTCTGCCGGAAACGGCCCCCTTTCCCTTTCAGCATGTCGGAGAGGGACTTGAGAGGTCGCTTGTTCGGGCCGGTGATGGCACGCCCGCGGCGCCCATTGTCAAACAGGGCGTCGACCGACTCCTGCAGCATCCGCTTTTCATTGCGGATAATGACTTCCGGAGCACGCAGCTCCATCAGTCGCTTGAGTCGATTGTTGCGGTTGATAACCCGGCGGTAGAGATCATTCAGGTCCGAGGTGGCAAAGCGGCCACCGTCGAGCGGGACCAGCGGTCGCAGCTCCGGCGGCAAGACCGGCACGGTCTCCAGAATCATCCACTCGGGACGGTTACCACTGAGGCGGAAGGAATCGACCACTTTCAGCCGCTTGGCCACTTTCTTCCGCTTGGCTTCGCTGGCCGCCTCACGCATTTCAAGGCGGAGCTCTTCACCGATGGTGTCGAGGTCAAGTGAGATCAAAAGTTCGCGAATCGCCTCGGCTCCCATCCCGGATGAGAACTGCCCGGCATATTCGTCCATCGCCTCACGGTACTTGTCCTCTGACAGGAGCAACCCTTGTTCCATCGGCGTATCACCGCCGTCCAGAACAATATAGGCCTCGAAATAGAGGACCCGCTCGATCTCCTTGAGGGTCAGATCGAGCAGGGTCGCAATCCGCGAGGGGAGCGACTTCAAGAACCAGATGTGTGCAACCGGACAGGCAAGGTCGATATGCCCGAGCCTTTCACGACGAACCTTGCTCGGGATGACTTCCACGCCGCATTTCTCGCAGACAATACCGCGGTGTTTCATCCGCTTGTATTTGCCGCAATTACACTCGTAATCCTTGGTCGGACCAAAGATTTTGGCGCAGAAAAGACCGTCCCGTTCCGGCTTGAAGGTCCGGTAGTTAATGGTTTCCGGCTTTTTCACCTCCCCGAAGGAACGCTCTCGAATCGCTTCGGCAGAAGCGAGCGAGAGTCGAATGGCGTTGAAATTCAACGGATCCTTCGGGCGTTCAAACAAGCTGAAGATGTCTTCCAAGACACGTTCTCCTTGTAGGGATAGCTAGGTTTATTCTTCGTCTTCCTCGAGCAGCTCCACGTCAAGGCAGAGTGCCTGGAGTTCCTTAACCAGCACGTTGAAAGATTCGGGCAAGCCCGCCTCCAGCGTGTGCTTCCCTTTGACAATCGATTCGTACATTCTGGTCCGACCGGCGACGTCGTCCGATTTGACCGTCAGGAATTCCTGCAGGGCGTGAGCCGCTCCGTAGGCTTCCATCGCCCAGACCTCCATCTCACCGAGTCTCTGGCCGCCGAACTGCGCCTTGCCCCCGAGCGGCTGCTGGGTCACAAGACTGTAAGGGCCGATGGAACGGGCGTGGATCTTATCGTCGACCAGGTGATGCAACTTCAAAATATACATAATGCCGACAGTGACCTTCTCTTTGAAAGCCTCACCGGTCTTGCCGTCATAAAGAGTCATCTGACCCGATGTCGGCATGCCGGCCCGAGTCAGTTCCCCTTTGATCTGGTCCTCATTGACCCCTTCGAACACCGGAGACGCCATCGGGACTCCCTTGGAGAGTTGCCGTCCCAGTGTCAGGGTATCCTCGTCATCCAGCCCGTCAATGAATTTATTGAGATCCTTGTTCTCATAAACTCCTTTGACGGTTTGCTTCAACTTCTGGCTGGTATATTGATGGTCAAGCACATTCTGGATCTGCTTGCCAAGCCCGATAGCCGCCAGACCGAGATGGGTCTCGAGGATCTGACCGACATTCATACGCGACGGGACGCCGAGAGGATTGAGGACAATCTCAACCGGGGTTCCGTCTTCGAGATAAGGCATGTCTTCTTCCGGGAGAATCCGCGAAAGGACACCGTTATTCCCGTGCCGGCCGGCCATCATATCACCGACAGAGAGCTTCCGCTTGATGGCAATATAGACCTTGACCATCTTGATGACGCCCGGCGGAAGATCGTCACCCCGCTTGAGTTTTTCAATTTTGTCAGCGGTCACCGCACGGATCCCGTCCTCACGCTCACCGAGACGGGAGAAAATGGTCGCGACTTTCTCCTCGGTCTCCTCGGCCTTGCTCAGGGAAATCTCTTTCCACATGGAGAACGAAACTTTCTCCAGTCCGGCCTTGGCAATCTTCTTGCCCTTGCTGATGACCACGTTCCCTTCCGGATCGTTCACGGTCACAGCGGAGGTCTTGCCGACGAGGAGATCGGAGAGCTTGCTGCGGGTCGATTCGCGAAGAATGCGAATTTCGTCGTTCTGGTCCTTGAGCATGCGATCGATCTCGGCCTGTTCGATCAGTTCGGTACGACTGTCCTTGTCGGCCCCCTTGCGGGAGAAGACCTGGGCACCGATAACCACCCCCTCGACACCGGGCGGAACACGCAGAGACGTATCTCGGACATCGCCGGCCTTCTCACCAAAGATTGCCCGCAGCAACTTCTCCTCGGGAGAGAGCTGGGTTTCACCTTTCGGGGTGATTTTGCCGACCAGGATATCACCAGGGGCGACTTCGGCACCGATACGAATGATACCCGATTCGTCGAGATCAGCCAGAGCGTCCTCCCCGAGATTCGGGATGTCGTCTGTAATCTCTTCCTTGCCGAGCTTGGTATCGCGGGCGACACACTCGAACTCTTCGATATGGATCGAAGTGTAACGGTCCTCTTTGACCAGCTTTTCACTGATCAGGATCGAATCCTCGAAATTGTAACCTTCCCACGGCATGAACGCCACCAGAACGTTTTGCCCGAGAGCAAGTTCGCCGAACTCGGTCGAAGGTCCGTCGGCGATGATTTCTCCCCGCCGGACGTGGTCACCGATCTTGACGATCGGATTCTGGTTCAGGCAGGTATTCTGGTTGGAGCGAATAAACTTGACCAGGTTGTAAATATCGACCCCGGTTCCGGTCTCATCGACCTCCCCTTCATCGATTTTCACCACAATCCGACCAGCATC
This sequence comes from Desulfuromonas sp., assembly GCA_002868905.1. Lineage (GTDB taxonomy): Bacteria > Desulfobacterota > Desulfuromonadia > Desulfuromonadales > Geothermobacteraceae > BM304. The sequence continues at coordinate 25,484 of PKUA01000069.1, forward strand.
GACCTTCTCAACAATACCGTCGTGCCTGGCGACAACAGCCGAACCGGAGTCATGTGCGACAATCCGTTCCATGCCGGTACCGACCAGTGGGGCGTCGGCACGCAACAGCGGTACCGCCTGGCGCTGCATGTTGGATCCCATCAGGGCGCGGTTGGCATCATCGTTCTCAAGGAACGGGATCAATGAGGCTGCAACCGAAACCAGCTGCTTCGGCGAAACGTCCATCAACTGGATCTGATCGTTGTTGATCAACATGAATTCGCCGCTTTGCCTGGCGTTAACCAACTCGTTGACAAATCGGCCCTTCTCGTCCAGAGGGGCATTTGCCTGAGCGATGGCATGACCTTCCTCCTCCAGGGCGGAGAAATACTTGATCTCTTTCGACACGACGCCGTCATTTGCCAAACGGTACGGTGTCTCGACAAAGCCGTGCTCGTTGATCCGGGCATAGGTGGAGAGAGAAGCGATCAAACCGATGTTCGGACCCTCCGGTGTCTCAATCGGGCAAACCCGACCATAGTGGGTCGGATGGACGTCACGCACTTCAAAACCTGCACGCTCACGTGTTAATCCCCCGGGGCCGAGAGCCGAAAGCCGTCGTTTGTGGGTAATCTCAGAGAGGGGATTGGTCTGGTCCATGAACTGAGAGAGCTGACTCGACCCGAAGAACTCCTTAACAACGGCCGAAACCGGTTTGGAATTCACCAGATCGTGCGGCATCAGGCTGTCAGGTTCCTGCAGGCTCATCCGCTCCTTGATCGCCCGTTCCATGCGAACCAGGCCGACCCGGTACTGGTTTTCCAGCAGTTCACCGACCGCACGCACCCGACGATTACCGAGATGGTCGATATCATCGATCGAAGCCTCTGCTTTACCGTTACGCAGATCGATCAGATAACGAACCGCCTCAAGGATATCTTCCTTGGTCAGGGTGGTGTGCTCCAGCGGAGTTTCGAGCTTGAGCTTGTAATTGAGTTTCAATCGACCGACCGCCGAGAGGTCATAGCGCTCGGGGTTGAAAAACAACGACTCGAACAGCGCATTCGCGCTCTTCAGGGTCGGCGGATCTCCGGGACGCAGCCGACGGTAAATTTCGATAACCGCCTCATCCTTGGAGTTGATCCGGTCCAGCAACAACGTGTCCCGCAAATAGGAACCGACATAGAGATTATCAATGAACAGAATTTTGAATTCATTGATACCGCGCTCGCGCAATTCCTCAAGCTTGGCGGTCGAAAGCTCTTCGTTGCACTCGACGACAACCTCGCCTGTCGAGTCGTCAAACACATCGGTCGATGCGATTTTCCCGACAAGCTCTTCCTCGTCCACCGGGATGAGGGATATTTCTTTGTCGGCGAGTTTACGCAGAGCGGCTTTGGTAAATTTCCTGTTGGCTTTGACCAGGACTTCACCGTCATCAGCCGTGATGTCACGCGTTGCACGTTGACCTGCCAACAGTTCTGGAACGACACGCTTGTTGTAGCTCTTACCGTCGAAGATAACCTCTTCGGTCTGGTAAAAATAGTTGAGCAACTCTTCAGTGCTGTATTCGAGAGCCTTAAGCAGCACGGTAGCCGGAAGTTTGCGCCGACGATCGATCCGAACGTAAAGATGATCCTTGTGATCAAAATCGAAGTCGAGCCATGAACCACGGTACGGAATCACCCGGGCACTGTATAGAACCTTCCCGGAGGAGTGGGTTTTCCCCTTGTCGTGGTCATAAAAGACGCCCGGTGAGCGGTGCAGCTGGCTGACGATAACCCGCTCGGTCCCGTTGATGATGAAAGTCCCCTTATCGGTCATCAGCGGAATCTCGCCGAAATAGACTTCCTGCTCCTTGATGTCACGAATCGACTGAACGCCGGATTCCTTATCGACATCCCAGGAGACCAGGCGCACCCTGACCTTGACCGGAGCGGCGAAGGTCATCCCCCGCTGGTGGCATTCTTCGACGTCGTATTTTGGCACGCCCAACGCGTAGGAAACATACTCCAGCGAGCTCGCCTCGCTGAAATCACGGATCGGAAAGACCGACCTGAAAACCGCCTCAAGACCGATATTCTGACGTGCCGAAGCCGGCAGGTCCGCCTGAAGAAACCTCTGGTAAGAGTGTTTCTGAATATCGATCAGGTTCGGAATGTCGATGATCTTTTGCGTTTCGGCGAAATGCTTCCTGAGCAGCTGGTTATTCGCGATCGAATAAGCCATGAGTTCTCCTTTGGTATGTCAAACCGGAAGGCCTCGCTACCCGGCCGTCCAATTGAACGGCCCGATACAGCAACCCGTTGCTTCGAGGGCAACGAAAGTAGAATAGCCAAGGCCGCAAAATGCGACCTTGGCTTACGCAGTATTATCAGTTGCGCTCTACTTGAGTTCCACAGTTGCGCCAGCTTCTTCGAGCTGCTTCTTGATGTCCGCAGCCTCGTCTTTGCTGGCAGCTTCCTTAATAGTGTTCGGGGCACCGTCAACCATGTCCTTGGCATCTTTCAAGCCAAGGCCGGTGATGGCACGAACCACCTTGATCACGTTGATTTTCTTGTCGCCGGCGCCGGTGAGGACAACGTCGAACTCGTCCTTCTCTTCGGCGGCAGCAGCTTCACCGCCGGCAGCGGGGGCGGCGGCGACGGCCACCGGAGCTGCAGCGGAAACGCCAAACTTGTCTTCGAGTTCCTTCACCAGTTCAGCCAGGTCCAGAACGCTCATGTTCTCGATAAATTCGATCACCTGCTCTTTGGTAATCTCAGCCATGATTCTTCCTCCACTCTATTCTTTGATATGTTCGTTTTTAGTTGATTGATTCGGTTCGATCTTTTCGGCTCAGTCCGCTTTCTGGTCTTTAATGGCCGCCAGGACCTGGACCAGAGAGCGCGGCACCGCCGCGAGAACACCGACGAAGTTAGTCGCCGGGGCGCTCATGGAGCCGAGCATCTTGGCCAACAGGACCTCACGACTCGGCAGATCGGCCAGCGCCTTGATGTCATCCAGGGCAAGAGTTTTCCCTTCGAGCATTCCGCCTTTGAGTTGGAACTTGTCGTTCCCCTTGACGTACTCACTCAGTGCTTTGGCCGGGGCCACAGGATCGTCCAGCGCAATGGCAATCGCCGTCGGCCCCTGAAGAAATTCTTCAAGGCACTCTGCATCGGTCCCCTTGATGGCAAGCTTCAGCAGGGTGTTCTTCACCACCCGGTAATCGACGCCAGCTTCCCGCAGCTTGCCACGCAGATCATTGACCTGATCGACGGTCAGCCCCCGATAGTCAGCGATAAACGCGGCCTTGGCCGAGGCGAGTTTTTCCGCAAATTCGGCCACCATTTGTTCTTTGCTGTTTCGGTTCAATGTCACTCCTCCTTTCTTAATTTTCCACGAAACGTTGAGTTTCGCGCCCCAGTCTGAGGCGATGGAAGAGACGACAGAACCGTCCAGCCATCCTCAGCCTCGGCAGGCGGCACCAATTGGCACCATTAAACGCGATTGCGAGCCTGCTGTCTTTGACCGGGAATGTTCGGTACGCCCTCATGCCTGAACAGGAGGGAGCCCCGGTTATTTTACCAATGCCTGCAGCGCCACTGTATCCAGGGAAACTCCCGGCCCCATGGTGCTCGACAGGCTGATTTTCTTGAGATAAGTCCCCTTGGCTGTAGAAGGCTTCGCTTTCATCAGCGCGTCCATCAACGCCAGGACATTCCCTTTGAGCTGTTCCACGTCAAACGAAACCTTGCCGACCGGTGCTTGAACGATACCGGCTTTCTCAACGCGGTACTCGACCTTACCCGACTTCGCTTCAGAAACGGCCCGCTCGATATCGAAAGTGACTGTACCGACTTTCGGGTTCGGCATAAGACCACGGGGACCGAGAAGGCGACCGATTTTACCAACGGTCCCCATCATGTCGGGCGTAGCGATGGCGGTATCGAATTCAAACCAGCCATCCTTGATCTTTTCAACCAGATCATCACCACCGACAAAATCGGCACCGGCCGCTGTCGCCTCCTGGGCTTTCTCCCCCTTGGCAAACACCAGCACGCGCAGGGTTTTTCCAAGACCGTTCGGAAGAACAACCGCTCCACGCACCATCTGATCGGCTTTACGCGGATCAACGCCAAGTCGGACACAGAGGTCGACTGTTTCGTCAAACTTAACGTAAGCCGCTTCTTTGACCAAGGCAAGGGCTTCTTCCAACTGATAGAGCCGCTCCCGGTCAACTTTCGACTTAGCCGCCTTTTGATACTTTGCAACCGCCATTTTCAGACTCCAATACGCCTGTTTTAAGATTCGACTTCAATGCCCATGCTGCGGGCTGTACCTTCAATGGTCCGCATCGCCGCTTCAACATCGAAAGCGTTCAAGTCGGGCATTTTCAGCTGGGCAATCTCCCTGACCTGGTCCTTGGTGACCTTGCCGACCTTGGTCTTGTTCGGCTCCCCCGACCCGCTCTTTAACTTGGCTGCCTTGAGCAGAAGCACGGCGGCAGGAGGGGTCTTGGTGATGAAAGAGAAGGAACGATCCGCATAAACAGTGATGATCACCGGGATAATCATGCCGGCATCGCCCTGAGTCTTGGCATTGAATGCCTTGCAGAACTCCATGATGTTGACACCGTGCTGGCCGAGCGCTGGACCGACCGGCGGCGACGGGTTGGCAGAGCCTGCCGGAATCTGCAATTTGATCTGCCCGATAACCTTCTTAGCCATGCTTCTGTCTCCTTACTGACAAACCTTCTTATACCAGCTCAACTGGTTTTTTCGACCTGGATGAATTCAAGCTCGACCGGCGTAACCCGACCGAAAATGCTGACCATGACTTTCAACTTTGCCTTGTCCGGCTTGACATCCTCAACCACACCGGTGAAGTTCAAAAATGGGCCATCCACGACACGAACCGTTTCACCAACTTCAAATTCTACTTTCGGCTTCGGGTGCTCTTCACCCTCCACCATCCGGCTGGTGATCTTGGCCACCTCTTCGTCAGGAATAGCCGGTGGGTTGATCCCGCCACCGACGAAACCTGTCACCTTGGGCGTGTCCTTGACGATATGCCAGGATTCACTGGTCAACTCCATCTGGACCAGGATGTAACCTGGAAAGAACTTGCGCAACGATGTCTTGCGCTGGCCCTTTTTAAGCTCAACAACCGTCTCGGAAGGGATCAGGACTTCGCCGAACATCTCCTCGGCATCAAGCGCACGAATCCGCTCTTCGAGGTTCGCCTTGACCTTGTTTTCATATCCGGAGTAGGTGTGAACACCGTACCATCTCATGGTCATGTCCCGTCGTCCCCTAACCCTGAAAACCTTTAATTCAGAAGACCGCGAATCACGGTCGAAAGAGCAGTATCGACTGCCCAAAGAAATACGGCAACCGCAATAACCAATGCGATGACCACCAGGGTCGAACCGTAGGTGTCTTTTTTGGTCGGCCAGGTAACTTTCCCCAGCTCGCTCTTGACGTTACGAAAAAATTCGTTCGCTTTTGCCATAACTGTGCGAACTCCGTTTCAGTTGCAAACCCGTTAACGTGGCAAAGAGCCAGGCCACCCCTCATCGATCGGGGGTAAAACCCTTCCTTTTTTGCCAACAAAGAAAAAACCGCACCGAACGGCGGCCTGAAGCTACACCGACAACCGAAACCAGCCTACTTGGTCTCTTTGTGATCCGTGTGCTTCTTGCAGAAGCGGCAATACTTGCTAAATTCAAGCTTGTCGGGCGTATTCCGCTTGTTCTTGGTCGTCGTGTAGTTGCGCTGCTTGCACTCGGTGCAAGCCAGAGTCACAATATCCCGCATAAATCAATTCCTTACGGCCCCTCCCGGCGGGAGGGGCCGAATCTCGTTGTCTCGTCTTGTAATTATTCGATGATATCGCTGACGACGCCGGCGCCGACGGTGCGGCCACCTTCGCGAATCGCGAAACGAAGTTCCTTGTCCATCGCGATCGGCGTGATCAGATCAACGCTCATGGCGATGTTATCTCCCGGCATAACCATCTCGACGCCT